>CAIZEI010000025.1 GCA_903931945.1 uncultured Hyphomicrobiales bacterium | reverse complement strand
AGAATGGCGGCGCCGCCTGCCATGAACGCGCCTGCCGCCCAGAGGGCGAGACGCAGCCGCTGGCGACGTCGGACCCGGTCAAAGCGCCCGACCTGGATCGGGGCGTCCGGATCGCGAAGGGTCAGGACGCTGTTGGCGAGCGCGCGGGCCCCCGATTTTTGTTCTGCGGGCCAGATCGATTCGGGAACGGGTTCGGCGGCGACGCGCTGAAAACGTCCACGCAGAAGATCGCTCTGGACTCGCCAGATATCGATCCGGGCCGCCGCCTCCGGATTGTCGCGCAGCCAGCGCGCGATCGCTGTGCGCCGCTCGGGCGACGTCTCGCCATCGAGCCAGGCGCTGAGTTCAGCTTCCGGGATGTCCGCCGCGCTCACGTCACCAGACGCAGGTAAGGCGCCGTGCGCGTCGTGCTGCGCGCATTGGAAGGCCGGGCAAGGTCCATGCGTTGCTCCAGCGCAACGCGCGCCCGCGCAACCAGGGCGGCGACTGTGGCGCGTGACAAACCGAGGGCCTCGCCGGCCTCGCTATAGGAAAACCCTTCGAGCACGACCAGCAAAAGCGCTTCGCGTTGGCTCAACGGCAGCGCGTCGAGCGCGTCGGTGACGCCGAGTCCGTTGGCGCTGTCTGCTTTGGTCGGCCCGCTGGCGCCACGCGCGCGCGCGCGGTTCAGGGTCGTCAGGGTGGCGTAGAGCCAGATGCGAAGATTCGACGGCCCGCCCGCCCGCGCCGCTCGTGTCAGCGTGTCCCGCGTCAGCGTGTCCGCCGCCAGCCTGGGGTCGTCCGCATTTCGGGCGACGAGGGCGCGCGCAAAGCGGCGCAGGCCGGGAACGAGCCGGTCAAGTTCCGCTCTGGAGTTTGGTTGGTCCTTGATCATGATGGGCGGTCCGCGAATGCGCGACTCCCCACTGCCTGGGAAACACGTTAACCATTTATTAACCGCGAATCCTTGATTTGGCCAACTGAATTCGCACCGCGTCGCAATTTCCACGCGAGGCGCGTGAAGCCAGCCCGGTCTTTTTTGATAGTCAGTAGACTACTAAATGATTGTGTGCTTGCCTAATAGCCACACGGGCTTTAAAGGCCCGCGATGGCTGGCCCGGCGAGGGCGCAGCGGGCATCAGGAACCGGGTCCATTATGACGCAGAACGGCGGCTCCACCCCACGCGCGGATTCTGGCATTCTTGCGGGCAAGCGCGGCCTTGTGATGGGCGTAGCCAATAATCGCTCCATTGCTTTCGGGATCGCCAAAGCGGCGCATCAGGCTGGCGCCGAGCTTGCGTTCACCTATCAGGGCGAAGCGCTGGAGCGCCGCGTGCGCCCCCTGGCCGCCGAACTCGGCGCTGCCGTCGTCGGGCATTGCGATGTCACTGACTCCGCCTCGATTGACGCGGTTTTTGCCGAAGTGAACAGGCTGTGGGGCAGTCTGGATTTTATCGTCCATTGCATCGCGTTTTCGGACAAGGATGAGCTCACAGGCCGGTATATCGAGACGACCGAAGGCAATTTCACGAAGTCGTTGATGATCTCCTGCTATTCCTTCACCGCCGTTGCGCAGCGGGCGGAAAAGCTGATGACCAATGGCGGCTCCATGCTGACGCTGACCTATTACGGCGCGGAAAAATGGATGCCCCATTACAATGTCATGGGCGTCGCCAAGGCGGCGCTCGAAGCCAGCGTGCGCTACCTGGCCGCCGACCTTGGCGAGAAGAACATTCGCGTCAACGCCATTTCCGCCGGGCCGATCAAGACGCTGGCGGCCTCGGGCATTGGCGATTTCCGTTATATCCTCAAGTGGAACGAATATAATTCGCCACTGCGTCGCACCGTCACCATCGAGGAAGTGGGCGGATCCGCCGCCTTCCTGCTCTCGCCGATGGCGCGCGGCGTCACGGGCGAAATATTGCACGTCGACGCCGGTTATCATGTTGTGGGGATGAAGAACCCGGCGGCGCCCGATATTTCGGTGGTTTGAGCGAACGATCGCGTTGGCTGCGCGGGGCCTGACAAACACTCTGGCGCCGGACGCCCGGTGAGTTAAATCGATTCAAGCGCTGTTGCTCGACTTTTGCGTGGGGGAAATCTCGCCTCGCCGCATCGACGCCGACGCTGGCGTCATCCACGCTGTCGCGGTCAAGGCCAGGTCGTTCCGCTCGGCCACAAGCCGCTTCGTGGGAAGGCCATTTTCTGGCCTTCCGCACGACTTTCTGGTAGAAAGTGCAGACCGGAGGCGACCCATGCCCAACACGAATTACGATACGGATTTTTACGCCTGGGCGAATGAACAGGCTGTGCTGCTGCGCAGCGGCAAGCTGCGTGAGGCGGATATCGAGCACATCGCCGAGGAGATCGAGAGCATGGGCAGAACCGAGAAGCGCGAACTTGTCAGCCGCCTGACGGTCCTGCTCCTGCACCTGCTCAAATGGAAGTTTCAGCCCGGACAACGAGGAGCCAGTTGGCAGGTGACGATCCGCAATCAACGGCGGGCGCTGATGCGGCACCTCAGCGACAATCCAAGCCTCACCCCCCAACTGCCCGAGGCGGTGGAAGACGCCTATTTTGCTGCGCGCGGCGATGCATACGCCGAGACTGGCCTGTCGGAGGAGACCTTCCCCGATGTCTGCCCGTGGCAATTTGAGCAGCTGATGGACGCGGAATTCTGGCCGGATTGAACGAGGCAATTGATTTGGCGATTGGCGCGGGTGGACGGCGGGCTCTGTTGTCGTCTGGAGTTCTTTGCCTTTGCGCCTCACCTCCCGTCCGGCGTTCGCACCCCCCAGATCCTGTCCTGGACCTGCTCGAGATGGCCGGCGGGGTTATAGGCGACGACATTCAGATGCAGCGTGCTGGCTGACAGCATCCCCATCGCTGTCAGCAGCGCATAGGATTGCACGACCTCGTCGCGCTGCGCGCCAATCAGGCCGGCGCGTGAGTTGAGCAGGGTTTGCTGCGCGTTCAGCACATCGAACGTTGTGCGCTGGCCGAGCAGGGCCTCCTGCCGCACGCCGGCGAGCGCGATTTCGTTGGCGTGGATTTGCAGGCGGTCGGCGGCCATATTGGCGCGCGCGCTGCGCAACCCGGCCCAGGCTGTGGCGACCGCGACGCGCACGCTGTCGCGTTGCACATCGGCTTGCAGGCGCGCCTGCGAGGCCTGCTCCTTGGCCTGCCTGACGCCCGAAAAGCTCGTGCCGCCATCATACAGGGGAACGCTGAGATTGGCGGCGGCTGAATAGGCCCAGGTATTGTATCTGGGCGTGCCGTTGACATCCCACGCCTGCTGCGCGCTGCCCTGCACGGCGACGGTGGGATAGAGCACGCCCTCCTGAACCCTCACATTCAATTCGGCGGCGTCCGCCGCATGGAGCGCGGCCTGAATCTGCGGATGCTCGCGCATGGCGATGGCGATCGCCTCATCAAGGCCTGCCGGCGTCAGCGCGTTGAGTGGCTGGGCCGGTTCGAGATTTTTTGGCGGCGCCCCAATCATTTGCCTGTAGACGGCCAGACTTGTCTCGAGATTGCCCTGCGCGGTCGCCAGATTGGCCCCGCCCTGCGCCAGCGCGGCTTCGGCCTGCGCGGTGTCGGTCAGCGTCAGTTCGCCCAGCGAAAATCTTTGGCGGTTCTGGCGCAGCTGTTCTGTCAGAACCGCGATGTTGCTCTTGTTCAGCGCCACCAGAGCAGAATCGCGCAGCACATTCATGTAGGCGGTGGCCGCTGAGTTGAGAATGGTCCCTTCGGACTGGCGCACCTGTTCGCGCCCTTGCAGGGCTGTGGATTCAGCCTGCCGCACAGAGTTGATGGAGCGATTGCCGTTATAGAGCGTCTGCGTGACGGTTACGCCGGCGGTGCGCGGATAGGTTTGGGTTTTGGCGACGGAGGCGCCGAAAATGGCGTTCGGCGTTTCGGTGCGGTTGTTGGAAACGCCCGTGCTCGCCGTCGCCGATATCTGCGGCCGCAAACTGCCCGCCGCGCGCGGAACGCCTTCATCGGCGGCGCGCCCCGCTGCGCGTTGCTGGCCGAAATCGGGACTGTAGACATAGGCTTTGGCGAGCGCGCCAAGAATGGTTTCGGCATGGGCTGCCGCGGCGAGTGTGAAGGCTGCAACCAGAGCCGCCGTTCTGACGAACCGGGAGCGCATCGCTACCGCTCCCTAAGCGCGCGGGCGCCGACTTCCACCAGCGGCGAGAACAGATAATCGATGATGCGGCGATCGCCGGTCTTGATTTCCACCGTCACGCCCATGCCATTGGAGATGGGCAATGCGGCGTTATCGCCCAGCATTTGCGCGTCCGGCGTCAGCGTCACCGGAAAATACAGGTTTTGCGTGCGCTCGGCGCCGCCGAGAAAGGTCGATTTTTGCGCCTTGGCGGGGTCCGCTTCCTGTTGCGAAGCTTCGGGTTCGGGGATCGCGTCCTTGCCGATGCGCGCAACGCGGGCGTTCAGCACGCCATAGCGGGTGAAGGGATAGGATTCGATCTTGACGACCGCCTCCTGGCCTTGACTGACAAAGCCGATATCCTTGTTGGGCATGTAACATTCGATCTCAAAACCGCCGCTGTCGGGCACGATGCGCATGACTTCCTCGCCGGGCATGACGACCTGACCGGCTGAGGAGATCGTCAGGCCCTGCGCCTCCCCGGCCACCGGCGCGCGCAAGGTCATATGCTGCGTGTGGGCGCGGGCCTTGGCGAGGCGCTGCGCATTGTCCTCAAGCTGGCGTTCGGCGTCTGCCGTTTTTTGTGCATTGTCGGCGATAAAACTATTGGCGGTTTTCGCCGCGTCCTGTGTCAGCACATCAATGGCGGCGGCGGCTTCCGCCAGCTGGCCCTTCTGCTGCGTCAAGGTTGTGCGCTGCTGTTGCAGCGCCTCCTCAGCATCGAGCCGGTTGAGTTTTGAGCCGAGCTTTTGCTGTTCCAGCGTCGCGCGCAACTCAACCCGGTCGCTTTCAATCGCCAGCAGTTTTTCCTGCGACTCGATGGAGGCGGCAAGACGCGCGCTTTCGGCCTCCTTCTGCCGGCGCTGGGCGGCGTAGCTGGCAAGCGCGCTGGAGAGTTGCGCGAGATCGCCGGTCAGCACGCGTTCTTCACGCGCGCGGATATCGCCGGGAATATCGTCGGGCCATTGCAACGGCGGCGGGCTGAAATTGCGGTCCGTTGCGCCTGCAATGCTCGCCTTGCGGCGGATGGATTCAGCCTTGTAGGAGATGACAGCGGCGACAAGGCCTGCCTCCTCGGCGGCGGCCTCGGCGTCGTCAAGTTCGACGAGCGCCTCGCCTTCCACGACATGCTGGCCGTTAGCGACGAGCAGTTTTCGCACCTTGCCGGTCTCGACCGGTTGCACAAACTTGACGCGACCCTGCGATTGAATCTTGCCTTGCGCGACTGCGATGATGTCGATGCGGCCGATGAAAGCCCACAGAAGCGCAATCGCCACCATGGCGCAGAGGCCGAGCAGCAGCGCCATGCGCACCGGGGAAGGCGGGGTTTCCAGCAATTCAAGCGCTGCGGGCAGAAACTCCCGATCGACAGGGGTTAGCCTGATCGCGGGCTGCGCAGGGGCGGCTGGAGAAGCCGCAGGAGGCGGTTGATTGAGCGCCGCGCTCATGCGCCCCCCTGATTGCCTTGCAGCGCCCACAGGCGCGCGTAGAGCCCGCCCGGACGTTTCAGCAATTCATCATGCGAGCCCGCTTCCACGATGCGCCCCTCGACAAGTCCGTAAATCCGGTCGCAGGGGCGCACGGCGGCAAGGCGATGGGCGATGATGATCACGGTGCGGTTGCGCACGATCTGTTTCATGTTGTTCTGGATGATGCGCTCGCTTTCGTAATCGAGCGCCGATGTCGCTTCGTCGAAAATCAGGATCGGCGGATTGAGCGCCAGCGCGCGGGCGATGGCGATGCGCTGGCGTTGCCCGCCCGACAGGTTCGAGCCCCGCTCCTCGATGATCGTGTCATAGCCGCGCGGCATTCTGGCGATGAACTCGTCCGCGCCCGCAAGCCGCGCAATGGCGATCACCTCAGCCCTTTGCATGGCGGGGTTGGAAAACGCGATATTGTCGTGGATCGAGCGGTTGAACAGGATGTTTTCCTGCAACACCACGCCGATATGCCGGCGCAGCCAGCCCGGATCAGCCTGCGAGAGATCGGCGCCGTCGAGCAATATTTGCCCTTCGTTTGGCGCATACATGCGCTGGATGAGTTTTGCGAGCGTTGATTTGCCCGAGCCCGAGGGGCCGACGATGCCGATGACCTCGCCGGGTTTGATGGCCATCGACAGGCCCTTGAGCACCTGCGGCGCGCCGGGGCGATATTCAAAATTGACGTTGCGGAATTCGATAAAGCCGCGCGGCGGCGGCAGCGCCGAGCGCCCCTGCGGCTGGAATTCCGGCGTGGCGTTCAGAATATCGCCGAGCCGCTCCACCGAAACGCGCACCTGCTGGAAATCCTGCCAGAGTTGCGACAGGCGCAGGATCGGTTGCGTCGTCTGGCCGGCGATCATGTTGAAGGCGATGAGTTCGCCCACTGTCAGATCGCCCTCCATCACGGCCTTCGCCCCGAACATCAACACCAAAGCCATCGACACGCGGTTGACGTAAGAGATCGCGTTCTGGCCGCCCGCAGCCAGCAGTGTCACCCTGAACGTGGTTTGCACATAGGCGGCGAGTTTTTCTTCCCACTGCGCCTGCATCACAGGCTCGACGGCGGCGGCCTTCACCGTATGCGCGCCAACGACCGTTTCGACCAAAAACTGCTGGCTTTCTGCGCCGCGATTGAACTTTTCGTTCATACGATCGCGCAAGGGCGGGCGCACAACAAAAGCTATGGCGAGATAGATCGGGATCGAGCACACCACGATCAGCGCCAGAAACCACGAATAGACGAACAGCACCGCGACAAAGACAAACGCGAACAGCAGATCGAGCGCCGAAAACAGGCCCTGCCCGGTGAGAAACTGGCGGATGTTCTCTAACTCGCGCAGCCGCGCCACGGTCTGTCCGGCAGGCCGCGATTCAAAATAGGCGAGCGGCAGGCGCATGAGATGCGCGAACAGCCGCCGCCCCAGCTCCACATCGATGCGGTTCGATGTATGCGACAGGGCATAGGCGCGCAGATATTGCAGCAAGGCGTCGAACAGGCCGACAATGATCAGCCCGACAATCAGCACCAGCAGCGTCGAATAGCTTTTATGCGCCAGAACCTTGTCGACGATGACCTGAAAGAACAGCGGCGTCACAAGGCCGAGAATCTGGATGAAGAACGAGGCGACAAGCACATGCGCGAGGGGTTTGCGATAGCGCCAGATCGAGGGGAGGAACCATCGAAAACCGAATGTGCGAGGATCGGCGCCGGCGCCGCCGGTCTTGCGGGCCAGCAGGATCGCTTCCGGCTCAATCTCGGAAATCAGCGAATCAAGCGCCAGCGTCCGGTCGATTCGCGTCACTGGATCGACAATGCGATACAGCCCGTCGGCCTGGCGTCCGCCAAAAACAACAAAACCGCCCGACTTCAGATGCACAATGGCGGGCGGTGGAACCGAACTGAGCCGTTTTGCGTTGACGCCGGTCAGCACCCGCGCCTTCATGCCGATGAGACCCGCCGCGCGGGCGATATCCGTTGAATTGGCAAGACCTGCGCCCAGCGCCAGTTCATGGGCAAGCTGCTGCGGATCGGCGGCGATCCGGTAAAAGCCTGCAACGCCGCACAAAGCCCGAAGACCGGAGTCGATCGGCTGGACAGAGGCTGGCTCCTCGACGCGTTCGTTCATACGTTGTCGCCGGTCTTGAACAGGAACGAGAAATCGTTTGCGCAGCGCGCATCTGAGTATTGAAAGCCAAATAACATAAATCGATAGTTTTGTCTTGATAAATATTATCTGTGGATACTTTGATTCACAGTCATTTTGAACTTGCGCAGGCGAGAGGCCTGCGGTCTCGCCGCACATTCCGGCGATGCCGCAGGGCAGCGCACGCGCCCGTATTTTGTATTGCAAGGCGAGCGCGCTATGCAAGGGTGGCGCGTGGCCTGGCGATGCAACTGATTATCGCGCATGAAAAAATGGATCGGGAGGGATGCTATGGGTCGCACAATGACAGCCTCCATGACGCGGCGGCGCTGGATGGGCGCAGCCTGCTGTGCCGGGGCGAGCCTTGCGTCAGTCTCCCGCAATTGTTTTGCGGCCGATCATCCCGCCGCAATTGACGTCCATCATCATGTCAGCCCGCCCGCTTGGTTGCGGGATGCTGCGGGGCCGATCGCCGCCACCAATCGCAACGCTTCGGCGATCACGGGATGGACTCCGGCGCGTTCGCTCGAAGAAATGGATCGCTCTGGCGTACAGGTGTCGGTTGCCTCCATTACCAATCCGGGCGTCTGGTTTGGCGAGATCGAACCCGCGCGCAGATTGTCGCGCGCTTGCAGCGAATATATGGCCGGGTTGAAGCAGGATGGAAAAGGCCGCTTTGCAGGGCTTGTGTCGCCGCCCTTGCCGGACACAGAGGGCAGCCTGCGAGAAATTGCGTTCGGGCTGGATACGCTGGGCCTTGATGGCGTCGGCCTCCTGACCAATTACGATAACAAATGGCTCGGAGATCCCTCGTTCGCGCCCGTGCTGGCCGAACTCAACCGGCGCCATGCGACGGTCTTTGTCCACCCGACATCATCGGCCTGTTGTTCGGCCAACATTCCGGATGTCTCGCTCTCGGCGATTGAATTTCCAATCGATACGACGCGCACGATCGTCAGCCTGCTGTTCAGCGGAGCGCTGGCGCAATATCCTGATATCAAATGGATATTCTCTCATGCAGGCGGGGCTTTGCCGATGCTGGCGCAGCGCGTTGCGCAAATCCTGGAATCGCAGCCACGACTGAAAGAGCGCACGCCCGACGGCGCGCTGAATGCGCTGAAAAGATTGCATTACGACCTTGCGCTTGCCGCCAATCCGATGGCGATGGGCGCGCTCACCCAACTGGTTGCGTCCTCGCAGATTTTGTTCGGCAGCGATTTTCCGCTCTCCGGACAACAGGCGACGCTTGCCGGCATTGACGCGCATGGTTTTGGCGCCGCTGATCTTGCAGCGATCCGGAACGGCAACGCGCGGCGTTTGTTTCCGAAGCTTGGAACGTAACGCCGCGCGCTATTCAAGCGCTCAACTGGTGGGCGGCGCAGCCGTTACGATCTGCGCGACACGACCGAGTTGCAAAGCCTTGTGTCGCGCATTGACGACCGATGGACCGGCAGCGGCTTTTCCTCGCAGGGCTGCGACCACATGGAAGTTCATCCCCCGGTCATGTGGGAGAAATTCCGGGCGATGGTCGAAGGCGCAGCGCTCGCGTCAAAGCAAGTTTGGGCCTGATCAGGCAAGGTGGATCAATGTATCGGCCAGCGCCTGCGGAGCATCGACCATCACGTCATGCCCGGCGGGCAGGGTCACGCATTCCCAGCCCTGGCGTTGACGCAGCTTTTCCATCGCCAGATCGAAGCTCGGGCTCGGATACAGGCCGGCGCGGATGTAGCTTTTACGCGCGACGGTCTCCCGCGCGCCGGTGAGACGAATGGGCGTCAACCAGACACCGTTGGGTTGGGGGGTCATCATGGCGTCGACCCAGGCCCGGTCAGCTTCCGTCTGCACCCTGAAATAGGCGGCCGGCGGCGGTGTGCGTGAAACCTCGCCGCGCGCTATGCCAGCCTCGATTTCCGCGCGCACGGCGGGATTGATGAGCGTCACCGGATCCTCGCCATCGTCGGGCGCGAAGGCGTCGAGAAACACAAAGGACGACAGCTTGTCGGCGATGGATTCGGCCGCAAGCGATATCACCATGCCTGCATAGGAATGGCCGACAAGACAGACGTTTTCGAGCCGTTCCCATTTGATGAGATTGATCACGTCATGGGCGTGCGTATAAAGGTCGATCCCTGCTGACATCAGATGCGAACGGTCGGCAAGGCCTGTCAGCGTAGGTGTATAAACGCAATGGCCCTGCGCGCGAAGGATGTCCGCCACGCGTCGCCAGCACCAGCCGCCATGCCAGGCGCCGTGAACGAGAACAAACGTCTTTGCGTGGCCGGTCATCAACGCCTCCCTGCGATATCGGGAGGAAAGCACGCCGCGCGAGGTCTGTCACGCGCCGAGCGCGGCTTCAATGTCAGACCTGGCGGCAGAAGTATTGACCCGCGTCTTTTGGCAAACCCGTGCGCTACACCGCAATTTGCGTACCGATTTCAACGACCCGTCCCGTCGGGATGCTGAAATACTCGCTGGCGTCAGTGGCGTTGTGGGCCATCAGGATGAACAGGTCATCCTGCCAGTGTGGCATACTGCTTTTCTGAGCAATCCTGATTGAGCGTCGCGACAGGAAAAATGACGTCGACATGATGTCGTATTTCCAGCCGAGCTTGCGACAGAGTGCAAGCCCCTGCGGCACGTTCGGGCGCTCCATATATCCGAAGGTCATGAAGACCCGGGAGAAATGCTCGTTGATCTGCTCCATGCGCACGCGCTGCCCGAGCGGTATGCGGGGCACATCGGCGGCGATCACTGTCAGCATCACGTTTTTCTCGTGCAACACCTTGTAGTGCTTCAACGAATGCAGCAGCGCGCTTGGCGTCGTGTCCTGATCGCTGGTGAGAAACACCGCAGTGCCGGGCACCATATTCGGCGGCTTTTTGCTCAGTCGCGCCACCATATCGGTCAGCGGCACATCGTCGCGGCGCGTTTTCTGGAACAGGATGTTGGTGCCACGCGTCCATGTCCACATGCAGACCATGAACATCGCGGCGATGCCGAGCGGCACATAGCCGCCTTCGACAATCTTCAGCATGTTTGCGCCAAAGAAAATCAGGTCGACGGCAAGGAAGGGCGCTATCAGGCAGGCTGCAACAGCGAGGGGCAGTTTCCAGCGCCGCCAGGCGACGATGAACGCCAGGCAGATTGTCACAACCATCGTTCCTGTGACCGATATGCCATAGGCTGTCGCGAGTTTGTCGGATGAGCCGAACATCACCGTAATGATCAGAACGCCGAACAGCACCATCTTGTTGACTTGCGGCAAATAGATCTGGCCTTCCTGCGATTCCGAGGTGTGCATGATTTCAAGGCGCGGCAGCAGTTTGAGCTGGATCGCCTGACGCGTCAGCGAGTAGGCGCCGGTAATCACAGCCTGACTGGCGATGATCGTCGCTATGGCCGCAAGCACGACCATCACCGGCAGCGACCAGTCGGGATAGAGCCGGAAAAACGGGTTTTCGAGCGTTTTCGGATCGGACAGCACCAACGCGCCCTGACCCAGATAGTTCAGCATCAGGGCGGGGAACACCAGGAAAAGCCAGGCGCTTTGAATGGGTTTGCGACCGAAATGGCCAAGGTCTGCATAAAGCGCTTCGGCGCCTGTCACGGCCAGGAACACCGCGCCAAGCGCGACAAGGCCGATGACGCCATGCGTCGCGAGAAAATGCATGGCGTACCAGGGATTGACGCTCCACAGAATGCCCGGGTCGGCGAGAATGGGCGGGATGCCGCCTGCGCCCATGACCACCATCCAGACGGTCATAATCGGGCCGAACCAGCGAGCCACGCTGGCCGTGCCGCTCCGTTGCGCCATGAACAGAACGATGATGATGGTCAGCGTGATGAACAAAATATAGGGGTCAAAGGCCGGCGTGATCAGTTTCAGACCTTCGATCGCCGAAAGCACCGAAATGGCCGGTGTAATCATCGCATCGCCGAAGAACAGGGCAGCGCCGGCGACGCCGAGCAGAAAAATCGTTCGGGTTTGTCCACCCATCGAGCGTTGCGCCAGCGCCATCAGCGACAGGGTGCCGCCTTCGCCCTGATTGTCGGCGCGCAACAGGATCGTGACATATTTGAGCGTCACAATGATCGTCAGCGCCCAGAGCACAAGCGACAGAACGCCGAACACATCCTCCCGAACCACAGCGTCCCGTGTGCCGCCAGCCGCTGTTATGGCTGTATTCAGCGCGTAGAGCGGACTGGTGCCGATATCGCCGTACACAACGCCGATGCAGCCAATGAACAAGGTTCGGAAATGATCCTTGACGTGAACGGGGACGCCGCTCGGCGTATCGCTGGCGCATTCGGAATTCGCTTGTGTCGAGACGGCGTCGGCTGGAGCAATTTGCCCGTTCGAACCGAAAGCCATGGGTGCTCACAAAACAAGAACCGCGCAACTCGGCGGCCGCGGGCGCGCTTCTACCCTTATTGTGCATCGCAAACAAGAGCTATTTCAGAACCGTGGCCAGACCCTGAAGAACCGCCGGGAAACAGCCGGAAATCGACTCAATGCGCCCGGCTGACGCAGAATTCCACAACTTCGAGCAGGGCGCGCTTCCATGGCGAGGGTGGAAAAAGCTCCAGCGCGTCGCGCGCCATGGCGCCGTAATGACGCGCGCGCTCGATTGTCGTTTCGAGAGCCCGGTGCCGGCGCATGGTGGCGATCGCGGTTTCAAGATCGCCATCGCGCACGTCGCTTTTTTCCAGCGTTCGGCGCCAGAAATCGCGTTCGGCGTCTGTGCCTCGCCGGAACGACAGGACGACCGGCAATGTGATCTTGCCCTCGCGAAAATCATCCCCGACATTTTTGCCGAGCTTGGCGGAGGAGCCGCCGTAATCCAGCGCATCGTCGATGAGTTGAAACGCAATGCCAAGATTGGCGCCATAGCTGCGGCAGGCGGCGATCTCAGCCTTCGGGCGTCCGGCGATGATCGGACCGACCTCGCAGGCGGCGGCAAACAATGCGGCAGTCTTGGAGCGGATGACCGAGAGATAGGCGTCTTCGGTGGTTTCAGTATCCTTGGCTGCGGCAAGTTGCATCACTTCGCCTTCAGCGATCACCGCCGCTGCTGTCGAGAGCACGTCGAGGCATGGCAGGGAGCCGACCTCGACCATCATTTTGAAAGCCTGGCCGAGGAGGAAATCGCCGACCAGGACGCTCGCCTCATTGCCCCAGACCATGCGTGCGGCGGCCTTGCCGCGCCGCATGTCGCTTTGATCAACGACATCGTCATGCAGGAGTGTGGCGGTGTGCATGAATTCGACAGAGGCGGCGAGCTTGATATGGCCTTCGCCGGCATACTCGCAGAGACCTGCGGCGGCCAGCGTCAGCAAGGGCCGCAACCGCTTGCCGCCCGAGGAGATCAGGTGGTTGGCGACCTCGGGAATCATTGTCACATCCGAGCCGGTGCGCGACAGGATCGTCTGGTTGACGCGTTCCATGTCGGGGCCGGTCAAAGCCAGCAAGCCCGCGAGCCCGGACTCTTTCGGTTTTTCTTCCAGTGGAATGACAACGCCCAATGCAACATCCTCAAGTGGCGAATGCGACGCAACATAGGGGCGGCGTCCGGTTCCGGCAAGCTGGCTCTTGATATACGTCTTGCGCCGCCAGTGCGCGCGTGCGAGCCTCGATTGCAGCTGGCCTGCAGCCTGAGCGTTCATTTGCCGCCGTCGATGGGCCCATGATCGAGATTATCCGCACCAACGACCTCATTCTGATTTCTCTTGTCGAGGCGATCTTGACATCGGAACGCGTGCATTATTTCATCGCCGATCGGCATATGAGCGCGCTGGAGGGCGCAATTGGCATGTTGCCGCGTCGCATTCTGGTGGAGGAGGTTCACGCGATCCGCGCCCGCCGCCTGCTGAGCGAAGCGGGTCTTGAAGCGGAACTGCGGCCTGTGGACGCGGATGAAACCTGACCTCGAAACCACTACCCCCCCGCCAGACCTGTTGCTCGACGGACGCCTGAACCTGCGTCAGCCGGCGTCGGGCCACCGTTCGGGCACCGACGCCATCCTGCTTGCGGCAAGCATTCCCGAAACACAGCAAGGTTTGGTCATGGATATTGGCGCCGGGGCAGGCGCGGCGGGACTGGCGGGGGCCGTACGATGCCGGAACGCGCGGTTTGAACTGGTCGAAATTTCTCCGGAACTTGCCGAACTCGCGCGGATCAATGTTATCGACAACAATTTACGCGATCGCGCGCAAGTCACTTGTTGCGATGTTCTGTCGGCGTCTGCCCGACGCGCAGCCGGTCTGGCGGACGGGCTTGCTGACCTCGTCATCGCCAATCCGCCCTGGTTGACGCCCGGTCGCGCCCGGCTTTCGGCTGACCCCGCCCGCGCGCTGGCTCATACGGCGTTGCCGGAGGGTGGCGGAGCCGCTGCCGGCGTCGAAGGATGGGTCCGCGCCATGGCCGCGCTGACAAAGCCGGCTGGAACAATGACGATGATTCATCGCGCTGATGCGCTTGGCGATATTCTGAAAGCCTGCGAGGGGCGATTTGGCGCGCTGGCGATCACGCCGATCTTTCCGCGCGAGGGCGCGCCCGCGATCCGGATTCTGATTGCGGGGATCAAAGGCAGCCGGGCGCCCCTCGGACTTGCTGCAGGGCTTGTTCTGCATGGGCCAGACGGACGTTTTACGTTGCAGGCCGAAGCGATCCACCGGGGTGAGAAGGGGATCGGTTTCCCCTGACGCCTGGAGCCGTTGCCGATCAGTTCAAATCGGCAAAGGCGCCAGTAATTCTATTATGTCGAGTTTTCTCCCGGCGATTGCGTAGCAATCGCCCGGAGCGAAACTGGAATGCGTTTCGCTGGAAAACGCTCTACTTGCCGGAGATGGAATTCAGATAGGCGATAATGTCGGCCCGCTTCTTGGGGTCTTTTTCGCCGGGGAAGCCCATTTTCGTGCCCTTCACGAAATCTCCGGGCTTGGCCAGAAAGGCGTTAAGAGCCTCGTCATCCCATTTCTTGCCAAAACCCTTCATCGTGTCGGAATAGCCGGTAAAACCCGTGGAGCCCATTTCGCGACCGACGACGCCGATCAGATTGGGGCCGGTAGGCTTCTCGACGCCCTGTTCAAACGAATGGCAGGAGGCACAAATCTTGGTGTTGCTTTCACCTTTTTTGGCGTCGGCGCTGGCGAGCAGCGTCGCAAAAGGAACCGCTGCCGCCGCCGCAACGGCGCCCGCGCCTTCCTTGGCCTCGACCGCAGCCGGCAGGTCATAGCCGGGCTTGGCCAGCTTGGCGTGTGAGAAGGGAATGTCGGTGATAATGCCCAGAGCCATGGTGAACAGCAACGTGCCGAGCACGCCGCCGGCGATTTTGTTGGTTTCGAGGGATTCCATGCCTTCGGGCTCCGCGTTGCAAAATGATCTGGCTGTCCGGCGCCAGCGCCTGGCCCGCGCCGGAAACTGCGGCGGGGTGCTTGCGCTGGTGATTACCCGCTTTGCGCCCTGCTTGGCAACACGTATAAGCGCCCTTCCGTGCTACATTTTGCCACTCGATGACCCAGCCGATCGTCCTTATCCCCGCCCGAATGGCCTCGACGCGCCTGCCGGGCAAGCCGCTCGCACTCATTCATGGCGAGCCGATGATCGTCCACGTCTGGCGGCGGGCAATGGAAGCGCGGGTGGGCGCGGTCGTGATCGCAGCGGACGATCCGCGGATCGTCGAGGCCGTTGTGCGCGCGGGGGGGCGCGCCATCATGACCGGCGACCATCACCAGTCCGGCTCCGACCGGATTTTTGAAGCTCTGCATCTGTTCGATCCTTGTCAGCGCCACGATGTCGTCGTCAACGTGCAGGGCGACCTGCCGACGGTTGCGCCAGCCACAATTCGCGCGGCGGCGGCGCTGCTCGATGATCCGGGCGTTGATATCGGCACGGTCGCCGCGCCCATTGCGCGCATTGAGGAGCGAACGAATCCCAATGTCGTCAAGGTTGTGGGTTCGCCCTTTGGCGAGAACCGGCTGCGCGCGCTCTATTTTACCCGTGCGACCGCGCCCTATGGCGAGGGGCCGCTTTACCACCACATCGGGCTTTACGCCTATCGCCGCGCGGCGCTGGAGCGGTTTGTGTCCCTGCCGCCCTCGCCGCTGGAACTGCGCGAAAAACTGGAACAATTGCGCGCGCTGGAAGATGGCATACGCATCGATGTGGCGATCGTGGGTGAAACGCCGCTCGGCGTCGATACGCCGCATGATTTGGAACGTGCGAGGGAATTGCTGACATGAGCGGAGAACGACGTTGCGCGCCCGCCACAGAACGCAATCGCGAACCTATCTATGCGGTTCTGGCGCCGGTTCTGCCTTATCGCGGGCTGGTGCTCGAAATCGCCAGCGGCACAGGCGAACACGCCGTGCATTTTGCCGCGGAATTGCCCGGACTGACCTTTCAGCCAACCGATCCCGACGAGCGCTCCCGCGCGAGCATCGCCGCCTGGATCGGCCATAGCGGCCTGAAAAACATTCTCGCGCCGCTGGAGCTTGACGCCGCCAGTCCGATCTGGCCGGTAAAATCGGCGGATGCCGTCATCTGCATCAACATGGTTCATATCTCGCCTTGGGGATCCAGCCTCGGTCTCATGCGCGGCGCCGCCGCCATTCTGCAAAAAGGCGCGCCGCTGTTCCTCTACGGGCCCTAGATTCAGCAAGGCGTTGAAACAGCCGCCAGCAATCTGGCGTTCGATGCGGACTTGAGGCGGCGCAATCCCGCCTGGGGTTTGCGCGATCTTGCGAATGTCGCGAAAATCGCTGGCGATGCGGGTTTTTCTGCGCCTGTGGTCACGGCCATGCCCGCCAACAATCTGTGCCTTGTGTTCCGGCGGGTTTGAGGAGTTTAATATGCCAATAAAGAAGAAAATCGCCTATCAGGGCGAGCCCGGCGCGAATTCGCATATCGCCTGCCGCGATGTTTTCCCCGATATGGAACCCTTGCCCTGCGCCAGTTTCGAGGACGCTTTTGGCGCGATATCGGATGGGTCAGCCGAACTTGGCATGATCCCGATCGAAAATTCACTCGCCGGTCGGGTGGCCGATATCCACCATTTCCTGCCGCAGGCGGGATTGCACATCATCGGCGAATATTTCCTGCCGATTCATTTCAATTTGCTGGCGGTCAAGGGCGCGTCGCTCTCTTCCATCAAGAGCGTTTACAGCCATGTTCACGCGCTGGGCCAGTGCCGGAAAATCATCCGCGAACACGGATTGAAGGCGGTTGTCACAGGCGATACCGCCGGGTCGGCGCGCGAGGTGATGGAGTGGAACGACATTGCCCGCGCGTCGCTTGCGCCTGCGCTGGCGGGCGAGATTTACGGGTTGCAGACGCTCGCCACCGAAGTTGAAGATGAAAAGCACAATACGACGCGTTTCATCATCCTGTCGAAAACGCCAAAAATTGCGCGTGCAGGCAATGGCCCGACCATTACGACTTTCGTCTTCCGCGTGCGCAACGTCCCCGCCGCGCTCTACAAGGCGCTGGGCGGTTTTGCCACCAACGGCGTCAACATGACCAAACTGGAAAGCTACATGGTCGATGGCGAATTTGCCGCGACGCAGTTTCTCGCCGATGTCGATGGCCACCCCGACGACCGCAATCTTGCTCTGGCGCTTGAGGAACTGGCGTTCTTCTCGCGTGAGGTGAAGGTGCTGGGGACCTATCCCGCGCATCCCTACCGCACGCAAACGCAAAGCGGCGGCGCATAGGAACCCGCAAAGCAGCAACCATTCGCTTCAGATTCGTCCGAACAGCCGTTCGACATCCGAAAGCTTCATCTCGATATAGGTCGGGCGGCCATGGTTGCACTGGCCGGAGCCGGGCGTCGCCTCCATTTCACGCAGCAGCGCGTTCATTTCCTCGCCGCTCATTCGGCGGCCCGCCCGCACCGAATGGTGGCAGGCCATGGTCGCCAGAATATGATCGAGTTTCTTTTCAAGCGGCAAAGCCGCGCCATGTTCGGCAAGCGTATCGGCGACATCGCGCACCAGCCGGCCAAGATCGGCTTTGGCAAGCAGGGCGGGCGCTTCGCTCACCGCCACAGCGCCGGGGCCGAAGGGCTCCACCACAAGCCCGAGGTCCTGCAAGGCGACGGCGGCGCCCATCAGCCGGTCGACATCTGCAGCGTCAAGATCGACAACAACCGGAATGAGTTGCAACTGCCGCTCGATACCGCTTTGCGCGCGCTGGCGTTTCAGGCGTTCATAGACGATGCGCTCATGCGCGGCGTGCTGATCGACGATGACAAAGCCATCGCGCGTCTGCGCGACAATATAGGTGTCGTGGATTTGCGCCCGGGCCGCGCCTAGCGGGGACTCGACATCTCCCTGCGCCGCCGCTGATTCATGCGTGCGCATATCGGCCATCGGCGGGGCCGATTCAAATGCGGCCTGACCCTGTTCGGCAAAACCCCGATTGGCCGGCGCGGCTGGAGAGCCGCGCCAGTCCCAGCCGCCACGCGGCGGCGCATTTGCAAATGTGCGTCGCGCGAAGATCTCTGCCGCCTGCGCGCCGCCCTCGCTGGTGGCGCGGCGCGCGCCCTCCGCCAGCGTCTGTTTCAGCGCGCCGATCAGCAATCCGCGCACGAGGCCTGGATCGCGAAAACGGACTTCCGCCTTGGCCGGGTGCACGTTGATATCGACCTCGCGCGGTTCGCAGGTCAAGAACAGCGCCAGCGCGGGATGCCGGTCCGACGGCAGATAATCCATATAGGCGACGCGCACCGCGCCCTGCAGCAGTTTGTCGCGCACCGGGCGCCCGTTGACGAACAGATATTGCGACATCGCATTGGCGCGGGAAAAGGTTGGCAGTCCGGCAAAGCCATCGAGGTGGAAGCCCTCGCGTTCGGCGTTCACCTGCAAGGCGTTGGCGCGGAAGTCATCGCCGAGCGCTTGCGAAATCCGCGCCAGCATTCCCTGCGGACCGGCGGGACAGGCGGCGTAATCAAAGCCCGCGAGATGATCGCCGGACAGCGCAAAGCGGACCTGCGGATGCGCCATCGCCAGTCGCTTGATGACATCGGAGACAGCTTGCGCCTCGGCCCGGTCGCTCTTGAGGAACTTCAGCCGCGCCGGCGTCGCGGCGAAAAGATCGCGCACCTCGATCCGCGTGCCGGGTGCGGCGGCGGCGGGCGCGAGCGCGCGTTTGCGTCCCTCATCGACGCGCAGCACATGGCCGGGCGCGGCGCCATGTTCGCGCGAGGCGATTTCAAGCCGCGCAACGGAGGCGATGGACGGCAAGGCCTCGCCGCGAAAGCCAAGGGTTGCAATATTCGTGAGATCGCCATCGGGCAGCTTGGAGGTGGCGTGGCGCTCGACGGCAAGTTCGAGATCGGCGGGGCCCATGCCGCAGCCATCGTCAATGACGCGGATGAGCGCGCGCCCGCCGGATTCGATGGCAACCTCGATGCGCCTCGCGCCGGCATCAAGCGCGTTTTCAACGAGTTCCTTCACGGCGGAAGCCGGGCGCTCCACGACTTCGCCAGCGGCGATGCGGTCAATCAGGAGGGGGTCGAGGCGGCGAACGGTCATCGTGCAAGTCTAGACTGATTCCCGTTGGGAACTAAGCCCGGGGGTGTGGGGCTATTTTAACATCCGGGCAGGAATCTCAGGCGGAACGCAAGGGGAGTTGGCAGGAAGGGAGGGGGTGACCCAAAACGGCCAGCAACCGAATTTGCCTGGAAGCGCTGGAAATTTGCCTCGCGGCGAATGCTCGAATCTACACCACGCTGGCGGACGCTACCATCCGGAATACAGGTGGCGATCCCGCAGCTGATGCGGGCTCAGGGGTGGTCATCGCCTTTGGGAGGCGGTTCGTCGCGAGCATTGAACAAGAACGGCATGAGGTCTTCCGGCTTGGCGTCCCTGGCTGTTCTTTTGAAAAAGCCCGCCGCAGTCTCGACCGCGCCAATCTTTTGCGCCACAGCGACCGAAATCCATTGATTAAGCGATACGCCATCCTCGCGCGCCAGCCGTTGGGCGGCAGTCTTGAGGGAAGCTGGAAGCTTAAGCGGATAGGAAATCTTGCTCATGATCGTCTCTCCTTTAACAAATCGCGCGGCGTCAAAACACGCAGGCGAAACCTTTCAGGCGCGATTTTGAAATCTTTGATATTATGGGTCACAATTGCATCCGCGCGTCCATTCAAGGCCGCTTCCAGCACCATTTCATCGTCAGGATCGGACAATTGCGGACGCCATTGGAAACGGGTTTCCACGGGTTCGCAGGCGCTTGCCAGCGCGCTCAGGAATTGATCGATCTCATTCAATCCGAGGCCGTGGGCCAATCGCTGCTCGGGCCTTTTCAGCACCTCTTCATATTCCAAAAACAGAGCCGGGGTCGCCAAGGGCGTCAAGGCGCGCGCCGCAATCAAACGTAATATCGCATTGCTGGCCCCCGTTTTGCTGCGCAGGGCAGAGACAATAATGCTGGTATCCAGAACGAGGCGCGGCATTCATTTTCGATATCATATCCTATGAGATATCACAAATAGATTCCCGGCGCGCCAGCAATTCTAAAAGTAACTTGCCGTACGAGGGAATGTACAATCCTCCCCATCAGGGGGACGGAGTGCACTCCAGCGATTAGAACGATATTGCTTTTAGAACTGCGCTCTCGGCGCCGCACGGATAACGTCCATCTCTCGCGCACCTCCACCCTTGCTCCGCGCGCTGTTTCGCAGCATCTTCCGCCACAAACACCGGGGAGGCCTTGATGACACATTCGACACAAACGGATTTTGGGGCGGAGGCCGATGGCTCGGCCTCGCGTTTCGGCGTCGACCTCGCCACCACAAAGCCCGGAACGCCCGGCGGCGTCTTCATGCGCCAGTTCTGGATTGCGGTCGCCCGCGCAAAGGATATTGCCGCAGGCGAGGCCAAACCTTTGCGCATCATGAATGAGGATTTCACGATCTATCGCGGCGCCAGCGGGCAGGCCCACATTGTCGACGCCCATTGCCCGCACCGTTTCGCGCTGATGCATCTGGGCTGGGTCGAGGGCGAGGATATCCGCTGCGTCTATCATGGCTGGAAGTTCGATTGTTCGGGCCAGTGCGTCGAACAGCCCGCCGAGGAGCCGGGGTTTGCGCGCAAGGTGAAAATCGGCGTCTATCCCACGCAGGAATTCATTGGTCTGGTCTATGCCTATTTTGGCGAGGGCGAGCCGCCTGCATTCCCGCCCTTCCCGGTGCGCGAGACGCCGGGGATCATGGATATCTGGAACGCCGAGCGCGTGCCCTGCAACTATTTGCAAAGTTTTGAAAACAGCATGGATGAAGTGCATGTCGCCTTCACCCATTCGCCCGGCGGTTCGCACGCGCCGCTGGCTGTCGATCTGCCTTCGGTGTCGGCGGAAGAAACGGATTGGGGCATGTTGCGGCTGGGCACGCGCAGGAACGGGCTGGCGCGCGTTTCGTTACATTATGCGCCCAATGTCACCCGCGTGATCGTGCCGCCGCGCACGGGGCTCAACTTTGCCGGCTGGCGGGAAATCTATTTCCATTTCACGCCTGTGGATGATGAAAACCATCTCTGGCTGATCGCCGGCCACACGGAAGGGACCGAGGCTGAAATCGCCGATTATCGAGCCAAACAGGCGGAATACGACAAGCGCGTCGCCGCAGCCCCGCCGGCGGGCGATGTCGCGCGCGATCTTATGGCCGGCATCGGTCGCTACGCCGATACGCGGCACCCCGATCTTGCCGTGATTCAGGACCTTGCAACGCAAGCCGGGCAAGGTCGCATTGTCCGGCGCAGCGGCGAACGGCTGGGGCGTTCGGATATCGCGATCATCCAGTGGCGCAAGATTCTGGCGCGCGAATTGCGGATAATTGCCGAGGGCGGCGCGCGCAAAACATGGACGCGTGCGCCAGCGGATATAAAGCCGACGCTGGGGTTTTAGGTTGGCAAGCGCCTGTGCGGCTAGATCCCTACAGGCCGTCCGGCCACCGCCACCATCAGCTTCTTGCCTTCAAACAGGCGTTTGCCGACTCGGATGACGTCATCCATCGTCACTGCGGCGATATGTTCATTGCGTTGATCGAGGAACTCGACGGCATGTCCGGCGCATTGCAGATGCGCGAGATTGCCGGCGATCTTGGTGGAGGTGTCAAATTGCAGCGCATAGGAACCGATGAGATATTTGCGGGCTTTGTCCAGCTCCTCTTCGCTCGGGCCGCTGGCGCATAATTTGGCGATTTCCTCTTCGATCACATCAAGCGATTCGCCAGCGCGCTCGTTCTTGGTGGAAACGCTGCCGCTGAACAAAGCGGTGTGATCGTGAATCGCGAGGTTTGAGCGCACCGAATAGGCAAGACCGCGTTTTTCACGCACTTCTCTAAACAACCGCGCGGAAAAAACGCCGCCGCCCAGAACGTGATTGACGACAACGGCCGGCCAGTAATCGGGGTCGTGGCGGTCAATGCCTGGCAGGCTGAAACGGATCGTGGATTGCGGCACATCGACATCGACGACATGGCGCTGACCGATGCCCGCCATGACGGTATCGGCGACGGGTTTCAGCGCCCCCTTTTGTGGCAGGCCAGCAAACACATGGTCGAGAATTCCGGCGAGCGTTGCAGCGCTCACAGCGCCGACCACTGCTATTTTCAATCCGTCGCGCGCCATCTGCGCGGACCTCTGCGCCAGCAGATCGTCGCGTGTGATCGCAGGAACGCTGTCCATCGAGCCGCGCGCCGGCATTCCATAGGGATGCGCTGGAAAGGCCGCCTCGCGCCAGGCTATGCCGGCCATCGAATCGGGGTCCTGCGCTTCGCGCTTCAGGCTGGCGATCATCTGCGCGCGCACGCGCTCGATGGCGTCGACGTCAAGGCGGGGCTCGCAGACTGCGAGGCGCAGAAGGTCCGCAGCCGCATCCAGATGTCGCGTCAACGTCTTGGCGCGGCCCTGCAGGTAATCGCGGTCCGCCGAGAAGGAAATTTCGACCGCCTTGTCGTCGAGCGCGCGATGAAACGCATCAGCGTCAAGATCTCCGGCGCCTTCGTCGAGTAGCGAAGCGAGCATCGACGTTGCGCCCGCGCGCTCCGGGGCGTCCTGCGCTGTGCCTCCGCGAAAAGCGAAGTCGAACGCGATCAGGGGAACTGCATAGTCCTCGACCAGCCAGGCCTCGACGCCGCTTTTTGGCCCTGTGACCTTTTGCACCGAAGCCGCGCGGGAGGCGGGCTTCGTTTTTGTTTCAACGCTCATTCCGGCAATTCCTGTGAAGTCTTGAGGCGGGACGGGCTCAGGCGGCTTCCGCAACGGGCGGCGCGGCGGGCAGCAGGAAGCCCGTGACCGAGCGCCTGGCCTCAAGCCATTTTGCGCAGGCCTGGCGAACCGCCTCCGCGCTCACCGCGTCAATGCGCTGGGGCCATTGCTGAATATCCTCAATTGCCGCGCCGGTGCAAAGCGCGGCGCCATACCATTGCGCGAGCGAGGATTGGCTGTCCTGAGCATAAATAGCGTCGGCAATCAGCCGCGTTTTGGCGCGGGCGAGATCGGCGCCGTCAACGCCGTCGCGCGCCACATCGGCAATGACTCCTGCGATCGCCGCATCAAGAGCTTCGAGCGATATGTCCGGCGCGGGCATGGCGTAGGTCCAGAACCTCGTATCGTCGAGCGCTGTGCCCAGATAATAAGCGCCAGCGGCGACGGCGATTTTCTGTTCCACGACGAGTTTGCGGTAGAGCAGACTCGTCTGCCCGCCGCCGAGCAGATGCGACAGCAGTTCAAGGGCCTCGGCTTCGCCGGCTTTGGCGGTGCCATAGGAGGGCGTCAGATAGACCCGCTGATGGCTGGGTTGTTCGACCTTTTCATCGGCAAGCGTCACAAGCCGATGCGCGCGAGGCTCGGGTTCGCGCGGACGCTTGCGCTTGGGCTGCGCGCCGCGCGCGGGAATGGCGCCGTAGGTTGCTTTTGCAAGCGCGAGAACCTCGTCTGCGGCAACGTCGCCCGCGACGATCAGGATCGCGTTTTCAGGTGTATAGAAGCGCTTGTAGTAGGTCAGCGCATCCTCACGACCGAGGTCCTCGATCTCATGCATCCAGCCAATAATCGGCGTGCCGTAGGGGTGGTGCGGAAACAGGGCGGCCTGCACGGCTTCGCTCAATTGTGCGCCAGGATCGGTATCCGTTCGCATCCGACGTTCTTCCAGCACGACATCGCGTTCGGGCGCAACGACCTCGTCGGTGAGAACGAGATTGGTCATACGGTCCGCCTCAAACTCCATCAGAACGGGGAGATGTTCCTTCGCCACGCGCTGGAAATAGGCGGTGTAATCGTTTGACGTGAAGGCGTTCTCCTGACCGCCGAGTTCGGCGACCGCTTCAGAGAATTCTCCCTGTTTGTGTTTGGCGGTGCCCTTGAACATCAGATGTTCGAGAAAATGGGCAATTCCCGATTTGCACGGCGGGTCATCAGCCGACCCGTTGCGATACCAGACCATATGCGTGACGACAGGCGCGCGATGGTCGGGGATGACAACCACATCGAGGCCATTGTCGAGATGAAAGCTTTTGATATCGGGGCCGCTGACGGCGCCATTTCCATTCACTGCAGTCGGGGACAATTGATCCATAAACTCACCGGCAAGCGCGGCCAAATCAGGCCAGTCCCGCCAATATAGGACAGTCCGGGCGCGGCTGTTAGCCCCCCGCGTCACAAAACTGCTTTTTTGCCGATATGCCTATTTTCCGCCACTGCGGAAATACGCGAAGGGGTCGTCAGACTCCGGTTTCGGCGCCTCCATGGTCGCCTTCACGTTTTGCGCCGGTTTCATGTAACCCTTGGGCGGCGCGGTCAGATATTCGCGCTCCGGCTCGACGCCAGCTTGAAGGCCTTCCTTTGGCTGGTCGTTGGATTTGATGGCGAGGGTTTTCCACAGTTCAGTCGGGCTACAGGGGTTCGGGGAATCCGGCACCATGTTGCAGGGCCCGCCGGGGCCAGAGCGTTCGCTGGCTTCGGCAGCCGTGATGCGGCCTTCGCGGGTCAGCCGGGCTGCATAATTGGGGTCGGCGTTGTCATCCACCACCGAGCGTTTGCGGTTCTCCTCGGCCTTTTTGGCGGCGCGAACCGCCTCAGGGTCGCGCGGCCAGTTGGCGGCGCGCTGCGAGGCCGGCGGCGCGGGCTGACGCAATTCAGCCTTGGGCGGCAGCACCAGCGGCGCCCGCTCGCGATAGAAGATCACGTCGTCGTCCTTTTTCTGGCCGAGGCCGACGAAATCGAGGACGTCGAGCAGGCTGTTGCCCTTGCCATCGTCAAGCGCGGCGGCTGGCTGCGGCGCCAACGTCAGGCCGGCCAAAGCGCTGGCGACAACGAGGCCCTTGATCAGTATGCCCTTAACCATAGCTCACTCCAGTGGGGGCTGCGAACGCAACACGGCTGGCCCCTGTTTCAGGCGAATGTGAGGCGAAGCGGCCTCAATCCTCGGGATCGGGCGCGCCAGCAGCCTTTGCATAGAAGCTATCATATAGAAGAAGCCCAACGCCGGCAACGATCGCCGCATCGGCCAGATTGAAGACATAATTTGACAGGGGCCCTAGCGAAAAGGGCGTGTGGAAATGGTAGAAATCCGCCACCGCGCCATGCACAAGCCTGTCGAAGGCGTTGGCGAGAGCTGCGCCGATGATCAGCCCGAGGCCGACGGCGGCTGCGCGCGTTTTTGCGCTCCGCAGCCAATAGGCGAAGAAAGCTGTGACAAGGAGCGTAAAGCCGAGCAGCAGCCAGCGCCCGAGCGGCGCATCGGCGCGCAGCAGCCCATAGGAAACGCCCGGGTTCCACGCCATCACGATGTCGAGCACGGGCAGCACATGGATGGGCTGGCGGTTCTCGATGTCGAACACATCGATCATCCAGAACTTATTGCCCTGATCGACGGCGAACGCGCAAAGCGCCGCCGCCAGTCCGGCGAGGCGCGGGCTCAAGGCCAACGCCCCAGGCGCGTCAGTTCCTGCAAGGCTCTGGCGTCGCGCGGGGTGACGCCGGGATAGCCGGGCAGGGCAGTCGCGGGATCGAAATATTTCCACGAGCGCTCGCATTTGACGCCCTGCGAGCGCTCGACAATCACGCCAATACTGCGATCCTCGTTGAGGATGAAAGCGCCATCCGGCGCGGCGCCGGCGATGATTTCAATATCCGAGGTAATGCAGACGTCGGCGAAATCGTCGGCGACCTGCGAGCGTAGCGATACGCTTTCAATATAGACGCGCGGCTTTGCCTCCAGCGACGAACCGATCTGCTTACCGGCGCGGGCGATTTCGAGCGCGCCGGTGACAACTGCGCGCACGCGACGGATATCGGCCCATTTGTCCGCCAGCGCTGGGTTGAGCCAGGACGCCGGGATCGCCGGGAACGTTTCCAGATGCACCGAATCCGCCTGTGGATAGTGCGACAGCCACGCCTCCTCGCAGGTGAAGGACAGGATCGGCGCAAGCCAGACCGTCACCGCGCGGAAGATATGTTCAATCGCCTGCAACGCCGCCTTGCGTTTGGCGCTCGAAGGCGGATCGCAATACAGTGCGTCCTTGCGGATATCGAAATAGAAGGCCGAGAGATCGCTGTTGAGAAACAGGCTCAGGAGCGAGACGATTTTCTTGTAATCGAAATTCTCGCAGGCCTCGCGGATCGGGCCATCCAGTTCGGCGAGCCGGTGCAGCATGAGCTGTTCAAGCTCGGGCATGGCTGTGGGCGCAGTCGTGTCTGCAACGGGGTCGAAATGCGACAGCGCGCCAAGCATCCAGCGCATCGTGTTGCGCAATTTGCGATAGGTTTCGGAAAATGTCGCCAGCACATTCTTGCCGATGCGCAAATCGTCGGAATAATCGGACGCCGCCACCCACAAGCGCAGGATATCGGCGCCGGCGTCCTTGATCACCGTCTGCGGCGCAACGACATTGCCGGTCGATTTCGACATCTTGCGCCCGTTTTCATCGAGCACGAATCCATGGGTGAGCACGACATCATAGGGCGCGCGACCGCGCGTGCCGCAACTCTCCAACAACGAGGAATGAAACCATCCCCGGTGCTGGTCGGAGCCTTCGAGATACATCACCTCGTCATCGCCGCCATCGACCCGGCGTTTGACGCCAGCAAGTCCGGGGAAATGTTTCGGGCATTCGAGCGTGAAGGCGTGGGTCGAGCCTGAATCGAACCAGACATCGAGCACATCGTCGATTTTCTCATAGTCTTCGGGATTGTAATCGGGCGCGAGGAAGCGCGCCGCTGCGCCGGGCGCGTACCAAGCGTCGGCGCCGTCTGTTTCGAACGCCGCAGCGATGCGGGCGTTGACGCGTTCATCGCGCAGGGGTTCGTGTTGGCCCTTCTTGACGAAGACGCAGATCGGCACGCCCCAGGCGCGCTGGCGCGACACCACCCAGTCCGGGCGATTGGCGATCATGCCGGTGATGCGGTTTTCGCCCGCGGCGGGCACCCAGCGGGTTTTCTTGATCGAGGACAGCGCGATATCGCGGAGGGTGGGGCAGTTCCCTCTCCCCGTTCTCACGGGGAGAGGGCTAGGGTGAGGGGCCTGGAGCAGGGGCGCGGGCTCTCCCAGCCCCTCACCCCTGCCCTCTCCCCGCGCGCGGGGAGAGGGAGCGGCGGCGCTCACCTCAAACCCCTTGTCCATCGCAATGAACCATTGCGGCGTGTTGCGAAAAATCACCGGCTTTTT
>CAIZEI010000024.1 GCA_903931945.1 uncultured Hyphomicrobiales bacterium | reverse complement strand
TCCGGCTGGACAGCGGCGGCTACCGCCGCGACCACCTCCGCGCGCTGGCCCAGCGTGTAGAGGTCGCGGATAAGGAAGTCCGCATCATGGGATCGAAATCCGAACTGCTGCGCACCCTGGTCGCCGCCTCAGGCGGGAAGCCCGGCGTAGCCGGTGTTCATAGTTCTGTACTGAAATGGCGCACCCGACACGATTCGAACGTGTGGCCTCCACCTTCGGAGGGTGGCGCTCTATCCAGCTGAGCTACGGGTGCATCTCAATGTCGCCTAGCCCGACCGACCTATGACGGTCAACGGATTAGGCCTTCACAAACCAGTCCCACATCGCGGTCACTGGGCGACTACGCCCCGTTATCCGCTGTTCCGCCCCCGTTCTCCGAAAACTGCTTACGCGGTGCTTACGCGAAAGTTTCTCGGGGTTTGGTGACGTTCGTAGGATTATTCAAGCTACTGTTTTAACAAGCCTTTCTTCAGTTGCTCACTCACGAAACCCCCTTGACATCAGCCTTCGGAGGGCAGCGCTCTATCCAGCTGAGCTACGGGTGCATCTGTTCCGCTTTCACACGCGCAGCCTGTGCGGCTGCGCCCGTACCGAGGCATTTACCTCAACTTCGCCTCGCCGGCAATCGATTCGCTTGAACAGACGGCCGCCATGCGCCACGCATCCCTTTCGTCGAGCCATGATCCTAACGGAACAACTCCTCCCAGAGGGCTTCGGAGCTGGCTGCATAGGAGTTAAGCTGTTCGGAGCTGATGAAATTTTCCACAGCCCCGGCCCGGTCCGGCACAACGGGCGCAAGCGTCTCAAGCGGCGGCGCATCGGAACGCACCGGGAAATATTCGGCTTTGGCGAGGATTTCCTGCCCCTCTCTGGAGAGGATGAAATCGGCCAGCAGCATCGCTGCATAGGGGTGGCGAACCCCTTTGGGAATGAGCATCGTGCCAGCATTGCTGGGCGTGGGATCGAGCAGGATTGTGTTCACGGGCGCGCCTTTTGCCCGGCTGATCAGGGGGTGATGAGCGAAAATCTGCAGGGCGATCGGAAACTCGCCCGCGATGACGCGGTCAACCAGCGTGCGAGCGCTTCCCGCGCCAAAATTGATGATTTTTTGCGTGCTGAGCTTTTTGAGATAGTCGCGGGCGGCATCATCGCCCCGGGCCATGCGCAGATTGGTGATGAACATAGGCGTGCCGGTCGCCGTGCCAATGCGCCAGGCGAGCTTGCCTTTCCATTTCGGGTCAAGCAGCGCGTCATGGCTGCGCGGCGCGTCGGCGTCTGACACGAGGCGGGTGTTATAGGCCATGCCGAAATAGGAAATGCGTGTCGAGGTCCAGAGATTGCGCGGGTCGATATAGCGCGGCGCA
This sequence comes from uncultured Hyphomicrobiales bacterium, assembly GCA_903931945.1. Lineage (GTDB taxonomy): Bacteria > Pseudomonadota > Alphaproteobacteria > Rhizobiales > Beijerinckiaceae > Terripilifer. Next base: position 25,832 of record CAIZEI010000024.1, on the reverse strand, counting down.
AAATCGGCCACAGCAGGCGTGCGATAGGGCTGGACAAGTCCCGCATCGATCGCCAGTTCGCCTGCGCCTGTGGCCTCAATCACATCGGCGACAACATTGCTGGCGCGTTCTTCAGCGGCAAGTTTGGCGATGAGTTGATCGGTATCGCTGCGCCAGTATGTCAATTTTACAAAAGGATATTTCTTCATGAATGCGTCCGCCATGGGCCGCATCGCCTGATTGACGATCATTGCGGAATAGATAACGACCTCGCCTTCGCGTTTGGCCCCTTCGACCAGTTTGTCCTGCCGGTCGGCGCCCGAATAGGCGAGAATGTCCTGCGCGCGGGCAGGCGCGACGCAGATGAGGGATACGAGCGCTGCCGTTCGAAACAAAAACCCTGGCGACATATGGATTCCCCGATCTCCCGATGATCAACGTCGGGACGACGATACAGGCAACCCGGCCCCGATCATAGGGCAAGCCCGTTTTGACGCCGCCCTGCGATCCGCTAAAGGAAGGCCCCTTTAACAGCGGCGGATTTTATGAGCGATCGACAGGGCAAGGCGGCGAGCGGTGGATTCCTCACGGCGGCTCTTCCAATTGTTTTTGTCGTGCTTTGGTCGACAGGCTTTGTGGCGGGCAAGTTCGGTATGCCGCACGCTGGCCCCTTCATGTTTCTGGAAATCCGCTATGCTTTTGTCGTAGCAATCCTGATGGCGATCGCTTTTGTCACAAGCGCGCCCTGGCCGCGCCTTAAGGAGGTTCCTGCGATTGCCATCGCTGGCCTGCTGGTGCAGGCGGGCTATCTTGGCGGCGTGTTCGCCTCGCTCTCCTATGGCGTCGAGGCGGGCGTGGCGGCTCTGATCGCGGGACTGCAGCCCGTGTTGACAGCCGCGCTGGCGGGTCCGTTGCTGGGTGAAAAAGTCACCGCGAAGCAATGGGGCGGACTTGTGCTTGGCGTTGCGGGCATTGTGCTCGTGGTGCGCACGAAACTTGGCTTCGGGCTCGGCACCCCCGTTGGCGTTGGCTGCGCCGTGTTCGCGATGCTGTCGCTGACATTCGGGACTCTGTGGCAAAAACGCAAATGTCCGACGCTGGACCTGCGCACAGGACCCATCGTGCAATATGTCGCGTCATTTGTCGTGACCGCGCCCTTCGCCTGGTTTCATGATCGTCTCAGGGTGGAATGGACGCTCGATTTTGCGCTCGCGCTGTTCTGGCTATGCGTTGTGCTTTCGATTGGCGCTATTTCCGCCATGTTCGTGCTGATACGGCGCGGCAAGGCGTCTGAAGTCGCAAGCCTGTTCTTTCTTGTGCCGCCGACAACAGCCGTCATTGCCTGGGCCTTGTTCAACGAGCGGCTCGATCCGCTCTCGCTGGCCGGCATGGCGTTGGTTGTTGTCGCCGTTGCGATGGTGACAGTGCGGTTGAAATAATGTCTTTTTGGGACAAAATATTCTGGAACCCTGCAATGCAATCGGCGCGCGAGTGGACGCGATGCGCGTAAGCGGAAAACGAGCCTGGAGGGAAGCAGACAATGAAAAAAGCTGCGAAGTTCATGGCGGCGGTGGGATGGATAACGCCCTGCGGCGTATGGCCGATCGAATTTTGTTTTGCAGCCGATGAGCCCGCAATCGTGTTTGATTGTATCTACGATCAACCTGCTACAATGAAAGATTTTCACGCGCATATTGTTGCGGACGCAAATGGCATTACAATTACGCAGGATGAAAATGGAAATAGTCGTGTCCGAAATTATACAAAGAATGGCAAAGTCGGAGGGGTAATTAGTTATTACAGAAAAGATCATGAAACTATAATTTGGGGAACAACTATGCAAATTTTTCAAAAATTTTCAAAAATCGATTCGTCGATTGATCGAAGAACCGGTGTGATCAAGAACGCAGGGAGTGGCGACTACGAAGGCCGGATAGAAACCGGGACGTGTATTGAGAGTCGGCCTTGAAACGCCGCACGTTCCCGTGAACACGATGTTCGCGCACTGTTGTGTGTAATATTGCCTGTCACATTCAGACCACCCGCGCCCGCCGCCAGGTAAACACGCTGACAACGCCCAGCAGCGTTGCGGCAAGACCAAACCATGTGACGGCGTAGCTGAGGTGATTGTTCGGGATATCGAATACTGTCGCGCCGCCAGCGGGCAAGCCGGATGCAGCGGGGTGTGCGTCCTCGTCGAGCGAAAAGGGCGCGGCGGCGCCCAGTTGCAGCGCAGTGGCGATGGCGATGGGATCGCGCGTGTACCATTCGCCTTTGTCGGGGGAGTCCGCAGGCGTGAACGGGTTGCGCTCCTCAGGCGGGCGCAGCAGGCCGGTCACAGTTGTCTCCCCGGCGGGCAGGGCGGCGACCCTTCCACGATCGGCCTTTTTATCGAGCGGGATAAAACCGCGATTGATGAGCAGAGTCCCGCCCGACCCTGGATGGAATGGCGTCATGACCCAATAGCCGGGCTGTGCAAGCGCGCCCGCAACGCCGCCTGACGAACGGAAAATCAGCGCCTCGGCGCCGGACTCGAATGTTCCGCTCACGCTGACATGGGCGTAATCGAAATCGCCTGCCGCCAAGGCAGCCCATTGCATTGCAGGGGCGAGGGGCGCTGGCGGGGCGTGGATACGCGCGTCGATGCTGGCGAGGAGATTTTCCTTCCAGTGGAGCCGCTCGACCTGCCAGAAGCCGAGCCCCATCAGCATAGCAAAGACAGGCGCCGCGGCGAGCATGGGCGCAATCAGCGACGGGCGGCGCGGCAATTGTGCGGTTTGAGCGCCCACTTATCTCTCCAGCCGTCCGGGTTCGGCCTTGTTGGCGTATTGCAGCGCAATCAGCACGCCTTTGACGAGGCGGAGCATGACCAGGCACACAAGCGCAGCGAGCGGCAAAGTGACCAGCACATGCACCCAGATCGGCGGCTCATAGGTAAAATCAAACCACAACGCGCCGCCCACCACAATGAAACCGGCGATCAGCATGACAAAAACCGCCGGGCCATCGCCGCTGTCGGCAAAGCGGTAATCGAGCCCGCAGACGCTGCATTTTTCCGGCAAGGCGATGTAGCCGGCAAACATCTTGCCCATCCCGCAACGCGGGCAGCGCCCCGCCAACCCTGTCGAAACCGGGGGCTGCGGGGGATAGTCATCGTCGATCATTTCGCGCGTCCTGTGTTCCGGCTGCCTTCATAGGCTTTTTGCGCTAGATTTGCACGGGTTTGAACGCCATGCGCTAGAATGCAGCCCGAGGGGGAAATATGCGAAACATCTTTTGCGTCGCGCCGGTGCTTGTCTTGCTCGCCGCTATCAGCGCAAATGCGCAGGAACGCGCCTTTTATGCGGGCAAAACCATCAACGTGCTCGCGCCCTATGATGGCGCCGGGTCCTATCCGCAGATCGCACTGGCGCTGGCCGATGAATTGCCGCGCCATTTGCCGGGGAAACCTGCGGGCGTTGCGCAATTCATGCCCGGTGCCGGCGGGTTGAAAATGGCGAACTACCTTTATCGCCTCGCCCCGCGCGACGGGACGACAATCGCCATCCTGTTCGATGGCACGCCCGCCGCCCAGCTTTATTACGCCGGGCAAGGCGTCGATTATCGCGCGGATGAGTTTTTAGCCCTTGGCACGCTCACCAGAGGCGATCAGTCCGTACTCATCGTTCGGGCGGATTCGCCCATAACATCGGTCGCTGACGCCCGCACGCGCGACGTCGTGATTGGCGGGGCGGCGGCGGGGGCCGGCAATGTCGTTGTGCCGCAGGGACTCAATCTTGTGCTCGGCACGCATTTCAAAGTGCTGATGGGCTATCCGACGATGGCGAGCATTCTGCTGGCGATGGAACAACGCGAGGTCGATGGCACAGTCGTCAACTGGACCAACCTGCGCCAGTTGAAGCCCGACTGGATCGCCGGCAAAACAATCCGCGTGCTCGCGCAGGTCGGGTTTGCGCGCCACAAAGACCTGCCGGACGTTCCGCTGATATCGGAGCTGGCGGAAGACGCGCGCGGTCAGGAAACGCTGCAACTTGTCTCCGCCAACGGCGCTTCGGGCAAGGGCATTGTCACCACGCCGGGCGCGCCCGCCGATCGTCTTGCGCTGTTGCGCGCGGCTTTTGTCGAAACCTTGCGAGCGCCCGACTTCATCGACAAAATGAACAGGCAAACGCTGGATCTTGACCCCCAGCCGCCGGAGTTTCTCGCCGAGGCGACAGCGCGGATTTTGCGCACAGATCCGCAGATCGTGAGCGTCGTGCGGGGGGTGATGGAGGGGAAGTAAGATTGAGCCGAATGATCGGACATCTTGACATCGAGGCGATCCCGGCGCGGAATGCGACCCAACAACCTTGGGGAGGATTCCATGCGAATTTCATGTCTCGCGTTGACGCTGGCGCTGGGTTTTGGCGCTGCGGCTGAGGCCGCCACCATCACAGGCACGATCAAGGGACCTGACGGCAAACCGTTCCGCGGCGCCTTTGTGCAGGCCCGCCACGCCGGGCTCAAGATGACTGTCAGCGTGCTCTCCGACAATGAGGGCCATTACCGCGCGGAAAATCTCCCCGCGGGCGATTATCGTCTCCAGATACGGGCGATTGGCTACAAAGCGCCCGCACAGTCCGGCGTAAGTCTGACGCAGGACCAGAAGGCGTCCTATGACTTCGCCCTGGAAAATGGAACGGTGCGCTGGAGCGATCTTACGCAATATCAGGGCGAACAACTCTTCCCCGATCTGCCCGGCAAAAAGGAATTGTTCGCCAATTGCATGGGCTGTCATGGTTTTCAGCAAAAAATGGCGGCCGTGTCGCGCGATGAAGATGGCTGGCGCGATCGCGTGGCGTTTATGCGCGAGGCCATGAAATCCTCGCTCGGCGACCGCCGGGGATTTGACGATGCGCAGGCCGAAAAGGTGGTGGGCTATCTCACCAAACTTTTCTCTGAGGATTCGGTGCTGCCCAAATCGCCGACAGACCTGCCGAACTATAAAGACACAGTTACCCCTTTCAGCGATGAAGCGTTGAAAATTGTCTATGTCGATTTTGAAATGCCAGGCCCAAATCGTTTTCCCTGGACCTCACAGCCTGACAAGGATGGCATGTTCTGGACGCCCGAATACGGACAAGCCAACAAGATCGCGCGGCTCAATCCTGCGACTGGCGAGATCAAGGAATTTCCAGCGCCAAATCTTGGGCCGGCGCTGATTCACTCAGCGGTGCCCGCGCCTGATGGCTCCATCTGGATCACGGAAGCCGGCTCCAAGAAAATTGGCCGTTGGGATCCGACGACACAAAAAATCACCGAATATCCCGACACCCTCCGCAAGCACACGATCAAGATTCATCCCAGCGGCATGGTGTTTTCAACCGGCGGCCTGAGCGTGTTCGATCCAAAGACCGAAGCGTTCACGCATATTCCAGAAGTGCCCTCCGCCTATGGCGTCGATCTCGATTCCGCAAAAAACCTCTGGTTCACCGAGATGTTCACGGGCGGCAAGATCGGCAAGGTCGATCCGGCGACATTGAAAGTGACGAAGTTCGATCCCCCATCGAAGGACCGCCCGCGCCGCATTTCCATCGACAAGAACGATGTCGTGTGGTTCGGCGAATTCGATGGCGGACGCATCGGGCGCTTTGATCCAAAAACGCAGGCGTTCAAGGAATATCCGTTGTCGAGCCCGCACACCAAGCCCTATGCGCTCAAGGTGACAGATGACCAGACAATCTGGTTTTCGTCAGAAGGACGCGATGTGATTGGACATCTCGATCCCGTCAGCGAAAAGATCGTGGAATATCCCATGCCCTATACCGACAACGGGATGCGCGATTTCTTCCCCGACAAGCAGGGGCGCCTCTGGTACGGCACGCCGCCCAACAACCGCGTCGGATATTTTTATGTCGCGAGCGGGACGAAGTAACCGATCACAGGCGTCGACGTGAGGGCGAATGCGCCCTCACAATTCCCTGCCGATCAACCTGTCCAGCGAATATGGCCCGCCGCCGCGCAACGCGATCGCAAAACACATGAAGCCCCACAGCAAGGTGTATTCGTAACCGCGATTGAGCCATGAAAAGCCGTTGCCCCAATACAGAATGAAGGTCAGGAACCCCATTTCGATAGCGTTGGCGGCGGCAAAAAAGCGCGTGAACAGACCAAGCAGAATGCAGAGCCCGCCAAGCCCTTCAACGAAGGTGAGCAGATAAGCCATCTCAAGATTGTGGTTGACGAAGCCTGGCAGCGAGGCGTCGAGCCCCTTGGCTTGCGCCGCCATGCCGCGCATGACCTTTCCGTATCCGTGGACGAGCAAAACCCAGCCCACGCCAAAACGCACAATGGTCCATGAGATCGGGATCATGTGGTCATAAAATTCGCGCAGGCCGGGGATCAGGAGTTTGGGTTCGTCGCCGTGGTTGACGGGCATGGTTGGTCCTCCCTTGTTGTTTTTTGGCAGTAGGCAGTAGGCGGTATGACCTTCTCCCAGACTGCCTGTTGCCTATTGCCTTTAATCCCCGATCTCCGGCGGATCATACAACCACGCCATCGAGTCAAACGCCTGTTCCTGGGTGCGCGCGCCAAGCACCGCGTTGCGCAGATCGCGCGTCGCGCCTGCGGCATGATAGGCCTCTCCGTAAAGGCGCGCGGTGAGTTGCACGCGGGCCGTGCGCAGATAGCGCTCTTGCCAATAGGCGGTGAGCGCGGCGGGGATATCGCCCTTGCCGTGAACGAGTTTGCTGGCGAGGCATACGGCGTCTTCCAGCGCCATATTGGCGCCCTGCGCAAGGTATTGCAGCATGGGGTGCGCGGCGTCGCCAAGCAGCGCGATATTGCCCTTGCTCCAGTCGCGAATCGGCGGACGATCGCACAGAACCCACATGCGCCAGCTCTCAATCTTGCTGAGCAACAGCCGCACTTGCGGGCAGGCGGCGGCGAAACGCTCATGCAACTCGGCCGAATCGCCAAAGGAGTCCCACCCCTCTGAAAACTTCGCGGAATGGAAGGTCGCAACGAGATTGAACATTTCGCCGCCGCGCACGGGGTATTGCACGAGATGGGTCTTTTCGCCGGCCCAGATCACCATCATCTGCCAGCGCAGTTCTTCAGGCATTTCAGAGGTTTTCAGCACCGCTCGATAGGTAATATGGCCGGAGACATTGGGCTTGCCATCGCCGACAATTTTCTGGCGCACCGTCGACCACAGACCGTCCGCGCCAATCAACGCACAGCCCTCATGCGTGGCGCCGGTCTCATCGCGCGCAGACACCCCGTCGCCGTGGTCAGTGATATCCGTGACCTTGCGGCCATTCAGCATCGTGATTTGCTGTGGCAGTTTTTGGCAGGCCTCCATCAGCACGCGATGCAGATCGACGCGATGGATGACGCCATAAGGATTTTTGAAGCGTTTCAAAAACGCCTCGTTCAGCGGCAGCGTCGTCACTTCCTCGCCCGTGACGACATCGCGCATCATCAGGCCCTTGGGATAGACGGCGTATTTGTTGATTTCCCCGGTGACGCCGAGTTTGTCGAACATGCGAAACACATTCGGGCCGAGTTGCAGCCCGGCGCCGATTTCACCAAATTCCGGCGCCTGTTCGAGCACGATGCTCGAAAATCCCCGGCGGGCAAGCGCCAGCGCGCAACCAAAGCCGCCAATGCCGCCACCCACGATGATGAAAGGTAGGGATTTTTCGGTCATGTCTTCACCCTTGGTTGTATGGTTTCCGGTTGATCGACTCTCGGCGACAAAAACCAAACTCCGCTGGAAAGCCTTCTCCCACAGGGAGAAGGTGGGCCGAAGGCCCGGACGAGGGGTTACGATATAGGTGGGCGCGCCATGCGCTCACGCAGATAGAATCCCCTCATCAGACCCGCTTTGCGGGCCACCTTCTCCCTATGCGAGAAGGATCGCTCGCGCTCTCAAAGACTTGCGCGCTTGCTGAATCATCTTCACGCCGCCCGAACTTTCACCTGCATCGAACCGAGCTTGTCAATGCGGGCGTCAATCGTGTCGCCCGGCACAACGGGGCCGACGCCATCGGGCGTGCCGGTCATGAACAAATCGCCGGGTTGCAAAGTGTACCAGTTCGAAGCCCAGGAAATGAGTTCGCGAACCTTGATGAGCAGGTTTGCGGTATTGTTGCTCTGCCGGGGCTCGCCATTGACGGTGAGCGTCAATTGCAGGTTATGCGGATCGCCGATTTCATCGGCCGTTGTCAGCCACGGACCCATGACCGTATAGGTGTCGATGGATTTGCGCATAGAACGCTCCTCGACGCCGCGCACTGTCATATCGAGGCCGATGCAATAGGCGGCGACATGGTCGAGCGCGTTTTCGACGCTGACGCGGCGGGCCGGCTTGCCAATGATGGCGACCAGTTCGATTTCGTGGTCGTTGCGACGGTCAGGATGATTGATCTCGACGCCATAGCTCGGTCCGCGCACGGACGAGGTTGCCTTGAGAAACAGACCAATCGTCTGGATCTTGACGATTTCTTTGCCGAAGCGAATGCCTGGATCAACTTCGGCTTCATCGTAGTGGGCCTGGTAATTCACCGGCGCCGCAACCACTTTGCCGGGGTTGGCCACAGGCGCATGCAGCGTCAGGCCGGCAAGCGGAAATCTATTCGCCGATTTAGCAGCTTCGAGAATTTTTGGCCGCAGCATGTCAAGGTTCGCGATAAGCTGATCGCCGCGCGGCAGCGGGTACTTGTAGGCTGGCAACGCCTCCAGCGCAGCGCTCACATCGAGCACCTGATCGCCTTCGACGAGGCCAATTTGATTGTCATTGAAGCGGCAGAGTTTCATGTCATGTCCCTGTTGAATGTCAGAGTTTGCCTTCGGCGCGCATGCGCCAGAAATCCCACGCGCGGTTGATCTGGCTGGCGATATTGGCCGCCGACGTCCGCGCTTCGCCTGCGGTGAGATAGTCCGGCGTTCCAAGACGCAACGCTTCGGATTGCAGACGCGCGTTGACTTCGGTGTAGACAGCGCGAAACACAGCTTCTTTCAGCGTTGGCGCGACGACCGTAGAACCATGCCCGCGCATCAGCGCGCAATTGCAGCCGCCAAGCGTTCTGGCCAAGGCCGCGCCAAGCCGCGAATTGGTGATCAACAAATCGCTTTCGTCGCCCGCGTGATCGCGTATTTCAAAGTTCGGAACCTCTTCGCCCAGAAAGCCGCTCATATGGCAGATCGGACGCAGCGGTGAAGATTTCACCACGCTGAAGGGCACGACAGCAGGCGAATGCGAATGCACAACTGACATCACATCGGGGCGCGCGCGAAACACTTCAGCGTGGATGAAGCGCTCAAGATAGATTGTGCGGCCTTTGGCGTTGACGGGGTTGCCGTCAAAATCAAATTCCACAATGTCGTCCGCCGACACAAGCGCGGGCGCCATGTTGCGAGCCAACAAAAAGCGATCAGGCCGCTTGTCATGCCGCACGCTGACATGACCGAAACCATCAACGACGCCCTCGCGGAACAGGATGTGATTGGCGAGCGCAAGCTCTTCAATCACCACCGGGCTCGCGGGTTGGCTCGCATCGCCCCTGTCTGCGACAAGCGACGTGAAGCTCTTGCCCTCGCCATGTGTCTCGCCAGCGGCAGCCGTCATTGTGCGTTTCTCCAGGGGACTGGATTGAATGCGGATGAATTTGCGATTCAATTGACAGTTCGTCTAGGGTCAGTCAACTCTTGCGATCGCTGGCAAGATCGCCGGCCACGATCTGAAGACCGGGGAAACGCATGAGCGAAGAGGCAGCAAACGGGATATTGGCGCCAGGCGTTGAGGCGCCGCGCGGCGCATCGCGCGAGGGGGCCCTGTTTGGCAGCGATGTCATGGCCGACGCCCTGCGAGCGCTCGATGTGCCCTACGTCGCGCTGAACCCCGGCGCGAGCTATCGCGGCCTGCATGATTCCATCGTCAATTATCTTGGCAACGAATCCCCCAAAATGCTGCTCTGCCTGCATGAGGAGCACGCGGTCGCCATCGCGCAGGGCTATTCCAAGGTGACGGGTAAGGCCATGGCCGCCGCCGTGCATTCCAACGTTGGCCTGATGCACGCCTCCATGGCGATTTTTAACGCGTGGTGCGATCGCGCGCCGGTCGTGGTGATTGGCGCCACCGGTTCTGTTGATAGCCAGAAGCGGCGCCCCTGGATCGAATGGATCCACACGTCCAGGGATCAAGCCTCGATGGTGCGCAATTACGTGAAGTGGGATGACCAGCCGGGTTCGGTCGGCGCGGCGCGGGAGTCGATCCTGCGGGCTGGCTGGATCGCCAATACCCATCCACAGGGGCCGACCTACGTGGTCCTCGATGTTGAACTGCAGGAAAAGAGCCAGTCCGAGACATTGCCGCCAATTGACGTCAAACGCTACATGCCCCCGGTCGCGCAGGGCGTCGACGCCGCGCAGGTCAAATCCGCCGTCGACCTGCTGCTGGCTGCAAAAAAGCCGCTCATTCTCATGGGGCGCGTATCGCGCAGCGAAAAGGACTGGGCCGAACGCGTGACGCTGGCGGAAAAAACCGGCGCCCGCGTCATCACCGACACCAAGGTGGGCGCGGCGTTCCCGACCGATCATGGCCTCCATATCGGTGCGGCGGGATCAGGCTCGGCGGAGGAAGCCAATGCGGCGATCCGCGACGCAGATGTCATCCTGAGCCTTGACTGGGTCGATCTTGGCGGCACGTTCAAAACCGCATTGGGGGCCGATGAGCCCAAATCCAAAGTCATTCAGGTGACGCTCGATTACGTGCTGCACAACGGCTGGAGCATGGATTACATGGCGTTGCCGACAGTCGATCTGCTGATCCCGGCGCAGACCGGCCATGCGGTTGCGGCCATGGTTGACGCGCTGAAAAACAGCCCGGTGAAATTCACCGGCGGCAAAGGCGCGCCGGAGCTCGATCCGGCTTTGGCAAAAGGGCCGATTACCGTCAACCAGATGTTTGCCGGTCTGCGCCATGCAGTCGGCGGCAAGCCGGTCGCGCTGTTACAGGTTCCCCTCTCCTACAATCCGAAATCCTGGCATTTCCGCCATCCGATGGATTATATCGGCAGCGATGGCGGCGGCGGCATTGGTTCGGGGCCGGGCATTTCAGTCGGCGCGGCCCTCGCGTTGCGCGGCGACAAGCGTCTGCCGATTTCCGTTTTTGGCGACGGCAATTTCATGATGGGCTGCCAGGCCGTTTGGACCGCGGCGCATTATAAAATTCCCTTGCTGATTGTGGTCGCCAACAATCAGAGTTTCTACAACGATGAATTGCATCAGGAGCGCATGGCGCGGATGCGAAACCGCCCGGTTGAGAACAAATGGATTGGCCAGCGCATGGCGGACCCCGAGCTTGATCTCGCCACCATCGCACGCGGGCAAGGCGCTGTTGGCCTTGGCCCGGTACAGGACGCCACCGAGCTGGAAGCCGTGTTCGCCGAAGCAATCCGCGAGCTTGAAGCGGGCAAGGTGGTTGTGGTCGATGTCCGGGTGCTGCCAGGCTATGCGCCGTAGCGAAGCAACTTTCCGTTGACGCGCGGCGAGGTCATTCAATCGACCCCGCCGCTCTCACCGCCTGCTCATGTTCAAGCAGGATCTCGCCCAATCCTGACGGCGCCGTGCGACCAAGGCCGCAATAGGCTGCAAGGCCGAAATCCGGCCAGAATTTACGCGCGATTTTTAAACGCTGCTCGAATGTCGCCATATGGTGGATCATGCCAAGATAGATTTTCGCGCCACGCGGCTGCAGGTTCGCGAGCGGCGCATAATAGGCGTCATCCAGACTGTCGAGCGCGGGAATATGCATCCAGTCCACTTTGCGCCCGGACGCCGCGATCATGCCGTTGGCAAGATCGACAGTCGCAGAAAGATTTTCCGGAGAAAAGCGCGGCCATCCGCCAAGCGTGCCAAAACACAAATGATAGCCCAGCGCAACATGGGCAGGAATCTGTGGGGAAAGCGCCCGCATTTGCCCGGTGTTTCGCGCGATGGCGCCATCTTTGGACAGGCCTTGCACAGCGCCATAGGCGTCCTGCACCTCCGTTGAACAATCCCACTGAATGGCGAGGTCTTCAGGCGGAATGCGCGCGCAAATATTGGCGACTTCAGACGCCACAGCCTCGGCATAGGCTTCGCGCAAGATTTCGCATTCTCTCATGGTGGAAAACAGCCTTGGCGGCGCGGCGCTGTTAGGACTGGCGATTGATACCTGAAAGCGCAAGCCTTTACGCAATTCGCCTGTCTCGCGCAGGGTTTTGAAAACGAAATACGAATTGATCGCATCGCGCGTATAGCCGAGCCGCCAGCCGGGATCGCCAAAGCGGATTTGCGTCACGCCCTCCCGCAGTTTGAAGCGCCAGCTTTCACTCGCATTGTGTGGATTGACGCGCGCAGCGCCATTTTCGAGTGGCGGGCGCTGAATGATTTCGAGATCAGGATGCAGCGCGAAAACCTGATAATGGATGCGGCTGATCCAGTGCGTGCGCGGCCCGACCTCGCCGTCTGGCATAGCTGTCAAATGCGCGCCGAGCGGGCCGCCAAAATTCCGGAACACTTCGATTGGCGTGTCGTAGGGCACGCTCCCCACCAGCAGCAAATCCTGACTCATGACCACTCCGGCATGTTCTATCTGTGCGAATGCGTTGCAGCAACTTCTCCTTCGAAGGAACCCGAGACCTTGATGCATGCGTTGATGGCGGGGCTGAAAACAAACCCGGCGCCATACGCGTCGCACGACTGCAAACGCTTGTCAGGATCGGCGCGGCCGGATGGCAATTCGGTCGCGAGCGCCGGCGCGAGCGTCAAAAACGCAAGGACGGTCAGCGCTGAAAACAGGCAAACTTTCACGCGCGCTCCTGCTGTTTGCCCGGATGCCGGATATGCATCCGGTGTTGCAAGGGTTCCGTTACTTCACATAAAACTTCAAGAAGTCGTCCATCTGCTCTTTTGTAAATGGCGCCGCAATGAATTTAAGCGCAAGCGCGTCGGCCATCGCATTGTCGAGGCCCGAAATCCGCGCCGGCGACAGGTTGTTCTTCGGGAAAAACTCATCGCGCATGATCTTGGCTTTCTCGACGGAAATCTCCGCAAAGTCAGCGTAGTTTTTCAGAGCCGCCGGATCATCCGAATAAAGGTAATCGACCGTCTCCCTGTAGGCCTCGTTGAAGCGCTTGAACTGATCGGCCTTTTTGGTCAACGCATCGACGGTCGAAAAATTCATTCGCACCGTCTGGTTCTTGAAGGCTTCAAGATCGCTTTCCCTTGCGATAATCCGCACGCGGCCCGATTTCACATCGTCAATCACATACGGCGGCGCCGACCAGCCGATATCGATCTGGCCGGACATGGTCTGCGTGAAGGTCGCGGGGGGCGATCCGGCGGCGACTGGCTTGATCGCAACGCCCGACTGCTTGATCAGCGCCAGCGCGCCAAGATTGGACGACGATCCGATGGCGGAAAAGGCCATTGTCTTGCCGGCGGCGTCCTTGAGAAACTTGATTGGCGACTCCGCGGGCACATACCAGAAAATATCGTCGGCCCCTGTCATTTCGCTGGAGAAGGGCCGCACCGGCGCGCCCTTGGCAAAGGTCGCCATGATCGCGCTGGTGCCTGTGCCAATGCCGATATCGACGCTGCCTGAAATCACGGCCTGCGTCGTCTCGCCGCCGCCTGCGGTGTAGAGCATTTCCAGTTTCAGGCCATGCTTTGCAAAAATGCCAGCTTTTTGCCCGACATCCGGGATCGACGTGTCCCAGGCGCCGCGCTGCGGCACAGCGAGCTTCAAAAGGTCCTCTGCGCTTGCGGGGGCAGCGATGAACAGCACGAGCGCGGCGGCAAGAGGACGGAATGGCATTTCAATCTCCCGGGATTTGGTTGACCACCCTTTTGCGCCAAATCCGGCAGGAGGTAAACCCGCTGGATCGCAACGGCGCCAGACCCAAACTTGCCAAGCCGCGCTGGCTCGATTAGCCCTCTGGCCAGAGTTCAGGAGCAGGAATGCCAGCCAATCCTATCGTTCATATCGGCTCGGGCGTGCATAAGGTTGCGTTCGGGCAAAAATTGCCGCTTGCCATCATTGCCGGCCCCTGCGCAATGGAATCGCGCGAACATGCGCTGTTCATGGCTGCGGAACTGAAAGAGATTGCAACGCGGCTTGGCGTCGGGCTTGTCTATAAATCTTCATTCGACAAGGCGAACCGCACCTCCCTTGAGGGGAAACGCGGGCTCGGCCTCGAACAGGCATTGCCGGTATTTGCCGAGATCAAGGAAAAATTTGGCCTTCCCGTTCTGACCGATGTGCATGAGAACGCGCAGTGCGCTGCCGTCGCTGATGTTGTCGATGTCCTGCAAATCCCGGCGTTCTTGTGCCGGCAGACCGACCTTTTGCTCGCCGCAGCCAATACGGGCAGACCGGTGAATGTCAAGAAAGGGCAGTTTCTCGCGCCATGGGACATGAAGAATGTCGTGGCCAAACTGACCGGCGCAGGCAACGCCAACGTGCTCGTCACCGAACGCGGCGCCAGTTTCGGTTATAATACGCTGGTGTCCGATATGCGCGCGCTGCCGATCATGGCCGAACAAACCGGCGCGCCTGTGATTTTTGACGCTACGCATTCGGTGCAGCAGCCCGGCGGTCAGGGGACATCGTCGGGCGGTCAGCGTGAATTTGTGCCGGTGCTGGCGCGCGCTGCGGTCGCGGTCGGCGTCGCGGGGGTTTTTATCGAGACCCACGACAACCCTGCGGAAGCCTTTTCAGACGGCCCCAATCAGGTGCCTTTGAGCGATTTCGAGGCGTTGCTCCGCATATTGTTGGCCTTCGACAGGCTTGCCAAGGCGTTATGAACGTCACGCGAGTGTCAGAAATCGTGCATAGATGGCGCATGTGGACGAAAACGCTTTCAGCTATGCCAATCCTGCCGATCCCCTGTGGAAACGCGCCTGTATTGGCGCAGTCGAGGTCGCGACCGGTCGCAACCGGCTGAAGAAACTGTATTTCGAAAAGCAGGGCGAGGATTGGGGTGGCCAGGGGTTTTTCGAAACCGCCATTGCCGCGCTCTCCATCGACCTTCGTTACGATGCAAAAGCGCTGGCTGCAATTCCCAAAGCGGGTCCGCTGGTCGTTGTATCCAACCACCCCTTCGGCGTGCTTGATGGCATTGTCATGTGCGCGCTGATGAATCGCTCGCGACCGGATTTTCGCGTGTTGACCAACGCCGTTCTTTTGCGCGCGCCCGAAATGCGCGAAAAAATGCTGCCTGTCGATTTCAGCGAGACGGTCGCCGCGCGGCGGGCCAATGCGGCGAGCCGCTCCGCCGCGCTTTCGCATGTGTCAGGCGGCGGCTGCCTCGTCATTTTTCCCGCTGGCGCGATCTCGACATCGCCCGACTGGTTCGGACGGGCGCCGGCGGTTGACGGCCCCTGGACGCCCTATGCCGCGCGGCTGGTCATGGCGGGCAAATGCCCGGTGGTTCCGTTGTTTTTCCGGGGACAGAATTCCCGATTGTTCCAGATCGTCAGCCATATCCATCCCAAAATTCGGCTGGCGCTGTTCTTCCACGAATTGCGCAGGCGGATCGGAACCGCGCTCGAGGTGGAAATCGGCGAAACGATTGCATGGGAGGAGCTGGCCGCCATCAAAGACCGCGCTGCGCTCACGTCGGTGTTGCGGTCGAGGACGTTACAATTGGGCTACCCCCGCCCGCGATAGGGCGGCACGCCCTGATCCGGCAGCCACAGGCCCGCAGGCGGCTTGCCGCTCTGCCAGAAGACATCGATCGGCATACCGCCGCGCGGATACCAGTAGCCGCCGATGCGCAGGAATTTGGGCTGCAACAGTTTGGTCAGGTCCCGGCCGATACGCACCGTGCAGTCCTCATGGAATGCGCCGTGATTGCGGAAGGAGCCAAGATAAAGTTTCAGGGATTTCGATTCCACCAGCCATTTCCTAGGCGCATAATCGATCACGAGATGCGCAAAATCGGGTTGTCCCGTCACCGGACAGAGCGAGGTGAACTCAGGCGCGGTAAAGCGTGCGAGATAATCGGTATCGGCTTGCGGGTTTGGCACGCGGTCAAGCTCCGCCTCTTCGGGCGAGGCGGGCAAAGGCACATGCTGCCCCAGCAGCGAGGGGCCGTCGGAAGATTTGACCATAACGCCTGATACAGAGCCGGACCGCAGCGAGCAAGCGCCGGCCCTTCAATGACGGTTCTGCGACTCAAGAAAGTCGCGACCCCGGGCCGTCACCGCCACCATGATGGTTTGATCGTCCGCGCGCCGCCGGGTGAGCAGTCCCCGATCCACGGCGTCCTCCCAGACCGTCAGGCGCGGGCAGGATGTGCGCCAGACATCGATAACATCAGCGTAGCTGCGTGGCTCGCGCGCGACCCATTCGACAAGATCGCAGATCAGGGGGTCGAGACTGGCGTCCATTCCTGCCTCCGTTGCGGCCGCGAATATAACCGCGCAATCAGCGGAACGGAATGGGGGATTGCGCGGGCGCAGCGGTCAATGCGACTTTTCAGCGGCATTGCCATCGTGCGTTCACGGAACGCGTTGGACGGCCCGCAAGCCTAGGGTTGCGGGCCGTCCATGATGATGCTTGCCTGACAGTCTATTTCGTCAGGTAAGGAAAGCCGCCGGATGCGCCGTTGGTGTAGTTGGCGTTGACAGCGCAGGTCGTTCCGGTGACCTGAAAATAGATGTCCTGGGCTGACCACGAACCGCCGTATGCCTGACTGGCGCTCCAGGGAGTGTCTTCCCATGAATGGTACACAGTCTTGCCACAAGGGATCATTGTGAACAGGGAGATCGGCTGGCTGGTGCCAAGCGGCATGTCATCGGCCGAAGTTGAAGCACGATTGCTGCTCATCACGAAGAGGTGGTTGGCCGCCGTCGGATCCGCCGTCGAATAGGTAACCACTGTCGCCTGCTTCGTGACTGTCCAGGTATAGGTGTAGGTGGTTGTCGTCTGCTGGCAGGAGTCATCATCTTCGCTCCATCGGCTGCCGCAGGTGCCTGTCGTCGTCGAAGTGCTCGACGCCGTGTTCGTAACGCTCGCATTTCCGGTATTATTGGCAAACTGCGACGTCGAGTTTCTGGACGAAGTGAAGGTCGTCCCTGAATCGAGACAGGCGAAGCTGCTGTTGGACACACGTGGGTCCGGCGTCTGACCGGCCGGGCACCCGTCGTTGTACACGTCCATCGTCAGATACGCATTGTCGTAGGTCGTGCCAAGCGATACGGCCTTGTTCGTGCCGCTGAGCACATTGCCCGAGCTGTCCCACACAGCTGTCGTGCCATCCTGAAAGCTGGCCGTGACCGTGCCGATGCCGACACCGCCGGTGAAGCTGTTCGACTGCGTCAAATTGTTCGGCACGTAAGTGTAGCTTGCCAGCATCGTGTCGGATGCTGCGCCCTTGTTATGGATATAGACCTTGACTGTCTTTGCATTCCCGCCTGACGCTTGCGTCAGCTTGAACTGTGTGCTGGAGGGCGCCTCCGACATGCTGACATCCGCCGTCGAGGTTACGGTAAACGACGCATTGGCGAATAAGGATCCGAGCATATTCGAATAATTGCCGACGATCGTTGCCTGATAACTCGCGGGCGTCGAGCCCGAGGCAGCCGTATAGGTGAGCGTCGTATTCGCGCAGGTCGATGTCTGTGAGGTGACGGTTCCAGAATAGGAACATGTGCTCCCGTTGGACCCCCTAATCGTCGTCACGCCGCTATCCGAAACAGTCGAGCCCGTTCCTTGCGACAGGATAATGTCGGAATAACGGGCGATGGCTGCGGTAATCAGATTGCGCGTCTCGGTGTCGTTCGGCGTGCCCCCGCCGGCCTGCGCCAGAGCCGAGAGAACCGCTCCGTCAATCGCGCTATGGATAGACGTCTGGCGGCTGTTGTAGTGGGAGTAATCGATGCTCCCGGCGATCATAAGCATCGCGGGAATGGCGCTAAGACCGAAAATCATAGCGACGTTTCCGCGCGTATCGCGCTGGAAAGCCGCCACACGAGAATAGAATAATGAACGCATAAATGCCTCCTGTTCAATTTGCCGCGCCAAACCGTCACAAGGCGCAACAAGGGTGTCGGGCGATACCTGCCTCACGGTCAAAATGAACCGGAGAATTTAAAAAATTGAACAAAACGACCGTCTCAATGTCTTAAAGTTCATTCATCAATGGCCGGGAGGCCGACAAACCTGACCTATCGTCAATTTAGTGTTACTTGCCTCGATCGCGTCCCCTGGCATGCTGCCCGCGACGCCGGCTTTGCCCCCTGCCCGGCCCCGGTGTATGGCTCCCCAACAATCGCGGGAGCCGGACCCATGAACGAACAGATCGCCCAGTCTTTTATCGCAGCTCGGCGCAACCGCACCGAGGTCCCCGCCGAACCCGTTCCCGGCCAGACATCGGACTGCTACGCGATTTCAGCGGAAGTCGCCGGCGCGTTGAAAGAGACCATCGGCGGCTGGAAGGTCGGCCACATCCCCGGCGAGGGAACGCCAATGGGCGCGCCGATGTACAAATCCGGTTTTGTCGAGAGCGGCGCAACGTTTGCGTTTAAACCGGGCCGCGCAATGATCCCGGAAATCGAGATTGCCGCGCGCCTGTCGCGCGCGCTTCCCGCAAGGCCGGGCAAGCCCTGGACGCGCGAGGAAATTCTCGAGCATTGCAGCGAGCTGCTGCTGGGGATCGAACTCATCGAGCGGCGTATCCCCAAAGGCGCCGACTTTAAACTGAACCTCGCCGACGATCTCGGCAATATCGGTTATGTCGTGGGTCCCGCGATCAAGGATGTCCGTGCGCTCGATCTCGCCAGATTGCGCTGCCAGTTCTGGATCGGCGGCGTATTGAAAAACGACCGCGTTGGCGGTCATCCCAAGGGCGACCCGCTGACGCCAATGATCGATTGGGCCAATGCGCCGCAGGACCGGCTCGGCGGCATGAAGGCTGGCCACATTATTACGCTTGGCAGCCTGACGCCGATGATCGAAATGCATGCGCCCGCCCCGCTCGCGGCGGAACTGGAGGGGTTTGGCCGGATCAGTCTTGAAATGACCTGATCGAAGTCATGGCTCGATAATCTGCCTGGCGCGCGCGATGACGTCGGGCGACGAGGCGTGGACGCGCTCAACGACCTCCTGCAATTTCTCGCCGCGCGAGGCTGCGATGCTGATGCGCTGCTTGTCCGCCTCGGCAAGAAATTCCGTGTCGCGCATCGTTGCCGCGAACGCTTCACGCAAGATCGCGACAACCTCCGGCGGCGTGCCGGGCGGCACAACGTAGGAACGTCCGAATAATTGCTGGCTGAGCACGAGTTCAACCGCCTTGCGGTCAAGTTCGTTCTTGATGAACGGCCAGATTTCGGGCGCGCCCAGCGCGGTCAGTTCGGGCAGCGGATCGAGCGCGTCCTGCATGAGGATGTTGATTTTTCCGTCGCGCAACCAGTCCGGCTTTTGTGATTTGAGGCTTGAAAAATCGAGCCCGCACAGACCCGCCGCCTCGCCGCGCTCCATCGCGAGCAGCATTTCGGCCGTGCCTTTGTAGCCACTGACAATATTGAACTGCGCGCCTGTGGCGTGATTGTGCAAGGCTTCATAATCACGCGTGGCGCCGCCCGCCTGACTTGCCGCCATGACGGTCTTTTGTCGCAACGCGTCTTCATATGATTTCGTCGAGGAACTGGCGATTGTGATGCAAACCCGCGTGCCGCTGTCGGCGGTGCCGATGTAATTGAATTTTGTCGGCTCGAAGAGGCTGCTCGCCTTTTCATCGAGCAGGCGTCCCATGACAGCGCCAGGCATCAGCGCGCCGATGGTTGTGCCATCTTTAGGCGCAACGCGAAACACATGCGCGCCGGCGAGCCCGCTACCCGCGCCTGGCATGTTGCGGGCGACAATCTGCGGGTTGCCAGGGATATAGCGACCCATGAAGCGCGCCACGGCGCGCGCGTAAATATCATACCCGCCAGCAACATCGGCGCCGATGAGCATTTCAATGGATTTGCCCGCGTAGTAATCGGCGGCGCGGGCGGGAGCGAGGAAAAGAAGCATTGTCATTCCCGCGAAAGCGGGAATCCGGTTTGCGCGCATCGACCAGCTAAATCGTCGTTCACGCCAGACGCGGCGTCTGGATTCCTGCCTGCGCAGAAATGACAAACGCCCGGACAATCTGTTCATCCACCGCTCCTTGAACTCACCGCGCAATATTGCGCATCCCATCCATATTGTCATCGAGATACGCGCGAAGATTGTGTTCAACAACAGGGAGTATCTGATCGGCGTAGATATCGCTCATACCGCCAATGCGCGGCGACATCATGACATTCGGCATATCCCAGAGCGGGTTATCGTCGCGCGGCGGCTCATGCGAATAGACATCAAGGCCCGCGCCGGCGATGCGTTTTTCGCGCAAGGCCGATATCATCGCGGACTCATCGACCACATCGCCCCGCGCAATGTTGATGATGAAGGCCGAGGGCTTCATCGCGGCAAACACAGGCGCGCCAATCATGTGGCGCGTCGTTGCATCGAGCGGCGTCAACACGACGAGAAAATCCGCCATCCCCGCCGCCTCCAGAAGTTTTGCGCGCGGCAGGATCTGATCGAATCCCGGAGCGGAGTTCCGCGCATTGCTGACGCCGATCACACGCATCCCGAAAGCCTTGCAGCGCCTCGCGATCTCCTCGCTGATGATCCCGACGCCCGCCATGACAATGGTCTTGCCGACAAGCACGGGCTGGAGCCGCCGCTTCCAGACATGGTTCTTCTGGTTTTCGCGCATGAGATTGAAATCGCGCGACAGGCCAATCATGAACATGAATGCGAGTTCAGCCATTTGCGGCCCGTGGATGCCGCGCCCGTTGGTGACCCGCACATCGGCTTTCAACGACTTCAAAGTCCAGAGATGATCGACACCCGTCGACAGCGAGGCGATCCATCGCAATCGCGGCATAGCTGCGACAAGGTCATCGGTGATTTCATGGGCGAGTCCGATCAGAATTTCGCTCTTCCCCGCGCAGGCGGGCGCAGCGATGCCCCGCCCCGGATCATGAATCGTCAAATCCGGAAATGCCCTGCATAAATCGGCGGCCTTGAAATGGCCGCTGTCTTCGTAAACGAGGATCTCCGGCGATCGTTCAGAACTTGACATGCGCCTTGCCCTTGAGCCCCAGCATTTCACGCGCCTCATCCGGGCTCGCCGCTTCATAGCCGAGTTGTTCGATGATGCCACGAATTTTCGTGACCTGTTCGGCATTGCTGACTGCGAGCTTGCCGCGATCGATGAACAGCGAATCTTCAAGACCGACGCGGATATTGCCGCCGATCATCGCGGCATGGGCGCCGAACGACATCTGGGCGCGCCCGGCGGCCAGCACAGACCAGCGGTAATCCTTGCCGAACAATTTGTCGGCCGTCTTTTTCATAAACATCAGATTGTCGATATCGACGCCGATCCCGCCCAGGATGCCAAAGATGATTTGCAGGAACACCGGCGGCTTGAACAGACCGCGATCAATGCAATGGGCGAGGTTGTAAAGGTGTCCGACATCGTAGCATTCATGCTCGAATTTCACGCCATGGCCCTCGCCAAGCTGCCTGTAGATATGCTCGATGTCCCGAAACGTGTTGCGGAAAATATTGGCGTCCGAGCCAAGCAGATAAGGCTCCTCCCAATCGTATTTCCATTCCTTGTAGCGCGCCGCCATGGGATACAGAGCAAAATTCATCGAGCCCATGTTCAGCGAACACATTTCCGGCGAGGCCACGAGCGGCGCCGCCAGCCGGTCCTCAATGCTCATCAGCACACTGCCGCCGGTCGTGATGTTGACGACGGCGTCGGTCGCGTCTTTGATGCGCGGCAGGAATTGCATGAACACCTTCGGATCAGCCGACGGGCGACCATTGGCGGGATCGCGGGCGTGCAGATGCAAAATGGCCGCTCCTGCTTCCGCCGCGCCAATCGCGGAAGTAGCGATTTCATCCGGCGTAACGGGGAGATACGGCGACATGGTGGGCGTGTGGATCGAGCCGGTGATCGCACAGGAAATGATGACCTTGTTTGCAAGATTGCGAGGGGCGGGCGTATTCACGGGCGATCTCCTTTTGAGTCCGGCGCTGCCGGGTTGTTTCCTTCATTCAAACTATAAACGATGCGCCGCTCAAGTGGCGCAAATTCAAAGCCTGTCTTGTCGACGAGATATCCCCAGACGCCTTTGGGGGCCTTGAGCATAGCGACGATGGCCACAGCGCCAAGCATCAGCAAATAGAGCGGGCCGAGATCGCTCAACGTCTCGCGCAACGCAAAAAAGATGATCGCGCCGATCACTGGCCCCTCAATCCGCCCAATCCCGCCGATCACAGTCATGAAAATCACAAACGCCGTCCAGTCGTTGACGTTAAACGCTGCATCCGGCGATATCCGCAACTTTTGCAGGAAGATCAACGCGCCGGCCAGAGCCGTTCCAAATGCCGCGACGGCATAAACGACGAATTTGACGCGCGTGATTTCGATGCCGCAGGAATCGGCTGCCGTCTCGTTGAAATGGATGGCCCGCAGCGCGAGACCCCAGCGCGAGCGCAACAGCCAGATCGTCAGACCGAGCACCAGCGCGACCAGCGCAAGAGAGGACCAGTAAATCATGAATTCGCGCGCCTGCCGCGATGACGCCATGCCCGTGACTATGATTGTGGGCAGGCTTGCGCCGGAACCGCCGCCAAGCGGCTTGATCTGCGCAGCGATGAGGCGAAACACTTCCGCCATGACCCAAGAGCCGATGGCAAAATAGGCGCCGCGCAGACGGAACAAAAGCGCGGCCACCGGGAAAGATAAAATCACCGCCAGGACCCCTGAAAGCAGCGCTGCGACAAGTGGATGCAGGCCGCCAAACATGGTCAGCGCAAACAAACTGTAACCGCCAAGGCCGACATAGGCCTGCTGCCCGACGGAAACGAGACCGGAAAAGCCGGCCAGCAGGTTCCACAGGCTCGCCAGCGCGATATAGGCGAATATCTGGCTTAACAAGCCCAGGTTGGCCGAGCCGGCGAAGGCCGGCGCTGCAGCCAGGGCTGCGAGCGCCGCCAGAGCCAGACAAGCGCCAGCCAGTCCACCCCGTTCGATGCGAAAAGCCCGTGCGCTCAATGTTTCACCCGCGGGAAAAAACCTTCAGGCCGGACCGCCAGCACCGCCAGAAATGCAATATGCCCGGCGAGCAATTGCCAACCCGGGTCAATTTTGGCGCCGATGGCCTGGGCAACGCCCAGAATGACGCCGCCCGCCAGCGTGCCCCAGAGGTTGCCGAGCCCACCGATGATGACGGCTTCAAATCCAAAAATCAGCCGCGCCGGGCCAATCGCGGGATCAAAATTGGCGCGCACCGCGAGAAAGACGCCGGCAATAGCGACAATAGCCAGCGACAACGCCATGGCGAGCGCGAACACATGGCGATTGTCGAGTCCGACAAGTTGCGCTGTCTGCGGGTCGTCAGATGTTGCGCGGAATGCGCGGCCCATGGCGGTTCGGTAAAACAGCCATTGCAGCCCGCCAATCACTGCGACGGCAACCGCAAACTGGAGCGCAGGCAATGCGCCGATGGACAGCTTGTCCGAAATCGCCCAGGTCGCAACCTCGATATCGCCGGCCTGCAATTTGCGGGAATTGGCGGTGAAGATTTCGAGAAGGCCATTCTGAATGATCACCGACAGGCCAAAGGTCACGAGCAAAGGCGGCAAGAGATCGCCGCCCAGCGTTTGGTTCAGCAAGAAACGTTGCAATGCGTAGCCGATTGCAGCCATCAGTGGCGCAATCAGCAGAAGCGAGGTCATAGGGCCGACGCCCAGCGTCTGGGTCGCGACCAGAGCAAGATAGGCGGCGAGGACAATCAGATCGCCATGAGCGATATTGACGAGCCGCATGACGCCAAATATCAGTGACAGGCCAGCGGCAAACAGCGCGTAAAGGCCGCCGACCAGCACACCCTGAAGGATGGAGTTCGCCCATTCCATGAGGTCAAACTCCAAAATAGGCGGCCGCGACCTCGGCGCGCGTGACATCGTGCGAAAGGCCCGCCAATACAACGCGTCCCTCGCGCAAACAGACAACCCGCCGGGAGGCCGCCAACGCACGCGCGACATCCTGCTCAACAATGGCGATCGCGACGCCGCCGGCGGCGATAGCCGGCAGGACGGCATAGATATCGCGCACGACCAGAGGCGACAGGCCAAGGCTGATTTCGTCGCAGAGCAGAAGTTTGGGATTGGACATCAACGCCCTGGCGATGGCGACCATCTGCTGCTGTCCACCCGACAGTGACGCGCTCGGCTGGCGCGCGCGCTCGGCCAGCACCGGAAACAACTCTTGCACACGCCGGAGATTCCACTCGCCCTTGCGTCCGCCCTGCGCGCCAATGAGCAGGTTTTCCTCAACGCTGAGCGAGGGAAACAATCGGCGCCCCTCAGGAACCAGCGCAACCCCTTGGCGGACAATGCTGAAAGCGGGCCGTCCGCCAATTTTTTCGCCATCAAACAAAATGGATTCTGTCGGCGCAGGCATCTGCCCGGCGATGGATTTCAGCAACGTGCTTTTGCCCGCGCCATTGGCGCCAACGATCGCAAAAATTTCACCGGGCGCGATATCGAGCGACACGCTGAAGAGCGCCTGAAAGTCGCCATAAAAAGCGTCCAGCCGTGATATTTCGAGCAGCGGCGCATCAGGCATCGGCTGGAATGCCCATGTAGATTTCCTGCACGCGCGGGCTGCCGATCACAGACTTCGGATCGCCATCGGCGATCACAGCCCCGCCGTGCAGGACCAACAGCCGGTCCACCGCTGCAATCAGCGCATGGACGATGTGTTCTATCCAGATAATCGTGACGCCGCCCGCGTGGATATCGCGCACAAGCGCAACCAGAGAATGGCATTCCTCCTCTGTCAGACCGCCCGCGACTTCGTCCAGCAACAGCAGCCTTGGCTGGCTCGCCAGCGCGCGGGCGAGTTCGAGGCGTTTTCGTTGCATGAGCGTGAGCGATCCAGCGTGACGATTGGCAAGCGCGGCAAGGCCGCAGCGTTCCAGAATCATGACACACTCGCGCGCGGGAGCCGCACTCCTGTTCGCCCTGCCGAACTCGGCTGCAACAAGCAGGTTTTCGAAAACCGTCATCCCGGCGAAGGGCTGTGGAATCTGGAACGAACGCGCCATGCCGAGCCGGCAGCGCCGCGCGGGCGAAAGCCCTGTAATGTCTGCATCGTCAAACGAAATTCGTCCTGCGTCTGGCGTTACGGCCCCGGCAATCATGCCAAACAGCGTGGTCTTTCCCGCGCCATTGGGCCCGATAACGCCGAGCGCCTGGCCGCACGGCACGGCAAGATCAATCCTGTCGGCGACGACAACTGCGCCAAAGCGCTTGCAAACGCCAGAGAGTTGCAGGAGAGGAGTCATGCCGCGATCATGACGCATTACCCCGCCTGCCTGCAAGCGGCTCTTCGCTTGGCATGTCAATGCCAATGACGTTGATATACCAATCAAGCCCCGGAACTGGCCGTTCAGGCCATTGCGCCAATCGGACCGAAACACGACAAGGCAAGACAGGCTATGAACCTCAGAGCCGCGCGCTTTCGAGATATGCCTTCATAGCCTTGATCACAAAATCGGCTGCGGATGACTTAAGCGACCAACCGCCAAGTCGCCCCCAAATTGTCGGCACGACCTGATTGGCAATGGCGCTGAAGCGCTCCTCGATCGCTCCACGATACGTCTCCGGATCGAGTTTACCCGCCGGCCAGGGATCGAGATTTTGCGGAAATGCGGCGCTGCCAACCAAAGGAATGATGGGTTGCATGCCCTCCGGCGCCTCTTTGGCG
>CAIZEI010000023.1 GCA_903931945.1 uncultured Hyphomicrobiales bacterium | reverse complement strand
CCTTCGGGACCAAGATCGATGACCCAGTCGGCTGTCTTGATGACTTCAAGATTGTGTTCGATGACCACAACCGAATTGCCCTGTTCGACGAGTTCATGCAGCACTTCAAGCAGTTTCTTGACGTCGTGGAAGTGCAATCCGGTCGTCGGCTCGTCGAGAATATAAAGGGTGCGTCCGGTGGAGCGGCGCGACAATTCCTTTGACAGTTTCACGCGTTGCGCCTCGCCGCCCGACAGCGTATTGGCCTGCTGCCCAACATGGATATAATCAAGGCCGACGCGCTTCAATGTTGCAAGCTTGTCATGGATGGCGGGCGCGGCCTTGAACAGTTGCGCGGCCTCCTCAACCGTCATGTCCAGAACGTCAGCGATGCTTTTGCCGCGGTATTTCACTTCAAGCGTTTCGCGATCATAACGCTTGCCCTTGCACACGTCGCAGGTGACATAAACATCGGGCAGGAAGTGCATTTCGATCTTGATGACGCCATCGCCCTGACAGGATTCGCAGCGTCCGCCCTTCACGTTGAACGAAAAACGTCCGGGCTGGAACCCGCGCGTTTTTGCCTCCGGCAATTGCGCAAACCATTCGCGGATGGGCGTGAAGGCGCCGGTATAGGTTGCGGGATTGGAGCGCGGCGTGCGCCCGATGGGGCTCTGGTCGATATCGATGACCTTGTCGAGAAGTTCGAGCCCCTCAATGCGATCATGCGCGGAGGGATGTTCGAGCGCGCCATTCAGCCGGCGTGCGGCGGCTTTATACAGGGTGTCGATCACAAGCGTGGATTTTCCGCCGCCTGACACGCCTGTGACGCAGGTGAAAACGCCGAGCGGAATATCCACCGTGATATTTTTAAGATTGTTGCCGCGCGCGCCGACAATTTTCAGTTTGCGCGCCGGCTGCGCCTTGCGCCGCGCGCGCGGCGTCATCACCGATTTCCGACCGGTCAGATAATCGCCGGTCAGCGAATTGGGATTGGCGAGGATCTGCGACGGAGTCCCTTCGGCGACAATCCTACCGCCATGAATGCCGGCGCCGGGGCCGACATCGACCACATAATCGGCCGCGAGGATGGCGTCTTCATCGTGTTCGACGACGATGACTGTGTTGCCGAGATTGCGCAGGCGCCGCAGCGTATCGAGCAGTCGCGCATTGTCGCGCTGGTGCAGGCCGATGGAGGGTTCATCCAGCACGTAGAGGACGCCGGTGAGGCCCGAGCCGATCTGCGAGGCGAGACGGATCCTCTGGCTTTCCCCGCCGGATAGCGTGCCCGAGGCGCGCGACAGCGTGAGATAGTCCAGCCCGACATCGCGCAGGAAGGTCAGTCGCTCGCGGATTTCCTTCAGGATGCGCGCGGCAATTTCATTGCGCTTTTTATCGAGCTTCGCAGGCAAATCCGTCGCCCATTCAACGGCGTTGCGCACGGAGAGTTCGGAAATGGTCGAGATTGTGGCGCCGTCGATTTTCACCGCCAGCGCTTCGGGCTTCAGGCGCTGTCCCGAACAGGTCTTGCAGGGCGTCGCCGTCATGTAGCGGGAGATTTCCTCGCGTGCGAACTCGCTCTCAGTCTCGCGATAGCGGCGGTCGAGATTGACAACGACGCCTTCGAAAGGCTTGCGCACATCATAGGCCCGCAATCCATCATCGTAGGAAAATTTCACAACTTCATCGCCCGAGCCAAACAGGATGATTTTCTGCGCTTTCAGCGGCAATTGCTCGAATGGCTCGTCGAGCCGGAATTTATAGTGCTTTCCCAGCGCCTCCAGCGTCTGCAGATAATAGGGCGAAGTCGATTTCGCCCAGGGCGCGATGGTGCCCTTGCGCAAGGTCAGGCGGGCGTCAGGCACAATCAGTTCGGGGTCGACAGTCTGTTCCGACCCAAGGCCGGAACACGCCGGGCAGGCGCCAAAGGGATTGTTGAAAGAGAACAATCTTGGCTCGATTTCCGGGATGGTGAAGCCGGAAACGGGGCAGGCGAATTTTTGCGAGAAGGTGATGCGCCTGGGCTCCTTCTCCCTGTCAGGATGGGGGGAGGGACCGGCCTCCGCGAACTCCGCCACCGCAATCCCGTCGGCCAGGTCCAGCGCGGTCTCAAACGATTCCGCCAGACGCGCCGCAATATCGTTCCGCACGACAATCCGGTCCACAACAACGTCGATGTCGTGCTTGAACTTCTTGTCGAGCGCGGGCGCTTCGGCGATTTCGTAAAACGCTCCGTCGATTTTCAGCCGCTGAAATCCGCGCTTCATGAACTCGGCGATTTCCTTGCGGTATTCGCCCTTGCGTCCGCGGATGACCGGCGCCAGCAGATAGAGCCTTGTGCCCTCCGGGAGCGCGAGGATGCGATCCACCATCTGGCTGACGGTCTGGCTCTCGATGGGCAGGCCGGTGGCGGGCGAATAGGGAATGCCGACGCGCGCCCAGAGCAGGCGCATGTAATCGTGGATTTCAGTCACCGTGCCGACAGTCGAGCGCGGATTTTTCGATGTGGTTTTCTGCTCGATGGAGATGGCGGGCGAGAGGCCGTCGATCTGATCGACATCGGGCTTCTGCATCATTTCCAGAAACTGGCGGGCGTAGGCCGACAACGACTCGACATAGCGCCGCTGGCCCTCGGCATAGATTGTGTCGAAGGCCAGTGAGGATTTGCCAGAGCCCGACAGGCCCGTGAACACCACCAGCTTGTCGCGCGGAATGACGAGATTGACATTCTTGAGATTGTGCTCGCGCGCGCCACGAACCTTGATCGAGCGCCCGTCAAACAGATCGTCGAGCGCGTCCAGGCTGGCGCTGGCGGCGTCCGTTGCAGCCTTGCGGGCGGTTTTGGGCGGCATGGTCCTGTCCTGAAAATAGGGATCGCCCGTCGCTGACGCGACGGCGTGCCGGACTGTGGGCGTGCGGCGCTAGCGGCAACCCGCCAGTTTCGAGTCGGGATTGACCGCTGGCGCGGGCCCGAGCTTCGCGTTGGCGTAGTCGATATATTCGCTGGTGTAGATACGCGCAGCCGGCGCCGCCTTCGTCGCCATGCCGCCCTTGATATACCAGTCCTGCTGGTCAAGCACGCTCGGCATATTCACGTGGCCGTCCATATTGCGTCCGGTCCACGGGTTTTTCTCAATGCTCTCGATGCTTTTGTCGAGACCGTTCTTAAAGGCGATTTGCATGACTTCGTTGCGATTGGCGCCATGGTGATAGGCGAGGCAATAGTCGCGTGTCGCGCGCATATAGGCGACGAAAAAGCCGCGCAACAGGTCCTTGTTTTTCGCAGCCCAGTCGGTGTTGACGAAGCTGGCGGCAATCGTCATCGGCAGCGGCTCGGCCTGCTCGTCGACGCTGGCGAGCGGAAAGCCGATGCCCTGATCCTGGAGGTCGGCGGCGAAGGGCGGAATATCGAGCGTCGCGTCGAGCGCGCCATTTTTCATGGCGGGCGTCATTTCGGCAAAACCAAGCGTTTTGAGCTCGATATCCTCCAGGGTCAGGCCTCCCTTGGCGAGCACTTTGCCAAGCTCATAGGTCGTGACGGCGCCAATCGAATTGCTGCCGACGTTTTTACCCTTGAGGTCGCTCACTTTCGTGATCTTGCCCTTGAGATCGGAGCGTACGAGCAGAATGTGCCCGATGGGTGTCGAGACCCGGTCCGAGGTCATGATCATCGGCAGGCCCTTGTCGAGGCCGTTGAAATAGCCAACGGAAACGCCGCCCTCGACGATCTGGAATTCATTCTGCGCGAGCAGCGCAACCATATTGGCGCTCGAATTCATGAAATTGATGTCGACGTCGACGCCCTCCTGTTTGAAATAGCCCTTGTCGCGCGCGAGATAGGTGACGATGGCGCCGAAGGATTGCACGGTGCCGATGTTGATTTTGGTCTGCGCGGCCGCAGGG
>CAIZEI010000022.1 GCA_903931945.1 uncultured Hyphomicrobiales bacterium | reverse complement strand
GAAGATGCCGATCTCACGCTGGCCATGCGCCGCGATGCGCTGGCCGCGCATCCCGCAGCCGCGCTCGCTCTCTTCAACGCCTTCGAACAGGCGCGGAAAATCGCGCTCGACGAGCTCTATGACACAGATGCCTTGCGCCTTGGCCTGCCATGGCTGCTCGATCATGTTGAAGAGCTCTGGTCTGTTTTCGGCAAGACCTGGTGGGCTTACGGGCTCGAAGCCAACCGGCCCGCGCTGGCGGCGCTTGGACGCTATGTGTTCGAACAAGGCCTGTCGCCGCGCATCGTGACGCCCGACGAATTGTTCGTCAGCGGATTGGCATAACGATCAATCCAGATGAATGCCGGCGGCTTTGGCCAGATCGCGATAGCGCGCGAGGCCCGCTTTCAGAGACGCTGTAAATTCATCCGGAGAATTGCCGATGACGTCAAAGCCCTGCTTGTCCAGCAGTTCAGCCACGGCGGGATCATGCAACGCCTTGAGCGCGGACTGATTCAGCCGCGCCAGAATGGCGGGCGGCGTTTTCGCCGGCGCGATAATCGCCCCCCAGGCGCTGAATTCAAATCCCGGCACGCCCGCTTCCGCCACAGTCGGCGTCTCGGGAAACACTTTTGAGCGTTTTGCCGACGTGATCGCCAGCATTTTCAGTCGCCCGAGTTTGACGAACTCGTTGGGCGCGGGAAGTCCCGTGATCATGATCGGGATTTGTCCGCCAACCACATCGTTGAACGCCGGCGTGACGCCGCGATAGGGCACATGGTTCAGCTTCATGCCGGTGGCGTTCATCAGCAATTCCATCGCTACATGCTGGGGCGAGCCTGGCCCGCCCGAGGCATAGTCGATGGCGCCCGGCTTTTGCCTCGCAAGCGCGATGAATTCCTGCACGCTGTCCGGCGCAAACGAGGGGGTTGCGATGAGCGCAAAGTTCACCGTCGCCATTTGCGTGATCGGAGCGAATTCGGTGAGCGAATCGTAGCCGACATCGTTTTTCATGTTCGGCAACATGGTCATGATGCTGTCGTTGACGGCAAGAATTGTATAGCCGTCCGGCGCGGCGCGCGCGCCAGAACGCATGGCGACAAGCCCGGAGGCGCCGGGCTGGTTGTCCACGACAATCGGCTGGCCGAGATCGGCGCTCATCTTTTCAGCGACGACACGCGCCACAACATCGACCGCGCTGGCTGCGGCCAGCGGCACAATCATGTGAATGGGTCTGTCGGGGTATGTCTGCGCGCGAACAGATAACGGCGCGAGCGCTATCAACGCAACCGCAATGAGCCCTGCTTTTCTCACATTGGATAAGCGCATTCGACCCTCCCTGAGGCGTTCAGGCTAACATGGCGGGCGCGGCGAACATAGACATTGCGCAGTCTCGTTTTGGCGCAACGGGTTAATGAAGCCGAAGTCCAAAAGCGCCGGCGCGCGGCGAGGGTTCGATTCGCCCGGCAAACGCGACGTTGCCGCGCACAAACGCAACTACATCTGGCGAGAACGGCGCGCCAACCCCACAAGAAAAGTGATTCGTCGCCGTCCTGTTCGCGGTTCGGGCTGAAGGTTAACGGCGGGCGGGAGGTGACCCTCGACGTTCATTCCCACCCGATTATGCGCGTTGACCATAACGATCGGCTTTTCCTGGAAAAATATCTCCTCGCCTTCGCGACACCGTTGCCGCGACCGCCGGAAAATCGCGCCATTGATTTCAAACGGGAGTTTCGCGTTTCGCAAAATTATCGCTTTCGCAACCTATCTGTATTCAGGTTTGCCGTTTCCGTGACCCCTATCGGCTGAGAACGATGTGGGTGGCGTG
>CAIZEI010000021.1 GCA_903931945.1 uncultured Hyphomicrobiales bacterium | reverse complement strand
GTCCCAGTCCTGTTCATCAGCGGGCAGCCGGATAAGGCGATGTTGGCGAAGGCGGTCGGAATTGCCTCGCTTCCCAAGCCTTACAGCCTATTGGAAATGGTCGAAGCGGTCGATTATCTGTTCCGCCGTGAGCTCGGCGACGTGTCTGTCCCAGCCCCCCAGCGCCTGGAGATGTTCGAAAACGTCGGACCATAGTGCACCATTCGTTTGGGCAACAAAGTCAAATGTCCCAGCCCAACTTCGGTCGTCAGGTCCGCCAAGAGTCGCGCAAGGTCGCCGACAGCACTCCCGAAAATGGGGATTTGCTGGGTGCGTTACTAATGCCTGAGAACGGAAATTCCCAACGAGCGTGAAGGCGGATTGTCGCCACTCGCGCTGCTAGGTCACCCGTGTTTGTCGGGAGCTTGCTTTGGCTGCACCGACCAGGTCGCTGGCTCGTCGTCTTTGTCGGCTTCAGCCGCCGCCGCCGTAGCCTGCACATTGTCGGGTGTATGATGGGCGGGCGCGTAGATCGCATAGACCTTCATTGGCGTTTTTCCGATATTGGTGATGTTGTGCCACGTCCCCGCAGGAACGAGGACACACCAGCCGTTTGACACTTCCTCTTCAAAGGTCAGTTTATCCTTCGCGGCTCCCATTTGCGCCCGACCGCACCACCTTCGAGGCGCAGGAATTGGTCGGTCTCCGGATGCGCTTCAAGGCCAATGTCGCCACCAACGGGAATCGACATCAGGGTGACCTGAAGATAGCGCCAGCTCCTGACGACCGAACGGTAATTCACATTCTCCTTCGTCGCGCGCTCAATGTCGAACGACTGCGGCTGGGGGCCAATGTCCTTGACCCTGTCAGCAATGCTGACCAAGACTGATCTCCCCAAGATAAAGGCGACGCGCGATCACGCTGGCTTGGCAATTTTCCGTTGGTCGCGATGACATGCTCGCTGCCTCCATCGACAGTGAGACAGCTCGGACGATGTCCATGTCACGCCGCATGATCGATGTAATTTCATCAGTATGGCTCGCCACGGAACTGCGTTGTGAAGGAAACACACTTCCGCTCTGTTTGAGCCTATCCCATACTGGCTGGATTCGATGCGGGCGGTTTAAGGGCTCGACTACCATTTCGTTGGTCAAGACCGGAAACCGGAAAAACCATTTTATTCCCTCTGCCGCCGTGTCCGGTTGACGCGCATCGATTTCACTGACCCAAATCTGCGCCTGCGCCTTTAAACCCGGAAGCTGGGCGCGTTGTAATAGCTGTCGACTTTGCGGCCGTATTCCGGGGTCCACTTGAATTGTGAATCGTCGCGGTAGTGTGGCGCAGCCTCAAGTTTGGCCTTGTCCAGATTGACGAGATAGCCGCCTTTTTGAGTGTCGTATTTGAGGGTCGACCATGGCAGCGGATGGCGCCTGTCGCCCATGCCGAGAAAACCGCCAAACGACGTGACAGCGTAGATCGCGCGACCGCTCACCTTGTCGATCATGATTTCTTCAACGGAGCCCAATTTATCGCCGGCGACATTGTAAACATTCGTACCCTCAACTTTTTCGGCTGCGATAAGCGAGCCCGAAGTGATCGAAGCAGCTGCTTCCATAAACATTCTTCATGTCGGCGTTCGCCGGACGCGGGTCGCATCAAGATCGGATAGGCCTCATGCTCGACCGGCCTGGAGCTCCAATCCAGGCATTCGCGAAGGGGTCGCTAGGTTCGGATTATACCCAATTCAAAAGACGACGACTGATCGGGGAGCTTGTGGCCAGCGCCATGATTTATTGCGCGAGGAGACGAACTGAAACAGGCGACAGGCGTTGAGCCTTGGGGATTGCGCAGACAAACATGGCCTTATGCGGAGTCGCAGGCGGCAAGCATGTCATTGCTCGACTGTCGCAAGCGTTGGCTTGCGGGCGAGTTGTTCGACAGCCCCATGGATCCGGAAATACGCGAATTTGTCCGCCGCTGAGCGCAAACGCGGTGCAAACTTTGCGGACGCCAGCATGTTTGCGATTCATCATCAGGCCAATTTTCTGATGCTGGAATCCGAATGTACGTGCGCTGCTCAGCCATCGAGGTCCGGGGAAGGCGTCGACGCATGAGTAATTTCCGGGTCTGGCCACCACGGTTGCCTTGGTACATCAAGACGCCGGTTCAATGACGAGCCATTACAGGATCATCAACATGAAAAATATTATCGTTGGCGCTTTCGCGTTCGCAGCGCTGTCGTTCGCCGTCGTCCCGGCATTCGCCGCCGACTTCTTTGTCGTTCAGGATACAACATCCATGAAATGCTCGGTCGTGGGCGCAAAGCCTACCGCTTCGACGATGAAGGCCGTCGGCGATGGCAAGAGCTACGCGACTCAGGCCGATGCTGACACCGCAATGGCCAAGGCCACTGTCTGTGCGTCGAAGTAAAAACAGTCGGGACATTCCTGAAAGAGAGGCCCCGGCTCCGGGGCCTTTTTTTCGCCGAGGTCCTGTCGTCCACCCTCGAGCGCAGCGCCAATCATATTCCGGACCACCAGACTAAAGAACTCTATTTTCTCGCTTCGATGCGCCCTTGTCCAGCGTGGACATTTGCCGGGCCTGCAGTGAGCCTTGATTAAAGTCTGTTTAGTCCCGGCATTCATTGGCGCGCCCTAGGGGAATCGAACCCCTGTTTTCGCCGTGAGAGGGCGACGTCCTGGACCGCTAGACGAAGGGCGCCGCTGCGGAGAAGAGTGCTATAACGGCGGCGCCAGGGATGCGCAAGCACTTGTCGCCCCCCGGCGCCATCGATCAATCCAGCGGCATGTCTTCAAGCAAGACCCCATAGCCCTGAACCCGCTGGCGGATGCTGAGACGGCGCTGGATTTCCCAGGATCGCGCGGTGATCGGGTGGATGACCGGAACGCCGCAATCCTGCTCCAGCTCCTCGATCATTTCCATCACCCGCCAGCCTGAGCCCAGCAGATAGATGGCTTCCGCCTTCGGTTGTTTCAGGAACGCGCGCTTCACATGCGCATAGACTTCATAGGGCGAGAGCTGGCCGACATCCTGAAACGGCACGTCCAGCCCTTCCATCCCCAGAACGTCAAAACCCGCCTCGACAAAATATTTCGAAAAAACGTCGTTGATCGCGCCGGTAAAATAGGTCGCGCCAACGAAGCGCTTGACATCCAGCGCACGCATCGCGCGCACGTGATTGCTGCCCGAGGTGAACACCGGAATGCCGTATTTATCTTCCCAGCGCTTGATGACTGCGGCCTCGCCTTCATAGCCCAGCAGCATGAAAGGCGGCGCGCCTTCGGGATGGATAAGATCGACCCTGGCCGCCGCGAGCTTTTCCAGCATGGGTTCATAGGGGTCGACGGCGCGTTTGAATTCGTCAATCGTGCCCTTGCGGACATCGAGAAACAGCGGCAGCAGACATACGCCATCGGGCAGGATGCGGATCAATTCCTCAATGCCGCCCGGCCGCATCGTCGGCTTGATACACCCCACCACGCCGCGCCAACTTGTATATGCCATGCGTTCCTCCTCAATGTCTGGATAGTGCAAACTAGCGATGCGAGGGGAATGCGGCAAGGCGCGCTTTTGGGGCTCCCCAAAACCGCAGCTTTGATTATACTGGCGCGGACGCCGCGCGCGGCCATCGCACCATCGGAGGAGGCACCATGTATCGCGATCTCATTTGCAGGGAAATCAAGTATAAAGGTCACGAGGGCGTTGAAAAGAACGCCTATTATGCGCGGCCCGATGGCGCCGCCGGGCCGTTTCCCGGCGTTGTCTTCATCCATCACATTCCCGGCTGGAACGAGGTCTGCATCGAGACCGTCCGCCGGCTCGCGCACCATGGATTTGAGGCGATTTCCCACAATATGTATTCCGCCTATGGCGAGGGCGACCCGGACGATATCGGCGCGCGGGCGCGGGCCGAAGGCGGCGTTTCGGACGAGCAGATGCTCGGCGATGTCGCCGGCGCTATGGCGTTCTTGCGCGCGCAGCCGCAGGCCAATGGCAAAGTCGCCATCATGGGCTATTGCTCGGGCGGACGGCAGACGTTTCTGGCGGGTTGCCGCCTGAAAAACGTCAACGCCATTGTCGATTGCTGGGGCGGACGCGTGATGGTCAAGGACAAGGCCGCGCTGACCGCAAAGCAGCCGGTGGCGCCGATCGATTACGCCAAGGATTTGAACTGCCCGATCCTCGGTATTTTCGGCAATGACGATAAAGAGCCCGACGCCGATCAGGTCAACAAAACCGAGGAAATTCTGAAGAGCCTCGGCAAGACCTACGAGTTCCATCGCTACGATGGCGCCGGCCATGCCTTCTTCGACTGGAGCCGGCCGAGCTACCGCCCCGAACAGGCGATGGACGGGTGGAGAAAAACGCTCGCGTTCCTGAACAAAAACCTTCGCTGAGGACCCATGTGCTCCTACATTACCGAGCGAACCGCGATCATGGGCAGCGCCAAGGGGCGGCAGGGATGGATGGCGGTCGATACCGCCGTCATCTATTATGACCACCCTACGCATGTGCCGCTCGACCATGCGCTCAACATCGACTTTGTCGATTCGCGGTCGCATGAGCGCGTGGCCGTTGAATTGTCCGCGGACTCCGCGCGCGAACTGGTGGCGCGCATCACCGCTGCGCTCGACAGCGGCGACGCCATCCATCTGGGCTCGCGCGAGCCGGTCAAGGGAGCCGCGCCATGACGATCAAAATGTACGATCTGGCGGGCGCGGATCCTGCGGTGCGATTCAGCCCCTATTGCTGGCGCATCCGCATGGCATTGGCGCATAAGGGGCTTGAGGTCGAGACGATTGCGTGGCGATTTTCCGACAAGGACGCCATCGCCTTTTCCGGACAGGGCCTCGTGCCGGTGCTGCGCGATGGCGACACGATTGTTCATGATTCCTGGGCCATCGCGGAATATCTCGACAAGACCTATGCGGACCGTCCCAGACTGATGGACGGCGAACAGGGTCGCGCGCTCGCCAGTCTTGTGCGGCACATCGCGCAGAATGTGCTTCTGACGCCGATCGCCAAAGCCATCATCATGGATCTCTTCCACGCGCTCGCGCCCGGCGATCAACCCTATTTTCGCGACAGCCGCGAAAAACGCTTCGGCATGGCGCTGGAAAAATTCCAGATCGCGCCCGACGCGGCGCTGGCGCAAATGACCATCGCCGTGTCGCCGCTGCGCGCGCTGTTGAAGGAACAGCCCTTCCTCAACGGACGTCATCCCGCCTGGGCGGATTATTGCCTGTTTGGCAGCTTCATGTGGGCGCGCAATGTGTCCGATGTCGCGCTGCTGGCGCCCGACGATCCGGTGTATGCATGGCGCGAGCAAATGCTGGATCTCTTCGATGGACTGGCGCGCAAATCGGCGAGAGCCGCGGGATAGGACAACACCATGATCGAGCTCTATTACTGGCCAACCTCCAACGGCCACAAGATCACAATGGCGCTGGAGGAAATGGGCCTGCCCTACGAGATTCATGCTGTGAATATCGGCAAGGGCGACCAGTTCAAGCCGGATTTCCTGGCGATATCGCCCAACAACCGGATGCCCGCCATCGTCGATCGCGCGCCGGCGGATGGCGGCGCGCCCATTTCGATATTCGAATCCGGGGCCATCCTGATGTATCTCGCCGAAAAATGCGGCAAGTTCCTGCCAACGGATATTCGCGGGCGTGCAGATGTCCTGCAATGGCTGTTCTGGCAGGTTGGCGGGCTCGGCCCGATGGCCGGCCAGAAGGGGCACTTCACCCATGCCGCGCCGGAAAAAATCCCCTACGCCATCGACCGCTACACCAAAGAGGTCGATCGCCTGTTCGGCGTGCTCGACCGGCGGCTGGCGGATCGCGAATATGTCTGCGGCGCCATGACCATCGCCGATTTCGCCTGCTATCCCTGGACATTCTCGGCCTTCAACCGCGACGCCAGCGTGCTCGACGCTTTCGTCCATGTGCGCCGCTGGGTCAGCGCCATCGGCGAGCGCGAGACGACGAAGCGCGCCTACGCCAAAGCCGCGCCCCTGCAATCGCAGCAGGCCAGCGACGAAGAGAGACAACGCAACCTGTTTGGCCAGACCGCCGCGAATGTCGCGGGCAGGATTGGCTGATCTTGTCGGCGCGTTAGCGCTTGCCGAATGCGGCGGGCTCAATTAGCTTCCGTCGCATGAAAACGCTGGCGGGGGCCGGCGCATTCGAAAAATCGCCGGAAAAGGCGGAAACCAAGCGGAGGGGACCAGAGTGATTACGTTCCTGTTTATCTGTCATGGTCTGTGCGCAATAGCGCTTCTGGGAGCAATCACCCATCAGGCGGCGGCGGTGTGGATTCCGGTCAGGAAAGGAAGCGCCAGCTTTTTTACGCGGTTTCGCGCGGTGAAGGCGGCGGGCTATGTCAACGCCGTGATCGTGTTGTTTCTGATCACCTTCATCATCGGCTCGATCATCTATCCAACATACCGCACCGGCGCGCGCATCTACATGGAAGACTTGCGTATGAGCGCGCCGGTCGGCGCCTTCGAAGTAAAGGAGCATCTCGTCTCCTTCGGTCTGGCCCTGCTGCCCGCCTATTGGTATTACTGGCGTTTGCCGCAGAAGCCCGAAGACAATGGCGCGCGCAAGGGCGTCGTGCTCGTGCTCGCCGCGATCATCTGGGCGGCGTTCCTCACCGGCCATGTTCTCAACAACATCAAGGGGATTTGATATGTCGTGGACCCGCGCAATACCAGCGTTTTCCTGCGCTTTCATGATTGCCTATCTTATCTCGATGTATTTCCACCCCACGTTCACGCTCTACACCTATGGATCGCGCATCGGCCAATGGTATCTCGGCGTGCCGCAACTTCCACCACGCCAGGGGCCCGGCATGTACTGGTATTCCTGGCTGACGACAGGACTGATCGCCGGCCTTGTCAGCGGCGGCGTTGCGCTGGCTCTGCCCGAAAACGTCCGGGGCCGCGTGTGGTCAGGTTTTGTCTGGCTTGTTCCAGTCGTGCTGATCGTTATACTGGCCTGGATCGAGCGCACATGGTTCGGCTTCAAATGATGCGTCCGGAATGGAGGAAGTGGATGCGGTTGCCCCTGCTCAATGCTGTTTTCATCCTCGCCCTCGGCACAGCTGTGTGCGGACTGGCGACGACGGGCGCCAAAGCCGGCGGCGGCTCATTCGACACAATGGACGATAACGACGATGATTCCGGGCCGCCGTTCGTTGGCGATGTCAAGGACCGCAGCGGCGCTGGAATCCCCGACGCCAAGGTGACGATTGCGGTGAAAGCGTTCAACTCGAGTCTCATCCTGCGCACCGACGACCAGGGCCATTTCAACGTCAAGGGATTCGACAAGAGCGTCGATCCCGAGGAGGTCGACTTTTCCTGCAGCGCGGATGGTTACAAATTCTTCGCTCGCACGAAAGCCAAAACGGGCGACGGGCCCCGCGCGCCCATCGCAGTGACCTGTCTCGTCGAGAAACAATGACGCGGACAGTCCGCTGGCTTGCTGTTTCGTTTTTCATTTTGTTTCCCGCTGCCGCTTGGGCTGACGCCCCTGCCCTTTCCGGCTTTGTGCATATTGGCGCGCAGCCTGCCGAAGGCGTTGTGGTGACAGCGCGTCGCAATGACAGCGCGGTTTCCGTTTCCATTGTCAGCGATGCGCGCGGGCGGTTCATCTTTCCGGCCGGACGACTTCTCCCCGATGCATATGCGCTCACGATCCGACTTGGCGGTTATGAGCTTGCGCAACCTGTCACCCTCACTCTGCGGGCGGGCGAACTGGCAAACGCCGACCTTGCTTTGACGCCGGGCCACAACCTCTCCGCCGAACTCACAGACGCCGATTGGCTCACCGCAATGTCCGGTTCCGATCGCGACAGGCGCGCGCTGGCGACGTGCCTCTCGTGCCATTCGCTGGAGCGGGTTGTAAACTCGACCCATAGCGCGGCGGAGTTTATCCCGACGCTCAGGCGCATGTTGAATTACGCGGCCGAGACCGGGCAGAACACAATCCCGCAACGTCGGACGCCGGTTGAAACACCCGACGCCCGACTCGCAGAATTCGCCAGCTTTCTGGCGTCCATCAACCTGTCGCAAAAACAGCAGGGCTGGCGCGCGGGGCTGCATCCCGCGCCGCCGCCATCGGGTCGCTCGCAGCGCGTTGTCATCACGCAATACCATTTACCAAGGCCCAATATCGAACCACATGACGTTGTGATCGGTCGCGATGGCGCGATCTGGTATTCCGATGACAATGAGCCCGTTCTTGGACGTCTCGACCCCCTGACCGGCGATGTCGAGGAATTCCCCTATCCCCTGTTGAAGCCGGATCAGCCCCCGGGGGGGCTCGACCTTGAAGCGGATGGCGAGGGCAATCTCTGGCTGGCGCTGATGGCCCAGGGCGGCCTCGCGCGCTTTGACGTGACGTCGAAGCGCTTCACCCTGTTCCCGGTCTCGCCGGGTCTCAATCATGATACGACGCAACAATCGATGGTCATGCCGGCAGGCGCGGCTGTCGACGGCAAGGTGTGGACGACAGACGTGGGGACCCGTTCGATCCTGCGTCTCGACATTGCGAGCGGCGTTTATGAACGCGCGCCGGTTTTCGGCCCGGCCGACAAGGGGAGCCATCTTCCCTACGGGTTGATGGCCGACGCGCAGAACAATCTCTGGTTTCTCGATTTTGGCGCCGAGGCCATCGCGCGTGTCGATGCGAAAACCCTGGTCACGTCAGTTTATCCCACGCCCACGCATTTTTCCCATCCAAGACGGGGCCGATTGGCGGATGGAAAAATAACCTTCGCCGAATTTGGCGCTCAAAAAATTGGCGTCTTCAATATGGCAAGCGAGACTTTTCAGGAGTTTTCGGCGCCTGCGGCCTGGTCCTTTCCCTATGATGCAGCCATGGATCGCGCCGGCCAGATCTGGACAGGAAATCTTGCCAACGATCGGGTGACGCGCCTCAATCCGCAAAGCGGCGCAACAGAGGAATATTTACTGCCCGAACACGCGGCGGTCAGACGGATTTTCGTCGATGAGTCCACAAGTCCGCCAAGCCTCTGGCTGGCTGGCAATCACAGCGCCGCCCTTTTCCACATCGAACCGCTTCAGTAGCAGACGGCAAACCGCGAGCGACCGCTGAACGAGTCGAGAAAAGTGCGAAAATCCTTCAGCAGGTTTTCTCGCGATTCAGAGGACAATTTTGCGCCGCCCAGACCCGCAATCCAGCGCTCGAAAGGGCCTGACGGATTTTGCATTCGCGCCTCGATCAACCCGGCAATGTCAGCGGTCGCGCGGTGTTTATGAGCGAGATAGCTCAAAAAATCCCGCTCGATATCGCTTGCGGCGATCGAGGGCATCGCCATGCCGCCACAGGCGCAGCCAAGATCATGCGGCGCGTTGACGCCGACAATCCAGAGATCTGCGAGCGCGCTGAAGTCATCGCCGGGACTCGAAACGGGCGCCCGCAATGCAGCCATTTACGTCGCCTTGCCCATAGCTGCGCGCCTCGCCTGCGTGGCCTGCAGATCCACCTTGCCCTGCGCGTCAATGACAACGCCATAGGCCTTTTCGGCCTGTTCGCGGGAGACGTAACCCTCCGCCACATCGAAGGCGACGCGCTCGGCCTCGCGTTCGGCAGGCG
The DNA here is from genome assembly GCA_903931945.1 of uncultured Hyphomicrobiales bacterium. Lineage (GTDB taxonomy): Bacteria > Pseudomonadota > Alphaproteobacteria > Rhizobiales > Beijerinckiaceae > Terripilifer. The sequence continues at coordinate 5,604 of CAIZEI010000021.1, read as the reverse complement.
GGCCAAAGCCGCCGCCGCCGCCGCTGAGATGATGAATCTGATCGCCGATTTCGAGCTTGCGGGTAAACACTTTTGAATTGGGAAGATCGTCAATCAGCTTTCCGGAGATGCGCAGATTGACCTTGTTGCCGAGGGCGTCCCTGCCCCCTTCAAGGCCCCAGGGCGCGCAATGCTGGCGGTCGATCTGCGTGTTGACGGTAATCGGCGCCCGGGCCTCGATGATGCGATGGATGCCAAGGCCGCCACGCCAGCGACCGGCGCCGCCCGAATCGTCGCGCAACGCGACCTGCCGCACGATCACGGGGTTCTTGGATTCCGATTGCTCCATCGGGCTATTGTGGGTGTCGCCATCGTTCAGGCAGACCGTGGCCGACATGCCGTCTTCGGTCTTTTTGGCGCCCCAGCCGCCGCCCAGCGGTCCGAAATTGCCAAAGTAGAAGCGCCCGTCTTTCGGATGGATGCCCCACATGTTGATGGTCATCAGATCGGCGTGATGGCCGGCGATGACGCGATCGGAAATCGCCGGCGCCAGAGCCTTGAACAGCGAATCCACAATCGTCATCGGATAGGTCATCCACTGGCGCATGGCGGCGGGCCGCACAGCCGAGATCACCGTGCCGGGCGTCAGCAACACTTTCAGCGAACGGAACGAGCCCTGATTGATGGGATAATCAGTCGGCGAGGTAATGCACTTGTAGGCGACCTCGGCGCAGGCATAGCCCGTCGTCGGGCCGGAATTGAAATAGCCGCGCACCTGCTTGCTGACCTCCCGCAGATCGATGGTGGCTTCGTCGCCCGCGATGGAAATCGTCACCTTGATCGGCACGCGCTGGCCGATGTCAACGCCATCGTCGTCCATGAAGGCTTCGGCGGTATAGACGCCATCGGGAATCGAACGCGTGAGTTCGCGCGCGCGCGCTTCCGACTGGTCCATGATGCGGGCGATTGCGTCGAGCGTTTCCTCGCGGCCATAGCGGTCCAGCAATTCCTTGTAGCGGCGCTCGCCTGATTTCACAGCGGTGATTTGCGCCCGCAAATCGCCCATCGCGCGTTCGGGAATGCGGACATTCATTTTGATAATATCGACGAGGTCGTCATTCATGACGCCCTCTTTCTGCACTTTCATGATCGGGATCTGGATGCCCTCGGAATATATATCCGTGGTGACGCCGCCCAGATTGCCGCCGACATCCTGCCAATGCGCCATGCAGCAGGTGAACCCCGCCAGAACGCCGCGATGAAACACCGGCATGGTCAACGTGAAATGATTGAGATGGCTGCCGGTGAGATAACTGTCGTTTGTGATGTAGATATCGCCTTCGCGCATGGCGTCGACGCCAAAATGCGCGATCTTGGCTTTCACCGTCTGCGACATGCCGCGAATAAACATCGGCAGGCCAAGACCGATCGACACAGTGTCGCCAACTGGCGTGAACAGTCCGACAGTGAAGTCGAGCGCCTCATAGATAATCATATTATAGGCCGTCCGCATGAGATTGGTTTTCATCTCTTCGGTGACGGCGAGCACGCCATTGCGGATAATGGCGGTCAGAACAGCGTCGGCGCGTTTCGTTGCGGGGGCGGTCGCGGTCATATCAGTGGCTCCGTCCGATTTCGATCATGAGATTGCCAAAGCGATCCACCTCCAGATGGTCGCCCGGCAGGACGACTGTCGTGGATGCGTGCTCTTCGACAAGCGCCGGTCCTTCAATCCGGTTGCCCGACAGCAGGCGTTCCCGCATGAATATCGGCGTTGAAACGGCCTTGCCGAGTTCGGTGAAATAGACATCGCGCGAGGGCAATCGGGCGGCCTCGGGAGGCGCCGCGGCGCCGGAGGCGATGGGCGACAGATCGGGTTTCTTCATCAAACCGGAAACGGTTGCCCGCAGGCTGACGATCTCGCCGGGCTCATTGGGCGCGCAGGTGCCGTAGCGCTGCAAATGCACATCGTCAAAATGCTTCTTGATCGCGCCGCGATCCTGGCTGGCGAAGACCTCCGCCGGCAGGTCGATGGTGACCGAATGCTCCTGACCGACATAGCGCATGTCAGCGGCGCGCGACGTAGTCGCCTGCGCATTGGCGATCCCGCTGCCCGCCAGCGCCGCCATGCCCTCTGCAATCATGCCTTCATAGAGCGTTTCAATTTCATCGAACGAAGCATCGGCAAGCCGCATCGGCGCCGTGCGCACATAATCGTAGCGTAAATCCGAGAACAACATTCCGAAGGCGCAGAAATGTCCGGGCGATTGCGGAATGATGACCATCGACGTTCCAATTTCGCGGGCGACGGCGCAAGCATGGAGCGGCCCCGCGCCGCCATAGGCGATCAGCGGAAAGGCGGCTGCGTCAAGTCCGCGTTCGGTCGAAACGCCTTTCACCGCATATGACATGGTGGTGGCCGCAATGCGCAACACGCCTTCGGCGGCCGCGATCAGCGACAGGCCGAGAGGTTCGCCGACCCGTTTCGTCATGGCGCGTTGCGCGGCGGCAAGGTCAAGCTGCATTTCACCGCCCAGAAACCGCCTTGGATCGAGGCGTCCAAGAATCAGATTGGCGTCGGTGACTGTCGGTTCTTCGCCGCCGAGGCCATAGCAGGCCGGGCCGGGCGAAGCCCCGGCGCTCACCGGGCCGACGCAAAGTCCGCCACCCGCATCGAGCCGCGCGATGCTGCCGCCGCCAGTGCCGACCTCGAAAATATCGATCATCGAGATTTGCACAGGCAGGGCTTCATTGTAGCCGCCGACCAGCGCCGCGCCCGTCGTCAGCGCGTCGCCATTGTGAATGACGCCGGCTTTCGCCGTTGTGCCGCCCATGTCAAAAGCGATCGCCTCCGTCATACCAAGAACATGGCATAACGCGCGCGCGCCAATTACGCCCGCCGCAGGCCCGGATTCCAGCATCCTGATGCAATGCTGTTTGGCCTGCGCCGATTCGTAAAGTCCGCCGGAGGACTGAACGAGCAGGAAGGAGCCTTCAAAACCGTTGCGCGCGATGTGATCGTCAATGCCGGCAACATAGGAGCTAACCTTCGGTCCGATATAGGCATTGGCGACAACAGTCGAGCAACGCTCGAACTCCCGGTATTCCTGCGACAATTCATGCGAGGCCGAAACGAACGCGTGCGGCAACCGTTGCTGGACAATCGCCTTCACCCGGCGCTCATGCTCATTGTTGCGATAGGAATGCAGCAGCATGATGCCGACCGCCTCGATATCGAGCGCCACAAGCTGATCGCAGACCGCGTTGACCGTGGCCTCGTCAAGCTCGGTATCGACATCGCCTTCCGCCGTGAGGCGTTCGACAACCTCAAACCGGAGCGAGCGCTGAACCAGCGGACGGTGTTTGCGAAAATAAAGATTATACGCGTCAGGCCGGTTGATGCGGCCGATTTCGTAGATGTCGCGAAAGCCCTTGGTGACGATCAGCGCGGTCCGGGCGCCCGAGCGCTCCAGCATGGTGTTAATGGCTATTGTGGAGCCATGCAGGAAAATATCGGCTTCGGCAAAGGTCGCGCCCGCCTTGTCCACGCCCTGCGAGATCCCCTCGACAAGCTTCTGCGGCGTTGACAGGGCTTTTCCGTAAAGCAGCTCTCCCGTCCCCTCACGAAAAGCAGCGACATCTGTGAAGGTGCCGCCGATATCGGCCGCCAGCCGCGCGCCGGATTTTGACTGAACGCCCGATGTGTTGCTCATTTCCTCAATTTCCATTGATCTGTCGCAGATGCGGCTCTGGTTGGCGCCTTTCTGGCGGGAACCACGGGTTCTGTCCAGTCTGCGGTCAGCCTGCAAAGCCGATTTGCAAGGATATGTCCATTGCGCCTGCGATCGTTACATTAGAGAACCGGTCTTCCCGCTCCTGCGAAAAGCGGTCCGCCGGATAGGAGATTGTCACCGCTGCAACCACGCGACCGGCATGATCCAGCACAGGCGAGGAAATCGCACAAAGATCGGCTGAAAACTCGCGATTGCTCACAGCAAAGCCGGATCGGCCCGCCGCCTCCACCTGCTGTGCATAGGTCGCGACGTCGAGGCCGCAGATCACCATGCCATCGGCGGCGGCGACCGAGGCGAGATAATCCCGCAGTTCATGCGACGGGAATCCCGTCAGCAAAGCGCGTCCGGCAGCGCCAACGTAAAGCGGAATTTCCTGCCCTGGCTGGGTCAGGCGACGGACCTCCTGCGTGCTCTCCATAAATTCCACATTCACGCGGCGTTTGTCTCTGGGAACGCTGAGGATGATGGTTTCATCCACGTCGTCGCGCATTCGCCGCATGATCGGCAAAGCGATTTCGCGCAAATCGATCTGGCGCCGCGCGGTCGCGGCCAGTTGCAGCCACGCAAGCCCCAGCGACCATGCGCCCCGATCCTCATGCGCTAGCCCCCGGCGTTCAAGCGCTGCGAGCGCAGCCTCTGTGAAAGCCTCCGTAGCCTCGGAACGCGATGCAATGGCGGCAATTTCATGATGCGGCCCGGACTCCAGACAATCGAGAATCTGCGCGGCCCGCGCAATCGCCTCGACCTTATATCTCGGGCTTGTCGCGTCTTCGCCGGTTGCGCTCGCGGTTCTGCTCTGATGGGCTGTCATCGTTTCGTCCCTTGCGCGTCCTGATTATCAAACATCCGCCATTCGACAAAATGTCATTTTGCCTTCGGGTCCGGACGCTGCGCGGACGGCTCTTGCGAAGCGGCGCACAACCCTGTTTAAAGCGCCCGATCAGACAGCGCCGGGTCGCGCTTCAAGACGGGAACGGACATTTATGGGTGAGTTTGGCATCGGACAGCCGGTCAGGCGCAAGGAAGATACGCGCCTGCTCCAGGGGCTGGGCCAGTTTACCGACGACATCAACATTGAGGGGCAGGCTTTTGCATGCTTCGTGCGCTCGCCACACGCCCATGCGCGCATTCTGGGAATCAATTCCGAAATCGCCAAATCCATGCCGGGCGTCACTGCCGTCATGACCGGCCACGACCTTGCTGCGGCGAAAGTCGGACTGCTCCTGAACGACGCCGCCTATCGTTATCGCGACGGCGCTCCGATGCATAAACCGGCGCGCGCCGTCTTGCCCGTCGAAAAAACGCGATTTGTTGGCGAATGTATCGCATTTGTGGTGGCAGAAACGCCCGAACAGGCGCGCGACGCCGCCGAGGCCGTCGAGATTGACTACGAACCGCTGGCTGCGGTCGCCTCCGGGATGCGGGCTCTGGACGCAGACGCGCCGCTGGTCTGGCCGGAATTCGGCACGAACGAAGTCGTCCATTGGGAATATGGCGACCCGGCGGCTGTCGGGGCGATTCTGGCAAAGGCCCACAAGCGGGTCAGCGTCGATCTCATCAACAACCGTCTCGCGCCCAGCCCGATGGAGCCGCGCGTTGTGATCGCGGAATATAACGACGGCGCACTGACGGTGCATTCGCCGACGCAGGGCGGACGGCGCATACAGGAGGGGCTGGCGCGGCTGCTCGGCCTGCCGGTCGAAAAATCACGGATCATCTCGATCGATACCGGCGGCGGCTTTGGCGTGCGCAGCAAGCTGTTTCCCGAAACAGCGTGCATTGCCTTTGCCGCGAAGGCTCTGGGACGCCCGGTGAAATGGCGCGGCGACCG
>CAIZEI010000020.1 GCA_903931945.1 uncultured Hyphomicrobiales bacterium | reverse complement strand
ATAGGCCGTGAACGTCGCTCCGCCCGATTCCGCCAGAATCTTGGTGATCGCCGCTGTCAGCGACGTCTTGCCATGATCGACGTGACCGATCGTGCCGATGTTGCAATGCGGCTTATTCCGCGAAAATTTTTCCTTGGCCATGATCGAGCTCCTTAGCCCTTAGTTGAGAGAGCGGATGAGAATGAAACTCAGGCGTATTTCGCCTGAATCTTTTCAGCTTCGTTGCGCGGAACTTCCGAGTAATGATCGAAAGACATCGAATAGCTCGCGCGTCCCTGCGAGAATGATCGCAGCGTATTGACATAACCGAACATGTTGGCGAGCGGCACCATCGCAGACACGACATTGGCGTTGCCGCGCATGTCCTGCCCCAGAATCTGCCCGCGCCGCGAATTCAGATCGCCGATGACAGACCCGGTGTAATCTTCCGGCGTCACCACCTCGACCTTCATGACCGGCTCAAGCAGGACCGAATGGCCTTCCCGAAGCGCTTCCCGGAAGGCGGCGCGCGAGGCGATTTCGAATGCAAGAGCTGACGAATCCACTTCGTGGAAGGCGCCGTCGATCAGGGCGACCTTCACGTCAACGACGGGGAAGCCGGCCAGAACGCCTGCGCCAAGCACAGAATTCAGGCCCTTTTCAACACCGGGGATATATTCCCTGGGCACCGAGCCGCCGACAACCTTCGATTCAAACACGAAGCCTGCGCCCGGTTCATTGGGTTCAATGATGAACTTGACACGCGCGAACTGGCCCGTGCCGCCGGTCTGCTTCTTGTGGGTGTAATCCTTTTCGACCCGCCTGGTCACCTTCTCGCGGTAAGCGACCTGCGGCGCGCCGACATTCACTTCCACCTTATGGGTGCGGCGAAGAATATCGACCTTGATGTCGAGATGCAGTTCGCCCATGCCCTTGATGATGGTCTGGCCGGATTCCTGATCGGTCGAGACGCGGAAGGAAGGATCTTCCATCGCCAGTTTGAGCAGGGCTTCAGCCATTTTCTCCTGATCGCCCTTGGTCTTGGGCTCAACCGCCATTTCGATGACGGGATCTGGAAATTCCATTTTTTCGAGAATGACAGCCTTGTGCGGATCGCACAGCGTGTCGCCGGTCCGGGCTTCCTTCATGCCAACCAGCGCAACGATATCTCCAGCGAAGGCTTCCGCAATTTCCTCACGATCGTTGGCGTGCATGAGCACCATGCGGCCAACGCGATCCGACTTTTCGCGAGTCGAATTCAACAGCTGCATGCCCTTTTCAAGCTTGCCCGAATAAATGCGCGCGAAAGTCAGGACGCCATATTTATCGTCCATGATTTTGAAGGCGAGCAGCGAAAGCGGCTCTGTGTCCGACGGCTTGCGCTCGGTCTCTTCGCCGGTCTTGTAATCGAGCCCCTTGATCGCGCCGCGATCGATTGGCGAGGGAAGATAGTCCACAACGGCGTCGAGCAGGGGCTGAACGCCCTTGTTCTTGAAGGCCGAACCAGCCAGCACCGGATAAAACGCTCCGATCAGCACCGCTTTGCGGATCAGCCGCTTGAGCGTCGGCTCATCGGGCTCTGCGCCATCGAGATAGGCCGCCATCACATCGTCGTCGAGTTCGACAGCCGCCTCAATCATCAGGTTGCGATATTCGAGCGCGCGATCCATGAGATCGGCGGGAATGTCTTCATCGTGATATTTGGCGCCAAGGGATTCCTCTTCCCAGATGACGGCCTTCATACGGACGAGGTCAACAATGCCCTTGAAATTGTTTTCGGCCCCGATCGGCAGCTGGATCGGCACGGCCTTGGCGCCGAGGCGCACCTTGATATCGGTCAGGCACTGGTAAAAGTCCGCGCCCGTCTTGTCCATCTTGTTGCAGAAGACAATACGCGGCACTTTATACTTGTCGCCCTGACGCCAGACGGTTTCAGTCTGCGGCTCGACGCCCTGGTTTGAGTCCAGCACGCAAACTGCGCCATCAAGAACGCGCAGAGAACGCTCGACTTCAATCGTGAAATCGACATGGCCGGGGGTGTCGATGATGTTCAGACGCTTGCCATCCCAGATCGCGGTGGTTGCCGCAGAAGTGATCGTGATGCCGCGCT
>CAIZEI010000019.1 GCA_903931945.1 uncultured Hyphomicrobiales bacterium | reverse complement strand
GGCTTCAAGACACTCGACGACGGCCGCAAGGTCCGCGTCGCCAAGCGTTCGGGAGATCTGATCGATGGCTGAGCCCCAAACCAGCAAAGCCGCGGCCAAGGCCAAACCGGCCGGCAAAAGCAAGCGCGAGCCGAAGGAAGAAATGCGCACGGCGACGGCCGCCGATCTGGCGATTCCAGAAGGCTATTCGCCGCGTTTGCGCAAGCACTACGACGAGGTCGTGCGTCCTGCAATGATCAAGCAGTTCGGATACAAGAACGCGTTTGAAGTGCCGGGCATCGAGAAGATCGTGCTCAACATGGGCGTGGGCGAAGCGGTCAACGACACCAAGAAGGTGACGGCCGCCGCCTCCGACCTCGCTTTGATCGCGGGTCAGAAGCCGGTTGTCACGCACGCCCGCAAGGCGATTTCGACCTTCAAGGTGCGCGAAAACATGCCGATCGGCGCGAAGGTGACCTTGCGCAAGACCCGGATGTATGAGTTTCTGGATCGTCTGGTGACGATTGCGCTCCCGCGCATTCGCGATTTTCGCGGACTGAACCCCAAATCGTTCGACGGGCGCGGCAATTACGCTCTCGGCATCAAGGAGCACATTGTGTTCCCTGAAATCGATTACGACAAGACCGAATCGGTTATCGGAATGGACATCATCGTATGCACCACCGCCCGCACCGATGCGGAAGCCCGCGCGCTCCTCAGCGCATTCAATTTCCCGTTCCGGCAGTGAGGCCTTCCGGCCTCAAACGCGGACACTTAGGTGAGTAGCTCATGGCAAAGAAGAGCTCGATAGAGAAGAACAAGCGGCGTGAAAAGCTGGTGAAGCAATATGCTCCCCGGCGCGCGCGGTTGAAGGCGATCGCCGACAACGAAAAGCTGACAATGGAAGAGCGGTTTGAGGCGCGCCTCAAGCTGGCGGCGCTGCCGCGCAACGGCGCTGCGGTTCGTATTCACAATCGTTGCGAAGTGAGCGGCCGTCCTCATGCGGTCTATCGCAAGATGAAAATGTCTCGTATCGCGTTGCGGGAACTGGGCTCGAAGGGCCTGATTCCCGGCCTCGTGAAATCCAGCTGGTAAGGGAGGGCGGTCCATGTCGATGAACGATCCGCTGGGCGATATGCTCACCCGTATCCGCAACGCGCAGATGCGCCGGAAATCCAAGGTCTCGACGCCCGGTTCGCGCTTGCGCGGCCATGTGCTCGATGTGCTGAAAGAAGAAGGCTACATTCGCGATTACTCGTCCGCCGAGTTCGGCAACGGTCGTACGGAATTCGAAATCGAGCTTAAATATTTCGATGGCGAACCCGTTATCCGTCAGATCGAGCGCGTGTCCAAGCCGGGACGCCGGGTCTATTCTGCGGTCGAGGCTATGCCTCGGGTCGCCAATGGCCTTGGCATCACCATCATCTCCACCCCAAAGGGCGTTATGGCCGATCACACTGCTCGCGAGCAGAACGTGGGCGGCGAAGTGCTCTGCAAGGTATTCTGACGGGAGCGCAGGAAAAATCATGTCTCGAGTCGGAAAAAAACCGGTCCCCGTGCCTGCTGGCGTCACGACCACGGTCGTAGGCCAACTGGTGTCGGTCAAGGGCGCCAAGGGCGAACTTAAATTCAACGTCCCCGAAGAAGTGACCGTCGTTTTTGGCGAAGGTCAAATCAAGGTCGACCCTCGCGATGAATCCAAACGCGCGCGCGCGATGTGGGGTATGTCGCGTGCGATGATCAATAACCTGGTCACAGGCGTGACCAAGGGTTACGAGAAGAAGCTGGAGATCACTGGCGTGGGTTACAGGGCGGCGATTGCAGGCAAGGACCTGCAACTGGCGCTCGGGTTCAGCCATGACGTCAACTATCCAGTGCCCGCCGGCGTGACGATTACGACACCCAAGCCCACGGAAATCGTGGTTGTGGGCGCCGACAAGCGTCAGGTTGGCCAGGTCGCGGCGGAAATTCGCGCCTACCGCGGCCCCGAGCCCTATAAGGGCAAGGGCGTCAAATACGCCGGCGAGTACATCTTCCGCAAGGAAGGCAAGAAGAAGTAAGGGACCTCGCCATGAGCAAGGACAAGCAAGCTCTCCGCCGCGTTGCGCGCGTTCGCCGCACCATTCGCGCCCGCGCAAACGGCAAGCCCCGGCTTTCTGTTTTCCGGTCGTCAAAGCAGATCTATGCGCAGATCATCGACGACGCGAAAGGCGAGACGCTCGCCGCCGCCTCGACGCTCGAAAAAGATACGCGCGCTTCGTTGAAAACCGGCGCAACGGTCGATGCAGCCAAGACCATTGGCAAGTTGATCGCCGAACGCGCTGTCGCCAAAGGGATCAAGGACGTGGTCTTCGATCGTGGCGGTTATATCTATCACGGCCGCGTAAAGGCGGTCGCCGAGGGCGCACGCGAAGGCGGCCTCAATTTTTGACGCATATTCCCGCGCGAATAATCGTGCGTGAAATCCCAGCGAGCGGTTCGCTCTGCGAACTGCGCAAGTGACGGAAGATAAAATGGCAGATGAAGAACGCAAAGGCGGCCGTGGGCCGCGGCGTGATCAAAAGCGAGATCACGAAGAGCGCGACAGCGAGTTTGTGGACCGGCTGGTCCATATCAATCGCGTCGCCAAGGTCGTGAAGGGCGGACGGCGTTTCGGCTTTGCTGCGCTCGTCGTCGTTGGCGACCAGAAGGGCCGCGTCGGATTTGGCCATGGCAAGGCGCGCGAAGTGCCCGAAGCCATTCGTAAGGCGACAGAATCGGCCAAGCGCGGCCTCGTTCGCGTTCCTCTGCGCGAAGGCCGCACGTTGCATCACGATGTGCTGGGCCGTCATGGCGCCGGCAGCGTGATCCTGCGGGCTGCGCCAGCGGGCACCGGCATCATCGCCGGCGGTCCGATGCGCGCTGTGTTCGAAACGCTTGGAATGCATGACGTTGTCGCGAAATCGAAGGGGTCGTCCAACCCTTACAACATGGTTCGCGCCACATTCGATGCATTGAAGCATCAGGATTCCCCGCGTTCAGTTGCGGCCCGCCGCAACATCAAGGTCTCGACCCTGCAATCGCGTCGCGAGGGTGTCGATGCCGACGCCGTCGACGCCTGATCGGGAGAACGACCATGTCAGACGCATTGAAAAAGACCGTTACGGTCGAACAGGTTCGCAGCCCCATCGCGCGGTCGAAAGACCAGCGTGCGACGCTGGTCGGCCTGAACCTGAACAAGATTGGCCGCCGCTCCTCGCTGGAGGACACGCCGTCGGTGCGCGGGATGATCGCGAAAGTCGCGCATCTCATCCGCGTCGTCGACGGCAAGTGAGGAGACGATCATGAAACTCAACGAAATCACTGACAATCCCGGCTCCTCGCAGAACCGCACCCGCGTCGGTCGCGGTATCGGCTCGGGCAAGGGCAAGCAAAGCGGTCGCGGCGGCAAGGGCCAGACGGCGCGTTCGGGCGTTCGCATCAAGGGCTTCGAGGGCGGCCAGATGCCATTGCATCGGCGCCTGCCGAAGCGCGGGTTCACGAATATTTTCAAGACTGACTTCAATGAGGTCAATCTTGGGCGTATCCAGACCGCCATTGACGCTGGCAAGCTCGACGCGTCGAAGCCGATCACCAACGAAGCGCTGATCGTCGCCGGCGTTTGCGCCAAGGCGCGCGAAGGCGTGAAGATTCTGGGCGCGGGCGAACTGAAAGCCAAGGCTACATTTGAAGTTGCGCGGGCGTCGAAGACGGCGGTCGAGGCCATCGAAAAGGCCGGCGGCAGCGTCAAGCTGCTGGGTGGGCAAGCGCCGGAAGCTCAGGCCTGACCGACCGGAGCCAGTCGCTTTATGATACGGCGGGGCGAAGGCGAAATCCTTACGCCCCGTTTTCTATGGGCAGGTTGTTGGCTTCGTGATTTGGCGCACGAAGGGTCAGGGTCTATATGAGGCGCGCGATCTCTCGGGGTGGCGCATTTAATTTTCGGCGCGTCTGCGCTTGATTGGAGCTGGATATGGCATCGGCAGCCGAACAACTTGCGGCATCCATAAACTTTTCCGCGATCGGCAAGGCCGAAGAGCTGAAAAAGCGCATCTGGTTCACGCTGGGAGCGTTGGTGATCTACCGGCTTGGAACCTATATCCCGCTGCCCGGCATCGATCCGGCGGCCTTCGAGGCGAATTTCACGCGCCAGAGCCAGGGCGTGCTTGAGCTGTTCAACATGTTTGCGGGCGGCGCGGTGCAGCGCATGGCGATCTTCGCCCTGAACATCATGCCCTATATCTCGGCGTCGATCATCATCCAGCTGCTGACCTCGGTGTTTCCAACGCTGGAAGCGCTGAAAAAGGAAGGCGAGCAGGGCCGCAAGGTCCTCAATCAATACACGCGCTATCTCACGGTGTTTCTGGCGCTGTTCCAGGCCTATGGCATCGCCATCGGACTTGAGGGGCAGGCCGGGACGGTCGCCGAGCCCGGCTGGTTCTTCCGTATTTCCACAGTCATCACGCTGACCGGCGGCACGATGTTTCTGATGTGGCTCGGCGAGCAGATCACCTCGCGCGGGATTGGCAATGGTTCTTCGCTGATCATATTCTCCGGCATTGTCGCAGCCTTCCCCTCAGCGATCATCAACACGCTTGAACTTGGCCGTCAGGGCGCGATTTCGGGGGGCCTGATTTTCGTTGTCGTCGTCATGTCGCTGCTGGTCATCGCCTTCATCGTGTTCATGGAGCGCGCGCAGCGGCGGTTGTTGATCACCTATCCCAAGCGGCAGGTGGGCAATAAGGTTTATGAAGGGCAGAGCTCATTTCTGCCGCTGAAGTTGAATACATCGGGCGTCATTCCGCCGATCTTTGCATCCTCGCTGCTGCTGCTGCCGACAACCGTCGCCAATTTCGCGCAGTCCGGCGGCTCGGGCGGTTTTCTGGGGTTGATCACAACCTATCTCGCGCATGGTCGGCCGCTGTACATGCTGATGTATGTGGCGCTGATTGTGTTCTTCGCCTTCTTCTACACAGCGATCGTGTTCAATCCTGTCGAGACCGCCGACAATCTGCGCAAACACGGCGGCTTCCTGCCGGGCATTCGCCCGGGCGAGCGGACGGCGCAATATATCGATTCCGTGCTGACGAAAATTACCTGCATCGGGGCGGCCTATCTTTCGATCATCTGCCTGTTACCCGAAATGCTGATATCCTACGCAGCTCTGCCGTTCTACTTTGGCGGCACCTCGTTGCTGATTGTGGTGAGCGTCACGATGGATACGGTCGCGCAAATTCACGGGCATTTGCAGGCGCAGCAATATGAGGGGCTGGTGAAAAAAGCAAAATTGCGGGGGCGCAAGAAATGAAACTGATATTGCTGGGGCCTCCAGGGGCGGGCAAGGGAACTCAGGCGCAGCGTTTGGTCGATAAATTCCAAATTCCGCAATTGTCGACGGGCGATATGTTGCGGGCGGCTGTGAAAGCGGGAACCCCGACGGGCATGCGCGCCAAGAGCGTGATGGACGCTGGCGGGCTCGTGTCGGACGAACTCGTTGTTGGCATCATCGCCGACCGGATCGCCGAGCCTGACGCCAAACGCGGGTTCATTCTCGACGGATTTCCGCGAACGGTCGGGCAGGCCGAGGCGCTCGACGCTTTGCTGGCCCGCACGGATATGCGGCTCGACGCAATTATCGAACTGAAAGTCGATGAGAAAGCCCTGCTCGGACGCATCGAAAAACGCGCCGCGGAAACCATGGCGGCCGGCGGAACTGTGCGCGCCGACGACAACCCGGAAGCCTTCAAGGTGCGGCTCGACGCCTACCGGACCCAGACGGCGCCGGTGTCGGCCTATTACGCGGGCAGGGGGACTTTGAAGACAGTGGACGGGATGATGGGGATTGACGACGTGACGAAGGCGATTGATGGGGTTTTGGGGGTGTGAGGGCGCGACTGGAGGTCGGTCGTGTCTCAGTTTGAAATTCAGGGGCCTTGACGCGCGCTCGCGCCGGTCGCAACGCCCTGCTATGCTTGGCGCAAAGCAGGTAGGGGTCGACATGCATGAGCAAGCGGCGTTTTATGCGATCAAGAAAGCGGTTGAACGCTGTCGCCCGGAACTGGTTGAGAGTATCCAAGGGCGTCAGGAACTTGAGCGGATGACGACGGAAATAATAGCCTCCATAAGGGAAGCGGGGCTGTATTTCGTGAATCAATTCGAAAAGGATCAAATTCGCGCCCCCAAGGACCTGAAGGCGAGCGCCGCCCCGCCGAAGTGATCAGCAACGCCGTCCGCGTCATGCGGATTGCCATCGGTGGGGATGTCGACACGATGCCGGACGGCGACAAAGACACGCCGTAAGGGTCAGGGGCGGGGACGGGCGCGCAATGACGATGACGCCCGATCGCAGCCGCCAGGCGCGCCAATTTCGCGAAGGTGAAACGCCATGTAGGCCGAGTATGATTTCTCTGTGGCCAAGCGCGGGCGATTCTTCCGCCCGGCGCAGCGCTCGCCCCGCCGATCCATCTCGACGCCGAGGCGCTCGCTTTCCTCGCCAAGCGCCCCGCGTCACTCTCGACGAGCTTGTCAACCTGCTGCGGCGGAAGGACATTGAGCTGATCCTGGCCGCCGAATGGAAATGAGTCGCAAATCCGTCATTTCCTGTTGACGCCCCTCTTTCTCCCCACTAGAAGCAGCACATTCGGAGACTGAAATCCCGGCCCTCTCGGGGGACGCGGGTTTTTTGGTCTTTTTTACCGCCTGCATGGGCCGGCCTCCACCGGACGCAGGTTTCCGCCGCACATGCGGCTTTCCTGCGGCTTCACCGCCGCCGACATGGAGACGGCCAATGGCTCGTATTGCGGGCGTAAACATACCAACCAACAAGCGCGTGATTATCGCGTTGCAGTATATCCACGGCATCGGCAAAAAGAACGCCGAGGACATCTGCGCCAAAGTCGGTATTCCCGCCGAGCGCCGCGTGGCCCAGCTCACTGACGCAGAAGTGTTGCAGATCCGCGAAGCCATCGATCGTGATTACATGGTTGAGGGCGATCTGCGCCGCGAGGTGGCGATCAACATCAAGCGCCTGATGGATCTGGGTTGCTATCGCGGCCTGCGGCATCGTCGTCAGTTGCCGGTCCGTGGCCAGCGCACGCACACCAACGCCCGCACCCGCAAGGGCAAGGCGAAGGCGATCGCCGGCAAGAAGAAGTAATTTGCAACGGCGCACGTCGCGCCGCTGCAGTCCGCCGGTTTCCGGCAAATTGTAGGGCGTGTGGCTCCGTATGAGCCATACGCAAACCAGAGCCCCAGCGCCTGGAAATACGGGCGCGCCAGAAGGACGATTGACACAATGGCAAAAGAAGCTGGCCGCGTTCGCCGCCGCGAACGCAAGAATATCGCATCGGGCGTCGCCCATGTGAATTCGACATTCAACAACACGATGATCACCATCTCGGACGCGCAGGGCAATACGATCGCCTGGTCGTCCGCAGGCACGATGGGCTTCAAGGGTTCGCGTAAATCGACCCCCTATGCCGCCCAGATGGCCGCAGAGGACGCCGCCCGCAAGGCGAGCGAACATGGCGTGCGGACGGTTGAAGTTGAGGTGTCCGGCCCTGGTTCGGGTCGTGAATCCGCCTTGCGCGCCTTGCAGGCGTCCGGTTTCACCGTGACATCCATCCGCGACGTCACGCCCATTCCGCACAATGGTTGCCGGCCGCGCAAACGCCGGCGCGTTTGATTTTTCGAGTTTCATGACATTCGGATGCGTCGACGGGCGCAGCCGATATCCCCGCCACGTCTGACGTGGCGATTTCACGCGACAGCGCCGGGTCAGGGTCGACGGACCGAAATACCCGCGCCGAAGGTGACGCTCAAATGATTCAGAAGAACTGGCAAGAACTTATACGTCCCGAAAAACTTCAGGTGTCGCATGGCGACGACCATCGCCGGACGGCGACGCTTGTCGCCGAGCCGCTCGAGCGCGGGTTCGGCCTGACGCTCGGCAATTCGCTGCGGCGCGTGCTGCTGTCGTCCTTGCAGGGCGCGGCGATTACATCCGTGCACATTGACGGCGTGTTGCACGAATTTTCCTCGATCCCTGGCGTGCGGGAGGATGTCACCGACATCATCCTGAACATCAAGGATATCGCGATCAAGATGCAGGCCGAAGGGCCCAAGCGCATTGTGCTGAAAAAGTCCGGGCCGGGCGCTGTCACGGCCGGGGATATTTCGGTGACCGGCGATATTCAGATCCTGAACCCCGAATTGATGATCTGCCACCTCGACGAGGGCGCGGAAATCCGGATGGAATTCACGGTCAACAACGGCAAGGGCTATGTCGCCTCCGAGCACAACCGCAGCGAGGATTCGCCGATCGGCCTCGTGCCGGTGGACAGCCTTTTTTCGCCGGTCAAAAGGGTGAGCTATCGCGTCGAAAACACGCGTGAAGGTCAGAAACTCGATTATGACAAGCTGACGCTGACCGTCGAGACCAATGGCGCGATCAGTCCCGAGGACGCCCTCGCTTACAGCGCGCGCATCCTGCAGGACCAGCTCAACATCTTCGTGAATTTCGAGGAGCCGCGCCGCGAGGAATCGAGCCCGTCCATCCCCGAGCTGGCGTTCAACCCCGCTCTGCTCAAGAAGGTCGACGAACTCGAACTCTCGGTTCGCTCGGCCAATTGTCTCAAGAACGACAATCTCGTCTACATCGGCGATCTCATCCAGAAATCGGAGGCGGAAATGCTCCGCACGCCGAATTTCGGACGCAAATCTCTCAACGAAATCAAGGAAGTGCTCGCTCAGATGGGTTTGCACCTCGGAATGGAAGTCACCGGTTGGCCGCCCGAAAATATTGAGGAACTGGCCAAGCGCTTTGAAGAGCATTACTAGAGGGAACAGGCAGCAGGGGTTAGGCAGTATTTCGTAACCACTGCCTTTTACCTGCTGCCGACTGCCTATAACCGCTGGTCGTTCCTAGGCACGGCGACCACATAATTAAGGAGAGCCATCATGTATCACGGTCGCGCAAAGCGCCGCTTCAACCGCACACCCGAACACCGCAAGGCGATGTTCGCAAACATGTGCCAGGCGCTTATCAAGCATGAACAGATCACCACCACACTGCCAAAGGCCAAGGACCTGCGTCCGGTCGTCGAGAAGCTGGTGACACTGGGCAAACGTGGCGATCTGCACGCCCGCCGGCAGGCGATTTCGCAGATCAAGGACGTTCTGCTCGTCAAGAAACTCTTCGACGTGCTCGGCCCCCGCTACAAGGAGCGGCACGGCGGCTATACCCGTGTGATGAAAGCCGGATTCCGGTTCGGCGACAATGCGCCGCTCGCCGTGATCGAGTTTGTCGATCGCGATGTTGAGGCCAAAGGCAAGGATTCGGGTCAAGAGGATGAGACGAAGGCGGCGTAAGCCTGCCTTTCAGCTTCGGGAATGGAGCGGGCGTCTTTTGGCGCCCGTTTTTTTATGCGCAGTTTGCATTTATCCGGTTTTTCAGGTTGAGTTCATGTGGACTCCCGTGCGCGTTTTTTTAGATTTCGGCTCTATAATATTAATTGTATTTGCCTAGTTTTTATTCGAGCGGGACGATAGGTCGATTTTTATGGCCATGCGAATTATTATCATTGCCGATTATGCGGTGGCGACCGGGGGCGCGCAGAGGGTGGCGGTCGAATCGGCGCGCGCCCTCGCCGAAGTCGGCGTCCATGTGACATTCCTGCACGCGATCCCGGGGACCGACCCGGCGCTCGACCATCCCCTGATCGACAAACAGTGTCTCAATCTGCCGGATGTGTGGCAGCGAAGCGCCGTTTCGGGGGCGATCAACGGCGTCTGGAGTATGCAGGCAGGCCGGCGAATGGCGGCGGCTCTCGCGCCTTTCGAGGGCGAAAAAGACGTGATCTTGCATTTGCATCAGTGGACAAGGGCATTCTCGCCATCGATTTTTTCCGTCTTGCGCGCCAGTCGTTTGCCGTTGGCGATCACAGCGCATGATTATTTTCTGGCTTGCCCGAACGGAGTCCTGTTTCGTTTCGACCAGATGGCGCCGTGCCGTCTCGCGCCCATGAGCCTTGCCTGTATCAGAACCAATTGCGACACCCGCTCCTATCCGCACAAGCTCGTGCGTGTCGCGAGACAGGCGGCCACCTCCAGCCAATGGGAAGATTGGCGCGTGGCGGTCTTCCATATTGCGGATGGCGCGCGTCAGCGCCTTGCGCCTCTGCTGCCTGCGCATTGGCGGAATTACCGGGTCGACAACCCGATTTCGGTTTCTCGCGCTGCGCCCGTCGAAATCGCCAAGGATGCTGCTTTTGCCATGGTCGGGCGGTTGACTGAAGACAAGGGCGCGTTGGTCGCGGCCGAGGCTGCCGCGCGTGCCGGCGCAAAAGTCCTGTTCATTGGCGAGGGACCGGCGCGGGACGCGATCCTGCGGATTATGCCGGACGCCGAGATTACCGGCTGGGTCAGCCCGCAGGAGGTGCAAAAGCTTTTGCGAACGCGCATTCGCGCTGTGCTCGCGCCGTCCTTGTGGGAGGAGACCGGCCCCTTGACGGTTCTGGAGGCTGCCGCCATCGGCCTGCCAGCGATTGTATCGTCCCGTTGCGGCGCGTCCGAGCGAGTGAACAGCGGCACAGGCCGGATTGCGGCGCCCGATCCACTCGCTTTCAGCGATGCGATGCGCGTTTTTATGGATGATGGGCAGGCGCGCGCGATGGGGCGCGCAGCCTATGACCAGTTCTGGGCCAACCCTCCGGACGGCGCAGCGCACGCCAAAGCCCTGTTGCGGGCCTATGCCGCCATGCTTGGCTGACGTCTGTTCCCGGCGGCTCTGGCGGCGGCGGGGCCGGCTTCCTATATTCCGCATGACCCGAATCATGGAGATGCAAGATGCGGCGTTTTGCCATCCTGAGCGCTGTGCTGCTGGTTCTGACGACCGGTTCCGCCGGGGCGCAGGTCCAGCGTGCGACGCCGCAGGGACGCAACGAGGTCATGCTCTCCTATGCGCCTGTCGTGAAGCGCGTTGCGCCCGCCGTGGTCAATGTCTACGCCTCGCGCGTCGAACAACGTCCGCGCAATGCGTTTTTTGACGATCCAGTCTTCCGGCAATTTTTTGGCGGCGGCCCGCCGCAGGGCCGGGTGGCGCAATCGCTTGGCTCCGGCGTCATTGTGGACGCCAGCGGCTTGATTGTCACCAATCATCACGTCATCGAGGGCATGACGGATGTCAAGGTTTCGCTCGCTGACAAGCGCGAATTCGAAGCCGAGATTGTGCTCAGCGATCAGCGCACCGACCTTGCGGTGTTGCGGATCAAGGGCGGCTCGGGGTTCCCCGTGCTGGAGCTCGGCGACTCCGACGCGATTGAGGTCGGCGATTTCGCCCTGGCCGTTGGCAATCCGTTCGGCGTCGGACAAACCGTCACGCAGGGCATTATCTCGGCGCTGGCGCGCACGCAGGTCGGCATCAGCGACTTTGGCTTTTTCATCCAGACCGACGCCGCCATTAATCCCGGCAATTCCGGCGGCGC
This sequence comes from uncultured Hyphomicrobiales bacterium, assembly GCA_903931945.1. Classification (GTDB taxonomy): domain Bacteria; phylum Pseudomonadota; class Alphaproteobacteria; order Rhizobiales; family Beijerinckiaceae; genus Terripilifer. The sequence goes on along the minus strand of CAIZEI010000019.1, from coordinate 5,119 downwards.
GCTGGTCGATCTCAACGCCAGGCTCATCGGCATCAACTCAGCGATCTATTCAAAATCCGGCGGGTCAATGGGCATTGGCTTTGCGATCCCGGTCAACATGGTCAAGGTAATTGTTGCAACCGCCAGGAGCGGCGGCAAGTCGGTCAAACGGCCATGGCTTGGCGCCACTTTGCAAAGCGTTACGCACGAGATAGCGGATTCGCTGGGGGTCGAGCGCTCCACGGGCGCGCTGGTCGCAGAAGTCGTCGCCAGAAGCCCGGCGGCGGAGGCCGGTCTCAGGAGCGGCGACATCATCACGGCCGTCGATGGGTTGAGCGTTGACGATCCCGAAGCATTTGGCTACCGGCTGGCGACGCGGGCGCTGGGCGGTGTCGCGTCCCTGTCGATCCAGCGTGGCGGCAAGCCGCTGGTCGTGCCGCTGAAACTGATGGTGGCGCCCGAAACGCCGCCGCGCGAGACGCTGAAACTGAATGGCGAGAACCCATTTTCCGGCGCAATTGCGGTCAATCTTTCGCCTGCCGTGAGCGAGGAGCTCGGCGGGGCGACTCTCGCCAGTGGCGTCGTCATAGCCGACGTGGAAGAGGGGTCCATCGCGGGCAATGTCGGCATCCAGAAGGGCGACGTCATCCTGTCGGTCAATGACGCGAAAATCGCCTCAACAGCCGATCTCAAACAGGCGGCGGCGGGCCGCAAGTCCGTCTGGAAACTGATGATCAACCGGGCCGGGCAGGTGATTACGTCCGTGCTGCGGGGGTGAGGCTTTCGTGAAATGAGATCATGGGCGCATTCGCGGACCCGACTGCAGCAATTCAATGCGCAGCTATCCCCGGCAGGTTCAGATGTTGTTCCATCCGGCGGACCCGCGCCTCGAGTTCACTGATCAAGATTCCGTGCCCAATGACCGCTGAGCGTTATTCAACCACGGCGCGTCGAAGTCCGACAATTTGTTCCCGTGTGTGTTTATGGGAGGTTTCGTTTTTGGCTTCAGCAAGGAGGAGGTCAGATGCGATATCCGCGCGCAATGAGTGCAAGCCGGATGTGACATCGGGTTGCAAAAAATTCAGGTCGGATTTTGAAGCCATGCCGGACTTCACATCGGCAACCTCGCCACGAAGTCCGCGTAAAAGCTCCAGAATGAGATTTTCAGGTTCGCCGCTCATGTATTCGGCCAATTCCTCGTAAATCGAGTCAATATTGGCACTGCCATTTGTCGCACGCAAACCCCTGCCGGAATTCGTTCAGCCAGGCTTGGCGAAGGTAGATTTGTCGGCAAGGCCGATGCGCCTGTCCGGAGTTGGCGCTAAGGCCGACATGGTTGAAGACGGCGGCGATGTCGTTGAATGAGCGCATCCCGGCGGCGCGCCGAAGGCTGGCAGCTTTGGCTCGGGCTTGTCAAAATCTGGGAGTCAGGGCAAATTTAGCTTCGTACCGGTGTCAATCCGGGGAATGTCGGTTAACTGATGACAATCCCCGAAAGAAACAATTGAAGATCAGGATCACGGCGGGGCGGTCATGCGTATTTTTCTCGGGTTTATTCTCGCGATCAGTTTAAGCGGCTGCGTTGGCGATAGCTTCAATAACCCGGTGGCAATGGACGCGCCCGTCGCAGCCCCGCAAACGGTTGCGGAAAATGACAATGGCGGAGGCGAGATCCAGGCCAGCGACGCTCTCGAAGCCGCAACGAGCCTGCTCAATCTCGCCAGCGCGGCGGTCGGCGTCGCGAACGCGACGTCGGGTGGCGGCGCAAGCATGTCAGCGGCGAACGTTGGACGAAGCGGAGCCATTGCCTCAAGCAATGGATACAGTCAGCTCGGCTCATTTCAGGACTGCCAAAAAATGTATATGGCGGCGGGAATGGCCAATCTGGCTCAACAATGCGCCAACAGGGCCGCCAATATGGGATCAATCCGTTGATCGCCGCGCGAGCCCTCGCCCGCGCGGCGATGGCGGGTTTCCTGGGTGCGCTCCAAATAGCGACTTCGCCGCCGCCGGCGGTCGCGCAGGAAGGGGCCTGGATGTACGACATTTTCGTTCAGAAATGCCGCGCGGCGGGCGGAACGCCCAGAAGTTCGCTGGATCAATTCAATCGCGGCGAGAAATTTCAATGCGACCAAGGCGCGTCCGGTCGATCAACTGGGGATGCGCGGGGTTGCCAGACTCAAGCCAAGATCAACATTGATTGGGTCTTTAGCGACAAGGGCGCGCTCGCGACCTATAAACGCGGGCGCGAGGCTGGCCAATCAGCGCTGGACGCGGTTCTTGGAGCCCAGGCGCACAATCCACGCGCGCAAAAGTCTATCCAGGACTGCGGGGCCTGGGCGCAAAACTACCTCACCGCGAAAGGCGCCCCCGCGACTGCGGACCAGCGGAACAATCGCAGCGTCGGCGCGACGGACTGCTCATGCATCAGCATCGTCCCCGTCGGCGAACGACGCGCCTATTCGGTAACCAACAGATGCGCCCAATTGAACGTGTCAGTATTGTTTGGAGGCGATATCGCCAGGCTTTCGCCGAGCAATGACGCGTTGAGCAACTGGACGCGAAGCGTGTCCGTGGGCCCCGCCCGCAGCGACGAAGTGATCGCGCCGGACGGCTGGACGATCGTTTCGATTAACGCCTATCGCATCAGCGCCGGCGCCAATTCCTTCGTGTGTCGAATGCTGTAACCCTGCCGCGAGACGTCGAATGCGATCGGTTTGCCGACGTGAGTTATTGCAAGACCTGCTATCGCCCTACCTGAATTTATCGAGCACAGCGTGGCGGACAATTTCCTTTTCCTCCGCCGAAACGCCGGTCAGCGCGCGCGTGGTCATGTCGCGGGCCTCATTGGCGTCGCGATAATCGATCAGACGTTCGCTGGCGTTCCCCTCGGCAATCACGGCGGGATCTGTGAGGGTCTTGTGGATGGCCTCGCGCAACACCGCGAGCTTGTCCGCTGGCACGCCTGGCGTTGTCACCAGAATGCGCCCGATGGAATCCAGCGCCGAGCGAAAATCGATCATCGCTGCGGCCTTGGGATCGATTTCCGCCGTCTCGAAAATGGTTGGCGTTTCCGGCAATAATTTCGAGCGCGCGCGCGAGAGCGCAACGATGGCATGGGTGCGTCCGCCCTGCACATAATGCAGCGAGGAGGAATCCGAGACATAGATCGAATCGAGTTCGCCGCGTTCAACCGCCAGCACGACATCGCTCGACGATTTATAACCAAGAATAACCTTGCAATCGAGTTTGAGCGCCTCGCAGGTGATGGAGGCGCCATCGGACAAGCCGCCGGTCGGCCCTGTGCCGCCCCAGAGCACCTTGCGGCCCGGAACCATGGCGTCCTGAGGGCGCAGGATGCCGGATTTTGGCCCCGCCAGCCACATCCAGGGCGAGGAATTGACGATGCCCAGATGCTCCATCTTCGTTAGGTCGTAGCGCGCATTGTCCTGTTCGATAAGCTGGCCAAGAGCCGCCGGCGTGCCATTGAGAAAGAGAATTGTGAGGCCATCGGGCAGGCCCGCATAGACGCGGTTCAGCGCGACGAGTTGCCCCGCGCCCGGCAGGCTTTCCACGACAATCGAGGCGCCGAGTTCGCGCGCAAGATAGGGCGCCAGCATATGCGCGTAATTGTCGTAACCGCCGCCGACGCCCACCCCGATGACGATGCGCACCGTCTTGCCGCGATAAAAATCGCGCGCGTCCTCCGCGCCAGCGGGCCGGCAAAGACCAACTGCGGCCAGCGCCGCCAGCAACGCGATCGCGAGCGCGCGCAACCCTGCCATCTCCCTAGCGGCCAGGCATGGGCGGCGGCGTCGCCGCGACAAAAGCCGGGCGCGCGGACAGGCGCTCATACCAGGCTGACAGCGCCGGCAATCGGGCGATCATGGCCGCGCTTTCAGGCAGTTTTTTCAAATAAAACATCATGGGCAGCAGCAGCATGTCGGCAATGGTGAAAGACGCGCCAACGAGATGGCCGGTTTTTGCGACCGCGCGGTCGAAAATGCCGAGATGTTTTTCAAGGCCGGGCAAGGCCGCATCGATGCGCGGCCGGTTGGGCGAGCCATCAGGCAAGACGTTGAAAAAATAACTCTGCGTATATTCCATCATGGCAATGGGTTGGAACGAGGTGTTGATGAACGATGCCCATTGCTCGACCTCGGCCGCCCCCAGCGCATCCGCAGGGCTCAGCGCCGGTCCGGCAAAGGCCCGGTCGATATAGGTGCAAATGGCCTTTGTTTCGAACATAACGACATCGCCATGGCGCAGGACCGGCATTCGCCCCATGGGATGAATGGCCGCAAGTTCGGGCGAACGGGGACGCGCGCTGGTGAGGTCATGCGAGACGCCCTTTTCGTTCGCTGCGATGCGCACTGTGCAGACAAAATTGCTTTGCGGCATGCCGATGATTTCGAGTGTGGCCATGACGGGTCTCCATGTTGCGCGCGCGAAATTAGGAAGTTTTGGGCGCGGAGGCAATTGGCTGGTTTGTGGCGGGCGATGGCGCAGGCTTTCAGCGCCTGAGCCCGCACCTCCCTCCGCCTCAACCCAGCGTTTTCCCCATGCGTCCGGCGAGATCCTGCACGAACTGCCAGGCGGTGCGGCCCGAGCGCGCGCCGCGCGTGGTCGCCCATTCCAGCGCTGCGCGTTCGATGGCGTCGCGATCTCCGCCGAGTTTGAAATGATCGGCGTAGCCAAACACCATCGACAGATATTCATCCTGCGAGCAGCGGTGGAAGCCGAGCCACAGTCCGAACCTGTCGGAGAGCGATACTTTTTCCTCGACCGCCTCGCCGGGGTTGATGGCGTTGGAGCGCTCGTTTTCCATCATATCGCGCGGCAACAGGTGGCGGCGATTGGAGGTCGCGTAAAACACGACATTGGAAGGCCGGCCTTCAATGCCGCCTTCAAGCACCGCTTTCAGGGATTTATAGGTGGTGTCCTCTGCATCGAAGGAGAGATCGTCGCAAAACAGGATGAACGGGTTTTTGCTGGCGCGCACATGGTTCATCAGCACAGGCAGGCTGTCGATATCCTCGCGGTGGATTTCAACCAGTTTCAGCGGCAGGAAACCGGGCGCCGCCAGTCGCGCGTTGATATCGGCATGGGTGGACTTGACGAGCGAGGATTTGCCCATGCC
>CAIZEI010000018.1 GCA_903931945.1 uncultured Hyphomicrobiales bacterium | reverse complement strand
TATCCAATGCTGGCCGGCGCCGCGCTGTTCGTCATGCCCTGGCTCGTCTCGCAAGCGCTGATGAATTCAACGCGCGCGCTGTATACGCGCGGCGATCTCGATCTGCTGTTGACCTCGCCCATATCGGCCCGCGCGGTTGTCGCGTCGCGCGCGCTGGCGATCGCTTTCGAGGCGGTCGCGTCGGTTGGCATGTTCCTGTTTCCGATTACTGACATGAATGCCTTGCTCGGCGGCCCGAAATGGCTGGCGATCTACCCCGCTTTGATGGCTTCGGGCCTGATGGCGACGGCGATCGGGCTTTGCCTCACCGTTGGCTTTTTCAAGGTCCTGGGGCCGCGCCGTACGCGCGTCGTTTCGCAGGTGGCTGCAACCTTCATCGCATCCGCCTTTGTTCTGGGCGGCCAGATTGTCAATCTGCTTCCTGAAAAAATGCGGGAGTCCATCATTGCGGCCTTTGACCATCCGGTATCGGGCAGCATTTTCGATCCGCACGGCCTGCTTTGGCTGCCGGTGCGCGCGGCGACCGGAGAATGGCGCGATCTGCTCATCTGGATCGCCGCCTCAGTCATTGCCTTCGCGATTGCCGCTGTTGGCCTCGGGCCGGCCTTTATGGCAAGCGCAGTCCGCAGCGCGGGCTCCGCCGCCGCTGTCAAACGCGAGCGTTCGGTGCGCCGCCGCCGCTTCCGTGTCGGCGTCGCCGCCTCCCTGCGCCGCAAGGAATGGCGTCTGCTGGCCCGCGATCCCTGGCTATTTTCGCAAATGCTGTTGCAGGTCATCTATACGCTGCCGATCTCGGTTGTTGTCTGGCGCAGTCAGGGCGCGGGCGGCTCCATCGGACTCGCTGTCTCACCCTTTGTGGTTGTGATCGCGGCGCAAATTTCGGCCTCGCTGTCGTGGCTCGCCATGTCGAGCGAAGATGCGCCGGAGTTTCTCGCGACTGCGCCGGTCGCCCGCCGCCAACTTGAGCGCGGAAAGATCGAGGCGGTGTTTCTGCCGCTCGGGCTCCTGCTCGTCGGGCCGTTGCTCGGACTGGCGTTGGTCGAGCCTGCAACGGCGGTGTTGACCGGGGTGATCGCGGCTTGCGCGGCGGGTTCGACCGCGCTTCTCAACATCTGGCACCCCATGCCGGGCAAACGCCAGCAATTGCTGCGGCGTCATTCCCAGTCGAAATTTGTCGGGCTGATGGAGCATGGCATGGCCATGTGCTGGGCGCTGGTTATGGCGCTGGCTCTTTATGCCTCGGTGTTTGCGCTTGCGCCTGTGGCGATTGTTGCCGGATTACTGTGGTTCAACCGCCCGAAATCGGCGCGCGCGCCAGCCATGGCTGGTCTTGCCCATGCATGATGACCAACAATCCCGGCGCTGCGATGGCGCCGGGCCGGGCTTTTGCCTATGATAGGGGTTCGAAGCTCACAAAGCGCCGGGACCCATGTCAAACGATACTCTTCACGTCAAACCTGGCGATCACGTCTTTCTCGTGGATGCGTCGAACTTTGTCTTTCGGGCGTATTTTCAGTCAACGCGTCAGGACCCGAAATATAATTATCGCTCGGATCGGCTTCCGGTCGGCGCGGTGCGGCTGTTCGCAACCAAAATGCTGCAATTTGTGCGCGATGGCGCCGATGGCGTGAAGCCGACGCATCTGGCCATCATTTTCGATAAATCCGAGAATTCCTTTCGCAAGGCGATCTATCCCGCCTACAAGGCAAATCGCAGCGAGCCGCCGGAAGACCTCGTGCCGCAATTTCCGCTGATGCGCGCGGTCGCGCGCGCTTTCGGCCTTGTGGCGATCGAGCAGGACACTTACGAGGCTGACGATCTCATCGCCACCTATGCGCGGCAGGCGCGCGAATGCGGCGCCGATGTGATGATCATCTCAGCCGACAAGGACCTGATGCAATTGCTGGGGCCGGGCGTCGCCATGTTCGATCCCGCATCCGGCGCGCGCGAGGAGCGACGCATCGGCGTGCCCGAGGTCGAAGACTACTTTGGCGTCGGACCGGACCGCGTCGTCGATGTGCAGGCGCTGGCGGGCGATTCGACAGACAATGTGCCAGGCGCGCCGGGCATTGGCGTCAAGACTGCCGCCATGCTGATCAAGGAATATGGCGACCTCGACACATTGCTGGCGCGCGCCGGCGAAATCAAGCAACCGAAGCGCCGCGAGGCGCTGACGCTGCCCGAAAATGTCGAGCGCATTCGCGTCTCGCGCGAGTTGGTGCGGCTCGTCAATGACGTCAAGGTTGTCACGCCGCTCGACGACTGTCGCCTGCCAGAGCCCGATGGCAAAACGCTCGTCGCCTTTCTCAAGGCCATGGAATTTTCCACCATCACACGGCGCGTCGCGGATATCTATGGCGTTGACGCCAACGAGATCGAGCCCGACCCAGCGCTTGTCGGCGCAGGCGGCTGGCGCGGACGCAATGGCGAGTTGGTGGAAGCCCCGCAGAGCGCCTCCACTTTGCCGGCAAACGCCGGGACGGCGAAGCCCGCCAGCGCCGATAATAGCGGCGGCCTCACGCCTGCCGGCCTTGTTTCCGAGCGGGCAACGGAAATGAAATCGCTCAAGATCGATCGCGCCGCCTATGAAACCGTGACCACGCTCGATGCGCTCGACCGCTGGATTGAAGAGGCTTATGCAGGCGGCGTTGTGTGTGTCGATACCGAAACATCCTCGCTCGACGCGATGACCGCCGATTTGCTGGGCGTTGCGATGAGCACAGCGCCGGGCCGCGCCTGTTACATCCCCATCGGCCATGTCGGCGACAATGCGGGCGGGCTGTTTGACGCCGGGCTGTTGCCCGGACAATTAAAGGAAGCCGATGTTCTCGCGCGGCTGAAGCCCCTGCTGGAATCGCCGGAAATTCTGAAAGTCGCGCAGAACATGAAGTTCGACTGGCTGGTGTTTCGCCAGCACGGAATCGATGTCGCGCCAATTGATGACACCATGCTGATTTCCTACGTGCTTGACGCGGGACGCAACGGGCATGGCATGGATGAGTTGGCTGAAAAACATCTCGCGCACAAGGCGATTTCCTTCACGGAAGTTGCGGGCTCCGGCAAGACGTTCATTGGCTTTGCGCGCGTTCCCATCGACAAGGCGAGTGAATATTCGGCTGAAGACGCTGACGTGACGTTGCGTCTGTGGCGATTGCTGAAACCCCGGCTCGCCGCCGAGCGCATGACGACTGTCTATGAACGGCTGGAGCGCGCCATGCCGGAGGTTCTGGCGACCATGGAGCGGCGCGGCATTGCCATCGACCGAGCAATTTTGTCGCGTCTGTCAGGCGAGTTCGCGCAGTCCATGGCGCGACTGGAGCATGAGATACACGCGTTGGCGGGCGAGACCTTTAATCTGGGTTCGCCCAAGCAATTGGGCGATATCCTGTTCGGGCGCATGGGCCTGCCCGGCGGCAAAAAAACGGCGACCGGCGCATGGTCAACCTCCGCCAGCGTGCTCGACGATCTCGCCGAACAGGGGCATGAACTGCCCGCGCGCATTCTCGATTGGCGCCAGTTGCAGAAGCTGAAATCGACCTATACCGACGCGCTGCCGAACTACGTCAACCCGCATACGAAGCGCGTGCATACGAGTTTTGCGCTCGCCGCAACGACGACCGGGCGCCTGTCCTCCTCCGAGCCCAATTTGCAAAACATTCCCGTGCGCAACGAGGAAGGGCGAAAGATTCGCACGGCTTTCATCGCGACCGCAGGTCATAAATTGATGTCGGCGGATTATTCGCAGATCGAATTGCGGGTGCTGGCGCATATCGCCGATATTCCGCAATTGAAACAAGCATTCGATGACGATCTCGATATTCACGCCATGACGGCGTCCGAAATGTTCGGCGTGCCGATCAAGGACATGCCATCAGAAACCCGGCGACGCGCGAAAGCCATCAATTTTGGCATCATTTACGGCATTTCGGCGTTTGGTCTTGCCAATCAACTGGGCATTCCGCGCGAGGAAGCGGGCGCCTATATCCGCAAATATTTCGAGCGCTTCCCGGGCATTCGCGATTACATGGAGCGCACCAAGAAGACCTGCCGCGAGCAGGGCTATGTGACGACCGTGTTCGGCCGCAAATGCCATTATCCGCGCATCACGGCGTCGAATCCCTCCGAGCGCGCCTTCAACGAACGCGCCGCCATCAACGCGCCGATCCAAGGCTCCGCCGCCGACATCATCCGCCGCGCCATGGTGCGCATGGATGACGCGCTGAACGCCGCAAAATTGTCCGCGCAGATGCTGCTGCAGGTGCATGACGAACTGGTGTTCGAAGTCCCCGACGATGAAGTGGCCCGCACCATCGACGTCGTCCGCCGCATCATGGTCGACGCTCCGCATCCGGCGGTGCAGTTGTCGGTGCCGTTGCAGGTGGACGCCAAGGCCGCGCACAATTGGGATGAGGCGCATTAAAAGATTGGCAATCAATGAGGCAATTTTCTCCGCTGTGGGCAACGTTGATTTTTTCGCTGCTGACGTCGGGATCAGCAAGCGCCCTTATGGGTTTTTCGTTCATCGATCGGCCCTTAGCGCCAGCGCTGCGCGAGCCGCTTGCGCATTTTCTTTCTGAATTGGCAGACGTGAAGAATTCAGTTGAGCCAGATGTCGATGCCGCGCAAATGGCTGGGAAATTTGAAGGAACTGACGATTTTCTAATAAGGGTTCCAACGTCGAGGTTTTGTCTCAAGGCTGATGATTGCCTGACAGTGTTTGGTCGATTGGATAATGGCCGACTTGTCGCAACGCTGATGACCTTTGCGAAGGGTTGCATCTTGAGCGGAGAGCGCCTGGTCAGCCTTGCATCGGAAATTCAAATCGGCAGTTTGTTGCGAAACGAAAAATCGACGTTAGAGATATTTCATATGCCGTCTGGATGGTTCGTGACTCCTCACGCTTTGAGTGCGAATGACGACGCATTTTTCGCCTGCAAGAAGGATATCGTGCCTTCACCTCCGGCACCTGCGCCAAATGCAAATTACTTCGACGAGTTCCGAGGGCTTTTGGAACGGATGAGGTAGACTTACTATCCAACACGGAACGCTCATCATCATTTCTAGAGCAGGATCATTGTAAGCTTTATGGGCACGATCAACACCACCAACGCCACTCGCCCGACGCGCGGCCGCGTCGGCGGCACGGATGCGGACCGGGCGAAGACATTCTCCAACCGCATGCCGCCCTCCGCCAAGCGCAGCGTGTTCATCCGCATGAAGATCCTGCTGCAGAACCGTAATCCGCCGGTCAACCCGCGGCTGCAAGAAGTAAACGATCACGACGCCATGTCGGCGGAAGTCAGGCAGATGGTGACCGACATGGGCGTCGATGCAGTCGGGATCGCCGCATATGATCCGCGTTTCGCCTTCAAGCAGGCCGGCGGCGCAACTGTCGGCGCCGCTTCAGGTGGACGCGAAGGCGGCGCACAATTGGGACGAGGCGCACTGAGGTTGAAAAGAATCTGATGGTTCCCTATAATCTGACCAGTCTAGTCAGATCGAGAATCCTCCATGAGCAAGCAATCCCGCTGGAGCCTTCAGGACGCGAAAGCGAAATTCAGCGAATTGGTCCGCCGCGCCGGCGCAAACGGTCCGCAACACGTCACAGTCCACGGGAAGGAAAAAGTCGTCGTGGTTTCAGCCGTGGAATTCGAACGGCTGACGGCCCGGCAGCCATCGGGCGAAACGGGCGCGCGGCTGATCAAAATCATGCGTGATTCCCGGGTCAGGAATTTCGACTTCCAGCGAGAAACGTTCGAAACGACCGTGCGCGGCGAACCTGATTTCAACGGTGATCTGTGAATTGGCTCATCGACACGAACGTCCTGAGTGAGTTGCACAAGGCGCGCCCGAATTCAGCTGTTTCGAAATTCATCGAAGCTCAGCCCGTAGAAAGCCTGTTCGTAACCGATATCACGCTAGCCGAGATCACGTACGGCATCGGCTTGCTGGCCCAGTCCGAACGCCGGGCTGCAATCCAATCATGGCTCGACGAGGATCTGAGGCCTTTTTTCAAAGGCCGAATTCTCGGCGCTGACGAGGAGGTCTGGTTGCGCTGGAAGGAGCTTCACGCGATTGCCC
>CAIZEI010000017.1 GCA_903931945.1 uncultured Hyphomicrobiales bacterium | reverse complement strand
TGGTCGGAGTGAGAGGATTCGAACCTCCGACCCCCTCGTCCCGAACGAGGTGCGCTACCAGGCTGCGCTACACTCCGACATCGATTGCGCTGCTCAAACAATGCCCCTGGAAAGACCATCGTCCGGTGTGAACCGCAAGCGCAAGTTGCGCGCCTTATAGACGCGGCAGGCGACGGCGACAAGGGCGAAAGCGGGCAATCTGCGCTTGCGTCGGCGCTGGCTTGCATTGAAAGCGTCTTGCGGCTAAGACGCGCCATCTTCCGACGGGCCGCAATAGCGTTTCCGGCGGCGGGCCGCAGTAGCTCAGTTGGTAGAGCACGTCATTCGTAATGATGGGGTCGGGAGTTCGATTCTCTTCTGCGGCACCAATATTCATGCCTGCACCAATATTCATGCCTGCAATAACGCCCGTGGATGGCGCAGCGGGCGACCTACGCTGTCACGTCGTGTTCAAAAATCCAGTCGCGCGGGATTGGCGGCGGCGGCGGGACCATCCGGTTGTTGGCGAATTGCTGGCGTGATTGCAGCGTGATTCGCGCCGTGCGCGGCTGCCGTTCGGCAACGAAGGCTTTCAGCCCGGCGACGGGATCGCCGGCGTTCTCGGCAAGTCGGCGCGCGATGACATACCCATCCTCGATCGCCATATTGGCGCCCTGAGCCAGGGTTGGCATAGTGGGATGGGCGGCGTCGCCAAGCAGAACGATGCGTCCGCTGCGCCATTCGGGCCGCGGATCGCGATCGAAAATTCCCCATTTGAAGACATCGCCGACATTTGAGAAAATCTCGATGAGGGCCTCGTTCCAGCCCTCATGCGCCGCAATCAATTCTTCTTTGCTGGAGGGCGCCGTCCAGGATTCCTCGACCCAGTCGGTGGTGACATGGCCGGCGAAAATATTGAGCCGCTCGCCATCGCCAATCGGATAGCAGATGACATGTCCATTGGGGCCGAGCCAGCCAAAATAATCGCCGCGTTCAAGTTTGGTCGATTTGCCCGGTCCGAAAGCGCGCGGCGCGCAATCCACCGGAACAATCGCGCGCCAGGCCATCTGTTCGGTGAAGCGCGGCTGATCTGCGCCGAACAATTGCTGGCGGATTGCCGAGCGAATGCCGTCTGCGCCAATCAGAATGTCGGCCTCGACCTCCGACCCGTCGGCAAAGCGCGCAACGGCGATGTCGCCCTGCGAATGCGCGCCAATGCAATGTTTGGACGTGTGGACGCAATCCGGAGGCAGATTGTCCCGAAACAGCCTGTGCAGATCGCCGCGATGGGCGAGGAGATAGGGCGCGCCGTATAAGTCCTCGTAAACGCCTTTCAGAGGGTCGCGGTAGCGCAGGCTCGCATCGTCCCATTTGATTGAGACATTGGCCAGCGGCTGAAAGGCGACTGCGCGCAATTCGCGCTCCAGCCCGAGCGCGCGAAACACGCGGAAACAATTGGGGCCGAGTTGCAGGCCCGCGCCATATTCGCCGAGTTCCGGCGCGCGTTCGTAAACGCTGACATCAAAACCGCGTTTGCCGAGCGACACTGCCGCGCAAAGCCCGCCCATCCCCGCGCCGATGATTGCGACTTTTTGTTTACGTCCCGAAACTGTCACTGCGCCCGGCTCCCTTGGCCATTTTCTTGCTCACTTCTAACCCGGCGCTTCAATCATTCAAGAGGGCGCGGATGCTGGCGGCCGGCGGATCAGGCCGCGCACAGACGTTGTCAAAATACGCTTCCATGTCCTCCCCGGACATGAAAGCCGCAGTGGCGCAGGCCTGAATTTCGCCACGCCCCGGCGCCGCTTCGCGCGCGCCAGCATAGCCAGCGATGATTTTGAAACAATCAGCCGAGCGGTGGAATCCGCAGCACCTGGCCCGGATAGATTTTATCCGGGCTGGAGAGCATGGGTCGGTTGGCCTGAAAGATCAGGTCGTTCTTGCCGCCCTTTCCGTGGCCATATTCGGCTTCGGCAATTTTCCACAGATTGTCGCCCTTCTGCACCGTGTAGAATTTCGACGGCGGGTCGACCCGGGCGGGCGCAATCTGGTTATCGACCGTTTGTACCCCGATGGTGTTGCCAACAGCGACAGCGATTTTTTCCGCCTGCTCGGTGGATGCTGTGGTTCCGGAGACAGTCACCTTGTCGCCATCAACGGCGATATTGACGCCTGAGGCGTCGAGCCCATGTTGCTCGACAGCCTTCTTCAGCTCCTCGGCTGGCGCAGCCTTCGCTTCGGTGGCGCCAAAAATCGATGCGCCCACATGTTTGGCGAATGTCAGCAATCCCATGAAACCCTCCATGCGCAGTTGCAGGCGCGTGGCACTGATACTCAACTTTGGCGGTTTCGGGTAGTTCAAAACCCGTGAGACATCAAAAAAACCGGCGGGGACGCCGCCGGCTTTCGGATCGAGCATCCGGTCGCGCCGAACTGTCAAAAGTGGTAGTTCACGCCAGCGCGCAGAATATTGTCGCTGACCCCGGCGTTTGACAGTCGAACGCCGGAAAACACCTTTTGCGTTCCAAGGCTCTCAAAGAGATATTCGGCCTTTCCGGAAACCCGGTCGGTGAAGGCGTATTCGATGCCCGCGCCGAGCGTATATCCGCTGCGCCATCCATCCGTGTTGAAATATTGCGCACCCGGCGGCAGCGTCGTGTCGAGCAGCGAGCCCGACACATCGCCGCCGGCATAACCGCCTGTCACATAAAGCAGCGAGCGCTCGATGGCGACGCCGGCGCGCGCGCGCAACGTCAAATCGTTGGTCTGTTTGCCGAAGCCGACGGAACCGCCGCCAAGGTTTTTCGGGTTGCGGACCGTGTCGAGATCAAAGTCGCCCTCAACGCCAAACACGAGCTGATTGTACTGGAAATTGTAACCGCCTGTGATCCCGAACAGCCCGCCGACCGCGCCGCCCCACAGCTTGCCGGCGCTGCCGTTGAAATTGCCAATATCGATCCCGGCATTGGCGCCTGCGTAAAAACCTGTCCATGTGAAGAATGGCACGGGGCTGACATAGGCGGGCCCGGGATCGGCAGGCGCGCTGCGTGCGGGCAAATCTGCTGCAAGCGCGGGCGTTAATGCAAGAGCGCCCAGGGCGGCAAGAATAAATTGTTTCATAGTTGTACTCCTTTACGCAACACAACGGCTGGCTCCGGGAAACATCGCGATAGCAGCCAATTCCCGTCCGCTATACATAACCAGGCAAGCATAATGTCTTGCAAATCGGGCGAATCGGCGGCTTTTTTATCAGAATACGTTAACCATCCCTGCATGGTTGACGCTTCCTTAAGCATCAGTTTGGCACGTCCTGGCGGGCGTTTGCGACCGCGCGGGCGCAGGCGCCAATCGCGGTCGTTTTCACGGCCATGGCAAAAATGCGGCGAGGCGATTTCAAAAGCGCAGTTTCCGGCTATGCTGAGGCAATGGAGACAGCATGACGACAGGCAAAGGCGGCGCATTCATCGTGGGTGAGATTGACGGTTTGGCTGATGCGCTTGCCGAAGGTCTCTGCGCTGCAGGTTATGGTCCTGTCTTGCGATGCGACGATCACAGTCCGTCCAGCCCGGTCTCCGCGTCGCTGCTCGTTTATGGCGCGCCACAGGCGTGCGCGGGCGCTTCCGTTGAGACGCCGATTCATCGCAGCCGCGCATTTGCAGCAGCTTTGCCGCAGGCCGGGTCCGGCGCGATCGTAATGATATTCGACCGCGCCGCGCTGCGCCCGCAAGTGGATTGTTCGGCGGGCACGCTTTTTCATGCTGGGCTGTGGACGGCCACGCGCAATCTGGCTCTCTCTTTGGCGCCCGCAGTGCGGGTCAACGCTCTGGGCCTCGGGACCGGCGCTCCCGATGCTGCTGAGGTCCTTGCGGCGATATTGTATCTTGCCGGCGCGGAGGCTGTGACAGGGCAAATGATTGAACTGGGGGTAGCGCCATGAGCCATCCTGACAAGACATCGCTCCGCGCGGCGGCGCTGGAGCGCCGCGCCCTCATCAGCCCGCAAGCCTGCGAAACATTCGCCGAAAGGTTGGCGCTGAAGGGGGTCGAGATCGCCCGCCGCGCAATGGTGCGGACCGTCGCCGCCTATTGGCCGATGCGGGGCGAGGCCGACACGCGCTATCTGCTGGAGGCGCTGGCCTATCATGAATTTGTCGCGGCGTTGCCCGCCATGCAGGGGCCGGGTCTGCCGCTTCTGTTTCGCAAATGGACGTCGCGCGACGTTCTGATCGAGGGCGATTTTGGCGAGATGCAACCCTCCCGCCGGTTGCCTGAGGTGCGCCCGGATATCCTGTTCGTCCCGCTGGCGGCGTTTGACCGGCGCGGCGGACGCATCGGCTATGGCGGCGGCTATTATGACCGCACGCTTGCCGAATTGCGGGCGATGAAACGCGTTGTGGCGATTGGCGTGGCCTATGCCACACAGGAGGTTGACGCCATCGCGTGCGAAGCCCACGACGAAAGGCTGGATTACGTAATCACTGAAACCGACTTCATCGCATGTGGGACGGATTGATTTCATGCGCCTTCTTTTCATCGGAGATATCGTCGGTCGCGCCGGGCGCTCAGCGCTATTGACGCATCTTCCCGACTTGCGCCGCGACTGGAAGCTCGATTTCGTCGTCGTGAATGGCGAAAACGCGGCTGGAGGTTTTGGCCTGACCGAAGCGCTGTGCCATGAGTTTCTGGACGCTGGCGCCGATTGCATCACATTGGGCAACCACGCCTGGGATCAAAAAGACGCGCTGGTCTTTATTGAGCGCCAGCCCCGCCTGCTGCGACCGCTGAATTATCCCGCCAATACGCCGGGTCGCGGCGCCAATCTGATCGAGGCGCAAAATGGCGCGCGCGTGCTGGTCATGAATGTCATGGGGCGTGTCTTCATGGACGCGCTGGACGATCCCTTCGCAGGCGTGGACCGCGAACTCAACGCATGCCCCATTCGCGAGGCGAGCGACGCGGTCGTGATCGATTTTCACGCCGAGGCGTCAAGCGAGAAAATGGCTATGGGCCATTTTTGCGATGGCAGGGCCTCGCTGGTGGTGGGCACGCATACCCATGTGCCCACAGCGGACGCGCAGGTGCTTCCGGGCGGGACGGCCTATCAGACAGACGCAGGAATGTGCGGCGATTTTGATTCCGTTATAGGCATGGTCAAGACCGAGCCGCTGCAACGTTTTATCCGCAAAATCCCGCAAGGGCGGTTCGAGCCGGCGCTGGGGCCTGCGACTCTCTGCGGCGTGGCCGTTGAGACCGATGACGCGACGGGGCTCGCCAAATCCATCGCGCCGGTGCGGATCGGCGGGCGGTTGATTGAGGCAAGGCCGGGGTTTTGGGTGAAGGGTTCGATACATTCTGAGCGCGCCGCCCCTTGACGGGGACGCGTGAAATCAACAAGGGATGCGCCAGGACAGGCGCTTGACGGGAAACGGGACGGAAATGGCAGGCCATAGTCAGTTCAAGAATATCATGCACAAGAAGGGCAAGCAGGACGCCATTCGCTCAAAGGTGTTCGGCAAGCTCGCCCGCGAAATTACTGTCGCGGCGAAAATGGGCATGCCCGATCCCGCGATGAATCCGCGTCTGCGACTGGCGGTTATCGCCGCGCGCGCCGAAAACATGCCCAAAGACAATATTGACCGCGCCATCAAGAAGGCGAGCGGCGGCGACGCCGAGAATTACGACGAAGTGCGTTACGAGGGCTATGCGCCCGGCGGCGTCGCGCTGATCGTTGAGGCGCTGACCGACAACCGCAATCGCACGGCGGGCGAAGTGCGCTCCTATTTCACCAAGGCGGGCGGGGCGCTCGCCGAAACGGGCGCGGTCGCGTTCATGTTCGACCATGTCGGCTCGATCGAATTCGATGCGAAAATCGGCTCCGAAGACGCGGTGATGGAAGCGGCGATCGAGGCGGGCGCCGAGGACGCCGTGTCTTCGGTCGAAGGCCACGAGATCGTCACATCGCTCGAATCCTTTGCCGAGGTCGCCAAGGCGCTCGAAGCGAAGTTTGGCGAACCCCGCAAATCCAAACTCGTCTGGAAACCGCAAAACACGATCGCGGTCGATGATGAAGCGGGCGAAAAAATCCTCAAGCTGATCGGCGCGCTCGAAGAAAATGACGACGTGCAGAATGTCTACGCCAATTTCGAGATATCCGACGCGCTGGTCAAGAAGATGGGCGGGTAGGGAGGGCGTGCGGCGTGATGCCGAGAGGCAAGGCCGGCCAGCCCCTGCAAAATGTCGCTCATTTTCGGACGTAACAATTGAATGGAGGGAAGCAGCTGGAAATCGGAGCAATTCGAGATTTTGTGGATGCCTTGTGCGCGTGACTTTTGCAAATGAAAAGGCACGCAAGTGCAATAGTTTAGTTGCCGTCTGAAAGTTTAGACTTTTGGGAAGCGTGTTTTGCGTCGAAAATCCCCCGGGGTTGGGAAGCTGCGGTGCTTGAACGAAACAAACGTCCAAGCCTCTGGCAAACCCGCAGTGATTCAGCCGCCGGGATGAACGCGCTGAGCGTAGTTGCGGCCATATCGAGGCGGCGCAATGTTGACGTTACCTCAGTTCCGGGGTTGGCACGCGGAGCTTCAGCGTTTAATTTGCAATCGTAAGCAATTCAACGATTTGGGAGGCACAAGATGAAGCAAGCGATCATCGCTTTGGGTTTCGGCGTTGCGGCGACCCTGATGGCGGCGCCGATAACTTCGAGGCCGGCATTTGCTATTTGCAACGAAATTTGCCAATCAAAGTGCGCTGCGGAATGGCAAAAATATTTCAAGTCCCAGAAGCAATGCATTACTGTCTGGTCGCGGCGCAATGGACCGACCGGGTTGGGCTGCGGCGCCCCGGGAGGCCCATTCCAGCAATGTAAATAAGACATAATGAAGAGGCTGCCTGAGTTGGCGCCCTCTTTCATTTTAGACGCGGTCCCAAAACGCGCGCCCTGCGGGCGTCTAACTCGGGATCATTTTGGCAATCATTTAAAATATGCAGGATTCTGACACAGGCCCCATCACCCGCCCAAACCACCCCAAATCATCCGCTTTGGCCTCTCAAAACGCATCCTTGAAACAGGCCTCTCAAAACACGCCATGGTTCACCCGTTTCGAGACGCCGAAAACCCCTCCCTCCCGCGCAAAACCTATTCAGCGTCAGGCTGTTTCATTGGCATGGCGTCGGCAAAAGCCGGCAATTCAAGGCACGCCTTGTAGATGCGGTTGATGTTCGGATAGGGCGTCATATCCACATCGAACCGCGTATTGTTGACGACCTGCGGCACGAGGCAGAGGTCGGCGAGGGTCGGCGTATTGCCGTGGCAAAACGTCCCCGTGCCTGTTTCGCTCGCGAGCCGCTTTTCAATCGGCCCGAATGTCTCGATCACCCAATGCTGGAACCAGCCCTTGACGGCGGCGGCGTCCGCGCCAAACCGTTTTTCGATATCCTGCAACACGCGCAGATTGTTGATCGGATGGATTTCGATGGCGCAGGCATAGGCGAGCGAGCGCGCCCGTGCGCGACCAACGGGGTCTTTGGGCAGCAGCGCGGGCTCGGGTCGCGTCTCCTCGAGATATTCGATGATGGCGAGGGATTGCGTCAGCGCATGCCCATCGATTTCAAGCGCCGGCACAAGGCCCTGCGCATTGAGTTTCAGAAACTCCGGCGCGCGCTGTTCGCCCTTGCGCAGATGGCGGAAGGCCTGTTCATAAGCGATTTTTTTGTAATTCAGCGCGATGCGAACGCGAAAGGCGGCCGATGAGCGGAAATATCCGTGAAGCAAGGTGCTGGGCATGAGCGGGGTCCCCGGTGAGAGTCTGATACGAAAGCGGTTTATTTGCCGAGGCTGTCCCTGCCCGCCGCGACATAATCGTGGATGAAGTGTTTCAGTCGCGGTTCAGGCGACAGCATGGCGCGATACAGCGTTTCTGTGCGGTCATCGACCACATAGCGTGGAACGAATTTGATCGCTGTCATGGCCTCGCTGCGGTAGGCGGGGTCGTCCACCATTTGCACCAGCGCCGCCTGGATGGCCGCGACCGCCTCATGCGGCGTATTGGGCGGCATGGCGAGCACGCGCAGAAAGACGGTGCCGACCGAATTGATGAGCCGCCAGGCGTCCCACAGATCGCCGGTGGGCAGGGCGCCCTTCATCTCCTTCAGAAAGTCCGGATACATTCTGGCGGCGATGCCATCGGCGTCCGGCGACTGGATGAATTTCTCGCCATCGTCGAGCGGGTCGTACCAGACAGGAATCGCGGTTCCCGGTTTGACCAGATTGGGTTCGATGCTGGCGCGATAGGTCGGCATGGATTCCGGGAACATCTGGATTTCGCTGCGCTCCAGCGCGAGGCGCGCTTCAGCCGAGCCCGGATAATTCGAGATATAGTGATATTTCAAACCGAGCATGTCGAGTTCCATGCGCTCGCGCACATCCTTGTCGGCGTCCGGCGCCAGTCCGCCCGCCCAGAAGGCGCCCGATTTCATGATATCGGCCGGCGTTTTGATTCCGGGCGGCGTGTCCGTGCGAATATAGGTGACGCTGATGCCGGGGCCGCCCGCAACAAATGCGAATTTTGCGAGATCGACGCGGATGCCGGATTCGCCAATGGCCGATTTCGACGCGGCGCCTGTGAGATAGCCAAGCGTCAAACCATCCGCCGGGGCGATTTCGCCCAGCCAGTTGACCCCGATGACGCCGCCGGCGCCGCCCATATTGCGCACGACAACCGCGGGCGCGCCAGCGATATGCCGCCCAAGATGGCGCGCCATGAGACGCGCCTCGACATCGGTGGGTCCGCCTGCGGTAAAATTGACCATCACCGTCAGCGTTTTGCCGGCATAAAAATCGGCCGCGCGCGCGAAAGGACTGGCGAGACAGACAACCGCCAGAACAGCAGAGTGGATGGATTTTGAAAGCATCGCAGACCTATGGTTTGGCCAGAGCGCGGGCGTAAAACGATGTGTCGATATATTTTTCCGGCGGGCCCATTTTCTTCACCGGTTCGCCATAGGCCTCACGCATCTTCAGCACGGTCTCGACGCCTTTGACATCGAGCGCGCCATGCAGCGACAGGCCGCCTGGCCCCAGCAATCGCTCCACCATTTTGGCAGCCTCCTCAGGGCTCATGCTGGCGATATTCTTTTGCAGGATCGAAGCAGCCTCGGCCTTGTTGGCAAAAATGAAATCCTGCGCCGCTGCGACGGAACGGATGACGGCGGCAAGTTCTGTTTCATGCGCTGCGGCCCAGGGCCGACGCGTGACGAGCGCGCTGCCCTGATAGGGGCCAAGTTCCACGGCGGCGTCGGCGAGCGCGACAAAACCGTCCTTCGCCGCATCCATATCCTGCGGCGCGCCGATAATCGCCGCGACGGCTTTTTTGTCGCGCATGGCGGCGAGGCGTTTATCTGTATTGCCAACCGAAATGGCTGTGTAGTCGGTTCCGTAGGTCAGACCGCCGCGCGTTTTCAGGATTTGGTAGAGCACAAGGCCATAGCCGGATTTGAAGGCGTCGACAGCGACGACTTTTCCCTTGATATCCGCATAAGTTTTGATTTCAGGGCGGACCATCAACGTGTTCATGCCGCCTGCGATTCCCGAAAACGCGAACATATCGGCGGGTCCGGGCAGGGGGATATCGCTCTGCCCCTCGGTATAGGCGACGATGTTGTCGAAGGCTGTGCTGATAATGTCAATCTTGCCATCATAGAGCGCCTTGATCTGCTCGACCGATCCGTTGGTCGTCGAGAATTCAAGATTGACGCCCTCTTTGGCGAAGAAGCCTTTGGCCTGCGCTACCCAGACGGGCAGGTTGGTGGCGCCGCCAAAACTCAGGATTTTGATGTCGGTTAGCGCGAAAGCGGGCGTGACAAGGCCGGCGAGGGCTACCAGGGCGGGCGCTAGACGTTTAAACATGTTTCCTCCGGAATTTTGACGGTGGGCGCGAATAGGACAAACGCTTTGCGTTCGCCTGGGGCGGACGAACGCTTTGCGTTCGCCTAGGGGTATCCGGGGAACGTTCCGTAGGAGCCAAAGCCCCACTGGCTGCGCAGCGTGCCCTTGCCCCAGACTTTCGGGCGCAGCGGACGTTCCTCGTGCCAGGGCCGCGGCTCCCAGTAGCCGAGGTCTTCATCCTTCATCTGGTCAAGTTCGGCAAAGAGTTCGACGCGAATTTCATCCGGGTTGCGATGATAGGCGGCGATGTTATGGCCAACCACATGGCGCAACGGTCCCCACACAAGTTCGATCTTTTTCTTCGTCAGATAATCGCAGGCGTCATGGATGGCGCCCCAGTCGCGCACCTCAAATGCGATGTGATGCAGTTTTTCCTCGTCGTAGCGGGCGAAATTCATCGTGTGATGATCGACCCCGCAGCGCAGGAAAGAAAAATGATCGCCCATCCAGTCTGACACGCGAAAGCCCAGCACGTCGCAATAAAAGGCGGTCACTTTTTGCGGATCGTTGACGCGATAGGCCAGATGGCCAAACTTCAGTGGCGATATGCCCTGTTCGCTGGCGTCTTCCGGCGCGAATTCATAGTCGGCATAGACTTCCAGCAACGTGCCCTTGGGATCGGTAAAGCTGATCGCATCGCGCACACCGGGGGAAATATCCTTGCGGCGTTCGCTTCTGACGCCCATCGTTTGCAACCTGGCGGCGATTTCGCCAAGGTCCGAGCCGGGTTTGACCTGATAGGACGTGCGCAGCAAATGCCCGGCCGCGGGGCCGCGCTCAAGGCCGATGCATTCCTGCCCAAGGCGCGTGGCGAACACGCAATGATCCTTGCCGCGATCGACGATGGAAAGGCCAATGACCTCTGTCCAGTATGCGATCTGCCGCTCAAGGTCCTGCGTTGAGAATGTTGCGTGGCCGAGTCGCTTGACCTGAATCATGAGCCTGTTCCCTCAAAGTCGTTTTCCGGAACCGTTATGACATGGACGATGCGCCAGCCGCAATCGGCGGCTTGAAAAGCCCGGCTGGATGGAGGAGAGTCCCGGCAAGGATCCATAATCGATTCAGGGGAGGCAAATATGTCCAGGTATTTCGCCGGCGCCGCGAGCGCCATTCATGGCGGCGATTGCGCCTGCCAGACGGGTTCCCGGCGCCATTTTTTGCGCCTTGCCGGCGCGGGGGCTGGCGCAGCGATTTTGCCGGCGCGGGGTTTTGCGCAAGGCGCAGCGCCTGCGCCGACCAAGATTGATACGCATCATCATTTCTACCCTCCTGACGTCAAACGACTGGGCGGTCTTGGCGGGCCGCTGACCGATAACTGGACGCCGCAGACCGCGCTCAACGAGATGGACAAGAATGGGGTAAAAACCTCGATCCTCTCGATCGCCTCGGCGCCGATGGACTGGTTCAAGCTCGGACATGAGGAATCGCGCGGGTTTGTCCGGGGGATCAACGAGTTTGGCGCTAAGATGGTCGCCGACCATCCAGGCCGGTTCGGCCTTTTTGCTTTTCTCTCGATGATTGATGTCGAGGGCTCGCTGAAAGAGATCGAATACGCCTTCGACACTTTGAAGGCGGACGGCATCGGCATTGCGACCGGTTATGGCAATATCTATCCGGGCGATGCGCGGTTTGCGCCCATCTTCGCTGAACTCAATCGTCGCAAGGCGACGGTCTATTTCCATCCGACAACACAGACGTGCTGCCTTGGCATTGTGCCGGGCGTGGGCGATTCCTGGGCTGATGTGCCCAACGACACAACGCGCTCGGCCTTGAGCCTGATGTTTTCCGGCTCGTTGCTGAAATTGCGCGACATCAAGTTTCTGTGGTCGCATGGCGGGGGCACGATACCGATGCTCGCCGAACGCATTGACTGGCTGTCAAAAGGGCAGGTTAGAAATCGGGCTGAACTGATGCCCGATGGCCCTGTCGCAGAATTCAAGCGCTTCTATTACGACACCGCGAACGCTGGTTATCCTGGCAGCATGGCGGCGCTGATGAAGTTGGTGGACCCCTCGCACATCACCTTCGGCACTGATTTTCCCTATGTTTCCACTGACTGGAATGCACAGGCTTTACGCCGCGCCGGGATTACCGACGCCCAGATCGCAGCTATTGAAACAGAAAACGTCAAAGCATTGATTCCCCGCCTGAAATCATGATGAGGACGCCATGAGAGGATTCTGTGTCCGGGCTTTCACGTTAGCGGCGATTCTTGCGAGCGCCGCGCCTCTGCGCGCAGCGGAGTTCTTTGCGGGCAAGACGCTGAATTTCGTCATTAACTTCACCGCAGGAGGTCCGACCGATCTTGAGGGGCGGCTCGCGGCGAAATATCTGCAGCGACATATTGCGGGATCGCCGAATATTGTCGTGCGCAATATGGCAGGGGCAGGCGGCGCTATCGGCGTCAACTGGCTGGGTGAAATCGCCCCGCAAGATGGCCTGAGCGTTGGCTTCTTCACGAGTCTTGCGACCTCGGCGGCGATCTCTGCGCCTTCGATCCGCATTGATACGACGAAATTCGTGTTCGTCGCCGGCGGTCCCGGCGTTTCGGTCGCCTACGCGCGCACCGATATTCCGCCGGGCCTGAAAAAGCCCGAAGACATCATGAAAGCCAGCAATTTCTGGGTCGGCGGTCTTGCGCCCGATTCGGACAAGGATATTCGCATTCGCCTGCAACTCGACATGCTGGGGCTGAAGTATCACTACATCAGCAATTACCCGGGTTCGAATGAGGCCCGACTTGCGATCGTGCAAAACGAAATTCAGTTGTTCCCTGAATCCATGCCGACCTACCGTTCGACGATCGAACCCATGGTCGCGGCAGGGCAGGCCATCCCGCTTTGGCATGACGCGCTGGACGACGGCGAGACGTTCAGCGCGTCTCCCGACGCAGTGGGCATTCCTGCGCCAATTTTCACAGACTTTCTCCTGAAGCAAAAGGGCGCCTTTCCCACAGGCGTGGTCTGGGAGTCCTATCGCTTGCTGAATTCTGCGGGGACAGTGTTTTTGCGCAGCGCCGTCATGCCGCCCAATTCTCCCAAGGAGGCATCCGACGCGTTGCGCGCCGCCTTTGCCGAGGTCACGAAGGATGCGGAATTCCAGGCTGAGGCGGTCAAGATTCTCAAATATGCGCCGCGTTATCTCACCGATGACAAGACCGAGCGGCTTTATCGCGAGAAACTTGTCGTCAACCCCGCCGTCGCGGCGTTTATGAAAGACTACATTGAGAAAGGCCGCGACAGCCTCGGCAAATAGCGTGGGCCAGCCTTGCTTGCGCCAGAGCCCCGATCTGATGGAATCAGATCGGGGCTCCGGAGTCCAGGTTTCAAAGCGTTTTCTTAACGTAAACTTGCTGCCGATTGTTCTGGAAACGCTCTAAAACTCGACTTCCAGTTCCTCTATTTCTTCCTTTTCTGAATTTGCATCCGCAATCCACTCCTGCAACGTCGGCCATGCCAGAATGTGTTGGCAATAGGCAGAACATTCGTAAGCGTTGTTATCAGGCCACGTCCTGTAGCGCCGCCTGAGATGCGTACGCCCACGGCATGAGGTCGTCGATTTTCGCGTTGGGATGGCCGCTGACAATTTTCGTCAGTGTGC
>CAIZEI010000016.1 GCA_903931945.1 uncultured Hyphomicrobiales bacterium | reverse complement strand
TTGCCGCAACCGTTCGGACCGACAACGCCGGTCAAGCCCGGCTCGATCTTGAATTCGGTCGCCTCGCAAAAGCTTTTGAATCCGACGATTTTCAGCCGGTCGAATTTCATGGTCTGCACTTCCTGAACATCATGCGCACGCGTCGTCCGCGTCCGATTCCCGGGTGGAATTGGACAGCACAAGGCGTCACAAGCGCGCCCCCAAAGCAAGCCTCTGGTCCGATTTTCCTGTGCGAAACGTCGAAACGGTGAGGAAAATCAGGCATATCACGAGCCGCCAACTTGCAAACGCCGCCTCTTGCCGCCCCCCGCCGCCGGTTCTATGCTCCTGTCAAACAAACAGTTTGAGCCGTTCGGGGAGGTTCGCATGAGCACAGGCGACCGTTATTCTGTTTTGACCCGTGTGGGCAAGGGCGCCCCCATGGGCAAATATATGCGCTTCCACTGGCACCCTGTCACACCGGATGTCCTCTTGAAAGACGAGCCGATGCGCGTCCGGTTGCTCGGCGAAGACCTTGTTTTATTTCGCACAAAGCAGGGAACGCTGGGGCTCGTGCAGGAGCGTTGCCCGCACCGCAGCGCCTCGCTGGCCTGCGGTATGGTCGAGACCGACGGCATCCGCTGCGCCTATCATGGCTGGAAATTCGATCTTGCCGGCCATTGCGTCGATACGCCCGCTGAACCCAAAGACAGCTCGCTCAAGGAACGCATACACATTCCTTCATATCCCGTGCAGGAGCTTGGCGGGCTGATCTGGGCCTATCTCGGCGCGCTGCCGGCGCCGTTGCTGCCGCGCTATGAATTTCTGACGGGCGAGCAATTCGACCGGGATGTCGGCATCTCGGCAATGCCCTGCAACTGGTTGCAAATTGCGGAAAACAACATGGACCCCTACCATGTTGAACATCTGCATTTCGCCTATACAAATTATGTGCATGAAAAACTTGGCAAGCCGCTCGTCAATGTGCGCCGCCACGCAAAGGTCGATTACGAGGTCTTCGAATACGGCATTATCAAAAAGCGATTGTGGGAAGGCGACAGCGAAGATTCCGACGAATGGAAGATCGGCCATCCCCAGGTCTGGCCGGGCACTGCCGTCATCACCTATCCGGGCGGCTGGCAGCAGGCGCAAATTCGCATTCCTGTGGATGACACGAATACGCTGGTCTATTGGTATAATGCCCGCCCGCGCCCAGCGGGCGCTGCGCCAGCCAAACATATTCGCGTCTGGGAAAATCCGCTGCGCGATACGCGCGGGCAATACCTTACCGACAATCTCAACGGCCAGGACCTGATGGTCATGTACACGCAAGGCGAGATCGCCGATCGGAGCCTCGAGAATCTCGGCCATTCCGACCGTGGCATTGTACTCTACCGGCGCACGCTGCTGGAGCAGCTGGAGCGTATCGAACGCGGCGAAGACCCGATGGGAACAGTACGCGACCCGGCGATCAATACGCCCTTCATCAAACTGCCGCTCGAAAGCCACGTCGATTACGACCTTTCAGGCGTTCAGGCCTCGCCGGATCATGGCTGGAACGACCTTAAGAAAGACGCTGCGGAATAGGCCGCGAAAAGGTAAAAAAATGACTGAACACACCCGCCTCTCGGAGCGCGTTGCGCGCGCCTGCCGCGTGCTGGGGCGGCTGGAGCTGACGCACGCGTCGCTCGGCCACGTCAGCGCCCGGATTCCCGGCCGCAACAGCATGTTGATCCGCGCGCGTGGACCGGGCGAGCTCGGCGTGCGCTACACCAGCGCCGAACAAGTCATCGAGGTGGATTTTGATGGCAATCTGGCCAGGCCCAACAGCGAGGGACTGGCCGTGCCGAAGGAAGTTTTCATCCATTCGGAAATCTACCGGGCGCGTCCGGAAATTCATTCCGTGATTCACATTCATCCGCCAACCGCGATGCTGTTCACCATATGCTGCAAGCCATTGTTGCCGCTGTATGGCGCCTACGATCCACCGAGCGCGAAGCTGGCGCTTGACGGCATCCCAACGTTCGAACGCAGCATCCTCATCGACACGCCGGAGCGTGGCGTCGAGCTGGCGCGGACAATGAAAAACAAAAAGGTTTGTTTGATGCGCGGCCACGGCGTCACCACGGCGGCGCCGAGCGTCGAACAGGCGGCGCTCTATCTGATTCAACTGAACCAGCTGGCCGACATCAATTACCGTGCGTCATTGCTGGGCGGCGGCGAGCCTATTTCCCTCGAAGATCAGGCTGAGATCGCGGCCACCAGGGGCCTCGAGTGCCTTCCCGTCGATGGCGCCCCGCCCACCGGCGCCGAGGCGGCGAACTGGCGCTTTTATTGCGAACTCACGGGCTCCTGACCCATGCGCAAGCTCGCCATTGGCATGATCGGCATTGGCGTTGGCGGAGCGGAAATCCTGCCCGCCATGGAGTCGATGGACGGGATCGATCTGGTTGCCGGCGCCGACATTGTTCCCACCACGCTTGAACGCTTTGCGGCCCGATACCCGGAGGCGAAAACATATCTTTCCGCCAAAGACCTTTGCGAGGATAAAAACGTCGAGGCGGTGTGGATTTCCAGCCCGAACCGCTTTCACGCCGAACACGCCATTATGGCGGCCGAACATGGCAAGCACATTGTCGTTGAGAAGCCAATGGCGACCAATCTGGCCGACGCCATGCGCATGGTGGAAGCTGCGGAAAAGTATGGCGTAAAACTGCTCGCCGGACACACGCGGGCATTTACAATCCCTGTCCGCGCCATGCGCAAACTGATTGCGTCAGGCAGGCACGGTCAATTGCGCGCGCTCAATATCTGGGCTTATTCCGACTGGATGCTGCGCCCGCGCACGCCCGATGAACTCGATATTGCGCAAGGCGGCGGGGTGCCGTTCCGGCAGGGACCGCATCAGGTCGACACCGTGCGGCTGCTCGGCGGCGGATTGCTGCGCAGCATACGCGCGCAAACTGGCCAGTGGATGAAAGAGCGGGCCATACCCGGCTATTACTCAGCTTTCATGGAATTTGAAAACGGAACGCCCGCCACCATTGTCCACAATGGCTATGGTTATTTTATTGGCGCAGAACTCGTGCCCTGGGGCGAAGACAAAGCGGTTTACACAACGCAGGAGCGCCTCGCGATCCGCGCTGCGATGCGCGCCGGCGTCCGCGACGAGGCCGCTGAAAAGCAGGCCATCCGTATCGGCGGCGCGCGCGAGGAGGACTATTTTCGCGGCGGCGCTCGCAGTTCGTGGGTTCCCGAGGACATGGGACTGGCGATCGCCAGTCTTGACCGCGCCGATATCCGGCAAAGCCGCTATGGCGTCTATGTGCATGGCGATGCGGGCAAACAGGATTTTGAAATCCCCGGCGCCCGCGAAACCGCCATCGTGCAGCGTCGCGCCGAGCTTGAGGAATTATACGCGTCGGTGATTTCAGGCCAAACACTCTGGCATGACGGGCGCTGGGGCATGGCGACTCTGGAGGCCTGCCTCGCCATCATGCAATCAGCGCGCGAGCGGCGCGAGATCATGCTGCATCATCAGGTGAGCGTAGCTGAGGGCTATGACGCCGGGCTGGCGATCCCCGGCGACTGAATCAGGCTGCGCCCGCAATGGAGCTTATTTTTGCGCGGCCGTCTCGCTGACTGAAATCTCGGTGGCTTCGATCGTTAACATGCCAATCAGAGTTTTGACGGCGATATGCAGGGGCACGCCGATCTGGCTGGCCCCGACCGGCGCGATCCACGTTTCCATTTCACGGTTGTCCGCCATAAATTTGACGACCGGACGGTCGCGATGGCCGGAAATCGGAACGTAACGGACGCTGCAAACCGCAACAGGGCCATAATATCCCTTGATTTTCATCGGCTTGTTGCCGCTATAGCCGAGCCCGATGTCAAACCGGGTCCAGCCGTCAAACACCGGAATGCTGCGGTCGCAGGCGGCCGGCCCGGCCACAGCTTCGCCAGCGGCGACAGGCATCAGCATCGCACTCAGGGGGTCGATGACATTATGCTTTTGCGAATCGAGGATCGGAATCCGGTCTGGCGGCGAATCGAACGGGGGAACGATTTCGCTGGCCCGCACATCGCCGGCGCGCAAGGCGATGCGAATCGTGCGGGTCATCTGCGAGTTGACCGACGTCGTCGCAAAACCATTGGGCGCAACGCGGCCCTGCAAAAACAGGCCGCTGGCGTTGGCCGCCCCGCGCGCATTCGAGACGACGCTGGCAACGCCGGTCAGTTTCGCTGTCGCTTCAAGCTTGTAGGCAGTTGGATCGACGGAGCCCGAAAGCGTCGCGGATCCGATGGAAATGCCCAGCAGCTGGACAGAATAGCGCACAAACAGCGTCTCGGCCTGTGCGGGCGCCGCCAGAACTCCTGCGAAGGCCAGCAACAGGGAGGGAGCGACCGTCCGCAGCGCGCCTTTGATCACCCTGCCTGTCGAAAAAATCATCGAATCAACCGCCTGTTTCGAAGATGCGTTATTTACAGGCTCCCCTTGGCTATGGGAAATCCGCCGGATTGATGGCAAGAGTCGGACGTCTCACGCGCCGCGATATGAAATCATACGACATCCCCGGGAGGAACCCATGCTGACGCTCTTTCATGCAGACACCGCTGTGTGCGCCGCCAAGGTGCGCGTGACACTTGCCGAAAAAAACATACCCTTCGAGAGCCGGATGATCGATCTGGGGCGTGGCGATCAGTTCAAGCCGGAATATCTTGCCGTCAACCCCAACGCTGCGGTGCCCGTCATCATTCATGATGGCAAATGGTTGAACGAATCCACCGTGATCAACGAATATCTCGATGACGCCTTCGCGAACCCGCCGCTGCGTCCGTCAGACGCCTATGGCCGCGCGCGCGTGCATCTGTGGACAAAGCGTGAGGACTCCATCCATGATTGCATCAACACCATGACCGTGGCGGTGGTGTTCCGCGCCGACCTTCTGGACAAGCCGCCGGAGGTTCGTCGCGCCCGCTACGAGAGCATTCCGGATGCGGCAAAACGCGAGAAATGGCGGCAATTGCTGGAACTTGGCGTTGACTCGCCGATTGTCGGCGAAGCGCTGGGACGCTTCAATAAACTGTTCAGGGATATGGAACAGGCGCTGGCGGAAGGTCCGTGGCTTTGTGGCGAAGCCTTTACGCTGGCCGATATTGGTTTCATCTCGTTTTTTTACCGGATGGAAGCGATGGAAGCCAAAGGCATCTGGGAAAAACACTATCCGCGCGTTACGGACTGGTTTAACCGCTGCAAGGCGCGGCCCAGTTTCAGGACAGCGATCGCCGACTATATTCCCGCCCCGCGCGCTGCGCATTTCACCCGCGTTTCGGAGCCACTCCGCGAGACGATCGAACGGCGTTTCGATGAGGCGATGCAGGCGTCGTGAGCTCCCGCTGATATCGTGGCTGGCGTATCGCCGCGCACTTCACTAACATCGCGGCGATTGGGATGGGACGCGCGGGCATGACGCTGATCGGTGGGGATGTCGCGGATCAAAGCGAGGGGGTCGCGGCAACCGCGACGCCTGCCTTGCGCCTGCGCGGGGTCTGCGCGCGATTTGGCGCCGCCGTGAATCGACCCGTGCTCGACCGTGTTTCCTTCGATGTTTGTCCGGGCGAGTTCCTCTGTATCGTCGGCCCCTCGGGTTGCGGCAAAACCACGCTGTTGCGTCTGCTCGCCGGGCTGATGAAACCGTCCGCCGGAACGCTTGAGTTCGAGGGGAGCGCGATCAGGGGCCCGTCACGCGCCCGCGCCATCGTGTTCCAGGATTACGCCAATGCGCTTCTGCCATGGCGCACTGTGGAGGGAAATATAGCGCTGGCGTTGGAAGGCGCCGGCGTATCGCGAGAAGGACGGGCGGAACGCGTTTGCGGGCTCGTCAAAAAAATGGGACTTGAGACCGCCGCCAGACAATATCCGCAGCAATTGTCAGGTGGAATGCAGCAGCGCGTGCAGATCGCCCGGTGTCTGGCGCAACAGCCGCGCGTGATGCTGATGGACGAACCCTTCGGCGCGCTTGACGCCATCACGCGACAAATATTGCAGGATGAATTGCTCGCGCTGGCCGCCGAACAAGGCGTCACGGTCGTTTTCATCACGCACGATCTTGAAGAGGCCATTTATCTCGGCGACCGCGTGATCGTGCTCGCAGCCAATCCCGGACGG
Source organism: uncultured Hyphomicrobiales bacterium (assembly GCA_903931945.1). Lineage (GTDB taxonomy): Bacteria > Pseudomonadota > Alphaproteobacteria > Rhizobiales > Beijerinckiaceae > Terripilifer. The sequence continues at coordinate 14,056 of CAIZEI010000016.1, read as the reverse complement.
ATCGCCGAAACGATCGATGTGCGGCTCCCCCGCCCGCGCAATCAGTTGACGACGCGCGAGGCGCCGCAATTCCTCGCGCATCGGCATCGCCTGTTTGGCTTGTTGCAGGGGCATTGAGATGGAGCGATTGTGGCGCGGCGCCCTGCCGCCGGTTCTCATCCTCGCGCTCTGGGAGACGTCAGCCCGGACGGGGGCAATGACCTATGCATCCCTGTCATATCCCTCCGCAATCGTCCGCGCTGGCGCCAATGCGCTCCTCGACGGTTCGCTGTTGCTGTCCACATGGCAGACCTGTCAGGCGGCTCTGCTGGGTCTTGCGCTCGGATCGGCGATTGGCGTGTTGCTCGGTTCGGCGCTTGGCCTATCGAATATTGCACAGCGCGCGGCGGGGCCAACGTTCGACGCCATGCGCGCGGTTCCATCTGTCGCTTTGATGCCGCTCAGTCTTTTATTGCTGGGGTGGGGCCTTGCCATGGAGGTCAGCGTGATCGCCTATTCCTGTTGCTGGCCGGTGATGATCGCCACATCCGCAGCGGTGCGCGGGGTTGAGCCGCGCTTGCTTGAAGTCGCCGACGCGCTTGAGTTGACGCCGCTCGCCCGCTTATGGAAGATCGTGCTGCCCGCAGCTTTCGCACGCATCGGCGTAGGCGTGCGCATTGCGCTGGGCATTGCGCTGGTTGTCGCGGTGACGATCGAGATCGCTGTCAATCCGCGAGGCCTTGGCTATGCGCTGGTGCTGGCCCAGCAATCGCTGAAACCCGATCTGATGTTTGGACAAATCCTGTGGCTGGCGGCGATCGGCTTCGCGTTGAACGCCGTTTTGAGCATGGCGGACACGGTGCGGGGCGCGCCATGACCTATTTGCGCGCAGCCATGCTTCCGCTGCTGTTCGCCGTTGGCGTTATCGCCCTGTGGTGGCTGGTCGCCTGGTTCCGTCTGGTTTCTCCGGTTTTCCTGCCCTCGCCCGAGCGCACATTCGACGAACTCGCGGTGCGATTTGCTGATGGTTCGATCTGGCTGCCGTTGAGCGCCACGCTGGAGCGAATGATTGTGGGCTGGTTGCTGGCTTCGCTCGCCGGCGTTGCGCTGGGCGCCGCCATCGGGCTTTCGCCGCTGGCGCGCGATTTCTTATCGCCAACGCTGGAGTTTCTACGCCCGTTGCCGGCATCCGCCATGATCCCTGTCGCTATCCTGTTCTTCGGTCTCAGCGAAGGCATGGCGATCTTTGTCATTGCCTTTGGTTCAGTCTGGCCGGTCCTGATGTCCAGCATCTTTGGTTTCGGGCATGTGCGCATACGGTTGCGCGAGGTCGCCATTCTGCTCGGCATGACGAAGACCCGTTTCCTCATCAAGATCGCCACGCCCTCAGCTTTGCCTGACATTCTGGCGGGTATGCGCTCGGGCCTTGCCATATCGCTCATACTGGCGGTCGTCACCGAAATGCAGGCCTCGCTGCCGGGGCTTGGTCGGGATATCTTTCTCGCGCAACGGAGTTTCCGCAGCACCGAACTTTATGCTGGAATCGTGATGCTGGGGCTGATTGGCGTGCTGATCAATCAGGGCCTGCACCGGGCGGAAACCTGGCTATTGCGCTGGCGTCCGCAACGGCAATAAGGCATGTTCAAGCAAATCAAATGCCGGTTCGCGGCGGGCAGAAACGCCCAACGAAAGCCTCGAGCCATTCATTCAAGGGGAGGAACACGACATGAAACAATTGGCATTGGGATTGCTGGCGGTTGCAGTGGCGAGTCTGGCGCGCGCGGAACCCGTCAAGGTGACCATCGGCCACCCCGTGGCGTCGGATTTTCTGGCGACCTATGTCGCCAGGGAAAAAGGCTTTTTTGCCAACCACAACATCGATGCGACGTTAACCAAAGTGCCGGTCATTACAGTCGTGCCGCAGGCGTTGCTTTCAGGCAGCCTGCAAATAGGCGCGACCACGCTTGCGACAGCCTTGCAGGCGATCGACGCAGGGCTCGATTTGAAACTCGTTGCGGGCGCAGGACGCATGGTCCGGGGCGAGCCCTTTATCAGCATGATGGCGCGCAAGGATTTGAAGATCACGACCCCCGCCGACCTTGAAGGCAAGAAAGTTGGCGTACCTGGTCTTGGCAGCTTCATGGAGCAGTTTTTACGCGAATGGATGCTGACAGCAAAAGCCGATGCGAAAAAAACCGTGTTCGTTGAGGCGCCCTTGCCGCAATTGCCCGATATGTTGAAAGGAGGCGCTGTTGACGCGGTCCTTATTGTCGAACCCATGCGTTCAATGATCATCAATACGGGCATAGGAACTGTCGGCGCTGAATATATCAACGAGGTCGATCCGAACGTGCTTGTGTCGGCCTACATGGTCGATGGCGCATGGGCGGCAAAAAATGCAGAAACCATCCGGAATTTTCGCGCCGGACTGGATGATGCGCTGGCCTATATCAGAACAGGCGCCAGCGATCTTAAAGACATCGAGAAGAAAACGCTTGGATTCAACTCTCCGCGGCTGGCCACTTTTGATAACGCTGTGACTGCGGAGGACCTGAAAATCTTCATCAAGATCGGCAAGGACCTCAATCTTTATCGCACCACATTTGATCCGGACAAGATCATTTTCAAATAGGCGCGCAGGCGTGCGCCCGTCGTACGAACGAAGTCGCAGATGACTCATGCAAGCATTGGTCGTGATTGCGGAAAAGCAGCGATCGTAGCATTGCTTTGTCCGGGGCTCGCTGCGATTGCGGGCGGCCCGCCGGCTGTCGCCCAGACCACCAGCGGGAAAACGCTGCAGCTTGGCATTCCCGTCAGCGGCGTCGTGCAAAAACTCCTTGTCCGCGACGGCGCGCATGTCATGGCGGGCGATATTATTCTGCAACTGGATTGCCGGCTTCTGGAAGCAGACATCAAAAGCCGCGAGGCCAATCTTGCCGCCGCGACGGCGGCGTCCGAGCGCGTGCGCAATGGCGCCAGGCCTGACGAGATCGCGATAGGCCAGGCAAATGTCGGCGTGGCGCAGGCCCGCGCGGAAGAAGCGGAAGCCGCGTATTCAAGACTCTCGGCTTTGACTGAAGGCGTTTCGATTACGCGAGCGCAATTGTTGCAAACTCGCCGCGATGCGCGCGTGACAGCGGCCCAACTGGAGGACGCAAGAAAGCGGCTCGCGCTTTTGCTGGCGGGCTCGCGCGCAGAAGATATCCGTGAAGCCGACGCAAAACGCGCGGCGGCGGCGGCGGAGCTTGAGGCCTCGCGGATCAATCTCGATCAATGCTCCTTGCATGCGCCAGTCGATGGAACGGTCAAATTGATCGCGACGCCGGGGCAATATTTCAGTGTGAGCGTTCCTGCGCCGCTCGCGCAATTGACCGCCGATTGAAATGATTGATCGATGAGGGCGATTGGAACCGCTGGACAATCGGGCGCCGACTCAATTAATGGTGGCCGGCCAACAATGGTTCGAGGAGGCCACTCCTACCATTATTGACCGGCCTGACCCTGCGGACCCGGGAGATGCGGCGGACCCGGGCGACCCGTAGGGTATTTGCGGGATCAGCATGTTCACGCTGGTCCCATAATTCTGGCCCGCTCACCGCTCGGGCATGAGAAGAAACTACGCTTCCGCATTGCGATTGCAATCGTTCAAAGGCGTTCGCGCGGCTTCATCTGCTATTTACCTAAACAGATTGGGTTAACGCGCATCTGGAGAGCTTTGTGCGCTCAACCGCCGGCAAGGATCGCCCGCGTGCGTTCGATGACATCGCGTGGCGTCGCATAGAGTTCGCGAACCAAAGCGGTCAGTCTTTCCGGCGACATCGGTTCAAGATCGGCCTTGAACAGCTGCAGTTCGGCGGCAAAGTCCTGATCGCGCATTGTCTGTGCAAACGCCGCGCGCAGGGTCTGCAAACGGCCTGCCGGCAATCCGGGCGGCGCAAGCACAGGGCGTCCGAAGGTCCACGGCGCAAGCGCCAGTTTCAGTATTTGCAAATCGGTAGGGTTCGAGGCCATTTCAAAGGCCGTGGGCGTGTCGGGAAGGTCGCGATGGCGCTGCAACCCAGATTGGTAGACGAGTCGAACCTTTCCTGAAGAATAGTCGCTCCAGACTTCCGAGCGCAGCGTTGTCAAAGACAGCGCGCATTGTCCATCGACTTCGCCTCGTTGTGCGGCTGCCCGGATATCGCCGACGCCTGGATACCCCATCACGAGTTTGAAGCGGAACCCGAGAGTCGCCTGCAATACGCGCGCCTCGATGGCTGTGCCGCCCGAGGGGCCGGTCGCGCCCATCACGAAATCATGGTCAGTCAAATCGTTGCGGGTGTTGAACCGTCCGGACCAGATTCCGCATGTCGAGGTTTCGCCTGCAATACTGCCGAGCCAGTCGAAGCCTGTCGCGTCAAAACGCGCTGTCTCGGGGTTGAGAATAGGGTCGGTGGCGCTCGGCGGCAAAATAAGAGCGATCGTCGAACCATCGCGCGGCGCTGTATTGAGGATGGCCTGCACCGCATTCAGTCCGCCTGCGCCCGGCACAGTCTGCACTGTCATGACAGGCTTGCCGGGCAGATATTTCACCACGTATTTCGCGAGCGCGCGCGCGTAAAGATCGAAGCTGCTTGGCGGCGCGTAGGGCACAATGATCCGCATCGCCCGGCCCGTCCAGAACGGATCTTGCGATTCCTGCGCGGCGCCTGACGCCACCGTAAATCCTGCGCCGGCGACCAGACACAGGGCCTTCAGCGCCGCCCGCATGGCGTCAAGCGAAAGCGCGACGAATTTTATCTGCATAGGTTTCGATTTCCGCATTCGCGCCCGCAACGCCCGGCGGCATCAGAGGCGCGCCTTCATGCCGTGGCAGGATATGAAAATGGAGATGAAACACCATCTGGCCGCCAGCGCTTTCATTGAACTGCTGAATGGTCAACCCATCGGCTTTCATGCCGGATTTGACTGCGGCGGCGACCCTTTGCACCCGCTCCATAAAGGGGCCGAGAGCGCTCGCGGGAAAATCGAGCAGGCCCCGCGCAGGGATTTTCGGAACGACCAATGTATGCCCGTCCACGCGTGGAAAAATGTCCATGAAAGCGAGAGCCACGTCATCTTCAAAGACTTTGACGCAAGGCAATTCCCCTCGCAGGATTTTGCCGAAGATATTTTGCGGATCGTATGCGGGCGCCGATGTCATTGAGGCGTGCTCCATCGCCGAAAGATTTCGGCTCCATGAAATTGAATGCGCCAGAGTGCGATACTCCCCGGCAAAGATCAATCCACGCGACAGGCGGCTTGCACGAGGCTGACGCCCTGATAGGTTTGCGGAACGATTTCCGGGAGGGGACAACATGTGGCGCTTGGCGCCAACGCTATTGGGCGTTGTTTTGAGTTTTGCCGCATCGCGCGCGCAAGCGCAGGACGCGACCGCCAGGTTCTATGCCGGCGCCAACCTCAACCTGATCATTGGCGCGCCGGCTGGCGGCGTCCTGGATGTTCCTGGCCGGCTCGTTGCGCGCCATCTGGCGGCCCATATGCCCGGCCATCCAAATCTTGTGGTTTCGAACATGCCGGGCGCCGCAAGCAATATTCTGGGCCGCCACATCTACGCGCAGGCTCCCAAGGATGGCGCGACCATAGGCATGGTGTTTCCAGGCGTCACAACCGAAGCCCTGTTCAATGATGCAGATCAGCGCGGTTACGATCCCGGACGCTTCAATTTTCTTGGCAGCGCGCAAAACTATGTTCCAACCTGCGTCGCGCGCGATGACGCGCCGATCAAAACCGCCAGCGATCTTTTCACAACCGAGCTGATTGTGGGCGGCACCGCGCCAGGCAATATGACCTATGATTTTCCGACGGTCGCCAACGCGGTTGTCGGCGCGCGATTCAAAATGGTGAAGGGCTATACCAGCGGGCCCGAGCTTCTGCTGGCGGTTGAGCGGGGCGAGCTGCAGGCGACATGTTCGGGCTGGGCCATCGTCAAATACCGCTATCCCGATATTTTGATGGGCAAACGGGGGCTGCGTGTCATTTTGCAGGGTCATATGACCGGCGATCCCGAATTGAACGCTGCGGCTGTCCCGCTGATTTCCTCCTTCGCAAAAAGCGATGAACAACGCCAGGCGCTTGATCTGTTCCTGTCGCAAAATGAATATGCCGGTCCCTTCATTGCGCCGCCCGGCGTTCCCGTCGAACGCATTGCGGCGCTGCGGTCAGCTTTCATCGAAACCATGCGCGATCCGGAGTTTCTGGCGGATGCAAAAACAGCGAATATCGAGGTCAGGCCCAGCGGTGGACAGACCGTGCAGGACCTCGTCGCCAAAGCCATGGCCGCGCCAGCCGGCGCAGTGGCGGCGATCAAGGCGGCGCTGGCGCGTTAATTTGCTTTATGACGGCAACCGCTGCATCGAAGTGTTACATTGACATTTTCTGCGGCTGCATGATCATGGCGGCCCAGAATTGATCGTGCATAACCGATGCGACCACGGGGAGGAAAACAAATGATATCGAACACAATGACACGCCGCGGATTCGCGTCCAGCTGTCTGGCTGCGCCCGCGATCCTGTCGTTTTCACGCGGCTCGTTCGCGGCGCCCGCCAATACTCTGAAAATTTCGCATCAGTTCCCGGGCGGCTCGCTGACCGAGGGCGATTTTCGCGACCGGCTGTGCCGCCAATTTGCGATTGCACTCGAAAAGCGCACCAATGGCGCGCTCGGCGCGGAAGTCTATCCTGACAGTTCGCTGATGAAGGTGACCGCGCAATTCTCGTCGATGCGAAAGGGCGCTCTCGACATGAGTTTCTATCCGCTCGCCTATGCTGGCGGCGAAGTGCCCGAACTCAACCTGACGCTGATGCCCTGCATGGTGTCCTCCTACACGCAGGGGCAGGCGTGGAAGACGGCGGCCATCGGCAAGGAACTCTCCCGAATCTGCGCTGAAAAAGGCATCATCATTGTGACCTGGATATGGCAGGCGGGCGGTTGCGCCAGCCGCAGCAAGCGGCTCCTCGCAGTTGAGGACGCGCCAGGCTTGAAAGTGCGCGGCGGTTCGCGCGAGATGGACCTGATGTTCAAGGAGGCGGGCGCCGCCGTTGTCTCGCTGCCTTCGAATGAAGCCTATGCCGCCATGCAAACCGGTTCGGTCGACGCCGTCATCACGTCAGCAACATCGTTGATTTCTTTCCGGATGGAAGAGCTCTCCAAGCATCTGTCAGGCGGCGGCGGCAAATCTTACTGGTTCATGTTCGAGCCATTGCTGATGTCAAAGGCCGTATTTGACGCGCTGCCGAAGGCGCAGCAGGACGCTATCATGGCGACCGGCGAAGAAATGGAGAAGTTCGGCTATGAAGCAGCCATGGCTGATGACCGGACCGTTGTGGATGTCTATGGCAAGAAAGGCGTCGAAATCCACGCCTTCACCGATGAAATCCTGAACAAATGGAAAGAACTGGCCCGCAAAAGCGCTTGGAAGGATTATGCCGACCGCTCTGAAACAGCGTCCAATCTGATGAAACTCGCCATTGATGTGGCGGAGAAAAACGCGTGAGAGGAGCAGGAGCGCCGGCAGGCCCAGTTGGCCGTTCCATTCAGTCGCTGCTCGATCGCCTTGACCAGGCGCTCATCATCGCGGCCGCAATTGCGGCTGTGCTGGGCGCGCTGGTGCTAAGCGAAAGCGTGTTCGTGCGTTACTTTTTGAGGCAAAGCACCGACTGGCAAGACGAAACCACGGTTTTCCTGCTGGTGGGCTCGACCTTTCTGTCCGCGCCCTATGTGCAATCGATCCGCGGCCATGTCGCCATTGAAGCCCTGTCGGAAATCCTTCCTCCCGATGTCAATCGCTGGCGGATTGCTCTTGTCGATCTGGCAAGCTTCGGATTCTGCTCCTTTTTTGCCTGGAAATCATGGGCGCTGTTCGATGAGGCGTGGGTCGATGGACAGACGACAGCATCGAGCTGGGGGCCGCCGCTCTGGATTCCCTATGTCACGATGTCGCTCGGGATGAGTCTTCTGACGCTGCGGCTGGCCTTGCAGACATGGTCCGGTTTTGGCGGAGGCTCACGCGCGTGAGCGTTCTTGCGATAGGCCTGATGTATGGCGGGGCGACGCTTCTGGCCATGTTTGCCGGAATGCCCATCGCCTTTGCGCTTGGATTCGTCGCTGTGACATTCATGTATGTCTTCATGCCGCATGCCTCGCTCGATACCGTCGCCCAGAATGTTTACGAGGAAATGTCGTCGATCACGCTGCTGGCGATCCCGCTGTTCATTCTCAAGGGCGCAGCCATTGGTCGTTCACGCGCCGGCGCCGATCTCTATTCCGCGCTGCATGCCTGGATGTATCGCATTCCCGGAGGGCTTGGCGTCGCCAATGTGTTCGCCTGCGCTCTGTTTGCCGCAATGGCCGGGTCTTCGCCCGCGACCTGTTCGGCGATCGGTTCGGCGGGCATTCCCGAGATGCGAAAGCGCGGCTATCCCCCCGGCTTTGCAGCGGGCATCATTGCAGCTGGCGGCACGCTCGGCATCCTGCTGCCGCCCTCGATCACCATGATCCTCTATGCTGTAGCGGCAGAGGTTTCGTTGGGACGGCTGTTTCTTGCGGCGATCGGACCTGGCCTGCTGCTCGTCGCGCTATTTGCCGCCTATGTGATGATTCACTACAGTTTTGAAGTGAGCAAAGCGGCGAATGTTTTCGCCAGCAAGGGAGTTGCATCAGCGCTGCTCAATCAGGAAGCTTATACGCGCGCGCAGAAACTCGCCCTGCTTCCGCGCGTCATACCGTTTGTTCTATTGCTCACCGGCGTCATGTTCGCGCTTTATGGCGGCTACGCCACGCCGTCGGAAACGGCAGGACTGGGCGCGCTTCTGGCGCTTGTGCTGATCGCGATCATTTATGGCGTCTGGCGCCCGCGCGACCTCTCGCCAATCCTCTTTGCGACATTGCGCGAATCCACCATGCTGATGCTGATTATTGGCATGTCCCTGCTTTATTCCTATGTCATGAGCTATCTCCATATCTCGCAATCCGCTGCGCAGGCGATCGTCGCGTTGGGCCTGAGCAAATGGCTTCTGCTGACCGTCATCCTGTTGATGGTTGTCGCACTCGGCTTTTTCCTGCCGCCCGTATCGATCATCCTGATGACTGCGCCGATTGTTTTGCCTCCGTTGAAAGCCGCAGGCTTCGATCTGATCTGGTTTGGCGTTATCATGACGATTGTCATGGAAATGGGCCTTATTCATCCCCCGGTCGGATTAAATCTGTTTGTTATCAAAAATATCGCGCCCGATATATCGCTTGCCGACATCATTTGGGGCGTGCTGCCCTTTGTCGGTTTGATGATCCTGTCGATCGTGATCCTCAGCCTCGCGCCGGGCATAGCGATCTGGTTGCCAACTGTCATCATGAAGTAAACGCAGCCTTGACCCGACGCGCCAGACGCGAGACAAATTGTCGATTCCAACCTTTGAGGCTATCATGACTGAACTCACACTCGCTCTCGCGCAAAAGCTGCTTGCAGATACGCTGGCGCATTGCCGCGAACATAAATTCAATCCGATGGCTATTGTCGTTCTCGATGCTGCAGGCGGCGTGAAAGCCGCTGCGAGCGAAGACGGCACGACATTCTTGCGCTGGCGCGTCGCCCATGGAAAAGCCTATGGCGCAGTCGCGCTCGGCATGCCCTCGCGCCGTCTCAACACCATGGCGGCCGAACGCCCGCATTTCGTCAATGCGCTCGTCGGGTTGACCGACGGGAATCTCATTCCTGTTCCCGGGGGCGTCGCTATTCGCAGCGCCGATAAAAAAATTATTGGCGCGATTGGCGTTTCAGGCGACACCTCCGATAACGACGAAGCTGCCGCTGTCGCTGCGATCAAAGCCGCAGGCCTGATTGCAGACCCTGGCGCGTAAGCAGCGCTACTCAATTTCTCTGCCAGGAAACGCCACGCGCTGCCGGTCGTTCTCGTTTCTGGCGACGGCCCGCGTCCTGTTTGCGCTGCAGCATTTATCCGCAACGTAAACTGGCGTGTATTTGTAGAATTGCGGTCACGATGATGTCGTTTTTCGTCGGTAAGTCCGGCATGTTCGCAAGCGCCCACGCTGGCGCTGCGGAGATGATCAAGGATGTTACAACGGGAGACCGCAATGCAACTTTCAAAAATCATCAATACATGCACACATGACCTCGTAGCCGAAGCTGCGGTTGCATCCATCGGCAGTGATTTTTCTCGCAGGATCGGGCAAAGAGCCGCTGTTCGGGAGATGAGCACAGGCGCCTATGTTGGCTCCATGGTGCTGAAATTCTCCTGGCGTTCGGGCGATGCGGAGCTCCGCGCCCTTTCGCAAGCTATGCTGGGCGCATCGACGCCTGTCCTTGCCGGCCTTCGGCATATCCTTGACATCACCACCGCTGAAGAAGACGAGCGCGAGGAGCGTCAACTCAAACATAACGGGCGGTTTCGCTTTGATGCGGTCGCTTAGACCCATTTATCGAAAAATATCCTCGTATATTTTCATCCAGCCGGGGACTTTGGCGTCAATCTCCTCCGGCGTCAGATAGATCGCCCTGAACGCAACGCCATCGGGACGGATCGTCGGATCGCGCGGCAAAATCAGCGGATCGGCAGGCATGTAATCGGCGTCGCGAAACAGCGTCTGTCCCTCAGGAGATGTGATGAATTCGAGAAACAACTTGGCGGCGTTTTCGTGCGGCGCCGGCTTTGTGATGGAAAAGACGCCAAGCGCCGCCAGCGCCGGCTGCATCCTGATCCAGTCGACATGCGCGCCGCGCGCTGCGCTGATCAACGGATGATAATTGAAAATTTGCAGCGCAATGGAATATTCGCCTGCGATCACCTGATCGAGCACAGCGCGGGCGGCGATCTTCTGGCTTGCGATATCCTGCTTTGCCAGAGCGCGCAGATAGTCCATCCCTTTTTGGGGCCCCATATGGGTGAGGACAAGCCCAACAAAACCGGCGGCCGCGGACGGCGAGACCGTATTGCTCCAAACCATCTTGCCTTTCCAGACGGGGTTGAGCAGGTCTTCAAATGTTTGGGGTTCTGTCCCCTTCGGCACAAGATCGGTATTGTATCCTGGCGTCAGCACATACAGATTGCTGCCCATCCACTTGCCATCCGGCGAATAGGTTTCCTTGGGATAGCGTTGCGCCGATTCCGGCAACCAGTGAAGCACAAAACCCGCGCGATCGAGTGCGACGACCTGCGCAAAGCCATCGAAAATATCCGCGGGCATTTTGCCCGCCTTGCCCTCATTGAGAATACGCAGGGCGATATCGTTCGGGTCCGCCCGGATGAACTCAACCGGAATGCCGTATTTTTTCTCGAATGCAGCTGCAACCGGGCGCGCAAACTGATCGACAATCAGCGTCGTGTACCAGACGACGCGGCCGTCCCTTTTTGCCGCTGCAACCAGCTCCGCATCCAGCGCCGCTGCATGTTTGGTGATCGCAAGGAGACAGGCGACAGCCAGAAGCGATCGGAAAATCCGGGCCATCATGAGCGTTCCTCCGTCCCCTGAGCGGGACAGCGAAATCTAGCGCGATATCAGCCCTGTGGGCAATGAGGGCTGGCGTGCGTCATGCTTTCGCCAGAGCTTGCTTTTAGCTGGATAAAGAGCTCAAAATGGGTCCGGCGGCATCGTCATCCCGCATTCGCGCGGAGACGGGAATCGCCGGTTGAGGCGAGTCAGGGAGATGGCCTGAACGCGGCCTGTGCGTTCACATTCGGGAGATCGTGAAATGGAAAGACGTTTCTTTCTGAAATCCTTGTTCGGCGTCGCGGCGGCTTTGGCAGCGCCAGCGATCATCCGTTCCGACGAGGCGATGGCGGAGCCGCTTGCGGCGGCGCACACAACGACTGCCGGGGGCGAACCGGCCCACCCGGGCGAGGCGGATTTGCCAGCCGCCGGCGCGCAGGAATCCTGGTGGGTTCGCCGACGCAGGATAGTCTGGCGCCGCCCGATTTATCGCCGTCGCAGGGTAGTCTACTATCGCAGGCCCGTTTACTATCGTCGGCCGGTCGTTTATCGTCGGCGGGTCTTTTTTTATCGCCGCCGCTGGTGGTGAGTCCCCACAGGGCCGCCGGGCCTGCAGGGTCCGGCGGTCCTGGCGTCGGCAAATTCTACCAGACGCCGGAATTGGGTATGGAAATCCAGGGCTCGCAAGGCGTCAGCGCTTCGCCCTTTTGCAGCAGTTCGATGGAAATTCCATCAGGTGAGCGGATGAAGGCCATCTTGCCGTCGCGCGGCGGGCGATTGATTGTGACTCCGGCCTTCAGCAGCCGATCGCACAGGGCGTGGATATCATCGACCTGATAGGCGAGATGGCCAAAATTGCGCCCGCCTGTATAGGTCTCCGAATCCCAGTTGTAGGTGAGTTCAACCATTGGCGCGCGGGTGTCCTGCGCCCGGGCGACGTCCTCCGGCGCCGCCAGAAAGATCAAGGTGAAGCGGCCCTGCTGACTTTCGACGCGTCTGATCTCTTCCAGTCCCAGCTTGTGGCAATAAAAATCCAGCGCCTGCTCGATATTCGAAATCCTGACCATGGTGTGCAGATAACGCATGAAACTCTCCTGTGCGGAGGACATCCTCCGGGGTGGCCGGAGTCCAGGCAAGCCTTGCGTTGCGAATATCCGGTATCGATTGATGATGATCGGGTCTGGTTTGGTGGAGCTGATGAGATTCGAACTCACGACCTCTGCAGTGCGATTGCAGCGCTCTCCCAACTGAGCTACAGCCCCATTCCGGGCGTTGTCTAGGGCGGGGCGCCGCGTCTGTCAACGCTCGCATGGCAATTTGTTTGGTCGGCCCGATTACGGCTTGAACGAAATCACCTCGCCCTTGTTCGGCCCGCTCGCCGAGACGCAGATGGGCGAGCGGTAAAGCGGCGCAAGGAATTTTGTGTCCGGCGTTTCATCGCGAATTTTCTCGAACAAGGGCTCGAGCCCCAGGTCGATCCACGCGCCAAAGCTCGCGTCGTGATGCGCGGGCAGAAACAGTTTGGGTTTGAACAGCTCGATAAAGGGCCAAGTGTAGGCGATCTGACTTTCGGCGACTGCATGCACCTGATAGGCGACGATCGCAACATCGACAGGCCCGAGCTTTTTGGCAAGGTCGCGCACGCCATCGGTGATCGGACCCGCGCTGCCAATCAGCACCGCCTTGAAACCGGAGGGGAATGTCAGCCCGAACGCCAGCGTGCCCTTGGCGATGATCTCGGGGTCAAACGAGCCCAGCGATTTCACATAACCGGCGAGCGATTTTTCCGCCGGCGTGTAGGCCGGAGAATCGTTGGCGTAGAGTTGTCCATAAATGTCCGTCAGACCCGGCTGGATGGTGGAATGCTGCGCCAGCGCGACCTCGACGGTGGCGTCGCCAAAATGCAGGGATTCGCCGCCGGTCGCCACCACCAGCTGTTTTTCGGGCACGCCCATGCGCATCGCTTCGCGCGCTGTGATCGGAGCGCCGACGACGGGCGCGCCGGTCTGCCGCGCGACAGGTCCGATATCCGAAATGTGATCGAAATGGGCGTGCGAGACGAACACCGCTTCGGCTTTGGTCACGTCGGCGGCTTTAAAGCCGACCTGATGGGCGCGCGGAACCCGGTCAAAATAGGCGTCGAACAGATAGACCTTGTTTTTGTAGGCGAATTCATAATTGGCGTTGGCGAGCCAGCGAATCACCATTGTCTCTGACTCGGCGGCAGGCAGCGGACCGCCTGTCACGGCGGCCTTGTAACTGTTGCAAGCCTCTTCCGCCGCATTGGCGGGCGCGGCGGCGATCGCGCCAGCCAGCGCAAGGCCGGTTGCAAATGCCGTTATGATTTTTGACATGGCGCCCTCCTGGCGCGTTGTTTGACGTTTTCGCGCTGGCGGCAATGATGCCCGCCGGGATGCGCGCGGGCAAGCGGATTTTGACGTCGGGTCAGCGCCTCACTGGTTTTGCGCGCGCACGACAATCATCCCGCGACATTTTTGCGCCCGAGGTCTGCTTCAGTTCTGTCCCTCGAAAAACTTGAGGGGCGGGGGGCGCCGTCCTGGCCGACGCGGGTGGTTCGTCCGCAGTGTGTGGATG
>CAIZEI010000015.1 GCA_903931945.1 uncultured Hyphomicrobiales bacterium | reverse complement strand
ATGGCGATCGTGGACATCATCCCCGCCGCCAGACACGTCTCTGCCGCGACAGTCACCGATGCAAGCCCCTGAATCGGCCAGCCTGTTCCCGGATTCAAAAGGTGGCTATAGCGGCGTCCCCCCGCTTCCCATCCTCGTTCATAGTCGCCGCTTGTGGCAATGCCTCCCTGCGCGACGAAGATTGTGGCCAAGGCGTTTTCGCCGTCCACCGGATTGCGAACCCCGATTCGCCATGCTGAGCCGTCGGGATGCGCGCCAATGACCGCGATGTCTCCGCCGAGGCTAACAAGGCCGGAATTCAATCCAGCCGATCGGCAGGCCGCAGCCGCGCAGTCCGCCGCATACTCTTTCGCGAGCCCGCCGAAATCAAGTTCCATCCCTGCGGTCAAGAATGAAAGTATCGAATGTCGCCACGCAACCTTGTCTAACCCGATGGTTGAAAGAACGCCCCGAATGCTTTCGTCATCCGGCAGCGCCTCCAAATCGTCGTTCCAGATGTGTCGAAGGCGACCGGAGGTGACATCAAACAGACCATCGGAAAGCGCGAACCCGTGAAACGCCTGGTCAATCAGAAATGCGGTTTCGGTATCGACGGAAATCTGATCTCCGCGCCGCGCGGCGCGATTGATTTCACCGAGGATATTGTCGTCCCGATAGCGAGAATACGCCTTTTCGATGCGATGGATTTCATTCACCGCTACAAGAGCGGCGTTGTCCGCCTGGTCTTGATCTGCCGCAAAAAGCAACAGTTCGCAGGGTGATCCCATCGCGATGAAATCAAACCGATAGGTTGCGCCTGCTCTCATTCATTGATCCTCAGCCGAAGGTAATCCGCCCGGCGCGCAGACAATGAAGCAATTGGATTGATTGGAGCTGGCCGCCGCGACTCTCGATCGCAGGTCTTGACGCCCTGTTGCAATCTCGGCGTCGGTTCAGACCCGGCTATCAGCGGTGCAAAACTGCCAACGGTTTTCATGTCGGCGATCAACCAGACACCGATCCATGGCTTAAAACTCACCATATCCCGCTTACAAACGACGCAAGTCCTCAACTGCGGACGGTCGGGTGGGCGTCTCGCCCGCCGTCCAAAAGACGCGATGCGCCCGTTGCCGTGACCCTGAACATCCCTGTCCGGCGCACGATGTTTAGCATTCGCCATTCGCCCAGCGCCGAAGCTCAGGCGACCACCGCCCAAACGAGGCTTGGCTTGGGGAAAAGTTGACGTCAATCGCAACCGTTTTTATATGAACTGGCATTTGAGAGTCCCGCTCCTGCAGGGTGCGAGGTGTTTGCCAGGACAGTTATAAATTTCGTTCATGTTGATTTGAAGCAATGGATTGAAACAAATTGGCGCACGTCACGCCCGGACCTGACGTCACGTGTTCTGAAAAAGCTCATCAACCGTGCGTCAAAGCTGGTTTCGTCTTTGCAGGATGCGTGCGCGCAGAGCGCGATGAAATTGGGAAATTCAAAATGGGCGCCAACATATCAATTCAATTTATTCGGTCCTTTGTGACCGTCGTTAATTCAGGCGGGTTCATTCGCGCCAGCGAGGAGCTTGGCCTGTCGTCGCCAACTGTGAGCCTCCAGGTCAAACGGCTTGAAGAGCTGCTGGGAACGCCATTATTCGAGAAGAGCTCCCGCCTCGTTCTGACGAAAGCGGGCCAATCGTGCTTTGAATGCGGATTGAAGCTTTTAGCCATATACGATGAAATGCTCGAAAGGAATGCAGAAATCACTCAGAAAGTCCCATCCGGCGATCTTGTTTCCGGGCATGAGTGATTCAATCGCCCGGCTAATCTTTGCGTGGCTGGCGCCAAATATTGGCTTCAAACAAGAGAATATCGGGATTCGTGCCGTCATTGACGCGCTTTGCGATTGCGTGGGCAAGCGATTCGGCAGTGCGACAGCGATTGAACTCCGCCAGCAAGACTTGTTCAGCTTCTTCAAGTTCAATATTAAGCTTGCTACGGGTTGGAGTTTCGGAAGGCGCTGATTTCTCAACTCGATAGTGATGACTTGGAGCCTCACTATGCCCCTGAAAATTAGGTCGCTGCTGGTTTCCGTCCCTCTTCAGGCACATGGTGTCCACGCAATCTCGCAAGTCGGTTGGAATCGAGCAGAACAAACGCACACTAATGTTAACTCAAGAAACAATAATGCTCAAAAAAACCACCTCTTTTTCTATTGCATATTTTTATTCACCTAGAACGCCGCAATATTGGGATCAAAGGAAGCGCTGCTATGATCCGGTATGGTTCAATTTTGAGCACCACAGGCCTCAATCGCCCCGCGCAATAGCGTGAAAAAAGGCGCCCGTGACGAGCCCGCGTCGTCCGCCGACCGGGCCAATCGCCGCCCCCTGACTGTCGGCGAGCTCTGCGAATGGCGTATCCCGCCCCGGCGACGTCACCGTGGCGTAATGAAATTCGTGACCTCGAATCACCTCATCGCGCTGACCAAGCGGGCCATCCGCCAGCAGCCGCGCCTGCCGGTAGCCAAGGTTCATCCGCCGATGGGCAAAACTGGTGCAATGGCTCAGCAGGCCCAGCATGGCGTGCATTGCGCCGCTCGCATCTTCGAGGCCTTCGCCCATGACCATATAGCCGCCACACTCGCCATGGACGGGTTTGGCGGCGGCAAAGGCGCGCATTCCGGCCTTGAAATTGTGCGCCGCAGCCAGGCTCCCTCCGTGCAGTTCAGGATAACCGCCGGGCAACCAGCAGGCATCGCAGCTCGTGTCAGGCGCCTGATCGGCCAGCGGCGAGAAGGGAATCAGTTCCGCGCCGATGTCCCGCCAATGACTGGCGACATGCGGATAGAGAAAGGAAAACGCTGCATCGTCGGCGATGGCGATCCGCTGGCCGGGAGGCGGCAGGGCGGCGCAGGCGGCGCCATCGCCTGCGGCCAAAGGCGCGGCGATATCGAGCAGGCCCGCGATGTCGACATAGCGCTCCATGGCGTCGGCCAGACGTTCGATCGAATGCTCCGCATCCGCCTGCTCGCGCGCCTGCACGAGGCCCAGATGCCGCTCCGGCAAAGCGATCGTCGGGTCGCGCGGCACAGACCCCAGAACCGGCAAACCCAGCCTCTCGATCGCCCCGGTCACAAGACGCCGGTGCCTGTCGCTCCCCACGCGGTTGAGAATGACGCCGCCAATCCGCACGCCGGGATCATAGTTCGCAAATCCGAGCGCCACAGCGGCTGCGGTTTGCGATTGGCCGCTGACATCCAGCACAAGAACGACAGGCAGTCGCAGCAGGCGCGCAAGATCGGCCGCAGCGCCCGAACGCCCCGCAGGCGCCGCCACGCCATCGAACAGGCCCATCGCGCTTTCAATGACAACGATGTCCATCCCGGCGGCGGCGGATGTCGCCAGACATTGCGCATAGTCCGGCGGCATCGCCCAGCAATCGAGATTGACGCCAGCGGCGCCGCAGGCGACCGCATGAAACCCCGGATCGATATAATCGGGACCGGACTTGACGCCGCGCACACGCAACCCGCGTCGCCGCATCGCCCGCAACAGGCCGATGGTCACGCTTGTCTTGCCCGCGCCCGAACGCGGGGCGCCGATGATAAAGCCGCGCGCGCTCATCGCGAAGCCAAGCCATGAAACATTTGAGACAGAATGCGGACCCCTTCGCCGTCAATTCCGCAGCGCAGCCGCGTTGCGTCCGGCAAGATAGCTGAAGACGGCGTTGCGAGTCTGCCCGGTGCAGGAGGGATAATTGTGGAAGAACAATCCCACCACATCGCCGGAGGCGTAAAGCCCCCGGATCGGCTGGAAGGATGTGTTCAGCACCTGCGCATTGGCGTCAATCGCAAGCCCGCCGAAGGTGAAGGTGACGCCCGTCGTGACGGGATAGGCCCTGAACGGCGGCTTGACGAGTGGCTCGGCCCAGTTCGACTTTTTCGGTGTGACGCCAACGGTGCATTTTCCATCGAGCGAGCGCGGGTCCATCGGAATGTCTTTCCGGCAGGCGGCGTTGAACTCCTCCACAGACTGCACGAGAACAGCGGGCTCGATGCCGATTTTGGTCGCCAGTTCCGCGATGCTCGAGGCTTCGACCACAGTCGCTGGATAATCACGCCCGTGGCGAAACAGATTGATGCCGGTGTCATCGTAAAGCTGGAAGGCGGCGCCGCCCGGCTGCGCCAGAACCGCGCGGCCTGTTTTGGCGTAGGTGTAGGAATGTTTCGCCTCGCCCTCATCGTAAAAGCGCTGGCCGAGCGTGTTGACGGTGATGCCCCACGTATAATCGTAGCGGTTCATCGAATTGCCGCGCCCGCCTTCCATCGCCGGCGTCTCGAAGGGCGGCGCGGCGCTGTCGATCGGCGTCATATGCGCGCCGCGCCAGTGGCCGGCCGTCCGCGCGCCAAGGTCGATCATCATGCGCAGCACTTCGCCTGTGTTGTGGCGGCTGCCGCGCACGCGCACAAGATCGGAGTTTTCGCCAAGATAACGCGCCCGCATTTCCGGGCTCGCCTGAAAACCGCCAGCGCAACAGATGATGGAGCGCGCGTAAAAGTCATACTCGCCATGCGGAGCGGAGACCCGCACGCCCTCCAGATGGCGTTCGTTGCCATGCAATGCGCGCACACGGGAATCGTAACGGATCTCAACGCCATGCTTCAGCGCGATTTCGCGCAGCCTGAGCAACATGCCAAGACCGCCGCCAATGGGATGAATGTTGATGCCGGGCTCAAAATAGAGCTTGTCTCCGACCTTGATGGTTTTTTCCGGCTCCCACGGAACGCCGATGTCTTTCATCCAGTGCACCGCGGCGTTGGAGTGGTCGACGAAAGCAGCGGCGAGGCCTGGATCGATCCGACCCTGCGTGACGCGATTGAGATCGGCGAGAAAATCATCCCGCGTATAGGGCGGTATATGCATCCGCGAAAATGTCGCTTCATCGATCTGCGGCACGAAACTGCGAATTTCCGCCGCGCCCGAATGCACAAATCGAAACCCGGTATGCGAAAACCGCGCGTTGCCGCCGAACTCGGGTTCCGGCGCTTTTTCCAGCATAACAACTTTATCGGCGCCGGCTGTTTTGGCGGCAATCGCAGCCTCGAAGGCGGCGCTGCCGCCGCCCAGAACCAGAATATCGCATGTGTGGCGTTCGGCCATTTCAGATCCTCCCTTTTGAAGTGTTCGATGTCAGGCAGGCCGGGCGATGCCGATCCCGTTTCTGGTTTCAATGCGCACGCCATAGGGCGCAGACAGACGCACGACACGACCGATGATCTCTTCCGCCTTTGCGCCGCTCGCCAGCAACGGTCGCCCGCGTTGAGCGCGTGGCGACCCATGCCCCTGAACGATGGGCACAATCCGAACATGGTCGAGCTTGCCGCCCTCGTAATGACAGGTCACGGCGATATTCTCCCAGAAACCCGCGTGGGCGACATGGCCCTTGGTTCCCCCGCCGGTGCGCGCATCAAGAAAATCGGCAGGCGTTGCGTCATGTCCCAGCCCGAAACGACTGTAAGCTTCGTCGGGGAAGAAAGGCACGGTCTCGTTCTGGAAAAAAATATTGCCGACCGAATAAAAAATCGGTTTGCCCCTGTAAAATTCCATACCGAGCGGCGTATGCGAGCCATGCCCGACAAACAGATCCGCGCCCGCGTCAATCGCCGCCCGCGCAAAGGCCGGGGCGTAGTCGGCGGGCTCCTGCAATTCGACCTTGGTTTTGGCCTTCGCAAGACTTCCATGCGCGAAGTCATGCGTATGAAAGCTGACCACAACCCAGTCGGCCTGCCGCCGCGCTTCTTTAATCCAGCGCAAATGATCGGCGATATCATCGGGGTCCCCGGCGCTTGTCTGCGTGAAACCATCGCCTTTGGTGAAATGCTGGCCGAAAACCGACAGGTCTTCGCCGCCATCCTCCGGCGCTTCCCTGTCGGAATAAAAATGCGTCCGGTCGCGCGCCCGGGCGGTATCGAAACCAAGCTCCCGACTCATGCGTTTGAGCGCGTCGAAGGCCGGTCCGTCGACCGTGATTCCGTGCCTGGTGACAAAATGATTGACGCCCGGACGCCCGCGTAAATCCGCGCGTTGCGCGCCCGCCCGGTTCCAGTCGCGATAGGTGGCGGTGGACGCGAGCAGCGCAACGCGCCCGCCCCTTGTTTCGAGATAGGCGGGCATTCTGGCTTCCGCCAGATTGCGGCCCGTTCCCGCATGAGCGAGGCCACTCGCGTCGAGGTGGGCAAGCGTCGCAAGCACACCCCCTTCGCCATAATCGAAGGCATGATTGTTGGCGCAGCCCACCATATTCACGCCGAACCATTTGAGGTCTTCGAGCAATTGGGGCGGGGTCGTCATGAATGTGCCGCGCGTGATGCCGGGCGTGCCTTCGTCCCACCGGCGCACCACGCTCTCCAGATTGACGAAGCCCGCATCGCAATCGCAAAAATGTTTGCGCAACGCGAGAAACTCGGGCTCATCGTAAACGCTCAGCCGCCGCGTCAACATGCAATCGCCGCCCAACGCAATTCTGAAATTGCCAGCTGCAGAAGCGTAAGTCATGGATCGGGCCTTCGAACGGGCGGTTGTTTCCTCAACACCCTTCCCGCGTCCCGCAGCCGCCCGGCGATCCGGGGAAGGTTTCGCGGGCACTCTAGCTTCAATTGTCGCAGATTGCACCCGGCATCAAACCGCCGCGCGCGAACGCGCTTACGCCTTGTCGAGCCCGTAGAGCGTGTGCAGGGTCCGCACCGCCAGCTCGGTATATTCGGCATCGATCAACACCGAGAATTTGATTTCGCTCGTGGTGATTGCCCGGATATTGATGCCCTTGTCGGCAAGAGCCCGGAACGCCAGCGCGGCGACGCCCGCATGGCTTCGCATGCCAACGCCGATGGCGGAAACTTTCACGACATCGGTTGCGCCATGCAAGGAGAGGAAGCCAATATCGGTCTGATTTTTTTCAAGAATGGTCTTGGCTCGCACATAATCCGCATTGCCGACGGTGAATGTCAGGTCCGTGGTTTTGGCGTCGTCGCTCACAACCTGAATGATCATATCCACATTGATATTGGCTTCAGCGAGCGGTCCGAAAATATTCGCGGCGACCCCTGGCCGGTCGGCGACGCGCCGCAAAGTAATCTGGGCTTCGTCCCGCGAAAAGGCGATGCCGGTGACGACCTGTTGTTCCAAAATATCCTCCTCATCGCAAATGAGCGTGCCGGGTTGCGGGGCGTTCGGATCGTCGAACGATGAGCGAACGAAGGTCTTCACCTTGTGCACCATCGCGACCTCGACAGAACGCACCTGAAGCACTTTTGCGCCCAGAGACGCCATTTCGAGCATTTCCTCAAATGCAATCCGGTCCATACGACGGGCCCTGGGCACGATGCGGGGATCGGTCGTGTAGACGCCATCGACGTCTGTGTAGATATCGCAACGCTCGGCGCCGATGGCGGCGGCGACCGCGACAGCGCTTGTATCCGAACCGCCGCGACCCAGCGTCGTAATTCGGCCTGACGCGCTATGGATGCCCTGAAACCCTGCGATCACCGCCACCTCGCCGCGCGCAAAACTGGCGGCGAGCCGGGCGCCGTCAATCTTCTCGATGCGCGCCGATCCATGGGCGTCGTCAGTCTCAACCGGAATTTGCCACCCCTGCCACGAGCGGGCAGGTATGCCGATTTCACTCAACGCCAGCGCCAGCAGGCCAGACGTCACCTGTTCGCCCGAAGCGACCACAGCATCATATTCGCGGGGATCATAAATCTTTGACGCGTCGTTCACCCACTCGACAAGTTCATTCGTCTTGCCCGACATTGCGGAAACGACGACCGCGACCTGATAACCGGCTGCGACCTCACGTTTGACGTGCTGCGCAACATTGCGAATACGCTCAAGATTGGCGACAGACGTGCCGCCGAATTTCATGACTAATCGGGCCATAGTCTCTGGGTCAAATGGGGGGCGTCTCGGGCCGGCGCCGGGCGCAACCCCCACGCGCGCCCCTAAACAGGGCGCGCCCATATGGCGGCAGGATCGAACTCTGTCAACGTCAACGCCGACGTTAACCCGGTCGGCCGCCTAGCGGCCCAAACCATGCTTCTTGGAAAGAGCAACGAACCCGCGCAGCCGGCGGGTCCAGCGCGTGCCGGCGCGCAAACCGGTTGGACGCGTCATACGTTCCAGCGCGCGGACGAGGGGAACAACAGGCGCCTCCACCCGGGGGCTGACGGGCGCTGAAACCGCCGCCGGCGTCGCGACCTCAAGGGCGTTGACAACTTCCTGGGCATCCTCAGGCTCATCGACTGACTGCGCCCACGCAATCCACGAAGGCACTTTTGGCGGAAACCCGCCTTCCGGCACGATCTTGCGGGGGCGACCGCGACCGCGCTTCACGGGCGGCTCAATGGCGGCATCGGTAACGAACATAGTGCTAACTCCTGTAGGCGCCGGCAAAGCCACGCGGGAAATATTTTTCAGTGCGGATTTCGCAATATCGTCGGTAACCTGCACAATTCTGACGGAACCGCCGGCAATCTTTGGCGGTCGCCCCCGCCGCTTGGCCGCCACGGGTTCAACCACCCGAGGTTTGTTCCTGGAGCCGGGTTTACGACCGCGGCGCCGGGGTTCCTCGGATACAACCGCGGACGGCTCGTCTGAGTTGGCGGGGATAGCCTCCAGTATCCGGCGCGGCGCAGAAAGCGAATCCGGACCGGACGAATCAACGTCTGCAGAAATGGCTGACAACCCTGTTTGCCCGAAAAGGGCGCGCTCAGCCTTCTGGAAAACATCATCGGTTGGCGAGGTTTGCGAAGCCGGAGGGCTTCCTGGAGCACGTTTTCCGCCCCGTTTAACTTCGACCACGAAAGGTCGCTTATCACGACGCATAGGGCCTCAACTGGTTATGTGATGGTGGGGAGAATACCCCGATTCGTAATTTTAACACGCAAAAGGATCAACCCTAATCAACAACACAAGCAATCCCAATTCTTTCACTGTACAACATCTCAAATGAAAATCAAGTCCGGCATACAGTGGCGAAGACGCTCCTGGCAGACTAGATTGCGAAGGCGATTGGCGCGCCGGGAGTTGTCATGCCGTTCAGCAGTGGGTCTGTAGATGCCGCCGAAATCGAGAGATTCGAGCGTCTGGGGGAGAAATGGTGGGACCCTGACGGCCCTATGCGGCCGCTCCACAAGCTCAATCCGGCGCGCGTCGACTGGATCGCCGACACCCTCGCCCTCTCACTCCCCGGAGTCGCGCAGAACGGCCTCAAGGGATTGAAAATTCTCGACATCGGGTGCGGCGCCGGTTTGCTCTGTGAAGCGCTTTCCCGGCTTGGAGCCTCGGTGACAGCAATCGATCCTTCAATAGCCAATATTGAAATTGCGCGGAACCACGCGGCAAAATCGGGTTTGGAGATTCAATATCAGGCGGTCACGGCCGAGGCCGTGGCGGCGGACGGCGCGCGCTTTGACGTTGTCTGCGCGCTGGAAGTGGTGGAACACGTTGTCGACCCGGCCACATTCATCGCCACAGCCTGTGAACTTGTTCGTCCCGGCGGGTTGTTGTTTGCTGCGACGCTGAACCGTACGCTCAAAAGCTTTGGACTGGCCATTTTGGGCGCCGAATATATTTTACGCTGGGTGCCCGAGGGCACGCACCAATGGGAAAAGTTCGTCACGCCGGATGAACTTGAAGCAGCGATCGAGAATTCCGGAGCGCATGTGACCCGGCGAACCGGCGTCGTTTATACGCCATTCGTCGACCGTTGGCGGCTCTCAAACGATATGAGCGTCAATTACATGATGGCCGCTGTCCGCGAGGACTGAGCTTTCCCATATTAACCATTTCTTAAGATGCGCCCGCGCGAAGGGGTGACGCCGCCGCTTTGTTCATTTACCTTTCATTAACGGTTGAGACGCGGGGCATCCCGGTCTTCCGCCCTTCCAGCTTTGCGGTGTGGTCGGGATTGCGGGGTTGCGTGCGTCATGGGTTTTGTCGCCAGACTGGCAGTGTTGGTCATGTATGCCGCGCTCGTGGCGGGCCCCGGCGCTACGACGCGCGCGGCGGCGGCGCAAGCGCGCACGCGGGCTGCTCCTGCAAATCTTGCTGCAGCCCAAACGCCGCCTTCGGCGAGTTTCGCACAGATTACCGGCAGAACCTCAACGCCCTGGGGATGGCTGGACTTTTGCGACCGCTATCAGGATGAATGCGCTGGCGGACCATCGGCGCCCGCTGATATCGAGCTCAACCCCAAAGTTTGGGCGCTCATCAAAAAAGTTAACGAGCAAGTCAATCATTCCATTCGTCCCATGGCCGATATGGATCATTGGGGCGTCATCGATCAGTGGGACCTCCCGCTCGATGGCTATGGCGACTGTGAGGATTACGCGCTGATGAAGCGTCACATCCTGATCGCGCAGGGCCTGCCAAGACAGGCTTTGCTGATGACTGTCGTAAAAGACGAAAATGGCGAAGGCCACGCCATCCTGACAGTGAAAACCGATCATGGAGAATTCATTCTCGACAATATGCGAGAGCATGTCATGCCCTGGGAGGCGCTGCCCTATGTCTTCGTCAAGCGGCAATCGCAGGCCGATCCTGACGTATGGGAGCAGATTGGAGCGCCGACGCCTGCCCCGCTCACTGTCTCGCGATAAGTCTTATCCGTTCAGCGGCTGCGGACGACGACCCGCGCCATAATATCGCGCGCCCCGCGATGTTGAGCATGGGTGATTGCAACCGCCAGCGCGTCCGCAGCGTCAGCGGAGGCCGCCTCGCTGCGCGGCAGCAGGATTTTCACCATTGCTGCGATCTGCGCCTTGTCCGCGTGACCTGAACCCGTCACGGTTTTCTTGATCAGATTGGCGGCGTATTCAGCCACCGGCAAGCCCCCCAGCGCCGGAACCAGCAAAGCCACGCCACGCGCCTGGCCGAGTTTCAGCGCCGATTGCGGATCGCGGTTGACGAAGGTTTCTTCAACAGCTGCTTCCATCGGGGCGTGCTCGACCAACACGGCGGCAAGCCCGTCGTGCAACTGGCGCAGGCGCTCCGCCAGAGACTCGGTCGCTCTGGAATGAACGCTTCCGCAAGCAATAAAATGAAGCCTCGAACCCTCGCAGCCCACAATTCCCCAACCGAGGTTGCGCAGGCCCGGATCAATGCCGATGATGCGAATCGGGGAAACGGTCATGCCGGAGGTCGTACAGCCGGGACGGCGTTTCCACAATTCAATCCCGGAGCGACTTTGTCCCAACTTGCCTCCCTCCCCGGCGAACTCCTCGCCGGGATATGGTCCGCCGCACACGAGCCGCGACTCTGGTTCATTTTTGCCGTTTCGCTGATTGGCGGCGTTGTGCGGGGTTTTTCCGGCTTTGGCGGCGCGCTCATCGTCATTCCATTGGCGGCCATGGCCATGGGCCCGAAGGTTGCTGTGCCAATGTTTTACCTGTTCGACCTTGGGTCAGCCACGCCCTATGGCTACAGGGCGCTGCCAGGGTGCAAATGGCCGCAAATCCTGCCGATGCTGGCCGGTCATCTCGTGATGCTGCCGCTCGGCGTCTGGTTGCTGGCCAACATGGACCCCGTATCGGTGCGCTGGGGTATGGAAGGAACCGTCATTCTGATGCTCGCGCTGCTGGTGTCGGGATGGCGCTATACGGGTCGCCCCAACCCGCCGCTTTCGGTTTTGGTCGGAGCGATCGCCGGACTGATGGGCGCCGTTGCGGGCATTTCCGGGCCGCCGATCATCGCCTACTGGCTCGGGCAGAAGGACAATTCTAAAACCATCCGCGCCAATATCATGGCCTATTACGCGCTGTCCTCGACCGCGATGGATATTGTATTTCTCGTCAAGGGCTTTTTCACCTGGCAGATATTGATCTACGCCATCATCATATGGCCCGCCTACGCCGTGGGCCTGTGGGGCGGCGCCAAACTTTTCCACCGCTCGACCGATCGCATGTTCCGGGTCTCGGCCTATGCGCTGATCGCCATCGCCGCTGTCCTCAGCGCGCCGGTGCTGGATGGCTTTTTGAAATAGGCGCAGTCGCAGCCCAATTCGCGACCGACCTGCTTTCTGCGCTGACTCCGGTCCAAAACCCGTCTATAGAGCCCTCGCGCTCCCGCCCGCCGGCCCCAAATCCGGCGGGTGGGCTTTTGCGTTTTCCGCCTCCAAGAGACCACCCCAAGAGCCGCCATGCCAGAGTCCAGCCTTTCCAGCGCCAACCTCGATCCCCGCCGCCGCAAAATTCTCATCCGGGCGTGGCGACGCGGGATGCGTGAAATGGACACTCTGATGGGCGGATTTGCCGACGCGCATCTGCCAACCCTGAACGAAAGCGACCTCGATCGGTTCGAAGAGTTGCTGGAATTGCAGGATCGCGACGTTTTGAGCTGGCTGACCGGCGAGGCGCCGATCCCGCCTGAATTCGACACGGGCCTGCTGGCGAAGATCAAGGCCCATCATACCCATTCCTCACCGATCCATATCTGATATGAACGATTTTCTGCGCGCTTTCGAGGCCCTGGCGGCCGGCAAATCCATCATGCTCCAGCGCGCGCCTGACGGCTTTGACGCGCTGGCGGCGGCCGACATTGCGCGCGCGTTCGCCAAGGCCGCGCAGGACTGGCCGGTCGCGCTGGTTCATGTCGCGCGGGATGGACAGCGTTCGCGCGCGTTCATGGATGCGCTCGCCTATTTCGCGCCGGAAATCGAAGCGCTCGAACTGCCCGCCTGGGACTGCCAGCCCTATGACCGCGTTTCGCCGACCGCCGTCATCGCCTCGCGACGCGTCACCGCCTTGTCGCGTCTGGCGCGCACGCGCTCATCGCTGGAGCGTCCGCGCATCCTGTGCGTGACCGTCAATGGCATGACGCAGCGCACGCCGCCAATCGACTGGATCAAGTCCGAAAGTTTTTCGGCGGCGCCCGGCAACGCCTTGACCATGAACCATCTGTCCGAATGGCTCGAAACCAATGGCTTCCTGCGCTCCTCCACCGTCCGCGAGGCGGGTGAATATGCGGTTCGCGGCGGCATTCTCGACCTGTTCCCGGCGGGCGCCCCCGCTCCTGTCCGGCTCGACTTTTTCGGCGATACGCTCGAATCCATCCGCGCCTTCGATCCGGAAACCCAGCGCACGCAAGCGCAGATGCGCTCGCTCGATCTTGTTCCCATGAGCGAGGTGACGCTGACCACGCCAACCATGAAACGCTTCCGCCAGGCCTATCTTGCTGAATTTGGCGGGCAGACGCATGGCGACACGCTCTATGAGACCATCAGCGAAGGACGCCGCCACCCCGGCATGGAGCACTGGCTGCCGCTGTTCCACGGCGGAACCGGCACTCTGTTCGATTTTATTGGCAAAGCGCCCGTCATTCTCGACGCGCAGGCGGATGAAGCCGCCGCCGAGCGCTTCGCCCAGATCCGCGACTATTATGCGGCGCGCAAAAGCGATTATGACCGCGACCACTCTGCTTCGTCCTACAAACCGCTGTCCCCCGATGCGCTTTATCTTGGCAAGGACGACTGGACCGCCCTGCTCTCGAAATCGGCTGTTGTGCGAATGACGCCCTTTGCGCAGCCAGACAGCGCCCGCACGATGTTCGATGGCGGCGCAAGCGCGGGTCGCGACTTCGCGCCTGAACGCGCCAATGAAAGCATCAATGTGTTCGAGGCTGCGGTCGAGCATATCCAGACGCTGCGCGGCGAGGGCAAGCGGGTGATCGTCGCCGCATGGTCGGATGGATCGCGCGAGCGGCTCGGCGGCGTTCTGGCCGAACATGGCTTGAAGAAGGCCCTGCCCGTCTCCTCCCATGCTCAGGCCTTGGGGCTCGACCGCGGCGCCGTGGCGCTTGCCGTCATGGGGCTCGAACATGGTTTTGTGACGCCCGAAATCGCTGTCATCGGCGAGCAGGACATTCTTGGCGACAGACTTGCGCGCCCCAGGCGCAAGCAAAAACGCGGCGCAGATTTTCTGTCCGAAGTCGCCGCACTGTCGGCGGGCGATCTTGTCGTGCATGTCGATCACGGCATCGGGCGCTTCGTCGGCCTGCGCACGATAGAAGCGGGCGGCGCGCCGCACGATTGCCTCGAACTGCACTATGCCGGCGGCGACAAACTCTACCTCCCGGTCGAAAATCTCGAACTTCTCTCGCGTTATGGCTCGGAAGACACCGAAGCTGCGCTCGACAAGCTCGGCGGCGCGGGCTGGCAGAACCGGCGCGCTCGGATGAAGAAGCGCATCCGCGATATCGCGCAACAGCTCATCAAGATCGCCGCCGCGCGCATGATGCGCGAAGCGCCCCGCCTGTTGCCGCCCGAAAATCTCTATGAGGAATTCTGCGCCAGATTTCCCTGGGCTGAAACCGAGGATCAGCAAGCCGCCATCGATGCAACGCTGGACGATATGGCGGCAGGTCGCCCGATGGACCGGCTGATCTGCGGCGATGTCGGATTTGGCAAGACGGAGGTCGCCTTGCGCGCCGCCTTCGCCTGCGCCATCAATGGCAAACAGGTCGCCGTGATTGCGCCAACGACGCTCCTGGCGCGTCAACATGCGAAGAACTTTCGCGATCGCTTTGCCGGTCTGCCTGTCAATATTGCGCATATGTCGCGCATGGTCAGCAACGCCGAACTGAAAGCCGCGCGCGAGGGATTGAAATCCGGCGGCGTCGATATTGTGGTCGGCACCCACGCCGTGCTGGGCAAAACGGTCGACTTCAAGGATCTCGGCCTTGTTGTGGTCGATGAGGAGCAGCACTTTGGCGTCACCCACAAGGAACGATTGAAAGACCTGCGGGCCGAGGTGCATGTGCTGACCCTGTCGGCGACGCCCATTCCGCGCACGATGCAACTGGCGCTGACCGGGGTGCGCGAACTCTCGATCATAGCAACGCCGCCTGTCGACCGGCTGGCGGTGCGCACCTTCATTTCGCCCTTCGACGAGCTTTCCGTGCGCGAAGCCCTGCTGCGCGAGCGCTATCGCGGCGGCAAGAGTTTTTACGTCTGTCCGCGCATTGAAGACCTCGACGAGGCCGCCGCTTTCCTGCGCAAAAATGTGCCGGAGGCCAAATTTGTCGTCGCGCACGGGCAACTCTCCTCAACCGAACTTGAGGAGCGCATGACGGCGTTCTGCGATGGCCATTACGACATTCTGGTCTCCACCGCGATTGTCGAATCCGGCCTCGATATTCCCTCCGCCAACACCATGATCGTGCATCGCGCGGATATGTTCGGCCTTGCGCAGCTCTACCAGTTGCGCGGACGCGTGGGGCGCGGCAAGACTCGCGCCTATGCGCTGTTCACAGTGCCAGCGAAAAAGCAGATCACGCCACAGGCCGAACGACGCCTGAAAGTGCTGCAATCCCTCGATACGCTGGGCGCGGGCTTCCAGCTTGCCAGCCACGATCTGGATATTCGCGGCGGCGGCAATCTTCTGGGCGACGAACAGTCGGGCCATATCAAGGAAGTCGGCTACGAACTCTATCAGCAGATGCTGACCGACGCGGTCGAGGCGCTGAAGGCCGGCATTTCGGACGAATTCGTGGAAGAAGCGTGGTCGCCAACCATTGTGACCGGCGCGCCGGTGACCATGCCCGAGCAATATGTGCCTGATCTCAGTTTGCGGATGCAGCTCTACCGGCGCCTGTCTGCGTTGCAGAACGAAGCCGAAATCGAAGCCTTTGGCGCCGAGATGATCGATCGCTTCGGCCCCGCGCCAGACGAAGTGAAGCAGCTGATGCGGCTTGTGTCGGTCAAACTGCTGTGCCGCCGCGCGCATATCGAAAAAATTGAAGCGGGCGCAAAAGGCATCGTGATAACCTTCCGCGACAATTCCTTCGCCAATCCGCAGGGGCTGGTGAAATTCATCGCCGAACAGGGCCGCGACGCCCGCGTGCGCCCGGATATGAAAATCGTATTTGCCAGGGATATTCCTGATCCAGAAGCGCGGCTTGAATCCTGCCGCCGCGTGCTCAGGCAGTTGGTGGAGATTGCGGAGAAGGGGAAGAAAAAGGCGGCGTGAGGGGGCGTGTTCCAGCAAAAGGTCGATGTCCGCTTACCGAGGGACAGCGAACACGCCTGAAAACAGCGGGTTTCGTCCGGTTGTGACCCAAAACGGTCTTCCGGCGGAAGGCAGAAGTCTTCCTCGGGTATTTCGAAGTCAGAGGCACATGCCGTCCCTCGCAGGACTGCAGGGCGTTGACTAATTTAGCACGAAAGCGCTTCTGGTGAACGCTGACGATTCAACTGAGGATATTTCATGAAATCTCGCGGTCGCCCGCTCGCAATTTACGCCCTCACCTCCCTGATCGCGTCGGTAGTCGCTCCTATTTGCATCGTGCCTGGAGGGCCGCTGCATGCTCAGACCGCGTCCAAATTCGGGACGAGGTCGCCCCGCGTATGCAGCGAAATCAAGACCAAGCCGACGCCAGAGCAGGCGGCGACACTTATCCAGTGCAACCAGGAGACGATGGGACCCAGGGACATCACGTTGCTGGAAAATGTCCGCGTTCAGATGGGCAGTTCGCAGCCTTACAACTCCCGAACACATTCACATCTAACCGGCGTCGATACCACGTCACAAGTTTATCTGCTCAGGGGTAGTTACACATGGTACCACTGCGACCCGGAAAGCGTCATCCCCGCCATAAAATCCGACAACAGAGGGAAAAACTGTTTTTACGTCAATAGCTCCGCCGCAGAGGGGTATTGCTATCAGACGACTTTCGGCGACTGGAATTGCTACCTTCACGACGACGTTCACAACGAGCAGGTGAGGGACCAACCCCCTCCGCGTTCTTGAAGGAAACCATTCGTCGACAGTCACGACGAGCACACGGTTGGATCGCATCAATTCAAGGTGCGAAAGTCTGACATGTCGATGTTGCTTTCTTGCCTGATGGCGTTGTTTGATCGTAAGCGTTGTTATCAGGCCACGTCCTGTAGCGCCGCCTGAGATGCGTACGCCCACGGCATGAGGTCGTCGATTTTCGCGTTGGGATGGCCGCTGACAATTTTCGTCAGTGTGCCGGCGAGCCAGTCTTGCGGATCGATGT
>CAIZEI010000014.1 GCA_903931945.1 uncultured Hyphomicrobiales bacterium | reverse complement strand
GGCCAGGTCGCCCGCCAGAAACGGCAGGGGAGCAGGACGACGCAGGCTGCTCGCCTCCACAGGCGAGCCCGTCATATCGCGCTGACGCGTTGCGAAATCCCAACGACGCAATCGCTTCAACTGGCCTGCTTCCGGAAAATGGACCTTCAACCCTTCTATAGGCCCCGTAGACGCAAACGGTTCCAGTCGGTTTTCGACCCAGGGCCGCACAAATTATGCCTTCAGTGGCAGTTCGGGGCGTGAAGGCCAGCTCATCGGAAGAATTGGAAACAGGCCCGCATTTGTGGTTGGTGCGACCCGAACATACAATGTTCAAACAGCAGATGTTGGGTCGCTCTCCCTGGTCATCAACGATGATATAAGCAGTCTCAATGGAGCTGGGCTCAAAGACAACTCCGGCAGCCTCAATGTGAGTATCAGTGTCGGCGCAACGACTGCTGCTGGAGCCGGTCCCGGAGTCTCTCCAAGTAGCGGTTCGACAATCACTGGGCGTAGCTGAGGTTGCGTTTCGCTTGAGACACCCTGCACACCTTCGGATGTTCAGGGTCGCTATGCGACAAAACCGGTGGATAACTCCCGCCACGTTTCGCGCCGGCGACACCCCTGAAACCGGACCGGCGGCGCCTGACTGTCAACATGTAACAGGCCGCCATCAGACAAGCGGGCGCGGGCGCGACATCGAGCCCCACGCGGACCGTCCGGCGGCGCCTTCGTCGTTGCGTTTCATATATGAAATACAATTTCATCCTTGCAACAAAAAGCCGATCTGCTAGTCTGGCGAAATCAACATGAAAACTCTGGACAATCGCCGGGGCTTTCAATCGAGGGCAGGCGCCATGAACAAACCTGTTGTTCCCGATATCCGCCCTGAAAATGTGACCATCCCGGCGGGCAAGACTCTGTCTCAATGGATTGAATCGCGCGTTGCGCGCCACGCCACGCGCACGCTGGATTGGGACGCGTTGAAATTCCAGGCCGACTTCGATCCCAAATACCGGCGCGCGCAGATGCGTTATATCGGCACCGGCGGCACCGGGGTCGATAAAGACGACAACACCGTTCCCACCGAAAATTTTACCTTCTCGACGATGGTTCTGCCGGCGGGTTGCGAGGGGCCGCTGCACCTTCATACGGACTCGGAGGAAGTGTTCTTCGTGATGCGCGGCGAACGCATTCGCATCATGGTCGAGCATCTTGGCCAACGCGAAGATTTTATCCTCACGGATCGCGATTTGATTTCGGTGCCGCCGGGCGTCTATCGCGGCCTGGTCAACGAAGGGCGCGAGGAAGCGCTGATGTGCGTGATGATTGGCAGCGCCCGGCCGGAGACGCCAACCTACCCGCCCGATCATCCGCTGGCCAAAATCAAGCGCAACAAGACATAGGGGTTTTCTGTGGACCTCGGGCTGGCGGGCCGCACCGTGGTCCTGACAGGCGGCACGTCCGGCATCGGGCTGGCGACGGTCGGCCTGTTTCTGGAAGAGGGCGCACGCGTCGCCTTTTGCGGGCGCGACGCGCATCGGCTTGATTCCGTTGCGTCCGGATTTGCGCAACGTTTTGGCGTTGAAAAAGTCCTCGCGCGGCGCTGCGATGTGACAGCCAAGGCGGATGTCGAGGCGTTCGCCGACGCAATTGCGCGCTGGTCGGGCTCGCTCGATATTCTCGTCAACAACGCGGGGCAGGGCCAGATGACGACCTTCGCCACCACCAGCGACGCGCAATGGCGCGAGGAGCTCGAACTGAAATTTTTCAGCCAGATCTATCCTGTGCGCGCGTTTCGTCCCTTGCTTGAAAAGAGCGATGCGGCGGCCATCCTCTCGGTCAATTCGCTGCTCGCCTATCAGCCCGAGCCCTACATGGTTGCGACATCGGCGGCGCGCGCGGGCGCGCAAAGCCTCGTCAAATCGCTGGCGAGCGAATTCGCCCCTAAAATCCGGGTGAATTCGGTGGTGCTGGGATTGATCGATTCGGGGCAATGGGAGCGGCGGTTTCAGGCGCGCAAGGATCAAACGCAAGACCGGAAAACCTGGATCGCGGATCTGGCGGCGTCCAAACACATTCCCTTCGGCCGGCTTGGCGAGCCGCTGGAAGTCGCGCGCGCGATTGTGTTCCTGTGCTCGCCGATGGCGTCGTTCATCACGGGCGCATCGCTGGAAATTTCCGGCGGCGTCTCCCGCTACATCTGACGGCGGGGCGGGGCGTGCGACTGGGTCTGCTCGGCTATGGCGCCATCGCCCGGCAGGCCCTTGCGGCGCTGGCGAAGTCGGACGCCGCGCCGTTTGAGACAGTGGTTTGCCTTGCCCGCCCGGAGGGCGCGGAGCGCGCCAGGGCGCTTCTCGACGCATTCGGGCCAGAGATCGCGGCGCAGCGCCGGGTTGTCACCGATCTTGCCGGCCTGATCGCGGCAAAGCCCGATGTTGTGGCGGAAGCCGCAGGCCATGAGGCGCTGCTCAGCCATGGCGCAGACGTGCTCGCGTCCGGCGTGGACCTGATCGTCACTTCGGCGGGCGCGCTGGCGGACGGCGCCCTGCGCGAGGCGCTGGATGACGCCGCGCGCCGGGGCGGGGCGCGCTATCGTCTTTGCGCAGGCGCTATTGGCGGGCTCGATATTCTGGCCGCCGCCAAATTGTCCGGCCTGACAGAGGTGGTTTATGTCTCGCGCAAACCCCCGGCGGCGTGGCGTGGCACGCGGGCCGAGGCGCTGATCGATCTTGATGCGCTGACGACGGAACGGACTTTTTTTGAGGGTTCGGCGCGCGAGGCGGCGCTGAACTATCCGCAAAACGCCAATGTCGCGGCGACGCTCGCTTTTTTTGGCGCAGGTTTTGAGAAAACGCGCGTGCGTCTGATCGCCGATCCAGAAGCAGCGCGCAACACCCATGAAATTCTGCTGCGCTCGACCTGCGCTGACATCGAGATCAGAATTGCCGGCGTGCCCTCGCCAGACAATCCGAAGTCATCGATGACCACGGGCTTTGCTCTGGCGGCGCTGATTCTGGAATTTTGCAACGGGAAAACCGGTCGGCAATCGACATAGGCGCGCAATCCCGGGCGCTTGATCGCGCGCCTGTGAAGGAGCGGCTTCGATGTTATAGTCAGCGCATGACAGAGGACGACACCGCGTTACGCAGAGGATGGACGACGGGCGCATGCGCCGCCGCTGCGGCCAAGGCCGCGTGTCAGGCGCTGCTGACGGGCGCGTTTCCCGATCCCGTGTCGATCGTTCTGCCCGGCGGCCAGACGCCTGCCTTTGCGCTCGCGCGCGAGATGCTCTCTCAAGACGAAGCGCTCGCGGGGATTGTGAAAGACGCTGGCGACGATCCCGATGTCACTCATGGCGCCATTGTGTTTGCGCGCGTGCGCAAAAGCGCCGGGGGCGCCGGCCTCATTTTTCGCGCAGGCGCGGGCGTTGGAACCGTGACGCGCCCGGGTCTGCCGTTGCCTGTCGGCGAGCCCGCCATTAACCCCGCGCCGCGCAAAATGATCGCTGTGGCGATCGCCGATGTTGCTGGCGAGGATTGCGATTTCGAGGTCGAGATTGGCGTTGAGGACGGCGAGCGACTGGCGCTTAAAACGCTCAACGGGCGGCTCGGGATTGTAGGCGGCCTGTCGATCCTCGGCACGACGGGCATTGTCATTCCCTATTCCTGTGCGGCCTGGATCGATTCCATCCATCGTGGCGTCGATGTCGCCCGCGCCATGGGGATTGCCCATATTGCGGGCTCGACGGGTTCGGCCTCCGAACAAGCAATCAAAGCGTTGCACAGATTGCCCGACGTCGCGTTGATCGAGATGGGCGATTTCATCGGCGGATTGCTGAAATATGTCCGCGCGCACCCTGTGCCGCGCGTTTCGATTGCGGGTGGTCTCGCCAAGATAACCAAACTTGCGCAGGGCATGCTCGATGTGCATTCCAAACGGGGCGGGGCCGACCTCGCCGATCTTGCCGCGCTGGCCCGGCAGGCTGGCGCGCCGGAAGTCGCCGCCGCCGCAATTGCAAATTCAAATACCGTTGCGGAAGCGTTCATGCGCGCGCATCAGGCGGGCGTCGAACTTGGCGATTGCGTGGCGGCGCGGGCATGGGATGTCGCCGCTGCGGTGATGAACGACCCGGCCATCGAGATCGAGATCGTCATTTTCGACCGCGATGGCGGGCTTGCCGGGCGGGCCGCGTTCAGAGGCAGTCACGAAGCGGGGCGGCCTCTGAACCTTCGTTGATAATCGGCATCGTAAAGCGCTGTGTTGCGGAAATCCGCGTCGCTGACGCCAGGACCGGCAAATACAATTGCCGTGCGGTCAATCGGGTGTTGCGCAACGATCGATTGAATGGTTGCAAGGGTCCCACGCAAAATCGCCTCATCGGGCCAGGACGCGCGCGCGACGATCGCAACCGGGCATTCAGCTCCATAATACGGCGTGAGGTCTGCAACGATCTGGTCGAGCGCATGGATCGCCAGATGCACCGCCAGCGTGGCGCCGGTGGCTGCAAAGCCCGTCAGGGTTTCCCCCGCGGGCATCGGCGACGCGCGACCGGAAACACGCGTCAGAACGAGACTTTGCGCAAGGCCGGGAAGGGTGAGTTCACGCCCCAGCGCACTCGCTGCAGCGGCAAACGCCGGCACGCCAGGCGTGAGCGTATAATCGATCCCGAGCTTTCCGAGCAATCTGATTTGCTCCGCCACAGCGCTCCACATCGCGAGGTCGCCCGAATGCAAACGCGCGACATCTTCGTTGTGATCGCGCGCGCGGATAAATTCGCACTCGATCTCGTCAAGCGACATGGGCGCGGTATCGACAAGACGCGCGCCGGGCGAGCAATGCACGAGAACATCCCTTGTGACGATGGACCCGGCGTAAAGGCAGACAGGGCAGGCCCCGAGCAAATCGCGGCCGCGCAACGTGATGAGATCGGCTGCGCCAGGCCCTGCGCCGATAAAGTGAACTTTCATGTTGCGCCACCATCGCTCGCCAGCGCGCAGGCGACCGGACCAAGCGTTGTGCGTGGACCCAGCAATCGCGCGCGCGCGCCCAGCGCCGCCAAAGCAGCGGATTCTGAAACCGAATTCAGGCCGCTCGCCGCCAGCGAGGCCGCAGACTGCGTCAGGCAATGCGCATTGGCTGCGTTGAGCCTGGCGCGATCGGGAATCAACAGGGGAAGCATGAGAATTTGGCTCGCCTCGAGCAGCGCTTTGTCTTCAGCCTTGGCGGCCAGCGTGGCAAGAGCCGCCAGAGCTTCGCGCGGCAGGCGATGCGCCGCGAGTGCGGCGTCGATCGCGGCGATGATTTCGCGAGCGCCAACCCCGGTGCGAAAACCAAGACCTGCTGCGATCATGGCTTGATCCATGACCATTGCGTGACCGGCATCGCCGGGCGCCAGCCGCGTTTGCCGCCGATGGGCGCAGCGCGCGAGATGGCGATGCGTGTGAGCCGACCGGCAAGTCTGGCGTGCTTTTCGATCAGCGCCGCTTCCATTTCGAGCGTCACCGCATTGGCGACCAGACGGCCGCCGGAGCGCAACAGCGATATCGCAGCTTCGATCGTCTGGGCATTGCCGCCGCCGCCAATGAAGATCGCGTCAGCGGCCGGCAGGCCTTCAAGCGCCTGTGGCGCCCGGCCGTTGACAATGCGCAGGCCGGGAACGCCAAGCGCCTGCGCATTGGTCCCGATACGTTCAGCGCGAACAGCGTCCGCCTCAATGGCGATCGCGCGCAAGGTTGGATCGGCCAGCATCCATTCGATGCAAATGGAGCCGGCGCCGGCGCCGATATCGATCAGCAATTGCCCCCGTTGGGGCGCCAGCGCAGACAAGGTGATTGCGCGGACCTCGCACTTTGTCATTTGCCCGTCATGTTCAAAAAAATCATCAGGCAGACCCGGCGCGCGTGCGATGGGTCGCGCTGGCGCGCTTGCCTCAACCTCGATCGCCACCACGTTCAACGCATCGAATGCATGGTCTGGAAAGGCTTTTGCGCAATGCGAGGCGAGGCGCTCGCGTGCGCCGCCGAGAGCCTGTAAAACATGGACGTTCGAGCGCTCAAAACCCAGCGCACAAAGTCGTTCGGCGATGAGTCCAGGCGTCGTTGCATCGCTTGTCAGCGCAATAATGCGCGCGCCATTTGAAAGATATGGTCGCAACAATTCGACGGGTCTGGCGTGAAGCGAGAGGCACTGCGCGTCCTGCAATGCCCATCCCAGCCGCGCTGCGGCAAGAGAAAATGCGGACGGCGCGGGAATCACATGCATTTCGTCCGCAGTCAGGTATCGCGCCAGAGTGGCGCCAACGCCATGCAGCATGGGATCGCCCGAAGCGAGCACGCAGACCCGGCGACCGCGCGCGGCAAGAACGGCGGTCAATCCTGCATCGAATGGTTTTGGCCATGGTCTGGCCTCGCCGCGCACAAGCGTTGCGGCCAAAGCGAGATGGCGCTGTCCGCCAAAGACAAGCTCCGCGCTTTCGATCATGCGCTGCGCCGTCTCGCCAAGGCCGCATAAGCCGTCTTCGCCAATCCCGATGAGGGAAAGCCATTTTGAGGTTGAATAGAGTGTTTGAGGAAAGCTAGATACGCTCATGGCTCACCGTATTCTCATTCTTGGCGGAACGTCCGAAGCGCGCGCCTTGACCGACATTCTTGCCGGGCGCGGCGGATTGGACATCATTCTGTCGCTCGCCGGGCGCACCAAAAATCCGCTTCCCTATGCGACACAGATGCGGATTGGCGGGTTTGGCGGCGCGCAAGGGCTCGCAACCTTTTTGCGCGAACAACGCATCGATGCGCTGGTCGATGCGACGCATCCCTACGCCACGCAGATTTCCATGAACGCAATTGCAGCAGCCGATGCGGCGGGCGTCATGCGGGTGCGTTTGCAACGACCGGAGTGGCGCGCAATCGAAGGCGACACCTGGCTCGATGTCGGCAGCGTCGCCGAAGCGGCGGCGTCGATCGGCGCAAAGCCGCGCGTGGTTTTTGTGGCGCTCGGTCGCCAGGAGCTTGCGCCATTGATTGCAGCGCCGCAGCATCGATATATCATTCGCAGCGTCGATCCCGTGACGCCGCCATTGAATGTGCCGGACGCCCGTTACATTCTCGCGCGCGGACCTTTCAGGCAAAGCGCGGAATATGAAATGCTTGCGGAGCACAATGTCGATTGCATGATCGCCAAGAACAGCGGGGGCGATGCAACCTATGGAAAAATCGCGGCGGCGCGCGCGCTGCAGATTCCGGTTCTTCTCATTCGACGCGCGCCGCTGTTTGACGCATTCAGCGTTGACGACGTCGATCGCGCTGTCGCCCTGATCGATCATGGCCTGTCGAACCCGCTCAGGGATCGCGGCGAATAAACCAGCGGCGCCATGGCGTCGCGCGCGATGACGCGTGTTTGCGAGGAACCGACAATGACGCAGGTCGCCATATCAGCCATCCCCGAATGGGCGGCGCCGAGATGAACAGTCGAAAGTCGTTCGTCGCTGCGGCCTGCCGCGCGGCCAAAAATTACCGGCGTTGAAGCCGGCAGACATTCTCCCAGGATTCGAAATGCTTCGGTGAGTTGCCAGGGGCGCGCTTTGCTGACGGGATTGTAGAGCGCAATGACAAACCCTGCCGTGGCGGCGGCGCGCAATCTCAGAGCAATGACGTCCCATGGTTTCAAATTGTCCGACAGCGAGATCGCGCAAAAGTCATGGCCGAGCGGAGCGCCGGTGCGCGCGGCGACGGCAAGCATGGCGGTGACGCCCGGAATGACTTCAACGTGAAGGTTTCGCCATTGCGAGGGACCGGTCTCGATCGCCTCGCAGATGGCTGCGGCCATGCCAAAACGCCCGCATCGCCCCCCGAAACAACGCCGACACGGGCGCCCTGCACGGCCATGGTCAGCGCGGCTTGCGCGCGCGACATCTCCTCGCGATTATCTGAAGCGTGACGAACCTGGTCCGCGCGCAATTGCAGACGATCGAGGTAGGGCGCATAGCCAAAAAAATCACTGCATG
Organism: uncultured Hyphomicrobiales bacterium; assembly: GCA_903931945.1. Classification (GTDB taxonomy): domain Bacteria; phylum Pseudomonadota; class Alphaproteobacteria; order Rhizobiales; family Beijerinckiaceae; genus Terripilifer. Next base: position 19,783 of record CAIZEI010000014.1, on the reverse strand, counting down.
AATCAATTGCGGCAAGGGCGGCGCCGGTGATGTCGCGTTCGCCGCCTGGACCAACGCCAATGACGTATAATTTTGCGCCAGTCATTTTGCATCCCAACCGGGCACGAGCACGAGCGAAAAATACGGCGCGTGTTCGATCATGTGCTCCTCCAGCAATAACGAACGCGTGTTGCTCATCGTGCCGCGTTCGACATAGAGCGCGCGCTTCAGTCGTCCGGCCGCGGCAAGCGCGCGGCGGATTTTTGGCAGGTTGCGACCGGCTTTCATGATGACGGCGGCTTCGCAATCGCTCAGCCTGCGCACCAGTTCCTGTTCTGACAAGGTTCCCGGCAGGACGCTCAGAACATCGTCGCCCTGCGCGATGGGGAGGCCCGATTGCGCCCAGCAGCCGGCCATGGCGGACACGCCGGGAATGACTTCCGTTGGATAGAGATGCGCAAGCCGTACATGCAGGTGCATGTACGATCCATAAAACAACGGGTCGCCTTCGCTGAGGACGGCGACGCATTGTCCGGCGTCAAGATGCAGCGCCAACGCCTGCGCAGAGTCATTGTAAAACGCCTGAATGGCGTCGATATATTTCCTGTCGCGCCGGTCGATTTCTGTCGTGACGGGGTAGTGCAGCGGCAGTTCTGCAACGTGCGGCGGAAGATGCGGCGCAGCGCTTGCGCGCGCATTGCTTGGATGTCCGCGTTTGGAAAAATGCGCGACAATGTCAGCGCTCGCAAGCGCCCGGACAGCTTTCAGCGTCAGCAATTCAGGATCGCCGGGCCCGACGCCGACGCCGATCAAACGACCTGTCGGCGCGCGTGTCATGGCTCTTTCCTTGCGAGCGCGTTGATTGCGGCGGCGGTCATGGCGCTGCCGCCCATGCGTCCGCGCACGATTGCGAAGGGGACGCCGTGATTGCCTGCGGCAAGGGCGTCTTTTGATTCCGCCGCGCCAACAAATCCGACCGGCATTCCAATGATGGCGGCGGGTCTTGGTGCCCCGCGCGCGATCATATCCAGCAGATGAAACAGCGCAGTTGGCGCATTGCCAATGGCGACCACGGCGCCGCCAAGACGTTCGCCCCATAATTCAAGCGCAGCCGCCGAACGGGTCGTGCCCATGGCTTTGGCGAGGTCGGAAGCGCGTGGGTCGCGCAATGTGCAGACGACATCATTGCGCGCAGGCAGGCGGGCCCGCGTGACGCCCTGCGCCACCATTTCGGCATCGCAAAAAATCGGCGCGCCCGCCGCCAGCGCGGCCCGCGCCGCCGTTGCAAAGCGAGGCGAAAATTCGAAATATTGTGCGGCCTCCGGCTGGCCGCATGCGTGAATCATGCGGATCGCGACATCCACTTCGTCAGCGGAAAATCGTGCGAGATTGGCTTCCGCGCGGATGATCGCGAAGGAACGCGCATAAATGGCGTCGCCGTCCTTAAGGTAATCGGAATGTGTCATGGCGCCGGTCTCCGGGAGGCAATGGCGCGTTCGCCAGCGATGCTCAGCGCGCACATTTCGATTGCGCAGAGGTCCCGTGTTTCGATCCGGTCGAGCGAACGGCCGTTGACGATGGGAGCGACCCCCGTGGGCTCGCCGATCAGCGTCAGACCCGCGGATTGACGGACCGCGCATTGTTTTGCGCAGCCCGAAACGTGGAGCGGAAACTCTTTTGTGAAGCGTTGGCTCGCGGCGAGGCGCCTGGCAAGGACCCGCGTTTCCAGGTGGCCGGACGCGCAACCCGGCAGGCCGGCGCAGGCGCGCGCAAATAGCCTGGCGTCATCAGGCTCGACGATCAAATCGAGCGATCTTGCAATGTTTACGACGGCGGCGCCCTGTTCAACCGTTGGCGTCAGCGCCAGCAGCATCCGGCCCGGCGTGAAGCGGAATTCGCAGACGTCCTGTTGTCTTGATCGCTCGATGAGGCTGATGAGGGTCAACGCGTCGATGGCGCCGAAGGGCGGAACCATGCCACGGGCAAAGCGCTGGCCGGCGAGATGAAATTCAAAGGCGGCGACAAGCGCATTCACGCGTGGCGGATCGGCTTGCGCGGGATCGAGGGTGCGACGAAGGCCCTGGATCGTCTCGTCCGGAAGATCGCGCGCTCGTGCGGCAGGGCCCTGCAATGCAATCGCGCGCAACAAAGCCGTCGTCGTTGCTGCTGCGTTCGCCTCGTCAAGCTCGCCTAGAATACGCGCCGAACGTCCGTCGCCACCGGTCGATAATCGCCAGCGACCTGAAACGGTAGCGTTGAACCGGATGTCGGCATTCAGCGCGTCGAGCGTGAATTGTCCGCCGCCGTCAACGACGATGGCAAGTTTCGGACTCAGCCGGTCTGTAAATTCAGCGCTTGCGATGACCGACGCAATCGTGCTGGAAAGGGCGAGCGAATTTGAACGCTCGTGCGGATCGCAACCCGCCAGTGGCGCGGTTTCAACCTGCGGGTGGGCGCGAAAGGGCAGGCTTGCCGCAGCGAGGTCCTGTGCGAACTGTTGCGCGCCTTGCGGAGAAAATCCGCGCGCCTGAAGATTGCCCCGCGCCGTGATTTCGAACTGGCCGGCGCCGTGCGCCTGCGCCGACCTCGCCAGCGCTGTGAGCTGGTCCGCGCACAGGCCGCCGGAAAAGCCCATTCTGACAAGCAGCCCGTCGCCGGTTTGCATGGGCGATTGCAAGGTCGGGCACGCGCCCCTGCGCAAAGGGGTGGTCATGTTGTCACCATGCGCGCGTGTGCATCCGCGATCAAGTCAGCGAGATCATCGTCGATGGAATTGCGCATGGGGCGCCAGAGGCCGCGCGTTCTGGCGCTAGCGAATCGCTCCGCCATGGCGCGCGCTGCGGCCGGATTTTCCTCCAGCAGGAAATGACGCACGGAGTCGTCGACGATATAGGCGTTGTAAACGCATTCGATCAGGGCGCCGGGGACAAGCTGTGTGGTTTCTGCAAAGCCGATCAGGCGGTCGACCGTTTCAAGAAATTCGGAGGCGCCGCGTGGCCCGTGACGCATTTGGCCCGCGATGAATTTCGGATTGATCGCGCGCGCGCGCACCACGCGTTCGATGGTTTCGGCAAGCGTGCGCGCCCGTGGCCGGTGCGGATTGGAAGTATCCAGGACGACGATATCAGCAGACGTCCCGAGCGCCGCCAGCGCCGCGGCAAAGCCGCCCGCATAGGCAAGGTCATCGCCCCCCTCAAGAATGTCGCGGGCGGAATCGTCGGCGATATGCACCAGCAGGTCTGCATGAGCGATGCGCGCGCGCAACGCGTCTGGCGCCAGCGTCGCCGCTGCATCGGCGCCGCCATAGGCGTAAGATGCGCCGGCAAGCCAGGCTTCGCCGATCTCTTCGCGGTTTTGCCACCCGCCGTCCGCCAGCATGTCTTCGACGCCTGCGCCATAGACGCCCGGCGCCGCGCCGAAAATGCGGCAGGGCGGTGCGCCTTCGCCTCGCACGCTGTCCGCGAGTGGATTGTCGCCTTCGGCGTCGTCGCGTTTTGCGATGGCCTGGACCGCTGCGTCGATCAGCGAAATCTGCGAGGCGAACATATCGCGAAACAGGCCGGAAATTCGCCAGGTTACATCGACGCGCGGGCGGCTCATGGTTGCTGGCGGCAATATTTCGACGCCCGTGACGCGTCCGGTATTTGCATCCCAGCGCGGTTGGCACCCCATCAGCGCCAGACCCTGAGCGATTTCTTCGCCGCCCGTGCGCAAACTGGCGCTCCCCCAAAGATCGATCACAAGGGATCTCGGCCAGTCGCCATGATCCTGGCAATAGCGGCGCAGTGTTTCGCTCGCAGCGGCTGATCCCAGATCATAAGCGGTGGGCGTTGGAATCGCGCGGGGATCGCAGGCGTAGAGATTGCGCCCCGTGGGCATGACATCGCGCCGCCCGCGCGCCGGGGCGCCTGCCGGGCCGGGCGTAATGAAGGCGCCATCAAGCGCGCGGAGCAAAGCCATGCGTTCATTGCAGGCGCTTTGAGCGCGCGCGGGGTCAGCTTCGTCAGCTACGATGCGCCCAAACACATGCAGGCCATCCTTGATGGCGAATTCCTTCAAATCGCATAAAAATGCGTCGATGCGTTTGAGCGTGGCGTCGGAATCGTCGTCCGCTTTGACGCCTGCCGCGCCAGCGATATCCAGTTCATTCGCCGTTGCAACAATCAATTGCGCGAGCCTGTCGCGACGGCGTCGGTCGAGCCCGTCAGCCTGCACGAATTCATCGGCCAGCCGTTCGAGTTTCTGCTGGTTTTCGCTGAGGCCGGCTTCGATCAATGGCGGCGGCAGATGGCCAAGCGTAATGGCGCCAATGCGGCGTTTGGCCTGCGCCGCTTCGCCGGGATTATTGACGATGAAGGGATAGATGACGGGCAGGGCGCCGATGACGAGTTCCGGAAAGCAGGCGTTGCCGAGCGCCGCCGCCTTGCCAGGCAACCATTCTATCGCGCCATGCGCGCCCATATGAATCATTGCGTCGAAATTTCTGCGCATCCATGCGCCAAAGGCGAGCAAAGCATGACGCGGCGGCGCCAGGGGATCGTGGTAATCGGCGCGGCGATGCGCCCGGCGTCCACGATCTGGCGCCATGGCGACCGTGACATAGCCAAAGGATTTTGCGCGAAAATGGAAGCGGTCGTCGATACAGGCTTCATCCCCGGCGGGATCGCCCCAGGCGTCGTCAACCTGTTTACGAACCTCAGTCGGCAATGATTCAAGGAACGCGCAATAGTCGAACAGCGTCAGGAAAGCGTGCGAAGACGCCAGCCCATCGAGCAACGCGCGCGGGGCAGCGGGAATTGCTTCAACCTGATATCCTGCTTCGCGCAAATCCTGCAAGGCGGCGATGACGCTCGCGGGCGCATCGAGACCGACCGCATAGCCAGCGCGACCGGGGGCTGCGGGATAATCGGGCAATAGAATGAGAATGCGCTTTTCAGCGGCGGGCTTTTCCCGCAATGCGATCAGCAGTCGCGCGCGTTCAGCGACCTGCGCAATGCGGTCGCTTTCTGCGCCATTGATCTGACCTCGATATTCGAGTGCGTCGTCGAAGGTGGTTTGTGTTTTGAATGATAGCGCGCCTGCCAGAATGCGCCCGTCGATTTCGGGCAAAGCGACATGCATGGCCATGTCGGCGGGCGCAAGACCGCGAGGCGAGGCCTGCCACGCTTCGCGCCGGGTTGTCGCGACAATCGCCTGCAAAACGGGCGCGCCGAGCTGCGCGAAGAGTTCGGCGCCGCTGGAAAAGGCCGTGGTTGTGACGATCAGGGCAGGCGAATTGTCTCGCGCCAATGACTCGATAAAAGACACTGCCTGACTGTCCTTCAGGCTCGGCAGAAAGACGGGCGCGGGAAAGACGCCGCGCTCGAGCAGCGCTTCGCAGAGCGCGTCGATCGGCGCGGTGTCGGAGGCGAGCAACATCGAGCGATAAAACAGGATCAGTGCGAGCGGATTTTTTTCGCGCCGCGCTGACATCATGCGCTCAATGCTGACGACGCCGGCGTCCGGTTCATAACAGCCGACGTTCGGCAATTCCGCCGGCGGTTCGCATAAGCTGGAACATCCGGCGTGCAAAGCCAGCCGCGCCAGCAGATTTTCCATGTTTGTCGAGCCGCCGGCGCGAAAATAGGCGAGCAAAAGTTCGAGTTCAGCCGGGGGCAGGGTTGAGGCCGCGGCAAGTTTCTCGTCGATGGCTTGGCCTTCGCCAGGCAGGAGCGCCAGCGCAATGCCCTGCTCGCGCGCCAGCGCGCCCAGTCGCTCGCAACCGTAGCTCCACCAGTCAAAACCGCCAAGCGCGCGCACAAGTATGATTTTGGCGTGACGCGCAACAGTGTCGATCCAGAGATCGACCGACATGGGATGCCGGAGGTCGCGCAGATTGACGAGCCGCAGACTTGGAAGGCTGGCGCCGCGCGCTCGCGCGGCTCTGCCAATCGAGGACAAATCGCTATCTGTGAACGACAGCGCCAGCATGTCGGCAGGGGCTTGCCTGATATCCACAGCTTCCAGCGTATCTTCCGCCAGCACTGTCGATGTGGCGAGCAGATGCATGGCGTCAGTCCGTAATCAGCGCGGCGACGGCGTTGCGGTCGAGACCCCTGAGGCCGATAACAACCAGGCTCGAGCGCCTGACTTCGCCGCTTTGCCACAGCCGGTCGTAATAATGCGACACGCGTGGGCCAACGCCCTGCACGGCGAGCCGCATCGGCTTTTGCGACGCTTCGAGAAAGCCTTTTATCCGCAGCACATGGGGCAGAGCGCCTGCTGCTTTGACGCGCGCGATGAACGCATCGACATTTGCAACGGGGTCGATCTCCAGCACGAAACTGTCGAAATCGTCGTGTTCATGATCGAGTTCATCATCGTGATGGGTCTTGCGAAGGTCGATGTCATTTTCGACGGCAAGGCCCAGACCCAGCACAACTGAGGGATCGACAGCGCCGCCGGAGCTTTCGATGATTTTGACGCCGGCAAGCCGATGTCCGTTCAACTGCGCCCGCGCCTGCGCGCGCGCACTGGCGTCGAGCAGGTCGCATTTGGAGAGCACGACAAGATCGGCGCAGGCAATCTGGTCCTCGAACACTTCTTCGACGGGATCGTCATGATCGAGAGAGGAATCAGCCGCCCGTTGCGCCGCCAGCGCCTGCGGGTCCGCCGCCACGCGCCCCTGCGCGAGCGCCTGACCATCGGCAACCGCAATCACGCCATCGACAGTGACGCGGCTTTTGATGTTGGGCCATTGAAACGCCTGCACCAGAGGCTTTGGCAATGCGAGGCCCGACGTTTCGATCAGGATATGTTCGACGGGCGGGGTGAGCGCCAGAATCCGGTCGATGGCCGGCGCAAAATCGCTGGCGACGGTGCAGCAGATGCAGCCATTGGCGAGTTCGACAATGTTGTCGCGCGGGCAGGCGTCGGCGCCGCATTCGCCAAGGATGGCGCCATCGACGCCAACATCGCCAAATTCATTGACGATAATGGCGAGGCGGCGCCCGTGCGCGGTCTCGATCAGATGACGGATCAGCGTCGTTTTGCCCGACCCCAGAAATCCCGTGATGATGGTGCAGGGCACGCGCGTGTGAGCGTTCATGGCGTGCGCTCCGTGAGCAGATCGAACGGCGGAAGCCGCGAAACAAGGCCGCGTTTGAGGCAATCGGGCCGCCCGCGCCAGGGCATCACGCTTTCTGACGCGGCTGCATAAAGCCGGGCGCCGGAGACCAGATCAGCGGCGTTTTCAAGCGCGAGATCGCCGAACACATAGCTCCACGCGCCCGTGCGCAGGATGGCGGCGCTAAGGCGGCGCTTGCAATTGGCGAGGCATTCGACAGGCGCGACACGCACATCCGGCCCTGCGGCGGCGCGCGTGGCCTCATACAGCATTTGTCCGGGGCGTGGCGTGGCGTCCGCGCCATCGGCCTGTCGGCAGGTCACACAAACGAGAATGGTCGCGTGCACGGCATTTGCCGCACCGCCTCTGTCAAGGCCGGGAAAATCGTTCATATCGAGCTCCTGCCCGGAGTCCCCGCCGGGCCGTGTGGAAGTTGCATCGAACGGCAGGTCTCCTGGCTCGCGGATCCCGGCTTCGTGACGCCTTCCCGGGCTTGCGCCCAGTGGCCTTCGGTCCGAAGCTCCTCGCTCACAGTTGCGGGGGCAGCCGCGGGATGGTCGCGCGGGTTTGGACGCCGCGCTTCGTACCGCATTCCCTCTTGGCCCCGCCCTTTGCGGGGAGGGGACCGTTCATCAGGCATAGTGGGGGCGCGCGTTGCGAGAGTCAAACGGCGGGGGGCGATCGGGCGAGGGACAAGACTCCACTTCCCAGTCCTTCGAGACGGCTGCTTCGCAGCCTTCTCAGGATGAGGGAACTCTTCACCCGACTGGCTGGCGCAAACAGGACAAAATGCTTCCTGAAACGTGTCTTGTAATATAGGTTTAGAGAAGAGTGACGGAGAAGGAGATTGCATGGCGTCGCAGGAGCGGGAGGCGTTGATCCGGCAATATGCCGCCGGTGAAATCACCTGGACGGCTTTGCGGGATTGCGGCTTTGAAAATTATGTTGAGGTGTTGGGCGGGCTTGGCGAGCTTGGTCTTCGTCCTCCGATCGCCACCATGGAGGGGCCGAATGTCGCGGCGCGGCAACGTGGGCGCGCGCTTATCCGTGAAGCTCTCAAGGCGCGGTCGGCGTGAGCAAGCCGTTCAGCCTTATTGTTACGGACACTTCGCCGCTGTTCGCGCTGGTTCTGGCGGATGCGCTTGATGCGTTGCTGCGTCCGGGCCTGGCGTGAGCATCCCTGATGCTGTCTACATCGAAACTACCCGCGTGCATGGCGCGCCCGGAGCTGACCGGATTGTTGAATGGATCAACGATCATCTGGATGCCGTGCGAATCGTTCCAACCGATATCGGTATTGACCAGCAGCGGCGTCTGGAGGAAGGCCGCTCCATTCGTGGCCTTGGCGAGCAAGCCGCGATTGAAACCCTTGAGCGTTTTTTGCGAAGTAATCCCGCAACCGAAGCGCTCCTCCTGTTCGAAGATAGCGACGTTCAAAAACGCCGCGCGGTCGTCGATGAAAGAGTGAGCCTGATAAGCACCGGCGAATTTTTTTCGCGAACTTGAGGCCGCCGGATTGATCCAATCGACGGATTATATTCTTGATCAAGCCGCTGCGCGTGGGCGCAACGTCGATAAACAACGCGAAGCCGGCGAGGATGCGGCGACGCGCGACCGTTTGCGGGAGCAACTGGTTCAGCGGCGCGATAGCCCCGGTCCCAAGCGTTGAAAGCTTCCGCCAGTCTGTGTTTTCCCGGCCTCGGGTGAAGGCGTCCCTGCAACATGGCAACAACCCATGCCAATCTGCGCCGCGCGCGTTTGGACGCCGCGCTTCGTACTGCATTCCCTCTTGGCCCCGCGCTTTGCGGGGCCAGCGCCGTTCAAGCAGGTTAGTGGGGCGCGCGGGACGGAAGTCAAACGCCAACGCCGCTTCGCCCGCCCGCCATCCTGCTGTATGACGGGCGTGAAGGGACCTTCCATGCCTACACCAGACGACACCGCCCGCCACAAGCGCAAGATGGAGAACCGCAAGGCGGTTCAGGACGCCGAGGTCGCCAGCAAGACCATTGCTGAAAAGGGCCTGCTGATCGTCAACACCGGGCCGGGCAAGGGCAAATCCACCGCAGCCTTCGGGCTGGCCCTGCGAATGCTCGGCCACGGCAGGCGCGTCGGCGTCGTGCAATTCATCAAGGGCGCGTGGGGCACGGGCGAGCGCGACGCTTTTGCGGCGTTCGGCGAGCGCGTGGTCTGGCGCACCATGGGCGAAGGGTTTACCTGGGAGACGCAGGATCTCCAGCGCGATATCGCCGCCGCCGGGCGGGCCTTCGAGGTCGCAAAAGAGCTGATGGCGGACGCCTCGATATCGCTGCTGGTGCTCGACGAACTCAACATCGCCTTGCGCTATAATTACCTCGATCTCGCCATGGTCGTTGAAACCCTGCGCAACAGGCGCGATGACTTGCATATTGTTGTGACGGGCCGCAACGCGAAGCCCGAATTGATCGAGGCCGCCGATCTTGTGACAGACATGGGCGCGGTCAAGCATCATTTTGCCGCTGGCGTGAAAGCGCAGCAAGGTATTGAATTCTAGCATGACGGCGCGCGCGCTCATGTTTCAGGGCACCGGCTCTGATGTTGGCAAGTCTCTCGTGGTTGCGGGCCTATGTCGCGCGTTAAACCTGCGCGGATTTTCCGTGCGCCCGTTCAAGCCGCAGAACATGTCCAACAACGCGGCTGTTACGGAGGATGGGGGCGAAATCGGTCGGGCGCAGGCGTTGCAGGCGCGCGCGGCGCGCATTGCGCCCACCGTGCATATGAATCCGGTGCTGCTGAAACCGCAGAGCGAGACCGGGTCGCAAATTGTCGTCCAGGGAAAGGTCTTCGGGCAGGCCAGGGCCGCCGAATACCAGGGCGTTAAACCGCTGCTTTTGCCGCGCGTGCTGGACAGTTTCGAACGGCTGAAAGCCGAGGCTGATTTTGTGCTGGTGGAAGGCGCCGGAAGCGGCTCGGAAATCAACCTTCGCGACGGCGATATCGCCAATATGGGTTTTGCGTGCGCGACGAATACGCCCGTGATTGTCATCGGCGATATCGATCGGGGCGGCGTGATCGCCAGTCTGGTCGGCATGAAATATGTCATCGATCCCGCAGATGCAGCGCTGGTGAAAGGGTTCATCGTCAACCGGTTTCGTGGCGATCCTGCATTGTTCGATGCCGGGATGCAGCACATCGCCGATCGCACGGGCTGGGCGCCGATTGGCCTGCTGCCGCATTTCCCTGATGCGCGGAGATTGCCCGCCGAAGACGCGTTTGGCCTCTCGCGCGAGAGCGCGCCCAGCGGGCGCGGCAAAATCCGGATTGCGGTTCCGATCCTGCCGCATATCGCCAATTTTGACGATCTCGATCCGCTGGAGGCGGAACCCGAAGTTGAAATCATCCGCGTCAGACCGGGCGAGGCGCTGCCCGGGGATGCCGATCTTGTGCTGTTGCCCGGCTCCAAATCGACGCTGGCCGATCTCGCCGCGCTGCGAAAAGCCGGTTTTGATGTAGATATCGCAGCGCATGTCAGGCGCGGCGGCCGTGTGCTCGGCCTTTGCGGGGGATACCAGATGCTGGGAATGCGCATCGACGATCCTGACGGCGTCGAGGGGCCGCCCGGCGGCGCGGAGGCGCTGCGCCTGCTGGACGTCAGCACACAACTCAGCGGCGAAAAGCGGCTCGCCGCCGTCTCGGGCCGAACCTATGATGATGCGCCGGTTTCCGGCTATGAAATGCACATGGGCGTCACCGCGGGTCCTGCCTGCGCGCGCCCTTTCGCAAGGCTTGCGAGCGGACAGGCCGATGGCGCCATGTCAACTGATGGACGGATTGTCGGCACATATTTGCATGGATTGTTCAGCGACAACTTTCAGCGCAGCGCCTGGCTGCAACAGCTGGGCGGCGCGGGGACCGCATTCGACTATGAGGCCGGAATTGATGCGACGCTCGATGCTCTGGCGACGCATGTCGAGCGGCATCTCGATGTTGACGCTCTCATCCGCCTCGCCAGATAACAGCCAGAGCCATGGCCCCCCAAAGGCTGATGAGCAGCGCGTCGGCGAACCAATAAAGTTTCAGCGCCCGGCGGATGTCGGCGGTCGTCGCCTCGCGTCGTCCGCCGGCTCCCATCTCTGCGTCATCGACCTGCACGCCGCCATAAACGCGCCCTCCCGCCAGGCTCAGCCCAAGCGCGCCCGCCATTGCCGCCTCGGGCCAGCCGGCGTTGGGCGAGCGATGCTTGCCGGCATCGCGCCAGACTGCGCGCCAGGCGCCGGCAGCGTCCGCGCCCGGCGTCAGCGCGGCGGCGCCCACCAGCAGCATAGCGGTCAGCCGCGAGGCTGGCAGATTGATCAGGTCGTCGAACCGCGCCGCCGCCCAGCCAAACGCGAGGTATCTTGGCGAGCGATGTCCGATCATGCTGTCGGCGGTGTTGACGGCCTTGTAGATGGCCGCCCCCGGAAGCCCGGCGACGAGCAACCAGAACGCGGGCGCGACCACCCCGTCCGAGAAATTTTCAGCGAGGCTTTCGATGGCGGCGCGGCACACGCCCGCCTCATCGAGCGCATCGGGGTCGCGCCCGACGATCATGGCGACCGCGCGGCGGCCCGCCTCCAGCCCGTCGCGCTCCAGGCCATCGGCAACACGGGAGACATGAGCGCCAAGGCTGTTTTGCGCCAGCAACGAACTTGCGATGAAAGCCAGCGGCAACGCGCCAAACGGGATGTGCGCGCAGAAAGCCTGCACAGCTAGACCGGTCAGGCCGCTGGCCAGACCGATCGCCAGCAGGGATAAAACGCCAGCGAACTTCCGGCGGGCTGAACTGTCTGTCTCCCGATTGAGGCCTCTGTCGAGCCGGGAGATCAGCCAGCCCATCCACATCACCGGATGGCCCATGGCGCGCAGCGCGGTTTCAGGATAACCCAGCACGCGTTCGATCAGGAGCGACAGGAAGGCTGGCGGCGCGAACATGAGGTTTCCGGGCGCGGATATACAGGACCATGGCGGCGACCTGTCGCAAGCCCGGGCGCTGTTTCCGGACGCGCCCGAGCCATGGATTGATTTGTCCACAGGCGTCAATCCCCATCACTACAGACTTTTCAATCCATCCGCCAACGCCCTTACGCGCCTGCCCGAAGTGAGCGATGTTTTGCGCCTGCAATCGATTGCCGCGAGCGCCTATGGCGCGCCCTCGGCGGCGCATGTCGTCGCCGCGCCGGGAACGCAAATCCTGTTGCCGCGCGTGGCCGCGCTCGTTGCGCCGGGCCGCGCCCGCGTGCTGGGGCCAACCTATGCTGAACATGCGCGGGCGCTCGGGCTGGCCGGGCACGCGGTCGAGGAGGTCAGCGCGTTCGAAGACCTGTTCGACGCCGATATCGCCGTGGTTGTGAATCCCAACAACCCCGACGGACGGATTGTTCCAAGGCAGAACTTGCGGCGATTGGCCCTGGCGCTTGGCCAGCGCAGGGGCCTGCTGGTCGTCGACGAGGCGTTTATGGATGTCGGGCCGCAAGAGCAGGCGGTGGATGGCGATTGCGCTGATTTGTCGATTGTCGTGCTGCGATCATTTGGCAAGTTTTTCGGGCTGGCGGGATTGCGGCTCGGGTTTGCGCTGGCGCCAATGGAGATCGCACAGAAATTGCGCTTTGATCTGGGGCCATGGGCGATCTCGGGCCCCGCGCTCGAATATGGCGCGCGGGCGCTGGCGGACCGGCAATGGCAGGCGGAAATGCGCCAGCGCCTTTGCGAAGACGCTGCGGCGCTTGATGCGCTGCTGCTGCAATATGGTTTTGAAATTTTGGGCGGAACAAGCCTCTATCGCTATCTGCTGACAAAGCAGGCCCCGCAGTTATTTTCGCATCTCGGCCGGCGCGGCGTCTGGACGCGCCGCTTCGACGCGCAGCCCCGCGCCTTGCGGATGGGATTGCCGGCTGACCCGCCAGCCTTTGCGCGTCTGGAACAGGCGCTGCTGAGTTTTGCGCGGGAGGCGGGAGGATGAACGCTGGTCCGCCCGATTTTGACGAAAAATTTCGCAAAAAACTCGGCGAGCTCTTCCGCTGGCGCCGCGATGTCCGATCGTTCCGCTCCGATCCCGTGCCGGACGCGCTTTTTACAGGATTGCTGGACTATGCGGCGCTCGCGCCCTCGGTCGGGCTCAGCCAGCCCTGGCGTTTCATTCGCGTCGACGATCCCGCGCGCCGGGCAAAAGTGCGCGCGAGTTTTGAGGCCTGCAACGCCGCGGCGCTGGCGGGGCAGGCGGACGCCCGCGCGCAAGCCTATGCGCGGCTGAAACTCGCCGGGCTCGACGATGCGCCGTGCCAGATTGCCGTCTGCGCCGAGCAAAATCCCGCGCAGGGCCATGGCCTCGGTCGCCAGACCATGCCCGAAACAACGCGCTATTCCGCCGTCATGGCGATCCACACGCTGTGGCTCGCCGCCCGAGCGCAGGGGCTGGGCGTCGGCTGGGTGTCGATCCTCGATCCGGCAGACGTCATGGCGGCGCTGGATGTCGATGCGAATTGGGATTTTATTGGCTATTTCTGCATTGGCTATCCGAAAACCGAAAGCGATGCGCCCGAACTTGAACGGCTTGGCTGGGAGCGGCGGCGCGCGCAAAAGATCGAGGTTTTGAGGAGGTAGGGGAGGGGGAGTGAGTGGATCGGCGACGGCAATATGGTGATGCGGGTTGGGGTGGCGTCGGAAATTCTCGACCGCCTTCATGCAGGCGGAGTCGTGCTTCCAGCCGCTGTCGCCAGGAACGCTCGATTTGGTAGAGTGGCGTCATGACACCGAAGCTCAAAACCCTGCTGGAGCGCGCCGAGACCTGGCCTGAGACGGACCAGGACGAATTCGCTGCGATCGCGCAAACGTTCGCCGACGATGTCGAGGAGCGTCGCACGGGCGTCTACGTCATCAGTGATGATGAATGGGCTGACCTCCAGCAAGGCGTTGAGCAAGCGGATCGCTGCGAGTTTGTTTCCGATATGGCAATTGCCGCAGCGAACAAGCGCTATGGCATATGAGAATTCGGTATACGCTGCGCGCGCAATCAGACCGTGACCGGATTTTTGATTATCTTGTCGCGCGCAGTCCGCAAGGCGCGACAAACGTGCTGCGAGTGATCACGCAGTGCATCGCCGCGTTGAGCGACAACCCCCTGAAAGGTTCCAGAACCAGCAAGCCGCCACTCCGGACGCTTTGGGCGGCGCCCTATCCGTACCGATTTTTTATCGGATTGAGGCCGATGATATTGTGATCATCCGCATTCCGCATACGTCGCGCCGGCAATTGCCGCCATGAAAAAAGAAACGCGGTTGAATTCGACAAAGATTTACGAGGCCACGATACCAATTGCGATCATTCGCGCACTCCCTCGCCGAGCCCTTCACACCGCAGCGCCTGCCAGATCCGGGCTTTTGAACCCCGTCCAACAGGGGTCAGGCCACTTTGGGCGCAAGGCGCGTGACCTTGATCGGCGACGCGCGGGCGCGGATTTGGGCGAGGTCGTAATTCGCCTGCATCCGCAGCCAGGCGTCCGCCGAAACGCCAAGCGCCTTTTCGAGCCGGACAGCCATTTCTGGCGAGATGGCGGAGCGTCCGGCAATGACGTTGTGAAGCTGCTGGCGCGTAACGCCCATGCTTTTGGCGGCGTCACTGATCGAAACGCCCATCTCCTCAATGCTGTCCCCGATCATTTCGCCGGGGTGCGGCGGATTCTTCATCGGCATGTTGTGCGCTTCCTTCAATGATAGTCCACTAGATCAACATCCCGGACTTTGCTGTCGTCGAACCGGAAAATAATGCGCCAGTTCGCGCGCACGGTCAGCGACCAATATCCTTTCAGGTCGCCCTTCAGCGGATGCAGCCGAAAGGTCGCGAAATTCAGGTCATCGACTTTTTGGGCGGCATCCAGCAAGGCCAAAATTTGCTTGATTTTGCGGACATGCTCGGCGGCGACTCCCTTCGGATTGTCATGCTCGAAAAGCTGGCGCAGTCCCTTATGTCGAAAACTTTCAATCATTGCTTCCCGACTTTATGAGACAGGCCGAGTGTAAAATATAGATTTACATATGTAAAGTACTATTTTACGATTGCGATCTCCGTTCGCGTTTATATCGCCAGGTCGCTTCGCCAACCCGCCCGGCCCCCTCATTCCTCAATCTGGATGTGCGACTCCCGGATGATCCCGCCCCACAGGCTGGCTTCATCCGCAAACCATTTCAGCGTTTGCGCCGGCGAGGCGGGCGCGGGCGACATCTGGATGGCGCGGATACGCGCGACGACCTCGGGCAGGGCGAGGATGGCGCGGAGATCGGCGTTGATCTTGTCGATCAGCGCAGGCGCCATGCCGGGCGGGCCAGCCATCGCAAACCAGGTCACAGCGCGAAATCCGGGCAGGCCCTGTTCGGCGATTGTGGGTATGTCGGGCAAAAACTCCGTGCGCTCGGCCGAGCCGACGCCCAGCGCCTTGACCTTGCCGTCTTTCCACACCGGGATCGACGTTGAAATCACATCGAACAGGAAATCGACCTGGCTCGCCATCACGCCTGTGAGGGCGGGCGCTGCGCCGCGAAAGGGCACATGCACGAGGTCAAGGCCCGCGCGGCGGCCAAGCTCGATGGCGGCGAGCTGGATGGTCGAACCGACGCCGGCGGAGGCAAAGGTTGTCTTGCCGGGATTTTTCTTCGCATAGGCGATGAGATCGGCCAGCGTTGCGCCCGGAAAATCGGGGCGGGCCGCCAGCATGTAGGGCACGCTGGAAATCAGCCCCAGCGGCGACCAGCGCGCGGGATCGTAACCGATGTTTTTGAAGAGGAAATGAATGGTGGCGAAGGAGGTCGGCGGCGAGAACAGCAGCGTGTAGCCGTCGGGCGCTGCGCGAAAAACATCCGCCGCGCCGATATTGCCCGTTGCGCCCACGACATTGTCGACGACGACGGTCTGGCCCCATTTGCGGGTGAGCTGGTCGGCCATGACGCGCGCGATGATGTCAGTGCTCGACCCCGGCGGGAAGGGCATGATCACGCGCACCTGATGCGTGGGGTAGGGGGCCTGCGCAAGCGCGGCGTCGAGCGCAGCAGGGATCAACATGAGCGCCGCCAACACCGCGCGCTGGATCGACGCAAAACGCCTGCTCATGCGGACCTCCCCCTTTTATCCCGCGCTTGATGCCTGGGTTGTTGTTGTGCAGCGGCTCCCCGCGCCCGCGCGCGGGGAGCTGGATTGGCGTTTCTATTAAACCATGGTCAACGGAATCGCGCCCAGAAAATCGCGCTTGCCCACATCTACGCCGCAACTGCGCAAAATGCCGTAGGCCGCCGTAATGTGGAAATAGACGTTCGGCGTCACATACATGGTGAGATAGTCCGCGCCTTTCATCACGCCCTTGTTGGTCGGGCCCATCGCGAAGGTGATGTCGCGCGCCACAGAGGCGTCGATCCTGGCGCGGTCGAGCGTCTTCACAAAGGCGAGCGTTTTGGCGATGCGCGCCTTGAGCTGCTCGATGGTGGTCTCGGTGTCCTCGAACCTCGGCGCCTCGGCTTCAGCCAGCCGCGCCAGTCCATTCTTGGCCAGATCACAGGCGATCTGCACCTGTCGGCTCATGGGAAACATATCGGGGGCCAGACGGGTCTGGAGCAGGACGGCGCCGTCGATCTTTTTGGCGGCGGCGAAAGCTTCGGCCTTGTCGAGAAGCGCTGAAAGCGCGTTGAGCGAGGTCTCGTAGGCCGGAAAAGCGGCATTGGAAAGCTGGAAAGTCATCTCTTTGTCCTTTTGCGATGGTTCGCGCCGCGCTTCTAGCAGACCGCGGCGTGGCGCCATAGGGCGGGCTTGTGCCCGGAACAGGCTTTCCGCCCGGTTGACCGCGCCGCCGGAGTGTTGCTAGTCGCTGTCGAAAGCGACACGGACGCAAAATGGGGACAGGACATGCGATTTCACCATTGGGCTGGTATAGCCTTGATTGCCGCGCTGCCGGCGCAAGCGCTGGCGCAGGCGGACTGGCCCAGCCGCGCCGTGAAAATCATAGCGCCGATTCCCGCTGGCAGTTCCGCCGATCTTCTGGCGCGCATTTACGGGCGGGAATTGCAGGACAAATACAAGCAGCCCTTCGTCGTTGAGAACCACGTTGGCGCCTCGCACAATATCGGTGCGGACATCGTCGCGCGCGCCGCGCCCGATGGCTATACCTTGCTGACTGCGCCGCCGCCGTCCCTCGCGATCAATAAATATCTGTTCCCGAAGCTCAGTTACGACCCGGAAGCTTTCGTTGCTGTCACCGTCATGGTGGATGTGCCGAATATTCTGGTGTTGCGGCCCGGTCTCGATTTCAAGGATGTGCCTGGGCTGATCGCTTATGCGAAGGCCAATCCCGGCAAATTGAGCTATGGCTCGACGGGCATAGGCAGCACGCTGCACCTCTCGGCGGAAGCGTTCAAGGCCAAGGCGGGCGTTGATCTGCTGCATGTGCCCTTCACCGGCGTCACGCAATTGATTTCCGAGATGATCGGGGGCCGCGTCGATGTTGCTTTTGCGGCGCTGATCGATCTCTACCCCTATATTTCAGCGGGCAATGTCAAACCGCTGGCGGTCGGGACGCAGAAGCGCTCGCCGGAGTTTCCGGATGTGCCCACCATCGGCGAGACGCTGCCAGGCTATGTCTCGTCCGCCTGGTTCGCGGTGGCCGCGCCGCCCAAAACGCCCTTGCCGCTGGCGGAGAAAATTTCCGCCGACATTCGCGCCGCGTTCCAGCAGCCCGAGGCGCAGCAGGCCGTCAAGAATCTCCATGCTGTGCCGATTCTCGATACGGCCGCCGAGGCGGCGGACTATATCCGCAAGGACAGCCAGCGATGGAAAGAGGTGATTCAAGCCAATCACATTCAGAGCGAGTGAGGGCGCGCGAGACTGCGGTGCGTGATGCAGGCCAAGCGTATCGCGATGTTCAAATGGTGCGAATGATTGATTTTGCTTCCATGACAAGCAGAATTGCACCATAATACCGAATTAGGTAATTTGGTATGGAGGCCATTGTGGATATTACCAAAGACATTCAACCGATGACGCTCTTTCGCAACCATTCCGCCGCGTTTATGCAACACCTTAAAGAGACCGGACGACCTTTGGTGCTGACAGTCAATGGCAAGGCGGCAGCTGTGGTGCAGGATGCCGAGGCATATCAGCGCCTGCTCGACCTTGCCGCAGAGGCGAGCGAGGAGGAAGGCGTTCGGCAGGGTCGGGAAGACGTAGCCAGCGGGCGCACCCGTGCCGCGAGGGACGTGTTTGACGAATTGCGTGCTGAATATGGCATACCGCGTTGAACTGACCGCCCGGTCAATCCGTAATCTCAGAAATATCTATAATCGCATTCATGCCGATAATTCCGTACATGCCTGCGATTGGTTTGAGGGTCTTGAGCAGGCTATTTTCAGTCTCGATGAAAATCCATTGCGTTGCCCTGGCGCACGTGACGATCCCTCGCTTCGCCAACTTTTATACGGCTCAGGACGCGATGTTTATCGCGTACTCTTCGAGGTTGATGAGAGTCATAGCATCGTGCGCGTTTTGCACATCCGTCATGGATCTCGCGAACCTTTGAAGCGAGGGGATGTCGCGCATTAAATTTGAAGGCGCGGCGAACCCAACAACCTTCCCTACCGCACCGGCAGGCGCACGCCCTCGCGCGGGGGCTGGTCGAGGTTGAAACAATCCTTGCGCCCGGAATCCACGCATTTCTGCAGATTTTCGTGATCGACAAACAGTTTGACGACTCCGAACACAATCAGCAGCAGGACGAAAAGTCCGACCGCAGCGATTTTGTTCACGCGGTCGCGGTGTGCGTCCTGCGCGGCCTCCCGCAGGCGTTTTGCCTCATCTGTTTCAGCCATCGCGTCTTCCGAAAGCGGTTCTGATCACGGGACCATGACAGCGCCGCCGTTGATCGCGACGCCCTGTCCCGTCATATAGGCTGCGTCGGCGCTGACAAGCCAGGCCGCGAGGCCCGCGACATCGTCCGGATAGCCGATCCGCCCCATGGGATTGCGTATTTTCGCCTGCGCATGCATCTCGGCTTCGGTTGAGTTTTCCAGCGGCATGGCGGTCAGGGATTGGCCGGGGATGATGGCGTTGACGCGAATGCCGTGCTTGGCCCATTCGAGCGCCAGCGACTTTGTCAGCGACACCATGCCGGCTTTTGTGGCGGCGTAATTGGCGCCTTTCGCGGCGCCTTCCACAGCGCGCCCGGAGGCCAGATTGATCACAACGCCGCGCTTTTGTGCGATCATATGCGGCCCGAAAATCTTGCACAGCAAAAACGGCGCAGTGATATTGACCCTGAACGTCAGCTCCCATGCCGCCAGCGAGAGTTCGATCACCTCGCCGCGCGGAAAAACGCTGGCGTTGTTCACCAGGCAATATGGCGCGCCCTGCGCCTCCAGCGTCAGGGCTGCGCAGGTCTGGATATTGGCGGCGTCCGCGAGATCGACCTTGAAGAAGCTGGCCTTCCCACCCGCTGCGGCGACTTGCCGCACAGTTTCGCGGCCTTGCTCTTCATTGATATCCCAGACGGCGACGCGCGCGCCCATGCGGCCAAACCGTTTGCTGAAAGCGCGGCCAAAACCGCCGCCGCCGCCTGTGACAATCACGCCATCGCCTGGTTTCAGCCCATCGCGCACGATTCCGTCTTCGCTCATTTGAGATCGGAAGAGCACACGTCTGAACTCCAGTCACTCC
>CAIZEI010000013.1 GCA_903931945.1 uncultured Hyphomicrobiales bacterium | reverse complement strand
GGGCAGGCGTGCCGCGCGTTGGGCGCACGGGTGGAGCGCCTGGGTCCAGGCCGCTGGCGGATTGCAGGCGCGGGCGTTGGAACCCTGCTGCGGCCTCGCGATACGCTTGATCTCGGCGACGCCCGCGCCGCCGCGCGATTGATGTTCGGAGTCATCGCGGGCCATTCCATCACGGCGGTCATCGATGGCGGCGAGGCCCTGCGGAACATTCCCATGCAACCGGTTCTGGAGCCGCTGACGCTGATGGGCGCTGAGGTTCTGTCGTCCGGGGAGAGGCGCGGGCTGCCCCTGACTCTGCGGGGAACGGGCGATCCGGCGCCGCTGGAATATCGGATGCCGCTGGCTTCGCCGCAGCTGAAGTCGGCGATCCTGCTGTGCGGCTTGAATTCTCCTGGGCAGACGACCGTGATCGAAGCTACGGCCTCGCGCGACCATATGGAACGGCTGCTAACGCATTTTGGCGCCGATGTCGCTGTGCGGGCCGAAGCCTCCGGCGGACGCAGGATCATCCTGCAAGGCAGGCCCCGGCTGGAGCCGCGCGCGCTCGCTATTCCCGCAGACCCTTCCATGGCGGCGTTTCTGCTCGTTGCGGCAGCGATCACGCCGGGCTCCGATGTGATCGTCGAAGGCGTGATGACCAATCCCTTGCGATACGACGTCATCGATACATTGCTGGACATGGGCGCGGATATCCAGGCGCTTGCGCAACTTTCGGCTGGCGGCGAGGAAACGGTCGATTTGCGCGTGCGTTCCCACCCCTTGCGCGGCGTTGACGCTGTGGGCCTTCAGCGCGCCGACATGCCGGCGCTGGCTGTGGCGGCGGCTTTTGCGGAAGGCGAAACGATTTTGCGCGGCGCGGCGTCCTTCGCCGGGCAGGGTCTGGAAGCGGCGCTTCAGGCAGCGGGCGTCGACTGCGGCTGCGAGGGCGTGGATTTCCTCATTCGGGGACGCGGGCGTCCAGCCGGCGGCGGCGCTCTCCCGCTGCAATCCGATCCGCGCATCGCGATGGGCATGGCGGTGCTGGGGCTTGCCGCAAAACAGCCTGTGAGGATTGACGATCGGGTTTCCAGCATGGGCGTTGTGGCGGGTCTTTTTGCCGACCTGGCGGCGCTTGGCGCAGACTTCGGGTGACGCTGTGATCATTGCACTGGATGGTCCTGCAGCTTCGGGCAAGGGCACGCTTGCCCGCCGCCTGGCCCAGCGCTTTGGCCTGCCGCATCTCGATACCGGCTTGCTCTACCGGGCGACGGCTTCGGCGCTGGTCGAGGCGGGCGAGCGCCCCGACGATGAGCGTCGCGCGGTTTCAGCCGCGCGGGGTCTTGGCCTGACGGATTTTGACGAGGCAAAATTGCGTGGACGCGCGATGGGCGAGGCGGCGTCCATTGTCGCGGCCATTCCTGCCGTGCGCGCGGCGCTGCTCGACATGCAAAGGGCCTTTGCCGCGCGGCCCGGCGGCGCGGTGCTCGACGGGCGGGATATCGGCACTGTGATTTGCCCCCATGCCGATGTGAAGATTTTTGTGACCGCGACGCCCGAAACGCGCGCCCATCGCCGCGCGCTGGAACTGGCGAGCCGGGGTGAAAAGGTCGATTACGCCGCTGTGCTGGAGGATATTCGCATTCGCGACCGCCGGGATTCTGGTCGCGCCTCGGCCCCGCTCATGCAGGCCATGGATGCGGTCGTGCTGGACACCACGCAACTGGATATCGAGGCGGCCTATGCTGCAGCAGTCGCGATTGTCGAAGCGCGGCGGGGTCAGCTCTCCTTGTAACCATATTCCGGGAGCCCCTGTTCCGCGCCGTAATATTTGTAGGGGAGGAATTTGCCGGACATTGAAATCCGCACGCGATCGCCGCGCTCATTGTGCTGGCGCTCCATGTGCATATCGAAATCGATGGCGGACATGATGCCGTCGCCAAATTCTTCCTCGATGAGCGCTTTCCACGCGGGGCCGTTGATCATCACCAGCTCGTAGAATCGGTAGATCAGCGGGTCCGTCGGCGGCATTTGCGTTCCTCTTAGCGGGACTTCATTCAGCATCCGCTCTTCGGTCTCGCTCAATCCGAACAAAGCTGCTGCCTTATGAGCCAGCGGCTTCACCAATTTCATCTGACCCAGAAGCGCGCCGGTGATGAGAACGTCCGACATGCCGCCGATTTCGGCGCAGATGAATTTCCACGTCCAGCCGCGTTCGCGTTTGATGTCGAGAATTTTCTCGGTGAGTTGCTCCCGTTTCATGCCCGCCTCCAATTCAGTGTGAACGCGACCGCGTTGACGCCTGAATTTCAAGCAAAAGTCGCGCCGGGACTTGAGCAACGCGGTCGCAAATCAGTACCGCCAGGCCATCTTGTCCTGTCGCACATCAATATGAGTTACCGTATTATAGCGATATGTGCCAACGCCATTGACGTTATCGACCGACTTCGCATAGGCGGCGAGTGCACCCGGCCCGACGCCATCGATCCTGATATCCGCCGCCATGCAATAACGATGCATGGAACGCGCGCGACCGCGATTGCGCAAACCGGATGTAACTTCTATCGGCTTGCCGAAATGCGCCGCGATTGTGCTCAGCGCATCGCGCAAAACGGCCGGAAAGCAGGAGATGTCAGTATCGTCGTAGGCGGCATAATAGCCGGGCGAATTCAGCGGCGCCATCGAGCGCGCCGCCGCCGTAGCTATGCCGCCCGAATAAAGAATGGAACTGTTCGGCGCTGCTGGCTGCGCGAGCGCTGGCGAAAAGCTTTGGCCAGGCGCAGCAACTTTCTCGTCTTCGGCAGGCGACGTTCCATGCAAGGCGACCGTGCGCACACTGGGAAGCGCGGCGTTTTCCTCAAGCGCCGCGTCGACCTGCTCTGCATCCTTTACCACAGCGCCAATGGAGCGCGACTCGGGTGTCACGCCCTCAAAATCCGGACGTTTGGGCGGCAACGGCGCATTGCTTGCGAGGGGCCGCGCCGGCTCCACAATCAAGGGCTGCGGCTGGGGGACATCATCGTCTGCGGTGTTTGCCGCCACGGCGCCATTGGCAGACGAAACGGAAGCGGACGCCGTTTCGTAGCTTGGCATACAACCCGCGAGCGCCAGGGGCGCAAGAGCAAACAATACGATGAATCGCATTCGAACCCGTGAGTGAGAATTCCTCAAATGGCAGCCACTGCTGAATAGCCGCCTGTTCCGGCCGCGTCAAACGGCGTGGGCGCGCTCGGGCGCGGCGACAGGCTTGTCAGCCCGTCCCATGATAACACCCGCTCAACCGGCGCGTTTTGCACTTCGTTTTTGCGACCGCCGGTTTTGATGCTGACCTCTGCTTGTTCAAAAGTCCTGCCGCCCGCAACTCAGACTTTGCCTTTGAAAATAAAAAATGCGCCGGCCGCGATCAGCGCGAAGCCGACGGCATGGTTCCAGCCGAGCGGTTCTTTCAAATAGAACGTTGAGAAACCTGCAAAGACGGACAGTGTGATGACCTCCTGCATTGTCTTGAGTTGCGCGACAGAAAAGATTGAACTCCCCCAACGATTGGCTGGCACGGCAAGGCAATATTCGAAGAGCGCGATCGCCCAGCTTGCTGCAATCACGACATAAAGCGGTTGATCCTTGAATCTCAGGTGGCCATACCAGGCAAAGGTCATGAAGACATTGGAGAAGATGAGCAGAATGATCGGCGTGAGCGTTGAGTTGATGAGGAATGACACGGCGAACTCCCGATGTGAACGCAAGCGTGCACTACCCATGGATCGGTTCGTGTGACAAGCCGAATTGGCGTCGTGATCAAGGCGAGCCGAACCGCCTTCGCCCTTCAGGGGGCGGGCAACAATGCGTCTGTCATGCCGGCGAGGCGATAGGCGATCAGGCCCACCCATTCTTTGGCTGCGAGGTCTAGAAACATGAGGTTTCCCGAAGCCGCTGTGTTGAAATGCCAGTAGTCGGCAGGCGTTCCGCTGGTCGCGTAATCGGCGGGCCAGGCGATGACATTGAAGCCGGCGCGGCGGAATACGCCCATTGCGCGGGGGATGTGAAAGCCTGACGTCACCAGCAAAAATCTTTGCTCGGGTCGCGGTTTGACAATTTCACGCGTCAAAATTGCATTTTCATAGGTGTTGCGCGACTGGTCTTCGAGCACGAGCTGCTCGGGGGGAACGCCGAGCGCAAGGAACAACCGGCGCGCGGCTTCGGCTTCCGTGATCGCCTGTTGTCTGATTGCGCCGGAACCGCCCGTAAAAATCAGCTTCGCCTGCGGAAAACGCCGCGCCAGCATGGCGCCTTCCGTCATGCGCGAGCCTCCCGCGTTCAGCACCAGCGCCCCACGACTTTCGATTGCGTATTCGTCCATGCCGCCGCCAAGCACAATGACGCCGTCGGGCGCGGGCATGTCGGCGGGCGGGCGCGGGAAGCGATCTTCGAGCGGGCGCATCAAAATGGGCTCTAGTGGTCCGAAAGCCGCCAGCAGATAAACCAATGTCGTCGCAGCAAGCAGTTTCCGCGCGGCGCCTGCATAGCGCGTGGCTAGCCCGAGCGTCGTCAGAAGGAGTATAAAACCCACCAGATTGGAGGGTTCCGCCAGGAACCAGAAGAGTTTTGAAATAAAGTAGAACATCGCATCCGGCCCTTTGATTTCATGCCGGCGATTTCATCGCATGATTCGATGACGAAAAAGGAAAACAATAACGAATCCAGACCAAGCTGCGAGCAATTCGCAGTCACGCAACGCGCCGGACGACATCGTCAATCCCATTGCGGCGCCATTGGCGGACGCACCAGCCGCCCACCCGGAGTCGCAAGCCCGGAAATCGCCTTCATATCGGCTTCCGTAAGCGCAAAATCGAACACATCGATATTTTCCATGAGATGCGCGCGCTGTCCTGATCTTGGAATCGCGGCAACGCCGGTCTGCTGGAGATGCCAGCGCAGAACCACCTGCGCCGGGCTTTTGTTAATGCGCCTGGCGATAGCTGAAACCACGGGATCGCCATGGTAACCGCCCTTGCCCACAGGGCAATAGGACACAAAGATGATCCCTTGCGCGCGGCAGGCGGCGAGCAGTTTTGTCTGATCCAGTCTGGGGTGATATTCGCACTGGTTCGCCGACAGTTTTTCGCCATGGGAGGCGGCGAGTTCGACCGCCTGCGCCAGCAAGGCGGTTGGAAAATTGGCGACGCCGATATGTCTCGCCAAGCCCTGCATTTTTGTCTCGCAAAGCGCCGCGATCGAACCTGCAAGGGGTATCGCCGTGTTGGGCCAGTGGATCAGCAGCAGATCGACCTGATCGAGACCGAGACGTTGCAAACTGCCGCGCGCGGATTTTTGCAGGTCGCCGGGGCCGATATCGCCGGGCAACACCTTGGTTGTGACGAATGCATCCTTGCGCTTGACCCCCGACGCCTTGAGCGCCTGCCCGACCTCGACCTCGTTGCCATACATGACGGCGGTGTCAACATGGCGATAACCGACAGCCAGAGCGGTTTCGACAGCGCGCTGGCAATCGGGGCCGCGCAGCCCGGATGTGCCAAGGCCAACGGCGGGAATATTCGCGCCATTGCCCGAAAGCATGGGAACTGCGGTCGGTGTTGTCATGGAAAAATCCTGAACAGGGCGCGGCGTCATAAATCAGGTTAGCGGCAGCGTCAGCAGCTTTTTTGCGACCGGTCGCGACATGATCGTGCGATAATAGCGCTCGACATTGGGCGCGTTCGATCGTTCGATAGGAATGTTGCTCCAGCGGTGCAGCACCGGGCCGTAGACGCAATCGACCATCGTGAAACGATCGCCGCCCATATAGGCGCGATCCCTGAGCCGGTCTTCAAGCATGGCTGTCATCTCGCGCATGGTTGCGCGCGCAGCGTCGATCTCCGCTGGCGTTCGTGCGCCCGGCGAGCGCACAAGGCCCCAGAACAAAGCGGTCAAAGGGGCGTTGTGATGGCTCTGTTGCCAGTCCATCCAGCGGTCGATATCGGCGCGTTTTTGCGGGTCAGACGGCCAAAGGCCATCGGGGGAATGCTTGGCCGCGAGATAGCGGACGATGACATTGGATTCCCACAGGATAAAACCATCGTCATTGATGGTGGGAATGCGTGAATTCGGGTTCATCGCCATATATTCGGGCGTTTTCGTCACGCCATGCTCCATGCCGGCGTCGAAACGCTCATAGGGCAAACCGAGTTCTTCAATGCAGAACATGGCTTTCTGCACATTGATGGAATTGAGCCGGCCCCAGATTTTCAGCATGATTGTCTCCCGCGACGCTGTCTAGCGCGGCGGGCGGGGGGTTGTGAAGGGGCGGGGCCACGCTGTCGACAATCAGTAATAAATCGTCTTTGTGCAGATGACAGGTCCACAGACCGTGAATGTCATATAAAGCGCAGCAGCGCCGGCGCCGTTCGAGCTGGCGGTTAGCGGGGCGTTGGACGGGGCTGTCACCACCACGCTCACACGGAACCCTCCGCCGGTCAGGCTTGTTGCCGGGCTGGCGGACACACCGCCAAAGAGGGCGGCTGAGGCGGCTGCAATCAGGGCGAAGGGACGCATATGGTTAATCCATGGTTAACGCACCCTCGCACATTCAGTCCGGAAATGGAACAGCCGGGGCTCTGGCGAAAATCCGGCGCAATCCCCGCGCCGTCCCGCCTATGTCATTTCGGAAACGCGCCCTGCGCGCCGCGCTTGCATCCCGCCGCGCGGCGTATAAAGTTTTCCCGGACATTTCCGGACACATCACGGGTGGAAACATGAGCGGGACAGGGATGCAGGGCCACGAGTTCGATTTCGAGAAGTTCCGGCTGCGCCGCCTTGTCGACAAACTTGTTGGAATGGGCGAGGTTGAGGTTCACGAAGAGCCGGTGCCGCTGACGGGCCTCAGCAATATCATCGAAAACAGCCCCAAGGCAGTGCTGTTCAAACAGGCGGGGCCGGAGCGGCTGGAGCTGGCCGCCAAGGTGGCGGGCGGGCGCAGCCGCATTCTGGCGGCTTTCGATTCAACGCCTGAAAAAGTCTACGAGGAATTTTTCAGCCGGCAGGCCAATCCGAAAAAAATCGTCGAGGTGCCGTCGGACGAGGCGCCCGTCCACGCCATCAAGATCACCGGCAAGGACGTCGATCTCACCAAACTGCCTTTCCATCCCCAGCATGAATTCGATGGCAGCTGTTACATCAGCTCGGGCATCGATTATGTGAAGGACCCGGTCAGCGGGCGCTCCAATGTCGGCAGCCGCCGTCTGTCGCTGCGCAATCGCTACCAGACCGGCACCAACATCACTGCACCGTCCGATTTGAAGCGCATCTACGAGGCCTGCGCCAAACGCAAGGAGCGCTTGCCCGTCACCTTCACCATCGGCTCGCATCCGCTCGATTTCTTCGGCGCGACCATGCGCACCGGCGGCGACGAGCACCATATGATCGCCACCATGCGCGGCGAGAACGCGCCGTTTGTGAAGAGCCTCACCAACGACATTCTGGCGCCCGCTGACGCCGAGATCATACTTGAAGGCTATTTTGACGAGCGCGGTTATTGCGAGCCCGAAGGACCGTTCGGCGAATATATGGGTTATTACGGCGCCATTCACATGGACCCGATATTCACCTGCACCGCCATTACGATGCGCAAGGACGTGATGCACCAGACGTTGCAACATGGCACGGCGTTTCAACTCGACCAGACGGATGCGGCCAGCATGACCGCGCTGCGGGTCGAGGCGACGGCGATGCGCATTCTGAAAAACGTCGTGCGCGAACCGATCGCCGCTTACTCCCGTTCGCATTCTGGCGGTTCCGGCACGCTGCGCATCTGCATGAAGCAGCATATGGAAGGGGAGGCGCGCAACGCCATGCTGGCGTTGTTCGGCGCCATGAAACAGATCAAGACGATTTACGTCTACGATGAAGATATCGACATTCGCGACGAGCGCCAGATCGAATGGGCGTTCGGCACGCGCTTCATGGCTGACCGCGACATTGTGATGGTGCAGGGAATGTTGGGTATGCCGATGGATCCCTCACTCGATGGCCGCAGTTCGGGCGCGAAAATTGGTTTTGACTGCACCCGGCCGTTTGGCAAGGGCGACCAGATCATCCATATGCGCTGCGCTGCAAAGGTGTTTTCGGGCCCGGCGCGGTATCAGACGGTGGAGCAGGCGCTGGAGGCCGGCCCGCTCTACTATTCGCATGTGGTTGAGGCTGTTGGCAGTTCAGATGGCCGCGAAGTCGCCGCCGCGCTCGATGATCTGCGCAATCAGGGCAAGCTCGGTCGCGACAAGGATGGCAAATACCATCTGGCCAAAGGCGTCCCGGGCTATACAGCGCTGGTGGGCGAAATGTACCCGGACCCCAACCACGGGAAGTGAGAAGACTTGCAAGCGCGCAAGTCTGGCCAGCGCCCTCAAATTCGCAACGGTGTTTCGGTCATCCTTTGACACGAGGCTGTGGGGTCGTCGCCTCCCGTCGAGATGTCTGAAACACGTGGGATAGGCTGGCGCGCTGGAGGTTTCCGTTCATTCGGATGTAGCGTTACGCCACCCACGCTTTGGCGTCGTCGCGCTCGCCAATCAGCGCGAGCCCGTTGGCGATGGATAAAAGCTCATCGCCGGATTCGATTTTGTCCGCGCCAAAGCGCCGTTCGAACAGGCCGCGCACCGCAGGCACAAAGGACGTGCCGCCGGTCAGGAACACCTTGTCGATGGCTGCGTTGGCGAGGCCTGCGTTCGCCATTGTATCGTCAAGCGCCGCCTCAACACGCTGGAGATCCCCGGCGATCCAGCCTTCAAAATCTGCGCGCTTGATGGTTGTGCTGAAATCAGCGCCCAGCGGCTCAAATATGAATGGCGTTTCTTCCACGACCGACAGGCGCGACTTGGCCGCAGACACCGCCTTATACAGGGGATAACCCATGTCTTCTTCGACAAGCTCAATAAAGCGTGCGATTTTTTCCGGCTCGACACAATAGCGCAGGGTCCTTTTGAGATCGCGGAATTCTTCGGAGGATTTCAGCAGCGACAGCAGATTCCAGCGCCCGAAACTGGCGAACGGTCCTTGCGGCAAAGTCAGTGTTTTGCCCATGCTGCGAAAGCTCGTGCCCTTGCCGAGCAGCGGCAGCACGACATGATCGATGATTCGGAAATCGAATGTGTCGCCTGCAATTCCAAGGCCGCCATGACCCAGCGGCTCAGCCTGGAATGATGCGCCCTGCCGCATAAAGCGCATGATGGAAAAGTCCGTGGTGCCGCCGCCAAAATCCGCCACCAGCACTGTCGCCTTGCCGGCAAGCCCGCGCGCGAACGCAAAGGCGGCGGCGACAGGCTCATAGACGAACAGGATGTCCTTGAAGCCGAACGTTTTGAGGGCTGCGCGGTAGCGGCCCATCGCCAGTTCCGGGTCGGGATTGGCGCCTGCGAATGTCACCGGACGCCCCACAACGATGCGTTCGGGAAGATTTTGCAGCGCCGCCCCGCCATGCCAACGCACGCGCGCCAGAAATGTTTCGAGCAGATCTTCAAAGCGATATTTCTTGGCGAAGAGGTAGGTCGACTGAAAGTGTGGGCTGGCGGCGAATGTTTTCAGCGATTGCAGAAAACGGCAATCCTGAGGGTCGTCGATATAATGCTGGATCGCCCAGGGGCCGGCCTCGGCCATCACCGGCGCAGGCGATGTGCGGTGATCTTTCCAGAAACACAGCGCCGAGCGCAACGCGTCTTCGGTGGCGTCGCCGTTTTCAAACAGCAGAGGATGCGCGGGCCCCGCAGCATCTGCGCAGGTCGCCAGAACAGTGTTGGTCGTGCCGAAATCAAGTCCAAGCGCGCGGGGCATATTTTGTCCGGATAGTGAGCGGCCCGGCGGGAATGAACGGCGCTACGAGCAGGATGAACCCGGCGCAGGCGCGCCGGGACCGGGCTTATGGAGGACTCTGTTGGCAGACGTCAAATCCTGTCGACAATATCTGCGAATTTCGCAGACACCCGGTCAATCAATTCGCGCGGCGCGCTGGCGACTTCGGGGAATTCCGCAAGCCGTTCAAAAGGCCGGCACGCGTCGATCAGGGCGCGCGAGGTCTGATTGGATTTCGGCGCCATGGGGTCGAGCGGGCCACTCCACATTTTCCGGATGAAATCGATATCCTCGATCGGGTCGCAACGCGTCGACATCGCCCAGATCACATCGAACATATCGGTGGGATCGACGTCGTCATCCACGACGATGGTGAAACGTCCGACATAGGCGCCGGACTGGCAGCCCGCAGCCACCAGCAGCGCCTGCTTGGCATGGCCGGCATAGGCCTGCTTCAGCGAAATGACATTGAATAAACGCGCCACGCCGGCCTCGTGACACCAAACGCCCTTGATGCCGGAAATCCCGGCGCGCTCCATTTCGTCCCAGATCATGCCCGCCTTGATGATGCATTTGCCGAAGGACACATCGGTTGGCGGGCGCATAGGGCAGGCAATGCCGAGAATCGGATTGTCGCGATGATAGACCCGCTCGACGCGCATCACAGGTTGTTCGCTCGGCGCGCTGGCGTAATAGCCGGTGAATTCCCCGAACGGACCTTCGAGCCTGAGATTGTCAGGATGCAATGCGCCTTCCAGCACGATTTCGGCATGGGCGGGCATCGGCAGCTTGTAAATCTCGCTCTCGATGACTTCAAAAGGTTCGCCGCGATGGCCGCCCGCGTAGTCGATTTCCGACACGCCATAGCGAACTTCATGATTGGCGGCGAGAAACAGCAGGGGGTCCTGACCGCAGCAGATCAGCACCGGGCAGGGCTTGCCCGCCTTGAAATATTTATCGCGAATCTGCCGGCCCTGCTTGCCGGGCGAAATCCAGATCCCCACGCTATGTGAATCATGGACCATGACGCGATAGGTCGCTGCATTGACCCAGCCGCCATCGGGGTCGCGCATAATGACAAGATCGTCCGTGCCGATATAGCGCCCGCCGTCTTTCTCGTGCAGGCGCGGCACAGGAAACTTGAAAAGGTCGACCGCTTCGCCCCGTTGGACGTTTTCGAGAACAGGCCCCTTTTTCACCGTGACAGGCGGAATCGGTTTATGCAGTTTCATCCGGTCGCGATAGGCCTGCACGACATCGAGCGCATTGCGCGGCATCGGAAAGCCGAGCGTCAGCGCCAGCCGTTTTGACGAATTCGACAGGCCTGAAATCGCGCTGAAACCGGGGTAGTCCTTGATATTCTCGAACAGGATCGCCTTGGGCTCGGCGTGTTTGTGATTGACGATTTCCGCCAGCGCTCCCATTTCCAGGTCCCAGTCGGCGCCCGACGCGCGGATGATCTCGCCTTCGCGTTCCGCCCGCTCGATAAAGTCTCTGAGATCGCGATGCGGCCCGTTGTATTTCCCGAGCCAGGCGCGCGCGACGCCATCGCCTGTGTTTTGCTTATCCATTGGTGATCCCCAAAATTCCGATCAGACCTGATCAACCAGAACGGGGCGACTTTCAAGAGCTGAACGCCCCATGGCCTCGATGACGGCGGCGCTGTGGGCGGCGTCGGCGGCGGGAACCGGAAATGGCTGCTTGCCAGCAATCGCTGCGGCAAAGGCCTCGACCTCCGCGCGCTCGGCGTCGATGGATGGAAAGACCAGGGTTTCGCGCTCGCCTTTCAGCGGCTGAAACGCGAAATGCGCATCATCGCGCAATTCAATCCAGCCGCCTGTGCCAAATATCTGGAAGCGATAGTAATCCGGCGTCACGCCAATCGCGGTCAGTAATGCGGATTGCCGATTTTGTGTGCGCAACATCACGGCAGTGGTGTCGGCCAGTTCATTTTCCGAGTGATGGCGGAAACCCAGCGCATGAACTTCCGCGATGGGGCCCAAAGTATCGATCGTCAGATAGAGCATGTGATCGGCGAGCGCGCCGGCGGGTTGGCGCGCGGGGTCGCCTTTCCACGCGCCCGGCTTGATGGCGCGGTATCGATCCACGCAAAAGTCACCTTCGGCATGAACGAGTTCGCCAAGATCGCCTGCCCGAATGCGCCGCCGCATTTCTATCACATTGGGATAGAAACAGCGGTTATATCCAAGCGCAAGAATACTGTTGCGTTGGCCCGCAGCGGAAAGCATGGCGCGGCCCTCGCTTGCGGTCAGCGTCAGCGGCTTGATGGCGAGCAGATGTTTGCCGGCCTCAAGAACCTGCAAACCATGCGCGCCATGCAGATGCGCCGGACCGCTGGAAACAAAGCCCGATATCGCGGGGTCGCGCAGGGTTCCGGCAATATCTGTTTCGAGCTTCAAACCATGTTTCTGCGCGAATTGGGCAGCGGTGTCCGTGCGCCGGACAATCGCGGTGGAAAACCGCACATCGGGCGAGACGCCCTGTACGGATTCGACGAGTTTGCGTCCCCAGCCGCCTAATCCGATCAACGCGAGTTGCAACATGGTTTGGGCCTGTGTTTTGAGTTACTACGTGTTGTTGCGCCAGGTTCGATCTTGCCAAAACGCTGGAAAAAGTCGAGCCGCCGCGGCTACAGGCTGAACACAAACAGCATCGTGGCGTTGCCGCGGTCGCGCATTTCTGGCGATTTTGACAATTTGGCTTTCGCGACCGGGCCGATCCCCGATGCGATTGCGATATATTGTTTGTCCTCGACGGCGAATGTGACCGGCGGCGACACAAAACCTGCGCCCGCATTGATTTTCCACAATTCGTCGAGCGTTTCGTCGTCATAGGCGGCGATGGTTCCATCGAGCAGCGCGGTGAACACAAGCCCGCCACCGGTTGTCAGCACGCCGGCGTGATCGGGATAGTCGAAATCGCGGCGTTTCCTGATCGCGCTGGTCGCAGGATCGAGCACGGTCAATGCGCTCGTAATGCGCTCGCGGTTGGCGTATCCGCCGCCGCCAAATTTGCCCCGCACATGAGCTGCGGGATCGGGCGTAATGTCTGCGCAGCCCTCATTGCCTGCAATATAGAGCAGGCCTGTTTTCAGACTGAAGGATGGCGGCCAGAAATTCGTGCCGCCATGCACATCCGGGCAGGCGTTGACGATCTTGTCGGCGCCGCCCTTCCAGTCGTGATGATAGGTCTGCACATCTTTGGCTGCGTCATAATCGACAGGTTTTCCGGTTTTTTGATCGATCCCTGCAGTCCAGTTGACTTTATGGGCGTAGGCGGCTCCCTTCACGAATTGCCCGTTGGCGCGGTCCAGCGAATATTGAAAACCGTTGCGGTCGGCATGCGCGATCAATTTGCGCGCGGCGCCATTGATCATGGTGTCCACGATGATTTGCGAGCCGCTGGCGTCGTAATCGTGATTGTCGTTGGGGGTATACTGGAAATACCAGACGATCCCGCCATTGCCGGCGTCAAAAGCCACTGTGCTGTCGGTGTAGAGATTGTCGCCGGGCCGATAGGACGAGTCATAGCGCGGCGCCGGATTGCCCGTGCCCCAGTATGTCACGTTCGTCGAGGGGTCATAGGAGCCCGTGACATACAAGGCGCCGCCGCCGGTTGCGGCTGCATTGCTCTTGTCCTTCCAGGTTTCACCGCCCTTTTCCCCGGCCAGCGGGACGACGAAGGTTTTCCATTGCATCGCGCCGGTTTTGGGGTCGAGCGCGGCGAGCCAGTCGCGCACGCCATTGTCGCCGCCTGATGCGCCGACGATGAGCGCTTTTTCCAGCGCCAGCGGCGCAGCGGTAAATTCCATGTCGGGTTGGTCGGCAAGTTGTTTTTCCCAAACGACGCGTCCGGTCTCGCGGTTTGTGGCGATGACTCGGCTGTCGACGCCCGTGACGGACACAACAAGTTTGCCCCAGAAGGCGACGCCCCGGTTACGATCCGGCTTTTGCAGGCCGGGATCCATTTTCCAGACGATCTGGCCGGCTTTGGCGGGGTGCAGATCGATCTTGTAAACCGCGCCCCAGACATCAGTGAGATACATGAAGCCGTCATCGACGAGCGGCGTCGCCTCGATATATTCATTCGCGGAGGCGCCGCCGAGCGGTACGGCAAAGGCCAGTTTCAGCCCTTTGACATTGGCTTTATTAATCGCATCGAGAGTCGAAAACCGGCGCGAGGCGTAGTCGTGGTGATTGGTGAGCCAGTTCTGCGGTTCTGGATTTTCAAGTCGCTCATAGGTGACATCGGCGGCGCGCACGGCGGGGATGGCGAGCGTGAGGAGGCCCAACGCAATCGCGAATGAACGAACCATGGCGTTTCCCCGAACGTCCCGACGGACTTGTTAGATAGCAATGTGCCCGAAGCCGGGTTTCGTTGCAAACCTTGGACATTGTGTTGTCGTCGGGCGCTTGATAGCCGCGATAGATGGATTTTTGCGACGTGCGATGCCATTGGCTTAACTTTGAATAGACTATCCCCCAATTGATAGGACGCTATATTTTATGCTCGCCAAATCAGCCTCCGTCGATTGGTGCGCGCCCATGTCAATCGGTATCCCGCTTCGCCAACACAACCCATTGGCCGTTTTAAAACGACCCCTCGCATCCGGCTTCACGATCCGCTAAACTGCGCCGATGAACACACATGCCATGCCCCACATCCCCGCCGCCGCGCTCATCGAGCGCTTCGCCGCCATTACCGGCGCGCGTTATGTGCTCACTGACCCGCACGATGTCGAACCCTATCTGATCGAGCAGCGCGATCTCTGGCACGGCAGGACGCTGTGTGTCCTGCGGCCCGGTTCGACCGCCGAAGTCGCCGCGATCCTGAGGCTCTGCCATGAGACGCGCACGCCTGTGGTGCCGCAGGGCGGCAACACCGGCCTTGTCGGTGGACAGACGCCTGATGAAAGCGGCAAGCAGGTTGTCCTGTCGCTCAACCGCATGACGGCTGTGCGGGAAATCGACAAGGCCTCCAACACCATGACGGTCGAGGCCGGCCTGACGCTGATCCGGGTGCAGGAGGCCGCGGACGCGGAAGACCGCCTGTTCCCGCTGTCTCTGGCCTCCGAGGGCTCCTGCACCATTGGCGGCAATCTTTCGACCAATGCCGGCGGCACGGCTGTCATCACCTATGGCAACGCCCGCGATCTGGTCACCGGAATCGAGGTGGTGCTGGCCGACGGGCGTGTGATGTCCACGCTGTCGAAGCTGAAAAAAGACAACACCGGCTATGACCTGAAACACCTGTTTATGGGCGCCGAAGGCACGCTCGGCATTATCACCGCCGCCGTTGTGAAACTCTATCCCAAGCCGCGTTCGCGCGAGACGGCGATGGTGGGCGTCGCCGATCCGCACAAGGCGACGGCGCTGCTGACGCTGGCGCAGCAAATGGCTGGCAGCGATGTCAAAACCTTCGAGCTCATGCCGCGCATTGGCATTGAATTCATGCTGAAACATTGTTCGGGCGTGCGCGAGCCGATGAATTCGGTTCACCCCTGGTATGTGATGATCGAGCTCGCCTCGCAGCTTGATCATGGTTTGGGCGATACTCTGCTGGGCCTGCTCGAAAAGGCGGCGGAAGCCGACCTGATTGAGGATGCGGTGATCGCGACGTCGCTCGAGCATCGCAAATATTTCTGGCGCGTGCGCGAATTGCTGGCCGAGTCGCCGAAATACGAGGGCGGCTCGATCAAGCACGACATTTGCGTGCCGGTCTCGAAAGTCGCCGATTTCCTCGATGAGGCGTTTGTCGTTTGCGAAAAGATGGTCCCCGGCGGGCGGCTGGTCGCCTTTGGCCATCTTGGCGATGGCAATATGCACACCAATCTCACCCAGCCCCTGGGCGCCGACAAACAGGCGTTTCTCGACCGCTGGGTCGAGGTCAACGCCGCCGTTCACGCCATAGTCGCCAAACACAATGGCTCGATCTCCGCCGAGCATGGCATTGGCGTGTTGAAGCGCCACCTTCTGCCAGAGGTGAAAGACCCCGTGGCGATGGATGTCATGCGCGCCATCAAGCAGGCGCTCGACCCGCTGGGGATCATGAACCCCGGCAAGGTGCTTTGATCGGGTCCTGCTTCACCATCCAAATGATTGAAGGCTGAAGCAATCGGCCCTCATCCTGAGGAGGCCCGGAACGGGCCGTCGCGAAGGACGAGGGCGGGATCGATGGAACGGCTTTGAGGTTCCCTCGCGCTTCGGCACGCCGCTTTCAGCGGCTCCTCAGCATGAGGGAACTTTTAATCGATGCTCCCCCGCCTCACCAACTCGCGAGAACCGGCATGATTTCGGTCTTGAACAGACGCAGTGAACGCATGGCGTCGGCAAGCGGCATGTCGCCGAACATCATATAGGCGAGAATGTAATTTGTGCCGAGTTCATCGGCCTGCGCGCGCAAGCCCTTCAGCACGGTTTGTGGCGTGCCGATGAGATAGGTGCCTTCCTCGATCATGCCTTCGAGGCTCGCGGCGCGGGGCACATTCAGTCGATTGGTGAATTCAGCCGATCCGCGCGTCGATCTGAGATGGTTGAGCTGCGCCAGATGTTTTTCCGCCGCCGGACGGGCGATGCGCATCGCATCCGCGTCAGTGTCGGCAATGACAATATTGCGAAGCGCGCCAATGGCAGCGCCGCCTTTGAATTCCGATTTCGGCTGTTCGGCGCCGCCGCGTTTGGCGAGCGCAACGCGATAGGCCTCGATATTGGTTTTGGCGAAAGCCGTGGGGCCATTGGCGGTGAAATGCAGCCCGTGTTCGCCCGCCCAGGTCGCGCCAATGGTGTTGGATGAGCCATACCAGAAGGCAGGCCAGGGCTTTTGCAGGGGATGCAACTCAACCGGCACATCTGTGTATTTGTAGTAGGGGCCTTCGTAGGTCAGCGTTTCGGAATCCAACCCGGCGCGAATGCAATTCCATGCGTCGATAAACATGTCGCGCGATTTGGTATGGTCAATGTTGTGAAAACCAAGTTCGAACGGCGAAACGCCGCGCCCGACGCCGACCTCCAGCCGACCATGGCTCAAATGGTCGAGCATGGAGATTTCCTCCATCATCCGCAGCGGCGAATAGAGCGTCAGTAGATAGCACAGCGGCCCCAGCCGCATGTTGCGCGTCTGGCGCGCCAGCGCGGCGAGAAACAGGCCCGGCGAGGGCGCCATATTGACCGGCGAGGCGTGATGCTCGGCCAGATGCATGCACCAGAACCCGGCTTCGTCGGCGGCGGAATAGAACTCAAGCCGTTCGTCGAAAAGATTGGCCAAGGACCCGTCCGAACGGCCGATATGGTCGAATAAACCCGCTTTCATGTTTCCCCGCTTGCCGAAATTGCCGCTTTGTCTGAAGGATGCCGAAGTCGCCGGTCACTCGCGGCGTAGCATCTATCAATGCTGATAGGTCAAGCGCGAATTCGGGTCAAATGGCGACTGCGCGCGCCGACCCTCCATGCAGGGCGTGGAATATAGACCACAGCTTGTAAAGGTTGCCGTCTTCCCTTTATTGCCCGACTTAGTGTCTGTCCGGGAAGAAAGCACTGGGAATATGGCGTTCAGGACCCCGGCGGCCGTTATCCCAGCGAACGCGGGAAGGACAAAAATGCTTGATTTTACGATATTTGTTCCTGGACAGACAATTAGTGGTTGGCTATATAACTGATCGCTTCTGTAATTGCGGGCGCACCGCTTTGCTGCGCATTTTCCAATGCTTGCGACAGCGTGTTGATGAGCGGGACTTCGCCTTGTTTCGTCCGCATTTTGACCGTCACTGGATAGTCGCCATAAGAGGCCATCTCCAATCGAAATTTGCCATCATGATCCGGAGAAATGGTTCTGACCGGATCATAGTAGGTAGGGTCAAGCTCAAAGGTTGCGGCGTAGGCGTCAGGCGGCGGGTTTTCTACTTCAAGGACAATTTTGTAGTGGCGGAGATTCTTGCCCGGGAGGAAAGAGGGCGCTCCCCGTTCGTCGGTCTCGAAACGCGCGATCAATCGAGGCGGTTCAACAGGTCTCATATTCTTCGCTCCGTTACAGGCGCCGGCGTCCACGCACCCATGAAGCGAGTGCGAAAGTCGGCGACGGCCTGAAACACCTGTTGTTGAACGTAGGGCGTATCGGGCAACAGGTTTTCAAACGGCCAAACTTCGTTCTTGATAGCTTCCTGGACGCGGTCATCGACGGATTTCTGTATAAGGACTATTTGGGGCATGGGGTCCGATTGCGCAAGGGCCTGCAGGAGCTGAGCGTACGACGCCTTGAATGCCTTGGAATATTCTCGCGCCAGCAAAGCCCGCGCCGTTACATTTTGTTGCTGCATGATGACACGCATGAGAACATATAACAATCCGCCCGCAATTGCGACAGCGTACCATTCCGGCGGCAGCGCGGAGCGGATAATGGTGAAAAAGCTCTCGCCGCTTTGTGCTCCACCCTGCATTAATTTGACAATCGGAGATCCGATGCCAAGTCCCGCCATGGCTGCGCCAATGTCGCCTATATAGCCATAAACTGATGCAAGACGAACAAACCATTGTTTGCCAAGAGCTTGGCCGCCCATCATCCATGGCAGCAGTTCGTTGGCGAGCTTGCGAAGAACATAATGATCACCCTGTTGTAACAAGGGGAGCAATGTCGCTTCGTTCATCGGCGGTCCCCCGTTTGGTATTGTCCAAGTCGAACGTCCGCGATTAAATCCATAGTCAATCAGATCGCAGCCATTTTAAGGATTCATTAACTCAAAATATTCCTTTTTCGATAAATTTCAAGCTGACCAATTCAGTGTTTTCGACTTAAATTTAATGCCGATAACGTGGGGCAAGGTACTCAAAATTTTAATCCCACAGGCTCGATACGCTTTCTTCCTTGGCGGTGCGGGCGATGGCTTCGCCAATCAGCGGCGCGATGGAAAGGACCCTGATGTTGCGGGCGACCCGCACAGCTTCCGTCGGCTGTATTGTGTCTGTCAGCACGAGTTCCAGCAGCTTGGAGGACGCGATGCGCGCCACCGCGCCGCCGGACAGGACGCCGTGCGTAATATAGGCGCGCACATCCTTGGCGCCGTCCGCCAGCAGGGCTTCGGCGG
The DNA here is from genome assembly GCA_903931945.1 of uncultured Hyphomicrobiales bacterium. Lineage (GTDB taxonomy): Bacteria > Pseudomonadota > Alphaproteobacteria > Rhizobiales > Beijerinckiaceae > Terripilifer. Next base: position 32,613 of record CAIZEI010000013.1, on the reverse strand, counting down.
CGTTGCACAATGTGCCGCCGGAATCCACGATATCGTCGATGAGGATGCAACTGCGGCCTCTGACATCGCCGATGATGTTCATCACTTCGGATTCGCCGGCCCGTTCGCGGCGCTTGTCGACGATCGCGAGCGGCGCGTCGATCCGTTTGGCAAGGGCTCGGGCGCGCACAACGCCGCCAACGTCAGGCGAAACAACAGTGACATTGGAGCGGTCAAGCCGATCCTGAATATCTTTCGCCATACTGGGCGCGGCGAACAGATTGTCGAGCGGGATATCGAAGAACCCCTGGATCTGCCCTGCGTGCAGGTCCACCGTCAGCACGCGGTCGGCGCCCGCGCGGGTGATGAGATTGGCGACCAGCTTGGCCGAGATCGGCGTGCGGGGGCCGGCCTTGCGGTCCTGCCTCGCATAGCCGAAATAGGGCATGACGGCGGTGATGCGGCGCGCGGAGGCGCGGCGCAAGGCGTCGGTCATAATCAGCAGTTCCATCATGTGATCGTTGGTCGGAAACGATGTCGACTGAACGATGAACGCATCCGCGCCGCGGACATTTTCCAGGATTTCGACGAAAATCTCCATGTCCGCAAAACGCCGCACGTGGCATTTGCACAGGGGCAGGCCGATATAGGCGGCGATCGCCTCGGTCAGCGGGCGGTTTGCGTTGCCGGCCAATATTTTCATTGGGTTGGCCATGACTTTGTTCCCGCTGGATGCTGCAATGCGGTGGTCTTACCAAGTTGAAGCCGCCGAAACAATACGGCGTTTACATGACAACCAGTCATCCACCGAAAAGGTGAACGCGCGACGACGGATTGGCGCCGTATTCAGCAGGAAACATTCAACGGAGCGCGTTTGACGGCGCCGCCTGCCCACGTATCGGCGACCTCGATGAAAGGTCCGCCGCCACAACGGCGCCGGCTCCGCTCGCCGCAATGGCTTCTGGCGTATTTGTGAGCGCCGCCGCCAGACTGTCCGCCGCGCGATCCGCCAGCACGGCGATCGCCTTGTCGTCCGCCGCTGACCAGGCGTCGCCATTCGGCGTTCGCACAACGACATAATCCTGCAGGCGCTGCACGCGTTGGCGTCGGTTGTCGTAAAGATCCCACACACAAACGATGGTGGCGCCGCCGTCAACCGGATAGGCTGAGAGATATCCACGCGCGACATAGGCGGCAGTCTGCAAATCGCTCGGGACGACCTCGCGGCGCGCGGCGGCGACGCCGGTTTCGTGCAGGAAGCGTCCGGCAATCGCTTCAGGCGCGCCTTCAACCTGAAGCAGAGCCAGCGGCGCGGCGCGCGGGCTCACGCCCGGGCGCGCGGCATATCGCGGCGGGGGCGGCGGTTCTGGCGTCAGCAAGAGTGCGACAGGGCCTTGGTCGGCGCAACCGGCGAGGCCGCCTGTCAACGCCAAAACCAGAGCTAACCCCGTGCGGCGCGGGACAACAACGCTCCAGCGCGTAAAAAACTCAGCCATGCCCGCCTCAGCGCCGCCAACGGCCCCCGCCGTTTGATTAACAAATCCTTGCTATCGCGATTTTGCTGTCGGGTCCAGCTGGGGGCCGCCGCGCGCCGGTGCTGATTGCTTTCGCGCGGGGCGACGTTTGGTATAAGAATCAACATGCGCCGCAGAGACGCGTCCGCAAGATGCCGGGAGGGAATGTATGAAACGTTGGCTGTCGCTTGCCGCCGTCGTATCGCTGCTGGTCGCGGCCAGTTCTCCGCGCGCCGTCGCACGCCCCTTCGAGGACCCGCGCGCGGAACAAAACGAGGCGCTCGATGGCGATGCAGCCTATGCCACAGCGCCGCGCGATCCGGCCTGCCATGTTTCGGTTCTTGCCTCGAGCGGCGGTCCGATGCCGCGCGACCCCCATACGCTCGTCGTGCGCTGGACCGGGTACACCAATTACGAGCTGGTCTATAACGGGCAAATCCTGCTGCTCGACGCCTTTTTTGACCGCGGCCACATCTATCCGTCGCTGGGATTTCATGCCGACGACGTCAAGAAAGTCGATGCAATTCTGATCGGTCACGGCCATTTTGACCATATGGCGGACGCCGCAGCCATCGCCGCGCGCACCGGCGCGCCGGTTGTTGGCGCCCCGGTGACCGCCGAAAAGCTCGCGACCCAGCCGATCGACCCCAAACAGGTCCATGTCGTGACCGGCAAGGGGGGTGAGACCCTGCAATTCGGATCCTTCAGGGTCGAGCCCATTCTGGGTCGCCACGGCGAGCCGCCGCCAACCCTTGTCGATGCTTTCTCGGTTGCGCTCAAACGCACGGCCAAAGCCCCGACCGAAGACGAACTGGCTGAACAGGCCGGCATTCATCAGCGCGGTTCGTCCGACCGGCGCGTCATCGCCGACGGTACGATCGCCTATCTGATCACTCTCGATACGGGCTTCAGGATATTGTTTCGCGACAGCGGCGGGCGCGTCACCGACTACGAAAAAGCCGCGATGGAGCGGTCCGGTCCTGTCGATCTCGGGCTGATCGCGGTCGCGGCGTCCTACCTCAACACGCTGAACGCCGAACAGGCGCTCGAACACATGCGCACCTACCGCCCCGATGTCTATATGCCGGGCCATCACGACGCCGCCCGCAACGACCTCTGGCGGGCGACCGAGCCGCTGTTTCAGGCGCTGAAGGATGAAAACCCCGGAATCGTCACGGTTTCGAAGACCTATCGCGAGCCCACATGCTTCAACACAGAGGTGAATATCAGTCGGCGCAAGTAGTCCCGGCCTGAAAACGGGCGCGTCGCGCAGGGTTTGTATCCCCGCGCGCCAAACTGCTAAATCACTGGCATGACCAGCCGCCCGCCCCGCGACGAAAAAAACGCCACGCCCGCCGTCGACGCCCCGCCCGAACAGCCGGACGAGGATGACACGAGCGCTCTGGAGGCCGGGCCCAGTCTCGACCTCGATCTTGCGGAGGAGGCGAGCCCCGCCTCGCTCAATCGCGGCGTCGATGTCATTCGCGGCTATCTCGCGCAGGCGCCGACGGGCCCCGGCGTTTACCGCATGATTTCGGGGGATAGCGAGGTTCTTTACGTCGGCAAGGCGCGGTCGATCAGGAAACGCATTGCGAGTTATGCGCGCGGCGAGGGCCATTCCAATCGCATTGCGCGCATGATCTCGCTCACCGCGTCGATGGTTTTTGTGTCGACCGCAACCGAAACCGAGGCCTTGCTGCTGGAGGCCAATTATATCAAGCAGATGAAGCCGCGCTTCAACGTGCTGTTGCGCGACGACAAATCCTTTCCCTATATCCTGCTGACGGGCGATCATGCCGCTGCGCAACTGACCAAGCATCGTGGCGCGCGCAGCCGCAAGGGCGACTATTTCGGCCCTTTCGCCAATGTCGGCGCTGTCAATCGCACATTGGCCGCCTTGCAGCGCGCCTTCCTGATCCGAACCTGTTCGGATTCCTATTTCGACAATCGCACGCGGCCCTGTCTCCTCTGGCAGATCAAGCGTTGCGCGGGTCCTTGCACGAACGAGGTCTCCAGCGAGGACTATGCAGCGCTTGTGGGGGAGGCGCGGGATTTTCTGTCAGGTAAAAGTCGAACGGTGCGCGATCGCCTCGCCGTCGAAATGACGCAAGCATCCGAAGCGCTGGAATTTGAGCGCGCCGCGCGCCTGCGCGATCGCATCACGGCGCTGTCGGCGATTCAGGGAACGCAAGGGATCAATCCCAAAATCGTCGAGGAGGCGGATGTTTTCGCCATTTGCCAGGAAGGCGGGCAATTCGCCATCGAGGTGTTTTTCTTTCGCGCGCATCAAAACTGGGGCAATCGCATCTATTTTCCGCGCGCCGACCGTTCCCTGAGCCCGGGCGAAGTTCTCGACGCCTTCCTCGCGCAATTCTATTCCGACAAGCCGTCGGCCCGCCTCGTGCTGCTCAGTCATGAGATTGAAAGCCGCGATCTTCTCGCCGAGGCGCTGTCAGCGCGCGCGGGCCGCAAGGTCGAGATCGCGACACCCCAACGCGGCGAGCGCCGCGAACTCGTTGACCATGCCGCGCAGAATGGACGCGAGACTCTTTCACGAAAATTGCAGGACGCAGCAAGCCAGGAAAAGCTGTTGGCGGCTTTTGGAGCGGCGCTGGGGCTGGCTGCGCCGCCACGCCGCATCGAGATCTACGACAATTCCCACATCATGGGGACCAACGCCATCGGCGCGATGGTTGTTGCGGGCGCGCAGGGTTTTGTAAAGGCGCATTACCGCACGTTCAACATCAAATCAGAGGCGATCACGCCAGGCGATGATTTTGGCATGATGCGCGAGGTTCTGCGCCGGCGGTTTGCACGTTTGATGAAGGAGGAGGCTTCTGCTCCCTCGCCCTTCGAGACGCCGCCTTTGGCGGCTCCTCAGGGTGAGGGAACCCCCGATCCCGATTCCTTTCCCGCAAAGCCAGACCTTGTGCTGATTGATGGCGGGCGCGGCCAGTTCGAAGCGGCAAAGGCGATTTTCGCTGAACTCGGCGTAACGGGCGTCGCTCTGGCCTCGATCGCCAAGGGCGTGGACCGCGACGCCGGACGCGAGACTTTTTGTGTCGAGGGGAAGGAGCCCTTCCGCCTGCCGCCGCGCGACCCCGCCCTGTATTTCGCCCAGCGCCTGCGCGACGAGGCGCATCGCTTCGCCATCGGAACGCATCGGGCCAAACGCAAGAAGGAATTCGTCAAAAATCCGCTCGACGACATTCCGGGTATCGGCCCCACGCGCAAACGCGCGCTGCTCAACGCCTTTGGGACCGCCAAGGCGATTTCGCGCGCCGGGCTTGAAGACCTTGCCAAAACGCCGGGTTTGAACGCCGCGACGGCGAAGCTGGTGTATGATTTTTTCAGGGACGGCGGGTGAAGGAATGGCGCTTACAACGCCCCGCCATTGGCATTCCCGCGCCGCCGTTGCAAAGGTCAGCGCATCGAATTCAGAAAAATGCACATAGTCCTTGCTAAAATTCCAGAATTCGCAGATAATGCAAATTATCTGGAATTTCCCTGGAACGACACATGGTATCCGTCACTGCGACCGAATTTATCAAGAGTTTCGGGCAGCATAATACCACGGTTCAGCGCGAGCCGATCGCCGTGACCAACCATGGAAGGGTCACCGGCTATTATGTTTCCGCCCACGAATTCGAAGAAATGCGCAGGCAAATCGAGACCCTGCGCAAATCCCACACATTGAAGACAATGCCGGACGCGCTCTGGAAAGCCTTAATGGAATCGAAAGTCGATCCCCAATACGATCATCTGAACGCGCTGCTGGACGGCGACCCCAACGCCGACAGCCAGTAATCGGAATGGCGATCCCAAAACCCCGAGTCGGTATGGTGATCCGTCATTCCTTTTTGTTCAGCAATGGCGATGACAAAGAACGTCCCGCTGTCATCGTCATTTCGGTCGAACCTGCAATAGGGGGCGGCGCGTTTCATGTGGCGACCATGCCGATCACCCATGCGCCGCCACGCGAGGCCGCAACCGGCCTCGAAGTGCCGCGCCGGTTGAAAGACCATCTCGGGCTCGATGCCGAGCGCTTCTGGGTGGTTGTCAACGAGATCAATGAATTCGATAGGCCAGGCTACGATCTGGCGCGCGTCGAGGGCGGCGCGGGCGAATGGGAATATGGGCAAATTCCGCCAGGCTTTTACAATCAAATCAAGTCGCGCGCGATCGCGCTGGAAATGCGCAACCGCCTTCATATCCAACTGCGCGATGCCGAAGTTCAAAACGCGCTGCGCGATCCGCTGTTTGGCGGCAAGAACGCGCCAGATTGAGCCCGCCCCCCACCTCCCGCCATTGGCTTTTACGCGTCGCCGTTGCATAAGGCGGCGCATCGAACCCGAAGGATTGACTATGGACAAGGACCTCATCGACCGTCTCACCATCCGTCAGCTTGTCGACAATTGGGTGGTGTGGCGCGATGCAGGCGACTGGAGCCGCTTTCGCACGGTTTGGCATGACGATGGCGTGATGCAGGCGACCTGGACGCAGGGCACAGCCGATGAATTCATCGCCATGAGCAAGGAAGGCTGGGCCAAGGGCGTTTCCATTCTGCATTTTCTGGGCGGAAATTCCATTGATCTTGAGGGCGACCGCGCGATCTCGCAAACCAAGATGACCATATCGCAGCGCGCGCGCGTGCATGGCGTCGAGGTCGATGTGGTCTGCACGGGTCGCTTCTATGATTTTATCGAGCGCCGTGCTGGCAAGTGGGGATTTGTGCTGCGTCAGCCGATCTATGAGAAAGACCGGATGGACGCTGTCGATCCCGCTGCAAAACTGCAACTTGACGCAACTCTGCTGGCGAGCTTTCCAGCCGGTTATCGCCATCTTGCCTATGCGCAGCACGAGATCGGCTACAAAATCAAAAAAGACATGCCGGGCTTGCAGGGCCCCGAGGTCGAGGCCCTTTACGCGCGCGGCGCCCGCTGGCTGAAGGGCGGCGCGCTGTAACCATCAAATCGTGCGGCGCATGAAACGTGGCGTTGGCGGCGCGCGATGGCGCTTGCCATCCGCTCAAAATCAGATGATGCTCCACTCAAATCATGCGCACAGCGCGGATATGGGAGGACGACATGGCGGACACTTCAATTCCGCGCCGCGACTTTTTAAAGGGCGCGGGGGTGGCTGGCGCAGGCGCCGCGGCTGTTTTGTCAGGGCAGGAGGCCCTCGCGCAGGCGCCGTCGTCCGCAACCGCAGCAAAAGCGGCGCCTGAAGCCTTGCTGACCCTGACAGCAACCGAGGCGGCGTTTCTGTCCGCCGTCTACGATACGTTCATTCCCGCCGACGCCCTCTCGTCTTCGGGCACGGATTGCGGCCTTGTGACCTTCTGGGACCGCCAGCTCGCCGGCGCTTTTGGCAATGGGCAGGGGCTTTATCGCAACGGGCCGCATATCCCCGGCAAGCCGGAGCAGGGCTATCAATTGCTGCTGACTCCGCGCGCCTATTTTGCCGCCGGCATCAAAGCCGCCAACGCCTATGCGAAAAAGACTGTTGGCAAGGAATTCGACCGAATCGGGCCCGCCGACCGCGAGGCCATGCTGAAAGATATGGAGGCGGGCAAGGCGCAATTCGATGGCGTCAACGCCAAGCCGTTTTTCGAAGCGCTCTACGCTTCGGCCATGGAGGGCTTTTTCAGCGATCCCATTCACGGCGGCAATCGCAATCTCGCCTCGTGGAAGATGATCGGATACCCCGGTCTGCCCGCGACCTACGCGCGCACCGCCGAGCAATATCGCGGCAAGAAAGTCGATCTGAAGCCGCAATCCATTCAAGATTTTATTTGAGGATGTCGTCATGGCCACCGTTCTGAAATCGGTCGATGTCGTTATCGTGGGCCTCGGCTGGTCCGGCTCGATCATGGCGCGCGAACTCACCAAAGCCGGGCTGAATGTTGTCGCGCTGGAGCGCGGCGCCGACCGCACGCCAGCCGAAGATTTTGTGTTTCCCTATATTCGCGACGAATTGAAGGTGCGCGTGCGCAACGGGTTGATGCTCGACACTGCGACCGAAACGCTGACAATGCGCAACGCGCCGAGCGAACTCGCGTTGCCCATGCGAAAGTGGGACGTGTTTTCGCTTGGCGACAATGTTGGCGGCGCGGGCTCGCACTGGAATGGCATCACCTGGCGTTTTACGCCCTCCGAATTCGTGCTGCGCACGCATCTGGAGGAACGCTACGGGAAAAACGCGCTGCCTGCGGATATGACCATCCAGGACTGGGGCGTCACCTATGACGAGCTTGAGCCCCATTACGACCGGTTTGAGAAACTCTGCGGCACATCAGGCAAGGCTGGAAATATCAGGGGGAAGATCGTTGAAGGCGGCAATCCCTTTGAGGGCGCACGCTCGGACGAATATCCCAACAAGCCGCTGATCATGTCGCAGGCCGGCATGATGATGTCCAAAGCGGCAAGGGAACTCGGCTATCACCCGTTCCCGACGCCGGCCTCGAATTCGTCGGCGCCTTACACAAACCCGGAGGGTTGCCAGATCGGGCAATGCCAGTATTGCGGGCATTGCGAATATTTCGGCTGCGAGGTCAACGCCAAGGCCAGCCCGAATGTCTGCCTGCATCCCGTGCTGTTCGCGGACCCGAAGTTCGAGCGGCGCACGCTCGCCTATGTCGGCAATCTCAAATATGACGCTGCGGCGAAAAAGGTGCGCTCGGTTTTCTATATCGACCGGCGCACGGGCGTTGAATATGAGCAGCCCGCCGATCTGGTAATCCTCTGCGCCTATCCCTTCAACAATGTTTTGTTGATGCGGCTGGCGGGCGTCGGCAAGCCCTACGATCCTGCGACGGGCGAGGGGGTGATCGGCAAGAATTATTGCTACCAGACAAATTCCGGTGTCGCCGCTTTCGTCGATGAAGAGATCAATCCGTTCATTGGCACCGGCGTGTCGCCGGCTGTGATCGACGATTTCCAGGGCGATAATTTCGACCACGGCGGGCTTGGCTTTTTTGGCGGCGGTTATATTGCGCCATCGGTCAGCGGAGGACGCCCGATTCAGGTGCGCAATGTGCCGCCCGGCACGCCGCGCTGGGGGTCTGCGTGGAAAGAGGCGACAGCCAAATGGTACAATCACTGGTTCCCGCTGAGCGTGCATGGCACGAGCTACGCCAACCGCAACAATTACCTCGATCTCGACCCGACCTGGCGCGACGCCATCGGCCGCCCGCTGGTGCGCATGACGTTCAACTATCCCGAGAACGACAGAAAAATGTCGGTCTTTATGACCAACAAGGCCAATGACATAGCCAAGGCCATGGGCGCGAAAATCACTGTGCCTGCGCCGCGCACCTCAAACTTTGGCGCAACAAACGGGCAGGCCTCGCATCACACGGGCGGCGTCATCATGGGCAAGGACCCAAAGACGAGCGCGCTTAACCGCTATCTGCAAAGTTGGGACTGCGACAATCTTTTTGTCATGGGCGGCGCAGTCTATCCGCAGAACGCCGGGCACAATCCCACCGGGACAATTGCCGCGCTGGCCTATTGGTCGGCCAAAGCGATCACGGAGCAGTATCTGAAATCGCCGGGCGCGCTGGTAAAGGCGTAGGGGGCTTTGGGCGGCGCGTGCATTTTTGCGCCGGCGCACATGCGGATCAAATCTCGCTCCACGCCGCCGGGCGCGGCAATTGCCTCGCGCGAGTGTTCTCGCCTCACTCCGGCGGAGTCGTCGCCAGTTTGGCTTTCTCGATAATGTCGGGCGCGGTCGTGTAGACTTTCCGGATCAGCGCCTGCGTTTCTTCGCCCGAAGTGGGCGACACCTCAAGATTGAGTTTCTTAGCTTCGGCCAGAAACGCCGGATCATGGAATGTATCCAGAAACGCCTTGCGCATGATGGCGACGCGTTCGGGGGACGTTTCGGGGGCCATAATGTAGGGCCGTCCAAACTGTTCCTGCGAATAGACGAGATCGAGGACAGCGCGCTGCTCGGGCGTCTTGGCGAAATCAACCGATTTGGGCACGCCCAAAGCATCAAGCTCGGGATGGCCGACGGACGTTTCCTGCACCAGGATATGCGCCAGACCGGACTTGAACCAGTCGGGGTGGGTTGCTTGCACGCTTGACCATCCAGCGCCGCACTCGCCGTGAATCTCGCCTTTCTCGATCGCCAGTTGCACGTCGCTGTTGCCGGCATAGCCGAGCACGAATTTGAATTTTGCGCCCAGCACATTGGCGAGCATGACCGGAAAATCGCGCGTCGAGGCCGCCTCGCCCGAAGACCCCATGATGAGTTGCGTGGTCAGCGCCTCCGCAAAGGTTTTGGCGGGCGCGTCGGTGCGCGTCACACAGACATAGACATCGCTGTTGGCGTTGCCGATATATTGAAACGCATTGGGATCGAACCGCACCTTGCGTTTGTCGCCAAGGATGGGTTCGAGAATGTTGCCGGGATGAATCGCGCCGATAACGGTCCCGTCCTTCGGCGCGACAGTGACGACGTAATAGGCGGCGTTTGCGCCCGCCGCGCCCGGCATGTTTTGCGGAATAACGGTGGGGTTGCCGGGAATATGCGCGCCGATGTGCCGCGCGACAAGCCGCCCGTAGGTGTCGAACCCGCCGCCGGCGGCTGAGGCGATAACCACGGTGACAGTCTTGCCTTTGTAGAAACCGGCCGCGTCCTGCGCCCGCGTCGGCGCGGCGGCCATGAGCGCAGTGGCAAGGAAGAGCGTCGAACGAAAAATGGACATATCGGCCCCTGTTCGGGTGGCTGGCGGATCATTCATGGCTTATCGTATGCAACGCTGTTGAAATCAATCTGTTGGCGCAAAGTGCGGGCGCTGGCGCCAAACGCAATGCGAACAATTCCTTCGCGCCTCAGGATGTGACAATGAGCGGTGGCCCGGCGCCGAGGGGTTGGTTCCATGTGGCGCGATTGTATCTTTTGGCGTTCAGCGGCGGGGCTTTGCTACTGGCGTTGTTTATCGCGAGCATGGCTGCGGCAGAAAACCATGAGGCGGCGATGTCGACGCAACCCTCGCCTTCCCGGGCGCTCGCCATGGCTGCTGATAACTGGATGGGGCGCCTGCCGGATACCCGCTCGCTCGGCTCACTCTCGATCCCGGGCGCGCATGACAGCGCCGCGCGATTTGGACTCTATCTCTGCCAGACGCAAAGCTGGACGATTGCCGGCCTGCTGGATGCGGGCATTCGCTATCTCGATATCAGGGCGCGTGGCGAAGGCGATATTTTGCAAATCTATCACGGCCTCTGTTTCCAGCGCATGAGTTTTGGCGATGTGCTCACGAGCGCGAACGGTTTCCTCGCGCGTCATCCCCGTGAAGCTCTCATCATGCGGGTCCATGATGAGGACACGCCGGCTGGCGCCCGCCCATCGTTTCAGGCCATATGGGCGAAATATATGGCAAGCGGCGGTCAGCGATTCGTCGGCGAGATCGCGCGCATTCCCACGCTGGGCGAAATGCGCGGGAAAGCGCTGGTCCTGCGCGACGCCGCATTTGGCGGTTATGGGCTTGCCTTCAAAAGCGAACGCATCCGATTGCAGGATTCATGGCAGGTCTATCCTTCGACCTTTCCCAACCCCTACGGCGGCGCGACTGTGTCTGTTGGGCAGAAGCTCCAGCTCATTCACGCGCATATTCTCGATGCGATGCAAAACAACCGCGAGGGCGGCGCGCTCTATCTGAACCATCTCAGCGGGTCCGACGGCGTGTCGCCCGCTGAATTTGCGGCGAGGGCGAATCCCGACGCGTTGCAATTTCTTCGCGCCCATCCTGATTGGCGCAGCCTCGGCGTGCTGATCATGGATTATCCGGGCGAAGATTTGATCGAACGGATATTGCAAGCCAATTTCAACGGTTGACGAAATACGGGCGGCCCTGAGGACCGCCCGCTTTCAATGCTGAATTTGTAGCAACTACGCTTCGACGTAGTTGCCATATTTGATCAGGTTGGCTTTCTGCGCCTCGTTGCGCGGCGGCAGTTTGAACAGCTTGTGCGCGGTGCCGCCCAGAATGTTGTGACGCGCCTTGTCCGAGACGAAAGGCAGGTCCCAGATCGTCGAGGGCAGATCGAAATCCCAATGGGGATAATCGGAGGCGTAGAGCAGCGAGTTTTCGGCGTCCATCATGCGGAACGTCGTCTCCAGCGCGCCCATGTCCTGGATTTCCATCGGCTGCACGGAATAATACATGTCGCGCATATAGTCGGAAGGCTTCTTCTTCAGTAGCGGACATTCCGAGGGGCGCAGCATGTATTCGTGATCGATGCGCTGCATGACGAAGGGGATCCACGACAGGCCGGCCTCGATCCAGATGACCGGCATTTTCGGGAAGCGTTCGCCCATACCATTCACCACCCAGTTGGTGCAGTGAAGGATATTGTACCAGGAGAAGCCCAGCGCATGCGCCGCAAGGAAGCGGTTGCAGCTCTGGAAGGTATGATCGCCCCATGACGGGCCGGAGTGAAACGATAGCACAAGACCGCGCTCTTCAATCGCCCGGTAGACCTTCATGTAGGCGTTGTCATAGACGCCCATCTTCGGACGAACGGTGGTGACCATGAAGCCGCCAACGCCCTTGCGATGTCCGAAGGTCTCGACCTGGCGCAGGCAGGCGTCGGGATCGCTGAAGGGCAGCGACAGCATGGTGAACAGGCGACCGTTCGATTCCGGCAAGGCCTTTTCCGTCACCCAGCGGTTGTACGCCCAGCACAGTTCGACTTCCATTTCCTTTTGCGGATGCAGGCCAATGGAAAGCATCCCCGTCGGGAACAGGCAGGAATAATCGACGCCCATGGCGTCCATCCAGCGATGACCGAGCTGTATGTCGCGATGGGGACCATTGGGATCGGTCTTCTCGGAAGAGCGCAGCGGATAGCGCGTCACACGACCGCCCATGTCCTGATAGCCGAAACCCGATGGCGCGACATTGCCGCGACCGCCCTTGGCGCGCGAGGCCTGGGCAAGCTGCTTGAGAACGTCATTCTCCATGAACGGAAGAATCTCGCCGAAGCTTTCATTTTCGTAATGATGCGCATCGACATCGACGATCAACACATCGTCGAATTTCTTGTCGCGCGTTTGCTTTGCCGCGTGAGCAAGCAATTTGCTGGTATTGAGTTCATCGACTTGTACGCGGCGACCGCGGTCTGCGATGAGGTCCATGTTATTCCCTCCAAAATAAAAAGTGAAAGCAAAACCGGGGGATCAAAGTCCCGACCAGCTTTGCCACATGCCCAGTTCAAACACCTGCAAGTCCACCGCCTTCAGCAGCGCGCCGCAGGTAATCATTGCATCGGTTCCCGTGATCGAATGCCGATCCTTGACCACGGCAAATTTATTTCCGGCCTCGACGTTGCAACTGTAGAATTTGCACAGCGCAGTCATCAGGGCTTGCACAGCTTCAGGCGTCAGGGCGTCGAAATCGCCAGACGCGACCTTGTCCTCGATTGCGGCCGCGAACTTCCGCGCCTCGTCGGACAGCGCGTTGGATGGCGTCGCCACGATGACCGGCGCGGAAATCTTGCGAAGGATTTCCACTTTGAGCGGCTTGTTGGCGGACGCCTTTCTAGCGACCTTTTCAGTCCTGGTTTTGGCCGGCGCGTCTTTTGACGGCAAGCCATCCATCATTGCGCTGATAAAGTTCACCTTGTCGGCGCGCGACATGCCTTCGTCGCTCGCGCTTTTTTTTGCCGCGCGCGACGTTTTGGCTGACGCTTTCGCCGTCACGGTTCTAGGCGACGACATAAACGTCATTTCCTTTGGTGACGACATCATATTTGCGCAGCTTTATCGACTTGTCCTTCACATGGCAGCCGGTCTTCATGTCATATTCATAGCCATGCCAGGGGCAGACGAAGTTCATGCTGTCGGTGAAATGGAGGCCCATTGAAGTCTTGTCAGGGCGAAGGCGCTCCTCGACATTGGCGATCGTAAGTCCCTCGCAGGCCGGGCCGCCCTGATGCAGGCAGAAGTTGCTATAGGCGTAATATTGCCCTTCGTGCCTGAAAATGCCGATTTCGTCTTCGCCAATGCGCACGATCTGACGGTCGCCATCCTTGAATTCCGATGCTTTTCCGATGAATTGCTCAGCCATGAGCCGGTTCCCTCCAAAACTTGCAAATCGGCGATATTGCGCCTCAACGCCATCCGCCGGTCATGTTTCGTTATCCCCAACGTCCGGGGATGTCCAAGACATATAAGTTCGCGCTGCCCAAGGATTGAGCGTAGGGCAGGGGCGGCTTTTGCTCCGACTGTTCGTCCGTGCGACAGATAGCGGGAATCGGGGAACGCGCGTGGCTAAAAATTCGGATTTTCGCAACAGGGATGGCGCGGGGCGCCCGCGTCGGGCGCGCGAGGCGGGCGGCGCCCGCAGCGTTGCCGCCGGGCGGGGGCGTGACCGCAGTCATGACGACGGAGCGACCCGGCGCGACCCGGACGTGGATCGGATCTGGGGCTTTCACGCGGTGCGCGAAGCCCTGCGCTCGCCGCGCCGCAAGGTGTTGCGGTTGTTTGCAACCGAAGCCGCCGCAGCAAAACTTGGCCCAGATTTCGGCGAGCGAAAATTCGATGTCGTTATCGCGAGCGTTTTGGATATTGAGGCGCGCGTGCCGGTGGACGCCACGCACCAGGGCGCGTTGCTCGAAGCGCGCCCGCTTGGGCCCATCAGCATCGCAGATTTGCCCGCCAATGCGATGATCCTGATCCTCGATCAGATCACAGATCCCCATAATGTCGGCGCGATTCTTCGCACCGCTGCCGCCTATGGCGTTGACGCGGTGTTGACAACGGAGCGACATTCGCCCGCCCTGACGGGGGTGCTGGCCAAGAGCGCCTCCGGCGCTCTGGAGCATGTCCCGATTTGCACCGTCGTCAATCTTGCCCGCGCGATGGAAGAACTCGCAGACATGGGCTTCACGCGGATTGGACTCGATTCCGAAGCCGGACAATCGCTGGGCGCAATGCAAGTCGCCAGACCCCTAGCGCTCGCGCTCGGCGCAGAAGGCAAGGGGCTCCGGCGGCTGACGCGTGAGAACTGCGATGCGCTTGCGCGGCTGGACCTGCCCGGGCCGATTAAAAGTCTCAATGTCTCGAACGCTTGCGCCGTCGCCTTGACAATTGTCTCGATGAAACTTGCCGCGGCCTCCTGAGCGCATTTAGTTGATGCGCGCTTCGCACGGCGGGCGCAGACCATAGACCACGACCGGCGCAGGTCGGGCGACGGGGCGTTGCGGCGCGATCTCGATAATGCGGGGATGTGTGCACGCTACGCGCTGCGGCGCAACGGGCGCTTCTACGAAAGTGTCGTCGACGGGGGGCGCTGCGGCGACAGGGACATAGGTCTGCACAATGACAGGCGCCGCGAGGCCGCTGGAGTAGGCCTGCCAGTTGTGGCGACGATGGTGGAACGTGGCAGTCTGACCGGGCGGGCTCAGCGTGGCAGGCGCAGGCGGCTGGCCGAGTTTAACGGGTTGCAGATTGGTTGACGCAGATGCAGCGGCAGTTTGGCCGCCCGAATTCAGGCTGAAATGCGTCCCGGCGAATGCGGGACAGGCCACCATGGTTAACGCGCAAGCAGCCGCTATGGCAATGCTAGACGAAGGTTTCATAACCGACTCCATCGACGAGGTGGCCTCCTCGCGCTTAATATACGTTTCATTAAGGATCGCGCACGCCCGATCTGTCGGGATGGTGAACGCCGGGCGCGGCGTTCGCGTGACTTGTGACGTTAACAAACGAGGAAACACAAATGGCAATGGCGACAGCAACGGCAACAGCTGAGAAGACGCGGCCGATGACCGGCGAGGAGAAGAAAGTCATTTTCGCTTCTTCGCTTGGCACCGTATTCGAGTGGTACGATTTCTACCTTTATGGCTGGACGGCGGCGCAGATCGGCGCGGCGTTCTACTCGGCGTTCGACGCCAATATCCAGTTCATATTCGCCTTGTTGACCTTTTCCGCGGGCTTTCTCATTCGCCCGTTCGGCGCTTTGGTTTTCGGTCGCCTCGGCGATATTGTCGGTCGCAAATATACCTTTCTCGTCACTATCACGATTATGGGTCTATCGACCTTTTTTGTGGGCCTGACGCCCTCGTACAGGGAAATTGGCTGGGGCGCGCCGGCGATTCTGATCACACTGCGATTATTGCAAGGTCTGGCGCTGGGCGGCGAATATGGCGGCGCAGCGACCTATGTCGCTGAACACGCGCCACAAGGTCGTCGCGGGTTCTACACGTCATGGATTCAGACGACAGCCACGATCGGCCTGTTTCTGTCGCTGCTCGTTGTCGCCATCGTGCGCAACAGCATGGCGCCTGCCGCCTTTGCCGATCCGACATGGGGCGGTTGGCGTTACCCCTACCTGTTCTCGATCATCCTGCTTGGCATTTCGCTCTGGATTCGCTTGCAGCTGAATGAATCGCCAGTGTTCCAGCGCATGAAAGACGAGGGCAAGTCATCGAAGGCTCCACTGACGGAATCGTTCGGCAATTGGGCCAATTCCAGGATTGTGTTGATCGCGCTGTTCGGCCTCACCGCAGGCCAGGCCGTCATCTGGTATGGTGGACAGTTCTACGCGCGCATCTTTCTGACCAGCACGCTGAAGGTTGACGCCAATTCCGCTGACACCGCGCTGATCATTGCTCTGCTCATCGCCACCATGGGCTTTGTGTTTTTTGGCTGGCTGTCCGACAAAATCGGTCGCAAGCCCATCATCCTGGCGGGCTGCCTGCTGGGCGCGGTGAGTTACCAATGGGTGTTTCACCAGATCACGCATTACGCCAATCCGGCGCTCGAGGCGGCGCTCGCCAACGCCCCCGTAACGGTGGTCGCAGATCCTGCAGATTGTAATGTGCTGTTTGATCCCGTCGGCGGCAAGGTCTTCAAAAACTCGTGCGATATCGCCCGACAGACCTTGATCGCTTCCTCGGTCAATTACCGGACTGAAACCGCGCCAGCCGGGTCCGTCGCCAAAATCATGTTTGGCGCCAAGGAGCAGCCGGCGTTCGACGGCAACAAGCTGGACGCCAAGGCCTATGCGGATCAGCGCGCCGCCTTCGTCAAGTCCGTGGGCGAAGACGTCAAGGCCGCAGGCTATCCTGCCGCCGCAGACGCCTCAAAGATCAACATGCCCATGCTGATCGCGTTGCTCATCTATCTGGCTGTTCTGGTGACGATGGTTTATGGGCCCGTCGCTGCAGCGCTGGTGGAATTGTTTCCGACCCGCATTCGCTACACCTCGATGTCATTGCCCTATCACATCGGCAATGGCTGGTTCGGCGGTCTGTTGCCGCCGATCGCGGTGACTTTGGTAGCGGCCACGGGCGATATCTACGCCGGACTTTGGTACCCGATCTGCATCGCGGCAATGACCTTTGTGATCGGCCTCCTCTTTGTGCCGGAAACCAAGGATCGCGATATCTACGCCAACGACTGATCAGGTCAGCCGGCGCCGGAATGCGACGGGAGGAGCCTGCCAGCTCCTCCCGTTTTCGTTTTTTGCTTGAAGACATCCGGCATTCGCGTCTATGCAGGAAATCTAAAAAATGGGGGGGGACATCCGGTGGCGCAGGACACGATGGACGTTGGCGCGGTTCTCGACCGACAAAGGTTCACAGGTTTCAATATCCGGCTGGTGTGCATAGCGTTTCTCGTGATGATGACGGATGGCTTCGACCTTGGCGCCGCGGCCTCAGCTGGCCCCGGGCTGATGCGCGAATGGAGCCTGAAGGGACCTGAACTCGGTCTGCTGCTCAGCAGTTCGCTTGCCGCCGGATTTTTTGGCCCTCCGATATTCGGCTACCTGGCGGACCATTTCGGTCGCAAACGTATTATCGTTTTTGGCGCAGTCTGTTTCGGACTGTTTACGCTGGCGGCGATCCCCACTGGATCATTGTCGCAACTTGTCGTCACGCGCGTTCTGGCGGGCGTTGCGCTCGCCGGAACCTTGCCGATCGTGGTAGCGCTGGTGAATGAATTTGCGCCGCGCAACGCCCGCGCGACAATGGTTGTCTTGATGTTCACGGGTACCACCTTCGGTGGCGGCCTGCCGGGGCTTGTCGCCGCCAATTATATGGCGTCTCACGGTTGGCGCATTCTGTTCTGGATTGGCGGACTGGCGCCGCTGGCAATTGCTCTGGTCGTTCTGTTTGCTCTGCCTGAGTCGATCAAATTCCTGACTTTGCGACCCGGTCGCCGCGCGGAACTCGTCGCCTTGTTGAAGACTATCGATCCAGCCCTGCCTGTTTCGCCGGACACGAATTTTGTCATAGCGGGCGAAAACAATCGTCAAAAATTTACGCTCGGCGCGTTGTTCGAGGGCCGGCTGGCTTTTCTGACGCCTCTTTTCTGGGTGTCGAATATCGTCACGCTGGGCGTATTTTATTTCATCAACCAGTGGATGCCGACTGTCCTTTCGAACTCTGGCACATCTAGCGAACAGGCGCAGATCGCTACAGCCTTGTTCCAGTTTGGCGGCACGCTCGCCGGCCTTCTCTCGATGCGCTTTCTCGACAAGCTCGGTTTCCTGCCGGTGCCGATCCTCTATGCCTGTGCAATCCCGATTGTCGCATGTATAGGCGTTCCCGGCCTGTCGCCGGCCGTTCTGACTGGATTGGTCGCCGCAGCGGGCTTTTGCCTGCTGGGCCTCCAGTTTGGCAATATTGCGTCCGAGGCGAATATCTATCCGACCTATGTCCGCTCTTGGGGCGTCGGATCGAATTTCGCCATGGCGCGCATTGGCGGCGGCATGGGGCCATTGCTTGGCGGCTTTGCCTTCGGAGCGCATTTGCCGAGTCAGCAAATCTTCCTGATTGCCGCTGCGCCCCTGATCCTCGGGCTTATCGTTGCTATCTTCATCACTTCGATTTACAGCAAACAATTGACGGCGCAGGGTGCGGCGCAGGTGGCGGCTGGCGCTTGAGGATTTAACCATGGCGTTTGCCTTCCGCATAGCAATCCTCGCACTTGTCGCGCTGACCGGAAACACGCGCGCCGAAACGATCGCGGACTTTTATCGCGGCAAGACTGTCACGGCCTATATTGGTTATGAGGCGGGCGGCGGTTATGATCTTTACGGGCGCGCGCTTGCCAAGTTTATCGGTCGCCATTTGCCTGGCGCTCCCATAGTGATTCCCGTCAATATGCCGGGAGCGGCCAGTATGGTTCTCGCCAATTATCTTGCGAAAGTTGCGCCGCGCGATGGCACGGCTTTCGGCGCGGTGAATTCGGCGCTGCTGCTGGATACGCTGATAGCCGGCCCATCGTCGAAGGCGCAATTCAAAGCCGCTGAAATGTCGATGCTCGGCAGCATATCGAGCAACGCCAGTGTATTGCTGGGCTGGAGCGGAGCGGGCGTCGCCTCTATTGAAGATATCAGGACGAAGGGACTGGTCGTCGGCACGACAGCTTTGACCAGCGACTCATTTTTATCAGCATTGGCGCTTAAAAAGGCGCTGCGGCTCGATAACATGAAGCTCATTTCAGGTTATCCGGGCACACGCGAATTGACGCTGGCAATGGAGCGGGGCGAAGTCGGCGGGCGCGTCTGGGATATGGAGTCCATGGGTTCGCAAAAACCCGAATGGATGAATTCGGGCGCTGTCCGCATCATCGCCGAACTCGCGCCAAAGCCGATGCCGGAAATGCCGGCGGGCGTTCATCTGGCGCGCGAATTTGCGGCAAATGATCTTGACCGGCAGGCGCTGGATGTTGTGTTTTCAAACTCGCTGGCGTTCCGGCCCTATCTTGCCCCGCCCGGGTTGCCGCCCGAAACGCTGGCTGCATTGCGCGAGGCGTTTTCCGCCACGATGGCTGATCCTGATTTTATCGCGGAGATGAAGCACATGAATCTGGGCGTCACCCCCATGAGCGGCGTGGAGCTGCAGCAAACCATCGCCCAGATTTATGCGCTGGATGATGCGGCGGTTGCGCGCGTGCGCGAACTGACTACGCCATGAGGACCGCTATGCTGAAGGCGATTTTGCGTATGGTTTTGATAATGACGGTCGGCCCAATGGCTTTTGCGCCAGGGCGGACAGTTCATGCGCAGGGCGCGCCAGACTTTTTTGCGGGCAAACAGATCACCATTATTGTCGGTTCCGACACCGGCGGCGGCTACGATACAAATGCGCGCGTGATTGCCCGACATCTCGGGCGGTTTATTGCCGGCAACCCTGCAATTGTTGTGCGCAATATGCCGGGCGCCGGCGCCATCGTCGCCGCCAATCATCTTTATAACGTCGCGCCTCGCGACGGCACGACCATCGGGATGCTGCAACGCGGGATCATGATGGCGAAAATCGCGGGGACACAGGCGCAATTTGATCCCGTGAAGTTCAACTGGCTGGCGAACATGTCCGCCGAGACGGGCCTGGTTGTTGCCTGGCATACAGCGCCGCAGATGAGCGCCGACGATCTTCTGCGAATGGAATTTGTGGTCGGCGGTTCCGGCCCCAGCGGCGAAACCGAAACCATCCCGCGTCTGCTCAATGCGATGATCGGTGCGAAGTTCAGGATTGTGCCCGGCTATCCCTCGAGCGCTTCGATTCTCGTGGCGATGGAGCGCGGCGAGATTCAGGGCGTCGGCGATTGGGAATGGCCCAATATCAAAACGCGACGGCCGGACTTTTTGCGCGATCACAAGGTTCGGCTGCTTTTGCAATCCGGACTTGAGCGGGACCCTGACCTGCCCGATGTGCCTTTGGCTCTGGATTACGCCAAAAACGACATCGATCGACGCGCGATGGAGTTGTTTTTTGCGCAAAAGACCATTTCTCGGCCATTGCTTGCGCCGCCGGGCCTTCCGGCCGAACGTCTGGCAATTCTGCGCGAAGCGTTCAGCCGCATGGGCCGCGACGCGAGCTATCTTGAGGACGCCAGCAAGTCCGGCCTTGAAGTGTCGCCGCAATCGGGTGACGTCGTAGAGCGCGTCGCAAAAATGGTGGACAGCGCGCCGCAAGAGGTGACGCAAAGGCTATCGCAGGCGATCGCCGCGACGCATTGAATGACCTGACTGTTTGACACCGGTTCGGCGGCGCCTATTCTGCGCGCGGAAAATCTGTAAACGTCCAAGGGAGCGCCGCCATGCTGAAACATGAGGACAATGAACGTCTCGTCCGCGTGGGGCGCGGCCAGCCGGCGGGCGAGTTGTTTCGTCGCTACTGGATTCCCGCCTGCCTTTCGGAAGAATTGCAGGAACGCGATGGCGCGCCTTTGCGGGTTCGCCTGCTTGGGGAGGACCTTGTGGCCTATCGCGATACCGAAGGCGCGGTGGGCCTGGTGGATGCTTATTGTCCGCATCGCCGCGCCTCGATGTTTTTTGGCCGCAATGAGGAATGCGGTTTGCGCTGTGTCTACCATGGCTGGAAGTTTGATCGCCACGGCAATTGCACCGACATGCCGAGCGAGCCGGCGGGCACGCCATTGCAGGGGCGCGTCAAGATGCTGGCCTATCCGACGCACGAAGCTGGCGGCGTCGTGTGGACCTATATGGGGCCGAAGGAGAAAATGCCCGCGCCGCCTGATTATGAGTGGATGCGCGCGCCTGCAACGCACGGCTACATCTCGAAAACATATGAGGAGTGCAATTATTTGCAGGCGCTTGAGGGCGGTCTCGACACCGCGCACTCTTCGTTCGCGCATAATATCATGATTGGCAAGAAACAGGCGTTCCGCAATGCGGACACAGCCCCGCGTCTTGACGTCGAGACGACTGATTATGGCTATCGTTATATTTCAACGCGCAATGCAGGCGATAACCAGAAATATATCCGGGTCTATCACTTCGTCATGCCGTTCCAGCAGATGCGCGGCGCTGCGGTGAAATGGTCCAAGGATGGCGGCGCCGACGATCCCCATGGCATTCCGAAAATCGATGGCCATATCTGGGCGCCCATCGATGATGAACACACCTGGGTCTATAACTGGAGTTGCGCAGTTGACGCCAGCGTGCGCTACACGGCGGACGACTTCGAGCGCTGGGAGGGTTTTGCCGGGCGCGGCAAGGACGACACAATTCCCGGGACCTATCGGCAGATACGCAACAAATCGAATGACTATATGGTCGACCGCGCAGTGCAAAAGACGCAAACCTATACCGGCATCAAGGGGGTCAACACGCAGGATTTCGCACTGCAGGAAAGCATGGGGCCGATCGTCGATCGTTCGCAGGAGTTCCTTGGCGGTTCTGACAAGGCTATCATTACGATGCGACGTATGATGCTGGAAGCAATGCGACAGGTCGAGGCGGGGGCGCCGCCGCCCGGCGCCGAGCCCTCCACGCATCGGTTGGTGCGGCCCTATGATGCTGTGATTCCAGCCGATGCGGATTGGCGCGAGGCTTTCCGGGATCTTCTCCTGGCCAAATGGTGACCCGCAGAGGTCTCGACACCGCGCCGAATCAGCATTAGGGCGATTCAACAGGCGCAACGTCGGGGATTGGCGGGGTGGAAACAGCTCTCTATCTGCCCGTGAAACGGTTCCTGGAAGGCCTTGGCTTCGAGGTCAAGGGAGAGGTTTGCAATTGCGATCTGGTCGCGCTGGACTGCGGCGCGCCCACAGCTGTCGTGATCGGCGAACTGAAACTCAGCTTCACGCTTGAATTGGTCTTGCAAGGCGTTGATCGCACCGCCGCCTGCGACGAGGTCTGGCTGGCCGTGCGCGCGTCGAAGCGCGGACGCGGGCGCGAGCAGGACTCGCGCGTGAAAAAGCTCTGCCGCCTGCTTGGTTTTGGACTTCTGGCGGTTTTTGCGTCGGGCAAGGTGGAAGCGCTGGTCGAGCCGGTCCCGTGGCGTCCGCGCGCCGATTCCAGACGGCGTTCGCGCATTGTTGAGGAGCATCGTCGTCGGCTCGGCGACCCGGCGGCTGGCGGCGGCAACAAGCGACCGGTGATGACCGCCTATCGTCAGCAGGCGCTCGCCTGTGCTGCGGCCATGGCGACCGCTTCGAGGCGGCCACGCGATCTGAGACCTGATCATCCCGACGCTGCGAAAATTCTGCGCGATAATGTCTATGGCTGGTTTGTGCGCATCGAGCGTGGAACCTATGGTCTGAGCGAGGCCGGACGCGAGGCTCTGATGCGCTGGAAGGATCATTTGCCCGCTGCTATCGCAGCCGAATAGATCGATTGATTCGCACGTTTACAGTCATGCGCCGCGCCATTTTCCTGAATAGCCCTGCTTTGTTTATCGCACCGCCGCTGGAAGGATATTGGCGGCTGTCGGGTCGCCGTCCACGCTTTCAAGCGGCGAATCGTCCAGCGAAAAGCCGCCTCCCAACGCCTGATACAGGGTCACTGCGGCGAGGAAGCGCTGCAGTCGCACCTGTATCAGCTGATCTTCCGCCTGAAAAAGCGCCGTCTGTGTGCTCAGCAGTGTCACGACGTCGATTGTGCCCTCCCGAAGTCGCGCCTGCGTGATCTCGTAGGCGCGGCGGGCGGAGCGTACCGCAATTTTTTGCAGCGCCTCATGCTGGGCGGTCAGACGCTCGCCAATCAAGGCGTTTTCGACATCCGAAAAGGCCGTGACGATCGATTTGCGATAATCTTCGAGCAGTTCGGTTTCTTTCGCCTGATTGTTTTCCAGCTGGCCCTGGAGATTGCCGCCGTCGAATATTGGCTGCGTCAGACCCTGCGCCAGCGAGACCGCAATCGCCTGCGGGTTCAGAATGTTGGACAGCGCCTGGCTTACAAGGCTTGCGGAAGCCGAGAGGTTGACAGTCGGGAAAAAGGCCGCCCGCGCTGCGTCCACGCTCGCCTTTTGCGCGCGTAATCTGGTTTCAGCCGAAACCACATCTGGCCGCCGCAAGAGCAGTTGCGAGGGAAGGCCGGCGCGGGGACGCGGGATTTTCAGCGCGTTCAACGTGCCGCCGCGAATGCTAAGGGTTCCCGGAGTTTGGCCCACCAGAACTGCAAGGAGATTGCGGTTCTGCTCGACGATCTGTTCAAGCGGCGGCACGCTGGCGCGTTGCGTCGCGAGCACATTTTCCTGCTGCGACGTATCGAGCGCAGTGGCTGTGCCCACCGCGACGCGTTCGTTCAGGGCGTTCAACACGTCCTGGGCAACTTTAATATTGCCTGCGGCGACCCGGAGACGGTCCTGCGCGGCAACAAGATTGAACCAGGTATTGGCGACGCTGGCGAGCGTAGCGACCACGGTGACGTCGCGGTCATAACGGCTGGCGACGGCGTTAAATTGAGCGGCCTCGGCCAGCGCCTGGTTCTTGCCGAAAAAATCCAGCACATAACTTGCGCTGAGCCCGAAAGAATAGTTCGTGGATGTGGAGCTGGAATAGGGCGGGTAGGCGAACTTTGACGTCCCGGAAGTCAGCGTTCGCTGAGCGTTCTGGGTTCCGTTGAGCTGTGGATAGAGCGCCGCCGCTGTCGATCTGGCGAGCGCATAGGCTTCCAGGATGCGCGCCCTGGCGGCGGCGACGTCGAAATTGTCGCTCAGCGACCAATCCAGCAAATGTGTGAGTTCAGAGGATCCGAATTGTCCTTGCCAGCCGGCGACGGAGGGCGCAGCGCGCGAAGGCTCCGCCCTGAACGCAGCGGGTGTTGGCGGAAGGGCGGCGTCGACAGCGTCACGTTCCCAAACGCAACCCGACAACAATGCCACCAGGGTCGCGGCTGCGCTCCTCTGCATCACGCGACACGCAAGTAAAGTCACAGATACATCCTCGCCACGCCAAAACCGGCTAGCTGATTTATTAGCGATGTTTTAATCATTAGAATAGCGTAACCTTAACTAATCCTCTCGTTTTCCTGCTGCCTTGGTAGGCCTCTGACTTTTTTGTCGCAGGGGGCCGCCGATCTCTGGCGATTCCACCGCGGCTGGCCAGGTTCCGGGCGACAGAAATCGGCATTTGTTAACCATTCCCCGGCTAGTCTGCGGCGGAACCCGCCGGACAAGCTGGCGGCAGGGGGGTTCCCTTGGCGGTCCGACCGAAATATTCTCTGGTCATTCCCATTTTCAACGAACAGGCCGTGCTTCCGGTTCTGTTCCATCGGCTTGACCGTGTGCTGCGGGATCTCGACGCGCCAGCAGAAGTCATTCTGGTCGACGATGGCAGTTCCGATTGTACTCCAATCATCCTGGAAGCGCGGGCAAAGACGGACGCGCGCTACCGCTTCATTGGTCTTTCACGCAATTTCGGTCAGCAGGCGGCGCTGACAGCGGGCCTCGACCGGGCGGAGGGCGATGCTGTCGTACTGATGGACGCAGACTTACAGGACCCGCCGGAACTCATTCACCAGATGATCGCCAAATGGTCGGAAGGGTTCGAAATCGTCTATGCCAAACGCCGCAAGCGGTCAGGTGAAAACTGGTTCAAACTCACGACCGCGCATTATTTTTACAAGATGATGAACCGCCTCGCGTCGGTTGAAATTCCGCGCGATGTGGGCGATTTCCGGTTGATTGATCGCAAGGCGCTCGATGTCTTCCTGCAGATGCGCGAGCAGGACCGGATTTTGCGCGGCATGTTCGCCTGGGTCGGCTTTCGGCAAACGGCGGTCGAATATGACCGCGACGAACGCGCGGCGGGCGAGACCAAATTTTTGTTTGGCAAAATGTTGCGCCTTGCCATTGACGGGCTCGTCGGTTTTTCCGATGCGCCCTTGCGTCTGGCTCTGTGGCTCGGCGCCTGCGTTTCAGCACTTGCAATGCTTTACGGAGCCTATGTTGGCGTCACGCGGATGCTGGCGAACGATTACGTGCCAGGCTGGGCCTCAACGATTGTCGTTGTGGCGTTTCTGGGCGGGTTCAACATGCTGCTGACCGGCGTGCTCGGCCTTTATGTCGGGCGTATCCACAATGAAGTGAAACGTCGCCCGCTCTACGTTGTCAGGAAAACCGCGGGGCTCGAAGCGCGATCGACTCCCGTGCGACTGATGAGTCTGAACCCGCGCGCCGCAGCGGAACGGCGTGACCCCCACCTTCCGGACCCATCATGAGCATTGCAGGAGCCGTTAAAGCCACGCGAGACAATGCAATTGGCGCGGTGGCGCTGAAATGTCTTTCCAGTCGCTGGCTCGCGCTCGCGCTGCTCGGATTTGCGATTGTTCAGCAATGTCTCGGGCATCAGAATGCGGACAATTCCTTTCAGTTCACATTCGCTGAAAAGGTGCTCGATGGCGCGCGCGCCTATGTCGATATTCGCGACACCAATCCGCCGGCCTCGTTTCTGCTTTATATGCCTGCGGTTCTGCTGGCGCGGCTGACGCATCTGCGTGTCGAATTTGTTGTGGTCGCGCTGACCTTCGGCTTCGCGATCGCGAGTATCGTCTTCGTGGCTTCCATTCTGCGCGCAGGACGATTGCTGCAAACATTCGACGAGGACTTTCTCTGCGTCGCGGTGGTTTTCGCCTTGCTCGTGCTGCCTGGATTTAATTTTTCGGAGCGCGAGCATTTTGCCGTGATCTGGCTGTTGCCGATGTTCGCACTCTACGCAGTGCGGATGAATGGCGGGTCGCCGGCGCTGCGCCATGCCCTGATTGCGGGCGTTCTGGCAGGCCTTGCAATGTGCATCAAACCCTATTTTGCCTTTCCTGCGGGTTTGGCCTTCGCTGGCGTGGCCTGTGCGCGCCGATCCATTATGCCGGCGTTCGCGCCGGAAAACCTGATCGCCGCTGTCGTGGTTCTTCTTTACACAGCGAGCGTATTCATGGTTTTCCCTGCGTTCCTGGACGCCTTGCCTGTCATTGTGGACGCATATCTGCCTGTGCGGGTGTCGTGGCTTTACATGCTGAACACAACGCCCTTCGTCCTCAACGTGGCGTTGTTTGGCGCAGCCTGTCTGGCGGGTCGCGCAAATTGCCTGAAGCCGCGCGCCTATCCATTGCTTGCGGGGTCGGCAGGCTTTGCAGCGGTCTATTTTTGGCAGGGCAAGGGCTGGATGAATCACGAATATCCCGCCGTTGCCTTGGCTTGCCTTGCGTTGGCGACGATTGTTGCGCCAATGCTGTCCGAATGGCGCGCTGCTGGCGCTTCGGGCGCTTGGCGCGCTGCGCGGCTGCCATTGCTGGCTGTTGCGGCGCCCGCTGTTTTGCTTGCGCCGCTGGCCTTTGGCGCAATCCCCCAATGGATGGGGGCGGAAGAGCATGAGGGACTGTCGGCGGCGATGCGCCGCAATGCGCCGGCGCATCCCAAATTGATGGCGCTGTCCGAACAATTGCTTGCCGGCTTTCCATTGGTTCGTCAACTTGATGGACAATGGGTGGGGCGCGCGCAACGGCTCTGGCTGACGGTCAGCGCGCGCATGCTGATCGCCGCCAGACGAGGCGATGAGGCCTATCGCTCGCGTCTTGCAAGCTATATCGCGACCGACGCTGCTGATTTTCTCGCTGACGTGCGCAGCCGCAGACCCGATGTCATACTCGTCGATACCGATCCGCGCATTGTCTCTGCGCTCCATGACATCCCGGATCTGGCTGCTGCGCTCAAAGGCTACGCGCGCGTTGAAACCGCCGATGACCTTGAGATATGGACGCCCGTTGTAAAATAGCGCGGCGCTGTCGTGCGAACGTCAGCGATGACTGACGTCTTAACGTTGCGTTAAGCATTTTCTTGCGAAAGTTGCCGGGCTGATTCTTGATCGGCTGAACTTTCATGCGGAAACAGCCGATGCGCGCCTCCGATTTTCAGGATCCGGACGAACTTCGAACGACGATCCTTGAACTTGTCGGTCGCTACCACGCGCTTGCGCATCAAACCGAACCCTTTGCGTCTGGCGTATCGCCGGTGCCGGTGTCCGGGCGAGTCTATGATTCGAGCGACATGAAAATGCTCGTCGACTCTGCGCTGGACTTCTGGTTGACCACCGGGCGTTTCAATGATGCGTTTGAGAAAAAGCTGGCGGCGCGCATAGGCGTGCGGCACGCGTTGACTGTGAATTCCGGCTCTTCTGCAAATCTTGTCGCATTCTCCGCGTTGACATCGCCGCGCCAGAAAGGCCGGCAGATCAAGCCAGGCGATGAAATTATTACCTGCGCCACAGGTTTCCCCACCACCGTCAATCCTGCCATCATGTGGGGGATGGTTCCGGTTTTCGTCGACGTCGATATCCCGACCTATAATATCAGAGTGGACCGGATTGAAGACGCAATTACGTCTCGCACCAGAGCCATTATGGTCGCCCACACGCTCGGCAATCCGTTCGATGTTCTGGCGATCAAGGAAATATGCGATCGTCGCGGTCTATTGTTGATTGAAGATTGTTGCGATGCGCTGGGGGCGACGGTGAACGGCCAGCACGTCGGGACGTTCGGCGATATTGGCACGCTCAGCTTTTATCCGGCGCATCATATCACGATGGGCGAGGGCGGCGCCGTTTTCACAAATTCGCACCACCTCAAGAAAGTCATGGAATCCTTTCGTGACTGGGGCCGCGATTGCTACTGCGATCCGGGTTGCGATAACACCTGCAACAAGCGGTTCGGCTGGAAACTCGGCGATCTCCCGAGAGGCTATGACCACAAATATGTTTATTCGCACCTCGGGTTCAATCTGAAAATCACCGACATGCAGGCGGCAGTGGGGGTCGCGCAACTCGATCATCTCAATGGATTTATTGCCGACCGTCGACGAAACTTCGATGCGCTCAAGGCAGGCCTCAAACAATTTGAAGACTTTATGATATTGCCTGAAGCCACTGCAGGAACAGAACCCTCATGGTTCGGTTTCCCCATTACGTTGCACGAAGATGCGCCATTCACGCGCGATCAACTCACCGTGCATCTCAACCAGCGCAAGATTGGAACCAGACTTCTGTTCGGCGGCAATCTCATCCGGCAGCCCTATATGAAAGGCCGCGAATATCGCGTGGTCGGCCCGCTCGAAAACGCCAATTCGATTGTCGATCGCACATTCTGGCTGGGGGTCTACCCTGGGCTGAATCAGTTGCATATCGACTATATGGTCGAATCCATCGGCGAACTCCATCGCGCGCCGTTAAAAATGGCGATGTGAATCCTGGACTTCGCGCAGTCGGCGGCTGCTGAATGCAAGGCTTGCTTTCTATGCGGATGTTAAAGCCCAACGACGTAATGTTAGGGTAAAATTAACCTGATATTAAGGGCAGATTGTTAACGTTTCTGCAAGCCGTAACGAGCCTCGGACATCTGCGCCAAGAGGGATATCTGAATGAACACCGCGCGTCGACCCGCTCCAGCGATCCAGTTGCCGGATCCCCTGTTTGTTTTTGAGCTCGCTAACAACCATATGGGCGACATCGAGCATGGCGTGCGCGTGATCAATGAAATTTCGGCAGTCGCGAAAGGCTTCCCGTTTTCATTCGCATTCAAGCTACAATATCGGGAACTCGATACATTCATTCATCCAGATTACAAATCGCGCAACGACATAAAATATATCAAGCGCTTTTCCGAAACACGCCTCGATCGGGAAGGGACGCGACGACTTGTTGCTGCAATCAAGGCCAACGGCCTTCTGGCAATGTGTACGCCCTTCGATGAAGCATCGGTCGTCCGGATTGTCGAAGATGGCTTCGATGTCCTGAAGATCGCAAGCTGTTCGTTCACCGATTGGCCACTGCTTGAAAAGATCGTCACGACTTCGCTTCCCATTGTCGGTTCGACAGCCGGCATCGAATTGCAGGAAATGGACAACGTCGTATCCTTTATGCGTCATCGCCTGAAACAATTTGCCTTGATGACGTGCGTCGCTCAATACCCCACGCCGTACAACGAACTTGAAATCAACCAGATCGATCTGTTGAAGGCGCGCTATGAGGGTTTGCGTGTCGGCTATTCGACGCATGAAAATCCCGATGAAACGCTCGCAGTGGCGATGGCGATCGCCAAGGGCGCAACGATCTTCGAGAAGCATGTTGGTGTGCCGACTGAAAAATATGCGCTGAATGATTATTCAGCTAACCCCGCGCAAATCAGGGCATGGCTTGAAAGCGCCGCAAAGGCCTATGCAATTGGAGGCGTTCGTGATCGACGCATGGAGCCTTCGAAAGCTGAACTCGATGCGCTGAAATCGCTGCGTCGCGGGGCGTTTGTGAAACGGCGTATTGCCAAAGGCGAGCGTATTCGAAGCGAGGACGTGTTTTTTGCGATCCCCACACAGGATGCGCATATTACCGCAAACGATTGGTCAAAGTACCATCACTTCTTTGCGACACGCGATATCGAACCCGAACAGGCGGTGCTGGCGACAAATTCCGAATGCCGCGATGTCCGCGCCAAGGTTTTGTCGATTGTCACGCGCGTGCGCGAGCTTCTGCAAAAAAGCAATGGCGTTGTTCCCGGTGAAGCGGAACTTGAAATATCGCATCACTACGGGATCGACAAATTCGACGAGTTTGGCATCACGATGGTGACTGTCGTCAATCGCAATTATTGCAAGAAATTGATTGTGGTCCTGCCGGGGCAGAAACATCCCGAGCAATTTCACAACCAGAAAGAAGAAACGTTCCACGTTTTGCATGGAGAACTTAACCTGCGGCTTGATGATGAGCAGCAGGTTTATGGGCCCGGCTCAGTGGTCACGATCACACCTGGCGTGCGTCATGCCTTCGAAAGTCCAAATGGCGCGGTCTTTGAAGAAATTTCATCGACACATTTTATCGACGATTCATTTTACACCGATCCTGAAATCGCACGTAACCATGAGCGCAAGACGTTTCTGCGGCACTGGATTTCCTGAAGTGGCTCCCGGCGGACAGGATGCGTCAACGTGAATGTCATGGTCAACACTTTGGAGGCGACCACTTTGCGCCTCGCCGACTACGTTGCTGACTTTGTCGCATCGCAAGGCGTGAATTGCGTGTTTCTGGTGCCTGGCGGCGGCGCGATGTTTTTGATCGACGCTTTCGGCAATCACCGCAGCCTTGATTATGTTGCGCATCATCATGAGCAGGCGGCGTCAATCGCCGCCGAGGCGTATTCGCGTATCAATGGTCGGCTGGGTTGCGCGGTCGTGACGACGGGCCCTGGAGCGACAAACGCCTTGACCGGTTGTGCGGGCGCATGGATTGAATCCGTGCCTTTGTTGATTATTTCAGGTCAGGTCAAGCGCAGCGATCTCATCGGCGCGAGTGGCGTGCGGCAGATGGGACCGCAGGAAGTCGATATTGTTTCAATGGCGCAACCAGTGACCAAATATGCTGTTACTGTGATGGATCCTGCCGACATTCGCTTCCATCTCGAAAAAGCTGTGCATTTGGCGACCACCGGACGGCGAGGCCCTGTCTGGCTCGATATCCCGCTTGATGTCCAGAACTCGCGAATTTCGATAACGCAATTGCGCGGTTTCGATACGCCGGATGCGGGCGTTCCAGTTCACGCTGAACTTCGCGAGCAGGCGCAGGCGGTGCTTGCCATGCTTCGTCAATCGCAGCGACCGTTGATTCTTGCCGGGCATGGCGTGCGTCTTGCTGAAGCCGCAGCAAGCTTTCAGACGCTTTACGAGCGACTCGGCGCTCCGGTCGCGACAACCTGGAATGCGATGGATCTGATCCCAGCCAATCATCCGCTCAGCGTGGGCAAGCCTGGGACAGTGGCTTTGCGGACGCCAAATTTTGCCGTTCAGAATTCGGATCTTCTGATCGCGATCGGGGCGCGTCTCGACAATGTTGTCACTGCTTACAATCCGGCGAAATTCGCTCGCAGCGCACGAAAGGTTGTCGTCGATGTCGATCGTAAGGAGCTGGAAAAGTTTCCTCTGGATGCAGGATTCGATCTGAAAATCGAGGCCGATGCGGGTGATTTCATTGACGCGCTGCTCGACGTCGCCGGCGAGGAACCGCAAAAGCAGTTTCCGGATTGGCTCGCGCGCTGCGCAGACTGGAAACGACGCTATCCAATTAACGATGGCGCGCCATTTCCGGATGCTGGACGTATCGGGCATTTCCATTTTGTGCAGGCGCTTTCCGACGAATTGCCGGAAGACATGATGATTGTCACAGGCAGTTCGGGGCTGGCGGTCGAGTTTTTCTACACCGGCTTTCAGAACAAGTCGGGCCAGCGCGTCTTTCTGACATCTGGTCTCGGCGCTATGGGTTATGGAATGCCCGCGATGATCGGCGCCTATATGGCTTCGGACAAACGTCCGTTTGTCGGCGTCGAAAGCGACGGTTCGTTGATGATGAATCTGCAGGAAATGCAGACCATTGCAACCCTGCGTGCGCCGGTTCGGATGTTTGTGATGAACAACGGTGGTTACGCGTCGATCCGCAATACACAGCGCAATTATTTCGACGGTCGGATGGTGGGCACAGGTCCCGGCGCCGGGCTTGATTTTCCAGATTTTTGCGCGCTCGCCAGACAATTCGGCTGGGACGCCTTTGCTATTCACGATGCGAGCGAGTTGCAAAGCGGTATCAGGCGCGCGCTGGCGCACACCGGTCCGCTGCTGATTGATGTGCGCCTTGTCGAAAATGAAGCGTTGTTCCCCAAGTCGGCCGCCTTGCCGCAGGCCGATGGTTCGATGTTATCGATGCCACTCGAAGACATGTCGCCGCTGCTGCCGCGCGAAGAGTTTCGCGCCAATATGATTGGCGCGCTGGACCCGGCCTCGGAAAATGTGCCGCCGCATCTCCTGAGCAAACGGTGAGCGCTGACTACGATAGCGTTCGCGGGGGATTCTCTACGCGCGATATTGACCAGGCGATCGGACATTGCACGCAGGCCTTGCAGCAGTTGGATGGCGCGCGTCTTTTCATCACGGGCGGCACAGGTTTTCTGGGGCGCTGGCTGCTGACGATTTTGGCGCATGCCCGCACGACGCTGAAACTCAATCTGGAAGTTGTGGCGCTAACCCGAAATGCATACGCTTTCAGATCGCGCTATTCCCAGTTTGTCGCACTGCCATGGTTGACGCTGATTGAAGGCGATATTGTCAGTTTCGACTGGCCAACGGGTCAATTCTCGCACGTCATACATGCCGCGACCGATACCGCCGTCGAGGCCAACGCACGTCATTCGGAATTGAGCGCCGCAATCATCGACGGTACGCGCCGTGTCCTTGCATGGGCTGCGCATAGCGGCGTCCGGCGATTTCTGTACTTGAGTTCGGGCGCCGTCTATGGGCGACAACCCTCCGCTATTATGCAGGTTGCAGAAGCGTTTCCCGGCGCGCCGGATCCGTTCGATTTAAGTTCGACCTATGGGTCTTCT
>CAIZEI010000012.1 GCA_903931945.1 uncultured Hyphomicrobiales bacterium | reverse complement strand
GCGTTCACAACAGTACGGTTCAAAAGGCGGCGACAATGCCGGACGAGAGCGCGCGCGAGAAATCAGGCGACGCGGGAGCGCAGCGAAATTGACGGCCGCGATGAATAAGGGCGGTTAGAACCTGGAGTTCCTGGTCTGAAGCCCTATAGGGCTCGCCCGACTCTGTTAGCGTTAGTTCCCGAACCAGCTGGTCGCTCTCGCTGCAACCTGAGCGCGGTGTTCCAATTTTCGCAGCGGAGTGCGCCACGGGCGCCTTCGGCAAACCTTTAACAGCACGATTCTTCTTCGCCATCCGATCTTGCCTCCAAGGGAATTCATTTTTCACAAAGACAGATGTTCTGGCCGATGGAGAGCCGGAGGCGGGACACACTTCGCCCGACAAGGGCGAAGTGCGCCTGCTTGGCCGACGGAGCCGCCGTGCGCAGACACTACCGGTTTGCCGAACTTCCCAAAGGGAGCGAGACGGGGTCAGCCTGTCGTCTCTATCGGTGCTTCAGCTGGCGGCGAGCCATCCCAGCCAAACCGGCGACTAGGGCGGCCGTGCAAGTGCTGTTCTAGCCTTGCGTCCTGTGTAGTCCCGGTGCCGGCCGGTGGTGCGACATCGGTCTGTGTCCCGATAATCGGCTCGTTAGCGAGCTGGCTATGTAAGCGCGAAACCACAAAGAACCCATCAACCACGGAAAGGGCGCACACCTCCCTGCGGCACACGAGAGCTTGAATTTGAAGGTCCCCGTTTGAGCAGCGGCTCGATAGGTCGCAGTTCAGCCGTCGAGTTTACGCGCGGCGATAGGCGCTGCAGTGCCCATGCATCCAAATCGCAAGGGGCATAAAGTGGAAACTTGCCCGCTTTCTGAAAAGGAGGTCCGCCGCCAATCACTGCAAGTTTGGCGAGGTATTGAGGCTTGCAAGGCTGCCCGTGCACATTCTCAAGATAATTTGCAGCCTCTGCCCGACGAAGACGGAGTGTGGAAGTGCTCATTTGGCGACACCTTTTCTTTTGGTGTCTCCAATTTGCCTCTGGTTTTCTTCGTAAAAAAAGCCCTCACGTCGATTTATTAAACTACGGATTCTAGGCGGAGTCGGTGACTGTTTTTTTCAGGCCGCCCACCCTCATACCATTTTGATTTCGTGATATTTTTTGCCTCCTCGATACAATGTCTTGTTTCTCTTTCGGATAATCTCCAGTTCTTTTTTGCCCACGCCAGGGTTTTAGGCATCGTGGGTCCGTGAGGATGCTTTTTCATAAGTTCGACAAGTTTGTCCGTGAAGGCACGCGCGCGTTGTTTGTGGTCAAGTTTATTAGTCACTGGAATCGGCTGGTTCAAAGCTTCGTCCGCGGGAACGGCGTGCGGGTGATAAAATATGGTTTGGTCAGGGCCTATGAGGCAAACTGTCCCGTCACCGTAACGACTATCTCCCGTTGTTCTTTTTTCTAACACCCGCCATTGATCGGGATAAATTTCCACGAAATCCCCCCAGATTGTTTTCGAACGTGCATATACAGACAGCCTTTCACTTTGAATGGCGTCATCAAAGCTGTGGTTGATAAAGTGATGTACTCGCCAAGCCAGCGAGACAGCGGGGTCGGCATCAACGCGGCAATCCTCTGTGTCTAACACCTGCTTAAAAAAACCGCTTGGAAACCCGACCGGCATGAAGTACCAAAACCGATCTTGGGGATCGTTAGGGTTCATGTCGTCAAGGCGAAATTTGCCCTCATTGCCGCAAATGGCCAAACGATAGCGCCCAAGCTGCGCGCGCACCTCGTCTTCGACCTCGGTCACGATGGCTTCGGCGCATGCTTGCAATATGTATTCGCTAAAAGCCAACTTCCAATCCGCGCTTCCCGATCGCGCAATGAAGCGAAATTTTGCTAAATGAAGTGGTTCCCAACCAGGTTGCGCCTTTTTAAATCGGATTTGCGCCAGGTCGCCGTCTTTTGGTGAATGGGAATCTGACGGCTCAGACATCAGATCGTCCGCCCGACGAGGCTCGCAGCCTGACAACAGCAGCCCCAGACAAGGCTGGTTCGCCCATGGCCACGGCGATCTCGGTTCCAATCCGATTGGAAGCGCGTCGCACGGGATCAGTGTCGAGATGAGCATATCGAGCAGTCGTTCGAGCCTGGGTGTGTCCAAGAAGCTTGCCAACGATTGGCAAGCCCATCCCGCCTCCTACTCCAAACGACGCGAAGCTGTGCCTCAGATCATGAAGTCTAACAGGGTCCCGGCCATCGACGCCGTCAAGCCTTGCTCGGTGGCGAATTCGATACCAATAGTTGGTAATGTCGCGGCGAGGCTCGTTTGCCACTGCGCCAGGGAACACAAACAGACCCACGCGGGGGAGCGCCTCAAGCAAAATGAGCGCGGGGGCGTTGAGTACGACGGAACGCGGGCCAGTCTTCGCCTCGGCGAGGTTCAGCAGGCCGCGCTGAAAGTCGACCTCGGCCCACCGCAGCCCGAGAACCTCGCCTTTGCGACACCCCGTGAAAATCAACAGGCGCAGCGCGGCGGCCACGTCGTGCGGTACAACCACAATGCTGTTTTCCGGCTTGCCCCGGTGCTTGGCCTTGGTCGAATCGGCAAGGTCATTCAGCGCCCACGGGAGACCACGAGTTTCGGCCTCTCGAATTGCTTCCCCTAACCGACCGAGCTCTTCCGTTGTCAGAAAGCGTTCTTTCGCCTTCGTTTTGAAACGCTCCACCCCCCTCGCCGGGTTTGTCCCTTCAGAGAGCAGCCCATCCGCAACTGCGTATTTGAAAACGGAGGCGATCGTCACCAGCAGGTTATTTGCCTGTGTGGCATGTGTGGCGCCGATCCTCCGGTGAAAACGAACGATGTCCGCTTTCGAGATCGCATCGAGCTTCAAATTGCCGAAGGCAGGAATCGCAAGGCGTCGAACATTCCCGGAGTAGAGTCGCGCGGTGTGCTGCGTGATATTCGGCGGCTGACAAAACTCGTGGATGAATCTCTTCGCGAATTCGGCAAAACTGGGCATAGCCCGGGAAGCCTGCCGATCGCGCGCTGGATCGCCGCCGAAGCGCACTGTAGCAAGAACGTCCTTCGCCTTGCGACGGGCCTCGTCCGCTGTCAGCGCCGCGTCCGATCCCAGCGAGAGGCGCCGAGTCGACGCGCGCCGGCCGCCATCGGCCGGACGGTATTCAACGACCCAGGTTTTGTATCCCGACGGCATGACGCGCAAGCCAAAGCCCGGCAAGTCGCTGTCTCGCAACACGTAGGGTCGGGTTTTTGACGGCGCCGCGTCGGCCGTCCGCTTCGACAATCTTCCCGGCGGCATGGGCGCTCCGTGTCGGCACAGTGTCGGCACGTCGGCGGGAATTCCCGGGAACGCGCGGAAATTCAAAATAGCTCAAACACGTTTATTGGCAAGGCTTCTTGACATTTCGGGAATTCAAGGCAAATTGGCGGAAAGAGCGGTTATTAGCTTCCCAAGCTTCATACGAGGGTTCGATTCCCTTCGCCCGCTCCAACGCCCTGGCGTCGATCGTCGGCGGGCCTTGACGTCCGCCCGCCCGACGCCCATTGCCTTCGGCCAACCAGCGCCGAACGGCGGGCCGGATTAGCACAGCGGTAGTGCAGCGGTTTTGTAAACCGAAGGTCGGGGGTTCGATTCCCTCATCCGGCACCAAATGGCCATCCGGCACAGTCCGATTTGTCCAAAACTCCCCCAAAAATCAATGATTTAAGCGGATTTAGCGGCTAAAGCCGTCCAAACCCGTCCGCTTGCAGCCGCCCGAAATGTTGGTACATTTGTTGGTAGGAGCCAGATACCAACAAATTGGATACCAACATGTTGACCGAAACTGCGGTCAAAGCCGCCAAACCATCGGCCAAGGTCGCGAAGCTGTCCGATAGCGGCGGGCTTCAGCTTTGGATATCGCCTGAAGGCGGGAAATATTGGCGGCTGGCCTATCGCTTCGACGGCAAGCAAAAGGTTTTGGCGCTTGGCGCCTACCCCGCCGTAAGCTTGAAGGACGCCCGCGCCGCCCGCGACGCGGCCAAGCGTGACCTAGCCGCCGGTCGCGATCCGAACCAGAAAAAGAAGCTGGACCGCCTTGAGGCCGAAGCGGTTGCCCTCCAAACATTTGACGCTCTGACCGCTGAATTCCTCGCCAAGAAGCGGCGCGAGGGAAAGGCGGAAACTACCCTAAGCAAGCTCGATTGGCTCTTGGGCCTCGCCTCGCCGGATTTGGGGCCGCGCCCGATAGCCGCGATTACGGCACCGGAAGTTCTGGCGGTGCTTCGAAAAGTGGAAACACGCGGGCGGCTGGAAACCGCGTCCCGGATGCGGGCCGTCATTGGCGAAGTCTTCCGCTATGCCATCGCCACGGGCAAGGCGGAGAACGATCCAACCTTCGCGCTTCGCGGCGCCCTGACAACGCCCACAACGACGCACCGCGCCGCCATCGTGGAACCCGTGGCATTCGGCGCGTTGCTCCGGGCGGTGGATACCTATGAGGGAACGCCGGAAGTTTTGGCGGCGCTGCAATTGATGGCGCTTACTTTTGTGCGCCCCGGCGAAATGCGCCATGCACTATGGTCCGAATTCGACCTTGTGGCGGGCCTTTGGATCATCCCGGCGGGGCGGATGAAAATGAAGCGGACGCACCGCGTCCCGCTCGCGCCGCAAGCGGTGGCGATCCTGAAACGCCTTCACGCTATCACCGGGCGCGGGGCGCTGCTTTTCCCGTCCATTCGTTCCCCGGATCGGTGCATGTCGGAAAACACAATCAATTCAGCGTTGCGCCGCCTTGGCTATGGCAAGGATGAAATGACCGGCCACGGTTTCCGCGCCGCCGCATCTTCCCTATTGAACGAATGCGGCAAGTGGAACGCCGACGCCATTGAAGCGCAATTGGCCCATGTCGAAAACAATTCAATCCGCCGGGCCTATGCGCGCGCCGATTTCTGGGAAGAGCGAGTCGCCATGATGGCCTATTGGGCGGACCGGCTGGACGCCATGCGACGCGGCGCGAAGGTCATTCCGCTACGGGCGTGACATGCGGCGTATCACGCAAAAGTCCACCTATCTGACGATCCGCGCGAGCCGTTTTCGATAGACACTGAAAGCCAAAACACCCGATTGTCCCTTTCCGCCCAACTTCGTATGCTCTGGCCCGCGCCGGGCCGTATTGAAGTCCCGGACGCCAGATCAGGGATGGCAATGGCTCGGGGCAGACCAAAGAAAGCCGACGGCGGGGTTCCGACCACCACCACAAAGCAGAATGGCAACGGCGCGAACCTCGGGTTCGAGGCGCAGATGTTCCTTGCCGCCGACAAGCTGCGCAAAAATCTTGAGCCGTCAGATTACAAGCATGTCGCGCTCGGCCTGATCTTCCTCAAGCACATCTCCAACGCCTTCGAGGCGAAGCGTGCCGCGCTGCTGGCGGAGGACGCCGCCGCCGCCGAGGACCCGGACGAGTATCTGGCCGAGAATGTGTTTTGGGTGCCGAAGGAGGCGCGCTGGTCACACCTTCAGGCGAGCGCCAAGCAGCCGACCATCGGCAAGCTTGTTGATTTCCAGCCGGAATTGACCCAGGATTTTCATGGCGGAATGATCACTCCCGCGCATCCATTTCTGACCGAGTTTGCGAAGGAAAATCGCGCTTCTCGCTCACGGAGGCGGGTCAGCGCATATCGGAAATAGTTCGC
>CAIZEI010000011.1 GCA_903931945.1 uncultured Hyphomicrobiales bacterium | reverse complement strand
GTTCCACTGCGAACATCCTTTCGGCTTCTCCATGCCATTCAGAGGCATCAAGGGCCTATCAGGACCGGTACACTTTTGCGCCGCCGCAAAAGCCAAATCAAAGCCGGTTCAGTGGTACACTTTGCGCCCGCGCTTTATAGGTTCAGAGGAACCGTTCTAGAATCACCATTCTTGGTGATGGGGAGAAACGCTGTTCTTGCAACGATATCCACATCGGACCATTTGAGCGAAAGGATTTCACCCCGTCTCATTCCCGTGGCCAATGCGAAATCGAAAACGCTCTGGACCAAAGGATTTTTAAATTTTTGAAGAGCCCCCGCGATTGCCTGCGGTTCATGATTCTCCAAGCGCCGTGTTCTTGGTTTTCCGGGTGGTGGTTTGACAATTCCCTTGAGAACATCAGCACGAACGGGAACGCCCCATTCATTGTGAGCAATTTTCAAGGCGTGTTGGACTATGGCAATTTCCCTTCGGACTGTTCCATTGGAAACCTGTTTGAGGCGATCATCGCGGAATCGGCAGATGGCGGTGGCGGAAATATTCCCGGTGGGGAGTTGGGCAATTGGATGACGCTTGATGACCGACAAATGAGCGGTTTCTGATGATGCAGACCTTTTGGATGGTGTGATCGTCTCTTCATATTTGGACAATATTTCTGAAAATTTTTGTCGGCTGTCTGTTGGCTGAATCGAAAGGTTCTCCCCCCGATCAATCAGACGTTCCGTTTCACGCGACCATCGAAGCGCGTCTTCCTTGGCGTGAAAAGTTTTCGAGAGGTTGGGGTAGCCATCCCGACGGATTTGGGCCTGCCACTTGGTGCCACGTTTCCGAAAAGTTGCCATCTGTCTGCGCCCATTGTGCCAAGAGCGTGACAGACAAAAGATTTGAAGCGTGGTTCAAAGTGATGAAGGGTGAAAACCCATTATTATCAATGGGTTTCTGGTGCTGTGAGAGAGGATTGAACTCTCGACCTCTCCCTTACCAAGGGAGTGCTCTACCACTGAGCTACCACAGCGCCGCGTCGGCGAACCGGCGCGAAGTGATGGGCTTTTGGCACGCTGCGCGCGCTGTAGCAAGCGCGCGGCGGGCGCTTGAGGTCAACGCGTCAGAACGATGAAATCCGTGCCCTTGGCCGTCGTTTCGCGGCCCATTCCCTGATCGGAAATGATCAGCGAGGTGCCGGGCTGCACGAGGCTGGCGAGCGCCGTTCGCACGTCGTCAGCGACGATCACGCGGTCCAGCGCCTCGGCCGAGGTGGCGACGGGCTCGACCATCGGCGCCGGCGCGGCGGCTTCGCCCTTGCGCGGGCGGCGAACGGGCTCGGGCGGGGGCGTGTCGCGGGTGTCCAGCGCGGTCCAGCGCACATTCGCGCCATCGCTCGACACATCCATGGCCGTGTAAAGATGCGACCCCAAAGGCGCGGCGGGATCGCGGATCACGACGGGCGCTTCGAAAATCGGCTTGAAATCGCGGCGGACGTATAACTTGCCCAGCCGCTTGCTGACGAAGATCGCGACATGGCCGGTTCCCGCCGGAATGTCGATTGGCGCGATAGCCGGCGCGGCTGGAACAACGTCCGCCGGCGGCAGCGAGGCGACTTCCGGAGCGGCTTCCGGCGACGGCGCGGTCGGCTCCGCGGCGATAGCAGGCGCCGCCGGCGGCGCGACAGCCACAACAACCGGCGACGGCGCCGAAGCTTCCTCGACGGCGGGCGTTTC
>CAIZEI010000010.1 GCA_903931945.1 uncultured Hyphomicrobiales bacterium | reverse complement strand
GTGCTTCTTCCGTGTCTTCGACATGTTTTTCTCCCGTATTTGCTACTTTTACGGGCAAAACTGTCTCTTAGCTACTGTCTCAAATTACGGGGCCAGCATAGCGTGTTTCTGACGAATGGACCGATTTCTCACATCCTGCGCAACCGGCATTATCTTGGCGAATTGAACCACAAGGGCCAATCATGGCCGGGCGAGCACGAGGCGATTGTCGATCCGCAAATCTTTGCGAGGGTGCAAGAAAAGCTCGTAGAGCAACGCCACTGGCGGATCGCCGATCGCGCGAAATCGCGGGCGCTGCTGCTGGGCAAACTCTTCAATGGCGCAGGCGAACGGATGACGCCAAGCTATGCGGTGAAGAAGGGCGTTCGATATCGCTATTATATCTCGGTCTCCGCGATGCAGTCGCGCGCAGCTGCGAAATCGTTGGCGCATCGCGTCCCCGCCGAATCCCTGGAGGACATCGTAATTAAAAGTCTGATGCAATTTTGCGAAGACAATGATCGGGCGAAGGATTCGTCGGCAAGCGAGGCATGCCCGGTTGCGACCAACATAACCTCGCTGGCACCAAACGCTCGTAATCCCAATCCCAATCCCGGTTCCGACGCCGACCTTCACGCCCGCGCGCTGGTGGATCAGCGCCTCAATCGTGTCACGGTCCATGCCGGTTTCATCGAGATCACTCTCAGCAACTCAGGCGATCCCGACGAGCCCCCCAAAACGATGCAGGTCCCTTGGATCAAGCCTTCATCGACCCGCCGACGGGAGATTCTGGAGCCGGACGCGCCAACAGGTAACGCGCGATTGATGGGCGCCGACGAACGCGTCCGTCTGGTGCGTTCTATCGCCATCGCGCGCACATGGATCGATGAACTGATCCAGGGCGCCATGCCGGACACCGCCGCGCTCGCTGTCCGCGAAAAGAAAAGTGAACGTTCTGTACGCATGACGCTGTCGCTCGCCTTCCTCGACCCCGCGCTGATCAAAGCCGCGTGCCTCGGACAATTGCCGCGCGGCTTTGGAACATCGCGCCTCGTCGATTTGCCAGCAGCCTTTGGCGATCAATGGCGCGTTTTGGGTCTGACAAGACCCGTCTGAACAACTTCGTGCCTGGTTGAATTCGACCGAGGCGCCGCCAAACGGCGCGCGGCGTATTTCATGTCGGCAAATCGCATCGACCGCTCGCGTTTCGAATACGTCTCAGCAAATCTCGAACCGGTCTGCGATTCCGCATTCGCGGGCCGGCTCGGAAAATGAAAATTGGCCCCAAGAGACTCCCTCGGCCATTGCCTCCGAAGTCTCCGATTCCCCGGTCTGCGAGACACATTTACGACCGCTGCAGTCCCTAAACCCTTGATATCGCGCAGGAACTGCCAGACGCCCGAAATACCATAGATATCAGGGACTTGGTGGTGGGGAAGGTAGGACTCGAACCTACGAAGGCATAGCCAGCGGATTTACAGTCCGCCCCCTTTGCCGCTCGGGACACTTCCCCAACGCCGCCCGAAGGCGTCGGACCCGAACCCCGCAGGGGCGAGGGTCAGTCGTGGCGCGCATATGAGAAACCCACCCCCCCTCTGTCAACCCCAATTCTGGAAGCATGAATTTTCATTGCTGCGCCGGGGCCTGATTTCGACGACATCCGGTTTCCCGACCGGAATCGGTTGACTCAGCCTTGGTCCGCACTAGTGTGCGCCGCGATCGCCGGGGAGCCGGCGCCCAACAGCGAGATCTCCATGTCGAAACTCATTTTCCCGGCAGCGCCGGCGCCGACCCTGACCATCGTCGGCAGCGAAGACCGTATTCCGGTGCAGCGCGTGTTCTGCGTTGGCCGCAACTACGAGGAACACGCCCGCGAAATGGGCCAGCAGGTCGAGCGCGACGAGCCCTTCTATTTTACCAAGTCGAATGAGGATGTTGTGCCCGACGGCGCTGTTGTGCCCTATCCACAGGGCACGACGAATTTTCACTATGAGTTCGAACTGGCTGTTGTCATCGGCAAGGCTGCGCACAATGTGCCGGTCGCCGAGGCCCTGTCCTATGTGTTCGGTTACGCCTGCGGCCTCGACATGACCCGCCGCGACCTTCAGTTGAAGAAACGCGCCAAGCAATTGCCCTGGGATATCGGCAAGGATATCGAACATAGCGCGCCGATCTCCGCCGTCTATCCGGCCGCCAAATTTGGCGTTCCCGGCAAGCAGAAGATCGAAATGCGCCAGAATGGCGTGACCAGACAGAGCTCTGACCTGTCGATGATGATCTGGTCCGTCGCCGAAATCATTTCGCATCTTTCGACGCTCTATCATCTGCGCCCGGGCGATGTGATCCTCAGCGGCACGCCGGCGGGCGTTGGCCCCTGCGTGGCGGGCGATGTGCTCGAAGGCACGATTGAAGGGGCTGGCAGCCTGAAAGTGACCATCGGCCAGCCGGTCTGAACATTGACGTGATTGTGAAAGCCGTTCCGCGCAAAAGTGCGGGGCGGCTTTTTCGCGCGGCCTATTTTGCAAAATGCGGCGCGACCTCTTCCATGAAGCGCGACATCTCGTCTTTCACCTGGCCATGCGGTTTGAGGCCGAGATTGAAATAGAGGATGGTTTCGTCAAATCCGGCCGCCTCGACCTTTTCTTTCAAGGTGTCGATAATTTGCTGCGCCTTGCCGAGCAGCACATTGGCGCCGTTGAAATCCTCCGGTTTTTGCGTCTGGTAGCGTTCGACGATTTTCGCGAAATAATGATAGTTTTCCGGGGCCGTCTTCGGGTCTCCGGGGAAGGCTGGCGACGTGCATTCCTTGTGGTAGCGCAATTGCCGTTCGCGCGCGGCGCGCTCCTCGGCGGGCGTATCGGCAAAATGGATAAAATAACTGGTGATCATCCGTTTGGGCGCCACATTGTTTTGCGCGCAGATCTCGCGATAGAGATTGGCTGTGGCGACAAGCGAGCCATGCATGGCGCTGGCCTGACCTGCAGCAACAACCAGTCCCAGCCCGCGCTTGCAGGCAAGCTCCAGCGTCGGCCGTGAGAAGGCGGCGACATAGATGGGAATGGGCTTTTGCACCGGAACGGGCGTCACCCAGACATCTTCGAAGTCATAATATTTGCCTTTGTGCGATATCGCGCCGTCGCTCGTCCACAGGCGTTGCAGGATGTCGAGGCCCTCGGCGAATATTGCGGCGTTGTCTTCGAACGACACATGGAACGGCGCGTATTCGCGCCGGTCATAGCCGCGCCCGGTGGCAAAATCGACGCGCCCGCCGCTGAGCAGATCGAGCGTCGCCCATTGCTCGGCGATGCGAATGGGGTGGTGCAACGGCAGCACTGTCACAGCAGGCGCAAGCCGGATGTGTTTGGTGCGCGCCGCAATGTGGGTCAGCACGAGCTCCGGCGACGAATTCACCCCCAGCGTCGAGAAATGATGCTCGCCGATCCACGCTGAATGCATCCCGAGCGTTTCAGCGTGCAGGGCTTCGTCGACGATATCGAGCACATAGGCGTTGGGACCGCGCGGATTGTCGCGATAATTATTGTCGCCGAGGGTGAAATAGCCAAATTTCATAGGGCGGCGTCCAGCGGTCCGGTTTGGGGGAGAGAGATGCTGATAGCTTCAGTGAATCAGGCGTCCAGCAATGCCGATGACATCGGCGACCAGAAGCGCACCGCACGCAAGCGCCTGAACGCCAAAGCCCGGACCGCGTTTTTCAGCCGCCGCCGCATAGCCTTGCGCATAGAGGATGCGGCCCACAATCCAGACCGCGCCGAACGCAGCCGCCCAGATATCGCCGATATAAAAGGCGCAGAGCCAGAGCAGCGGCAGAAAGATCGGCATCCACTCCAGCGTGTTCATCTGGACGCGAAACAGCCGTTCGAACTCGGGATTGCCGCTGATCGCAGGCGCCTTGACGCCAAATTTTTCACGGGCGCGACCGACAGCAATGCTGGTGTAGGCGTAAAACAGGATGGCGAGAACCGTGATGAGCGCAGTGTCATGGGGCATGGGATCGACCTCTGTCGGAGTGCTGGCGCCGCTTGAATTACGCGTTTGGTCCGTCATTGTCGATTGCTGCGGGCGCGGGACCCCGTTTCCAGGGTCGCGCGCAACGATCTGGAGTCATGCCCCCGGCGCGGATTCGCGCAAGCCCATCCGGCGCAGGCGCGGCAACACCTCCTGCGCGAAATAGGGGAGCTCCCTGAGATAATTGAGAAAAGAAAATCCAATTCCGTCAAACCCGGCGGCGCTGATCTGCGCGAGCTCTCCGGCAACGTCATCGGGCGTTCCAATCATGGGAAAGCCCGACTGCCCGTGGATCAGCGCGCGCCGTTTGGCGTCATAGAGCGAGGGATCGTCCGCGCGTTTGACGCCCTTCAGGCCGAGCATGTAATCGGCTGCGCCCCA
Source organism: uncultured Hyphomicrobiales bacterium (assembly GCA_903931945.1). Classification (GTDB taxonomy): domain Bacteria; phylum Pseudomonadota; class Alphaproteobacteria; order Rhizobiales; family Beijerinckiaceae; genus Terripilifer. The sequence continues at coordinate 3,759 of CAIZEI010000010.1, read as the reverse complement.
GTCCGCAGCCTCCTCGGTCCAGTAGTGGAAATAATCCTGCGCTTCGGAACGGGTCGGGCGGCAAACAACTTCGCCGACGGTATAGACGCCGATGTTGCGGCCCATCAATTGCCCTGCGGCTTTCACCTCGGCTGCGTCGCGGGCGGCATCGGCCAGCGAGGCGTAACGCACGGCGGTGAAAAAAGCGTCGCTGTTGCGCAGGGCGTAGGCGCGGCCGGTGGGCGAACTGCCCGCGTTCATGATCAGGGGGCGGGCGCCGCCATAAGGCTTGGGCTTTACCCTGAGCCCTTTGAGATCGAGATATTCGCCAAGAAAATCAAATTCCTCCTCGGGTCCCCACATGCGCAGGATGGCGTCGATCCACTCTTGCCCATAGGCGTAGCGCGCGTCGTGTTCGGCCTGCTTTTTGACGCCAAACATGCCAAATTCGCCATCGTTCCAGCCAATCACGATATTCAGGCCAAAGCGCCCGCGCCCGATGAGATCCGCTGTGACCATTTGCTTGGCCGCCAGCACAGGGTTGATCAGCGGCGCGTGGACAGTGGCGAGGACGGTCATGCGTCTGGTTCGCGCGAGCATCCCGCAGGCCCAGGCGATGGATTCGAGCGTGGCGCCCTGATGGTCGGTGGCGCCGCGATAGCCGCGCCAGCGCCCGATCGGCAACATGAAGTCGATCCCGACGGCGTCGGCGAGCTCTGCGAGCGCCTCGCAATCGTCCCAGCTGGCGGTCCAGCGTTCCGGCGCTGTCGTCATGGCCCGTCCGTTGGAGCAATTCGCGCCGAAAAGCCCCAGCTTGAGCTGGTTGCCATTGTGCATGGCGATTCGCGATTGCATGGCGTCCATAGGGCGGCCTCCCGTCGGCTTTCCTATCGAAATGTCACTCCTGAGCCAAGGAAGAATGCAGGAGGGCGCAGGCGCCAGCCCCACAGCCGGACGGACGCCTGACTCGCGGTCTTTTTGGAGAACGAACCACGCCTGCGCCGACGCATATGAAAGCGCAGGTCCGAGCGCGGCGCCCGCCAGAACCGCCAAAATACATATAAATAATTGAAAATTAATAGTTATTTTAATTCATGGGGAAATTCCGGATGCCGCCTGGCGCACTGCTGCGCCCCGAAGCGGGCCGTCCCGGCCATCCAAATTCAATTGAATCGACGCGCGTTAACACTCCCGTAATACGAGCTATTTACAAATATATCAATCTTAGATTGTATACAGAAATGCCATTCGCGTCCGATTCGCGCTTTCCCTGGGGCAAGCCCCAAACCGTCAGAGACCAAAATGCAGAAGACCATCGTCAACGCCAAAGCGGCTTCCGCGCCCTCCCGCGCTAGGCGTCTGCGGGACCCGGGGGCAAGCCTTTCGGCCGCGGGCGACACGGTGTTCGGGTCGGCAGGGCGACGGCGGATCGCTGCGATTCTCCGACTGGCCTGCGCCTGCCTTGTCGCCGGCAAGAAAAGCCGCATCGGCAAGCTTGCGCGGGGCGCATCGATCGCAACGGTCCTTGCGGCGATGGGCGTTATACTGACGCCGCAGTGCGCGCAGGCGCAATATGCAGCGGGCGGGGGCACAGCGACCGGCGCGAATTCTGTTGCGGTCGGCCCGTCAGCGGCCGCGAGCGGCACGAACGCGATTGCAATCGGTGATCTGACGACAGCTGCGTCAATTGATTCCACCGTCATAGGCATACAATCGACCGTCGCGGCGACGGCGGGTTCTGGCGGTGTCGCCATTGGCTACCTTGACACGGTGACCGGCGCGGGCTCCGGCGCGGTGGCGATCGGCCAAAATAACACGGCCTCGGGCTTCAACGCGGCGTCGATCGGCGGCGGCAACGCGGTGTATGGCACGGGTTCGGTCGGCCTTGGCGGAACGAACACGGTCAATTCGTCCGGCGCCCCCGCTACGGGATCGGTTGCAGTGGGCTCCGGCAATACCGCCACAGGCCAGGGCTCGGTGGCGCTGGGCAATGCGTCGAAGGCGGCGGCGGCCGGTGGAATCGCCGAGGGCGACACGGCGGCGGCGAATGCGCTGGGCGACATCGCGCTGGGTTCGGGTTCCTCCGCCACGGGCGGCGGAACGGCGGCGACGGCGGCGACGGCCTTGGGCGACGGCGCGACCGCCTCAAAATCCACCAGCCTCGCGCTTGGCGCGGGGGCGAAGGCCACAGTCAGCACAGGCGACGTTGCGCTCGGCGCGGGGTCGACGACGGCGGCGGCGGTGGCGACGACCGGCGTGACGATCAACGGGACGGCCTACACCTTCGCGGGAAGCGCCCCCACCAGCACGGTCAGCATCGGCGCCTCCGGAACCGCCTCGCGCACCTTGACAAACCTCGCGGCGGGCTCGATCAGCGCCACCTCGACGGATGCGGTCAACGGCAGCGAACTCTTCGCGACGAATGCGGCGATCACGGCTCTGGGCGCCGCACTGCCAAAATATTATCACGTCAACTCGGCGCTCGCCGACACAGGCACGGCGGGCGGCTTGAACGATATGGCGATCGGTCCGCAAGCGAGCACGAGCGGCACCGGGGGCGCGATTGCGATCGGCGTGCAAACTACCGCGACCAGCGGGTCCGCGCTCGGCATAGGAAACGGCGCGCATGTCGCGGGCACGGACTCGATCGGGATCGGGCACGGCGCAAACGTGACCGCCGTTACCGGGGCCATTGCACTGGGGTCCGGCGCGAACGCGACAGGGAACCAAGCGATCGGCATCGGCAGCAGCGCCCTAGCTTTGTCGAACACCAGCATCGCAATTGGCAGCTCATCCTCGGTCAACGCGGCGGCGGTCTCGGGCATCGCCATCGGCAATGGCGCCAATCTGACGGCGGCGGCGACACTGAACTCGCTGGCGATTGGCGTGTCGGCGGCGGATTCGAGCCTCGACGCGACGGCCGTGGGCGAATCCACGAGCGTTTCTGCGCAATATGGCACGGCGCTGGGCTACAAGGCGAGCGCGGCTGGAACCGGCGCGGTGGCGATCGGCGGCAACGCCACGGCAAGCGCGAAGGCCTTGGCGGCCAATACGGTGGCCATCGGACAGTCCTCCGCGAATACGGTGGGCGACGTCTCCATCGGCGTGGGCAGTTTTTCGAACGGCGGCGCATCCGGCGGGGCGGTGACGATCGGCGTCAGCCAGACGGCGACGGGGTCGGGCGCGGTCGCGATCGGCGATCCCAACAGCGTGACGGGCGCGGGCGCCGTGGGCATCGGCGCCGGCAATACGACCAACGGACAGGGCGCGTTGGCCCTCGGCAACGGCGACACCGCCACGGGCCAGGGCTCGATCGCGCTGGGCAACGCGTCGAAAGCAGCGGCGGCCGGGGGGATTGCGCAAGGCGACACGGCGACGGCGAATGCGCTCGGCGACATCGCGCTGGGTTCGGGTTCCTCCGCCACGGGCGGCGGAACGGCGGCGACGGCTGCGACGGCCTTGGGCGACGGCGCGACCGCCTCAAAATCCACCAGCCTCGCGCTCGGCGCGGGGGCCAAGGCCACAGTCAGCACAGGCGACGTTGCGCTCGGCGCGGGGTCGACAACGGCGGCGGCGGTGGCGACGACGGGCGTGACGATCAACGGCACGGCCTACACCTTCGCGGGAAACGCCCCCACCAGCACGGTGAGCATTGGCGCTTCGGGCACGGCGTCGCGCACGCTGACCAATCTGGCGGCGGGCTCGATCAGCGCCACCTCGAAGGATGCGGTCAACGGCAGCGAACTCTTCGCGACGAATGCAGCGATCACGGCTCTGGGC
>CAIZEI010000009.1 GCA_903931945.1 uncultured Hyphomicrobiales bacterium | reverse complement strand
TGTGCAGGAGCCGCCTCCGCCGGCGCAACAGCCGCAGAACAATGCTGCAAAAGAACCGCCGCCGCCGCCCGCATCGCTGAGCGAGACCTTTGCGAACGATGCGCCGCGCGCCCAAAATAATGAGAAAAACGACCGCAAGGCGCCCGACGAGGTTTCAAAATCGCCGGTGCAACAGCCGCCTGCCGAGGCCGCCCGACCGGCGCGCGAGGCGCTGAATGACGCGCCGCAGCCGCGCGGTCGGGAAACCCTTGCGGCCGAAAAGCCGATGTCAAAACCGCTGGATGTCCGGCCCGACGCCGAAATCGTCAAACCGCTCGCCGCGCCCGCCGAGCAGGATGTTGCGGCGGGGCAGAGCGGGCAAGCGGAAACGCCGCCAGAAAAGCCTGTTGGACCGCTTAGCCGGCAGGTGGGCACGATGGCCTTTTTGCAGGACTATAAATCGGCGACCGCCGCTCCCATGGCGCCAATCGCCACAGGTCAGGCGCAGGTGAATTTTTTCTCCATCATTTTCGGGATGGTCCAGGTGCATTTCCCCGGTCTTTACGGGCCGCGCACGGGCGGGGAAATTTCGTTTACGATCGATGGCGCAGGCAAGATTCTCTCTCCCCGGCTGGTGCATCGGAGCAGCGTCCCCGGCCGCGACGAAGCCGCGATGAACGCGATCCGGCAAAGCGCGCCCTATCCGCCTTCGCCGCTCGGCGGACCGATCAACGTGTCTCTCGAATATTGATGCGTATCGGCGTGAGCTTTGATTCCCGCCTTTTCGCCCTTGGCATATCTGCGCGGCGCCGATTCAGGAGGCCCGGTAGAAAGGCCGATCGCCAGCCACCGTCGCCCGGTGCATCCGTCTCACATCAGGATACTCATAGCCGCCGCCCGCCATATGGTTGAGGCAGGCATTGTCCCAGATGACAAGATCGTTATCCCGCCATTTGTGCGTATATTGCCAGGCCGGATTTGAGAACATGAACCGGAAGAGCTCGTCGAGCAGCGGCTGCGCCTCGGCGTCATCCATCCCCGCAATGGCGATCGTGAAGCGCGGGGAAATATACAGGGCCTGTTCGCCCGATTCAGGATGCGTGCGCACCATGGGTTGTGTGACGGATTTCGTCGCTGTCTCCCGGCTCTTGTAATAGTCAGCAGCGCCCGCGCGTTCGGCTGAAACAGTGACACGCGGATTCAGCGTTTTGGATACGTGATGCACGGCCTCGCAGCCTGCGATCTCGTTCTTGAGGCTGGCGGGGAGGGCCTCATAGACCTTGCGCATGTCGATATAATGCGTGTCGCCGCCTTTTATCGGATTTTGCACCGCGTACAGCATCGTATAACGGCAGGGCTCAGACATATGCGAGGAATCGGAATGCCAGAAATCACCGGCGTCGACGATGCCGATCTGGCTTCCATCCGCGCGACGGTCATTCGAGAGAATCAGAATGTCGCTGTCATCGGGATGGCAGAAGGCGCTGCGGTCCTGCTTTTCGAGCGGCCCAAGGCGCCGTGCAAAGGCGCCCAGCCCGGGCGCGTCCAGATGCTGATCGCGTATGCAGATGACCGGGTGCTCCTTCAGCGCTGCGCGCAATGCCTCGAGCGTTTCAGGCGGCAGGGCGCGGCTGCAATCGAGACCCGCGATCTCCGCAGCGGTCGGCGACAGCGAGTGAATTTGGAAAGTCATGGCTCCTCCTGCGGCGATGGGCCGCCTTTTATGGAAGCAGCCTTTTGACGTCGGACGTCAGGTTTGTTGAATATATTGAGGGAGCAACCCTACCAAGTCATGGCTCTAAAGCAACCCGGTTCGGCCCCTCGACCAGACCGCCGACGCCATCTGGCCTGGAATGAACGAGAGACTGAAATCGATGAATTAGGAGTTGAATATGCTCCGTCGTGCGACGCGCGAATTGGCGAGCAGCGTTCAGATTGAGTCTATCTCAGGACACGACTGCCGAGTTCCTGATGCTGGTTGCGCGCCGCGCCGCTCCAGCCGGCGCCCAGGGCTGGCCATTCGGGCATCCGCACAAAGGCGGGCCGTTTGAACAGGAACGCCAGCCAGGAGTGGGCGGTCAGTTCATACAACGCCAGGGAGGCGCCGATAGCGATAGCGACATCGATCAGCGACATCCAGCCGACGTTGGAAATCAATCCTGACTTCAAGATCGCAATGCGCGCGAATCCCATCGGCAGGACGAAAGACAGATAGATATAAAGCGAGCGCTGCCCGCAATAGGCGAGCGCGCGCATCAGGTTGAAACGCGCCAGCAGAGAGGATCCGGCGACAATTGCGAAGGCGCCGGCAAAACCGAACAGCAGCGTCAGGCCAGGAATTTGGGGCAAGCCGTTATAAACCGCCCAGGCTTCAATGGCGCCCCATATGACAAGTCCGCTGACCGTATGGACGGGGCGGGCGGCCGAAGCTGAGGCGAAGGAGAAGATCTGCTTGCGGAGCAGCACGCCAGCGAGAAAATAAATAAAATACAGCGAAAAATTGTTGAAAGTGGACCAGCGCGTCAGGCCTGACGACATGGTGTAGACGCCGCCTTCTGGAAACAGGGCGGCCAGAAGATGCATCGATACTGCAAAAAAGAGCACGCCCGCCAGCGTATCCCGATTGACGAGCCGCACGCTGACAAACAGGAGCGGCAACAACTGGATGAACCAGAGCGTGCTGAACGGTTCGACAAGCCCGGTCAAGTAGGCGTTAGCGAAGGCGGCAGGCGAGGCAATGTCGAGCGTCTGCGCTTTTGCCAAAAGTACGATGCCGAGCCAGAGCATATAAAAGTAGGCGAAATGCACCACTTTGCGGTCGAGATAGATGCGCCAGGACAGACGCAATGCCGTGCTGGCAAATAATCCGGCGATCATGAAAAAATCTGGCATACGGAAAGGCTTGGCGAAAGCGACAACGGAATGCAGCCAGCCGGTCGGTCCGGGATCAAGGCTGAATCCGAGCGAGGCGTGCATCGTCACCACCAGGACAATGCACCAGCCTTTGGCGATATCGACCCACGCTACGCGTGTCTGAACTCCAAGGCTTACCGCCCGGTCAGACGTTATGACAATTTCAGGCGATAGCATCGCGTCCTCGAATATATCGAGATGGCCGCAGCCAAACAGCCTCGGGCCGGTCATACCTCGAAGGTACGCCGCTTTGCGGCAATCGCAATCGATTCTGAATTATGCGGTTAGGCGGGTCTTAACGCTGCTCGATGACCCCTTGCACAGCGCGCATCAAAGCTCACGCAAAAACGTCGCCGGCTTCTGGCTGAACACCCGCCATGCGCCGGCAAGACCAAGGCCGATCGTCAGGCCCAGTGAAATTCCGACCGCCGCCAGAGCCGGCCGCCAGAGCCAGACGGCCTCATCGAGCTTCATCACGCCGGACAAAACGCCCCATGCGGCAAGTCCTCCCGCTGCAAGGCCAAAGACGCCTGTGATCAATCCAAGCAGCCCGTATTCGATCAGCAGCATGGCCAGCAGGCGACTGCGGGTTGCGCCAAGCGTCTTCAGCACAACCCCTTCATAAAGCCGGGTGCGCTGACCTGTCGCAATCGCGCCGGCCAGCACGAGAGCGGAAGCGATCAGCGCGATGGCGGACGCCGAACGGATGGCCAGCGTCAATTGCCCCATGATGTCATTGAGCGCATCGAGCGCTTCGCGAACACGCACGCTGGTGATTGTCGGGAAGGCTTTCGACAGATCTTTCAGCAGAGCAATTTCGCGGGCGGCGTCAGCGGCGCCGGGAAAGGTGGCGGTCGCCAGCAACGCGTATGGCGCGCCTGCAAACGTATCGGGTGAAAATACGAAGACGAAATTGATGCCCAGCGTGCGCCAGTTCACGGCGCGCAAATTGGCGATTTCCGCCGTGATGTTCCGGCCCAGAACATTGATGACAATGCTGTCGCCACGCTTCAGCCCAAGGCCTTTGGCGACGCTCGCCTCCATGGAGACAAGCGGCGGCCCGGCATAGGTCTCGGGCCACCAGTCGCCCTCCACGATTTTTGACCCTTCAGGAATGGCCGAAGCGAAGGTAATGCCCCGGTCGCCTTCCAGCGCCCAGGCGGCTTCATCAGAGGCCTTGATTTCGTCCGGCCGTTTGCCATTCAGGCGGACGATCCGGCCCCGCATCATCGGGACCTCTTCAATGGCCGCCTGCGGCGCATGGGTTTTCAGGAATGCATTGAAATCGGCAACTTGCGAATTGCGCAAATCGAGGAAAAAGAAGCTCGGCGTTTTGCCGGGCATGGTCCGCTGCAACTGATTGCGCAGATTGCCGTCGATTTGCGTCAACGCCGTGAGCAGGGCCAGCCCCAGACCAAGAGAAAGAACAACTGAAGGCGTTGGCGCGCCAGGCCGATGAATGTTCGCGATGGCGGAGCGCCATTCGAAGTTGCGCGGTCTCGGCAGGCGCCCGGCGGCAAACATGATCGCCTGCGCAATCGCCAGCAGCGCAACAAATCCCGCGCCTGTCGCCAGAACATAGAATCCTGCAAGTTTGCGATCGATGGAGAGGCCGACAATCGCAAGGACAAGGAGGGCGGCTGTGGCCGCCAGCGCAATCAGGTAACGCGCGCGCGGTCGCCCGCTGGCAGGCTCGATCCGGCTGCGGAACAGCGCCGAAACAGGCGCGTCATGCGCGCGCCCCAAAGGTCCGAGCGAAAAGGCGATGGCTGTCAGGAGACCATACAGCGCGCCGGCAGCCAGCTCGCGCGGATAAATCGAGGCCTCAAAAGGAAAGGCGTCGAGCGCGGCAATTCCCGAGGCCGCCAGAAACGGCGCGGCGGCGCCCAGCGCCAGCCCGATGGCGACGCCCAAAGCGGCAATCAGCAGAATCTCGGCCAGCGCAATCGCAAACACCCGCCCGCCGCTGGCGCCGAGCGCCTTGAAGGTCGCAAAGTCATAGGCCTTGCGATCGACAAAGGCGCGCGCAGCATTGGCGACGCCGACGCCGCCGACAATGAGCGCCGTCAGACCGACGAGAACCAGAAACTGGCTGAAGCGCGCGAGATTCTGCTCAAACTGCGGCGAGACATTGCTTCGGGTCGGGATTTCCCAACCAGCTTCGGGAAAAGCATTCTTTGCCGTTGTAATCATCGCGTTCAGGCCGGCTTCATCGACAGGCCCGGTTCCGGCGTCGTTTTTGACAATCAACCGGTTCGACCAGCGCGCCAGCGATCCCGGCTGCTCCAGTCCGGCGGATTGAAAAGCCTTCATCGACATGATGACGCGTGGGCCAAAGCCAACCCCGCCTGCGAGCTTGTCGGGTTCAGACACAAGTTCGGCGCGATATTGCAATCTTGCGTCGCCGATCATGATGATGTCGCCGGTCTTTAAACCGAGCCGCGCGGCGAGCGCAGCTTCAGCGACAAATCCGTTGACGCCGTCCCGCTCCGCAAGCCCAGCGCCGAGGTCTCCGGCTGGCGCAAGGACCGCAGCGCCAATCGCAGGATATGCGGTGGGTACCGCCTTGATCTCCGCCAGGGTTGCATCGCCATCGCCGGTGCGAGCCATCGCGCGCATGGTGACAATGGATTCCACAGACCCGCGCGCTTCAAGCCACGCGCGTTCGCTGCTGTTCAGCTCGCGGTGAATCAACACAAAAGCGGCGTCGCCGCCAAGGATGCGCCGCCCCTCCCGCGCCAGACCCTCTGAAAGGCCGCGCGAAACCGAGGCGACAGCGACAATCGCTGCAACGCCAAGCGCGATGCAACCGAGGAAGATTCCAAAGCCCCGCAGTCCTCCCCTGAGATCGCGCAGGGCGAATCGCAGGGGCAGCAGGAAAACGCCGCCAGAGTTTGATGAACCGGAGATTTGCGTCATGCGGACTGCGGCATTGTTGCGGCGACGCTCAGGTCATCGGCAATCTCGCCTGATCGCAAGCGGATGGTGCGGTCGCATCGCGCCGCCAGAGCGGCGTCATGGGTCACAAGAACCAGCGTCGCGCCGCGCTCCCGCCGAAGGCGAAACATCAGATCGACGATATGGGCGCCGGAGACATCGTCAAGATTTCCGGTGGGTTCATCCGCAACCAGAATGGCGGGATCTGGCGCGAGCGCGCGCGCCAGCGCGACGCGCTGCTGTTCGCCGCCGGACAATTGCGCGGGATAGTGGGACAGGCGTTCTCCAAGCCCCACAGCGTCAAGCTCGCGTGCGGCGGCGTCAAAAGCGTCGCGACGCCCGCGCAACTCAAGCGGGACTGCGACATTCTCAAGCGCTGTCATGGTCGGGATCAGATGGAAGGATTGAAAGACAATGCCGATCCGCGCGCCGCGAAACCGCGCCAGCGCGTCCTCTCCCATGGTCGTGATATCCTGCCCGTCGAGTGAGACGCGACCTGAATCGGGCCGTTCCAGTCCAGCCATGACCATCAGCAACGTTGACTTTCCGGAGCCCGATGGACCGACAAGGCCAACGGCCTCGCCGGCGGCCACTGTCAGATTGACGCCTTTGAGAATATGGACACGCGCGGCTGCACGTCCCAGACTGAGATGGATATCCCGCAAATCGATGGCGGGACCGCGCGGCGGCGAAGAAGGAAATGCCATGTCTGTTGTCTCATCCGGGCGAATCTGGCGGACCGCGCGCCGCGCATTCCGGCGAAGCCTGCGCCCTCGCCGGGGCCGTGCGCCGCTCTGGTCACGCCTATATGGGGAGTTCCGGCGATTCGTCCATAAGCGACGGACGCCAGGCCTCCTGCTTGCCGGTTTTGCGATCGCTGCGTTGACGCCGGGCGGCGCTTTTGCGGGAACTCTGCGACTGCTGGCGCTCGGAGACAGTCTGACGGCAGGATTTCAACTGCCGGAAAAGGACTCCTTCACCGTGCTTCTGGAACAAAGGCTGCGTGCGGATGGTTTTGACATTGCGGTGTCAAATGCCGGCGTTTCGGGCGATACGGCGTCCGACATGCTGGAGCGGCTCGACTGGGCGATGGGCGAACACACGGATTTTGCCATCGTTGAGGCGGGCGCCAATGACATGTTGCGCGGCCTTGATCCCGCCCTCACAAAACAGGCGATTGCCGCGATATTGATGGGCTTGCGCGCCAAAGGCGTGCGTCCCCTGCTGGCCGGGATGGTGGCTGCGCCCGGGATGGGTCAGCCGTTCGAGGCCAACTTCAACGCCATCTATCCCGCGCTTGCGGCGGAGTTTGGGGTTCCGCTGTATCCGTTTTTTCTCGATGGCGTCGCCGGCGCGCGCGGGTTGACGCAGAGCGATGGAATGCACCCCAACGCCGCAGGCGAACGCGTGGTTGTCGAGCGTATCGCGCCGGCTGTCGAGGCGCTGATCCGGCAGGGGGTTAAAACGCCATGAGGCGGGAGCGGGATTTTCAGGGCCAACGCCGGGTTGGTTTTACGAGGCGCGGCTGTGCGCGTGCGAATCAAATAGCGCTCCACATCCGCCAGTCCGCCACGCGCGGCGATTGTCAGCCGCCCCCGCGCTGGTCGATGCCCAGCCCCGTCGCGGATTATTTGCCTGCGTTGAATTTAACCAGTTCGCCCTCGACAACCGCAAGCAGGGGCGCAAGATCGCGGTGGACCGTCGAGCAAGCCATCTGTTCGTCGACATTATCGCGGCAATATTATCGTGGATATCGATCAGGGCCTGATGGGTCTTTTCAGAATGCATAAACGGCATCGCGTTCGGCATTGGGTCGCACAAGGGATTTCAACGCTGCGCGATTCGCCAGATCGACCGGCGCCGGAAACATCTCTTCAAGGCATTGCACGATGCCAACATACTGAAAGGCGCCGATTTCGGCCTCTGGCGCGATCTCGACCATAATATCGATGTCGCTGTCGGGGCGATGATCGCCCCGCGCCCTCGATCCGAACAAGGCGGCATGGCTGACACCCTGCGCGCGCAAAGCCGCCTCGTTTCGCCGGAGCCGGTCAAGAATGTCCTGCCTGTTCATAGGCAAAGCATTCCACAAAACGCGCGTGAAAACACACGGGGTTTCGGAGCTGACACAGGCGCTTGAAAAAGCCGCTATTTTTCAATGCTGAACTTCGATTGCAAAGCTCTTCACAATCGAAATTCCGGCTGTATTCGTTTCCTCGGGGTCGTAGCCGCCGCAACCGGCCCCCCGCCCCTTCAACCCTGTTCTGTCGCCGCCCACCCGTTTCCGGTATTTTCTCCGGACGGTTGATTCGGCGGAGACCTGCCATGCCTCGCCTGTTCACGGGCCTCGAAATTCCGTCCGATGTCGCCGATGAACTCGCCTTTCTGCGCGGCGGGGTATTTGGCGCGCGCTGGATCGACCCGGAATTCTACCACCTCACCCTGCGCTTCATCGGCGATGTCGATCAGGCCCGCGCGGAAGATGTCTTCGATGAACTCCAGCGCATCGAGCGCAAGGCCTTTCCCGTCACGTTCGATGGTTTGTCGGCGTTTGGCGGCGATCGCCCGCGCGCGCTGGTCGCCAACGCATTGCCAAGCTCTGAATTGACAGGCTTGCAGGCCGAGCATGAGCGCGCCGCGCGCCGCGCGGGCCTTGCGCCCGAAACGCGCAAATTCACACCGCATGTCACTCTGGCGCGATTGCGCGGGGTTTCTCCCGAAACGGCTGCCGACTATCTGGGCGCACGCAGCCTGCCGGCGCCGCTGACGTTTGTCGCCTCCCGTTTCATCCTTTATTCGGCGCGCGATTCTGTGGGCGGCGGTCCCTATATCGAGGAAGCGAGTTTCGCGCTGGGATCGCGATTGCGGTCGGGGTGAGTTGTTCGCTCAAGGTTCTCCCGCCGCACGCCCGGTGGTTGCCGCCTCTGGCGGTACGCCCGCGCCGATCCTATGTGAGGGGGCCATCCGGAGATTGCCCCATGACACCCAAAGTCCTCGTCCGCGTCATCGATACGCCCCAACCCCACTGGGTCGGCGATGGCTTTCTCGTGCGCCCGCTGTTCGCCGATCTCGCCTTCACCAACGCTGTCAGCCCGTTTCTGATGCTCGATTACGCCGCGCCGGCGCAATTCAAGCCGAGCGACACGCCGCCGGGGGTTGGCCCGCATCCCCATGCCGGCTTCGAGACCGTGACGATCGTTTACGATGGCGAGCTTGAGCATCGCGATTCCGCCGGACATACGGGCCTTATTGGCAAGGGCGACGTGCAATGGATGACCGCCGCGCGCGGCATCGTGCATGAGGAGTTTCATTCGCGCGGGGCGTCAAGGCGCGGCGGAACCGTGTCGATGGCGCAGCTCTGGGTCAACCTGCCCCGGCGCGACAAGGGCGCGCCGCCCGCCTATCAGGACATCCGCGACGCCGACATTCCGCGCGTGGAGCTTGCGAGCGGCGCCGGCGTGGCGCGCGTCATCGCCGGCGAGTTGCTGGGAGCGAAAGGGCCGGCGCGCACGTTCTCGCCAATGAATGTGTGGGATATCAAACTCAGGGCGGGCGCGGAGGTGGAACTGCCGATCAGCGAGGGCGACAACGCCGTTCTGCCGGTGTTTCACGGCGCGCTCGAGATCGGCGGACGGGCGGTCGACGCCGGAAAAGTCGCCCTGTTCGCGCGTGAGGGCGACGCGATCACGCTGCGCGCGCGAGCGGACACGCAAGCGCTTCTGCTTGCCGGATCGCCGATCGACGAGCCCATCGCCGCGCAGGGGCCCTTTGTGATGAACACGCGCCAGGAAATCCAGCAGGCGATGGATGATTATCGGCGCGGCAAAATGGGCTCCTTGTGACGCTGGTTGATTTCGCCCTGCCGGCGCGCGACAAGGACGCGAGCATCGAATGAAAATTCAGGGCGAGGAGCCAGCCATGAGCCGTATGCAGGATATTCCGCCAGAAGCCATGACCGCTGCGCAAAAGGAGGTCTTTGAACAGCTTGTCGCCGGGCGCGGCAAGATTCTCGCGCCCTATCGCGTGTGGATTCATTCGCACGAAGTCGCCTCGCGCATGGAATCGCTTGGCACCTATCTCAACAAGCGTTCGTTGCTCACAACGCGCGAAGTCGAGATCGGCATTCTGGTCATCGCCCGGCACTGGCAGTCGCCCTATGTCATCGCTGCGCATATTCGCGCGGGGCTCGAAGCCGGGCTTCCCAAAGAATCGATCGATGCGATTCTGGCCGGGACCGACCCGAAACTGACCGACCCGCAGGAAGTTGCGTTCGAGGCTTTCGCGGCGGAGATTGTCGGCGGCGCCAAATTGTCCGACGAGCGTTTTGCGCATTTCGCCAAAACGCTTGGGCGCGCAAGGCTCGCCGAAGCGCTTGTTCTGCTGGGCTATTACACTTCAGTCGCTCTGGCGATGAAAATCCACGACATGCCGGGCGTGGTTTAAATCACTCTGCGGCAACCCCGGCGCCGATCTGGCAGGCGACGCCAGTGCCGCCAAGCCCGCAATATCCGTCGGGGTTTTTCGCCAGATATTGCTGGTGATACGCCTCCGCGTAATAGAAGGTCGGGGCGTCGAGAATTTCCGTCGTGATGGCGCCAATTCCCCGCGCCGCCAGCGCCTTGCCATAGGCCGCGCGCGAGGCCTCGGCGGCGGCGCGCTGCGCTGCGGAGAACGCGTATATCCCCGAACGGTATTGTGTGCCCCGATCGCCGCCCTGCCGCATTCCTTGCGTCGGATTGTGATTCTCCCAGAAGCAGCGCAGCAATGCGTCATAGGAAATTTTGGCGGGATCGTACGCCACCAGGACGACTTCATTGTGGCCGGTGCGGCCTGAGCAAACCTCCTCATAGCTCGGATTGGGCGTCTGGCCAGCGGCATAGCCGACGGCGGTGACGTAAACGCCATCGTCCAATTGCCAGAATTTCCGCTCGGCGCCCCAGAAACAGCCCATGCCGAACATCGCCTGCTCGATCCCGGCGGGCCAGGGCGCTTTCAGTGGATGGCCATTCACGAAATGCGTCTGGGCGGTGCGGATCGCCTCCGGGCGACCGGGCAGTGCCTCGCCGGGCCCCGGCAGCGTCATCGGTTTCATAAAGGAAAACATGGGAAGCCCTCGGTTGACGTTGCGCCTATGTAATCATATTGCCGCCGCGATGTAGAGGGGCGGCGGCGTCAGGGCTTCAAGATCGCGTGAGCGTGCCGACGCCAGGGGCGCGCCGCTGCGATATCCACATCAGAAATAGTCGAATCGTCGCCAGAACGAGCCAGAGCGGCGCCCGCAGAGCGACCAGAGCGACCGGGTCCCACAGCAGGGGATGAACCTTCAGGGCAAGCGCTTGAAGCTCCGGCAGTTTGGGTCGCAGGATGTCGGCGATGGGCGTCAGGCTCAGTTCCGAGCCCGCGATGCTGCGCGTGCCATCGACCACCAGCGCGGCAAACCCGGCGGCAAGGACGAGCAAGCCAGTTAGACGGGCGAGAATGCGCAACATGGTCCAGCACCGGGTCAGGAGACGGCGTGGTGCTTAGCCCGCCATGCGCAGCCTGTCCACATCCACGCTGCGTCGCGCCATTTGCGCGGCTCGCCCGCCGTGCTAGAGGGGCGCATGATCTGGATCCGTCGTCCCATACGCTGAGTCCTCTCCCGCCCCTGCGGGCTGGCCCTTCGTGTTTCTTTCAAATCCGGATCGTCTTTTGCATGTCTGACCTTTCCCTGACCATTGCAGCGCTGCGAGCCACCGACATTCCCGCTGTCGAGCGTCTTGACGACAGGGCGTTCGGGCCGGGCCGTTTTGCAAAAAGCGCCTATCGGCTGCGCGAGGGCGCCGAGCCGGATTTCGCTCTGTCCTGCGTCGCGCGGGTCGGCACCCTGCTGGTCGGCGCAAACCGCATGACCGCGATCAGGGCCGGGGACGCGCCGGCGCTGCTGCTCGGACCGCTGACGGTCGATCCGCCCTTTCGCGAGCGCGGCATCGGGCGCGCGCTGATGGAGTTTTCGCTGGCGGCGGCGCGCGCCGCTGGACACCGGCTGGTTTTCCTTGTGGGCGATGAGCCCTATTACGCAAAAGTGGGGTTCAGGCGCGTTCCGAAGGGGCGCGTGACCCTGCCGGGGCCCGTCGATCCCGCCCGCGTTCTGTATTGCGATCTGGCGGAGGGCGCATTCGACAGCGTTTCAAGCGCAATATTGCGCGGCGAATAAGCCTTACCGCCAGGCAAGAAACGTCCGCTCCAGCCATGTCAGCACACCCGCGAAGGCAAGTCCGAGCGCCGACAGAACTACCACGCCCGCCAGAAGATCGGCCGATTGCATCAGGTTTCCCGCCGTCAGCAAAAAGGCGCCAATCCCGTATTGGGCTCCGATCATTTCCGCCGCCACGACCAGAATAAGCGCGCTCGCCAGCGAAATCCGGAATCCCGACAAAATTCCAGGCAAGGCGGATGGCAGAATGACCTTCCACACAATGCTGGATGTCGGGAGATTGAAACTCTGCGCCATGCGAATGAAATTGCGCGGCGTCGCGTCCACGCCGCCGAGCGTTGCAATAACAGTTGGGAAAAACACGCCCGCTGCGATGGTGAAGACTTTTGGCGTCTCGCCAATGCCCATCCACAGGATCAGCAACGGCAAGAGGGCGATTTTGGGCACAGGATAAAGCGCCGACACCAGCGGCATCGCGACGGCGCGCGCAACGGGCGCGAGCCCCATTGCGACGCCTGTCACAAGACCGAGCAGCGTTCCGGTCAGCCAGCCCGCGCCGATACGCCCGAGAGAGGCGGACAGATGCACCCACAGATCGCCTGAAACAGCGAGTGTCCACAGCGCCGTCAGAATTTCTGCGGGCGAGGGCAAAAACACTGGCGACACCCAGCCGCGCGATCCTGACAGCTGCCAGAACCCGAGTATACAGGCAAAACCGAGCCACGCGTAAAGCGGTCGCGGAGCGGCGGTAAATCCTCCTCCGCGAAACACGATAGTCCGCAGATTTTCCGCTGCTTCAGAGTCGTCGGTCTGATCCAATGCCCGCTCCAGGTTGGGTTCTCTCTTATGCGGGCGCGGGCGCATATTGACAATATCGGGCGCGCGGGGCTCGATAGCGGCAACAAAGTCATCGGCATAAACACGCCATTGCTTCGGGAGGATTGAATGTTGCGCCGCGCTGCGATCGCCGCCATGCCGGCCATTGTGCTTTGCGCCGCCATGTGCGCAGCCATGGCGCAGGAGCCTTTCCCGAACCGTCCGATCTCGGTGGTGATTCCCTCAACGCCGGGCAGCAATATGGAATTGCAGGTGCGGCTGATCGGCGATGTCATCCAGCGCACAAGCGGTCAGCCGCTGGTGGCGGATCCCCGGCCCGGCGCCATGGGCGCTCTCGGCGCCACCACTGTGGCGCGCGCAAAGCCGGATGGTTACACGCTGCTGATTTCACCCAACTCGCCACTGGTGTTCAATCAACTCACCCATACCAATCTTGGCTATGACCCGTTGGCCTTTACGCCTGTCGCCATGATCTCCAGCCAACCGCTCGTGATGGGCGTGCGCGGCGATTTTCCCGCCAATTCGATGAAGGAGTTCATCGATTACGCCAAAACGCATCCGGGAAAAATCAATTATGGCAGCCAGGGCATCGGCGGCGGCAATCACATGGCTGTTTTGCTGCTGGAAAAATACACCGACACGCAAATGGTGCATGTGCCCTTCAACGGCGCCGAGCCTGCAACGCAAGCGCTGTTGAAGGGCGAGGTCGATCTGTTCATGGCGCCGCTCGCCAATATTATGCCCTGGTACAAGGAGGGCAAACTCAAGATGTTCGCGGTCGGATCGGAAAAGCGCGATCCTGAAGCGCCCGATGTGCCGACATTCCGCGAACTCGGCTATCCTGAGGATTTTGTGCTGACAGTCTGGTACGCAATGGTCGCGCCGCCCGGCACGCCCGCGCCCGTTGTCGATTGGCTCAACAAGGCGATCAATGCCGCTATGCGCGACCCTGCGGTTTCCGAGCGCTTCCGCGCCATGGAGACCACTCCGGCGGACGCCAGCCCAGCGGCAACGGCGCTTTTTCTCGCGCGCGAACGCGCGACCTGGGAGCGCGTGGCGTCAGATAACCATATCGAGAAGCAATAGGGATTTCAGATGCCTGTCGAAGTTGTCGGAGGGCGGGCTTCCGGACGTCCTCGATTGACCAAAGCCAACGCACACGGGATACAGACCCGAGGCAACGAAAAGGGACGGAAAATGAACGAGCGCGATATGGACGCAAATGGGCGCCGGGGCTTTCTGAAGAACATGACAGCTCTTGGCGGCGCCGCGCCATTCGCGCCTGTTGTGCTGGCTGCGCTTGCGAATCACACGCCCGCGCAAGCGGAAGACAAGCCAGCCCAACCCCCCACAAATGGACATGAGACCGTCAAGCTCGCGCAATATGTCTCGTCAATCCGTTACGAAGACCTGCCGCCTGATGTGTTGCAACGCGCCAAAGACACGATCATCGACGCCGTTGCGGTGATCGTCTATGGCGCGCAATTGCCGTGGAGCCGCATTGTTATGGATTACGCGCGTCGCAATGGCGGCGGCGGCAAAAGCAAAATTCTGGGTGGTGGAGACGACGGTCTTCATCCGCCATCCGCCGCCCTCGCCAATGGCGCGCTCGCGCATGCTTTCGAGATGGACAATCTGACGAATCCCGATAGCGGCGCGCATCCCGGCGCCATTCTTCTGTCATCGACATTGGCTGTGGCGCAGCAGCGCGGCATCGGGGGCCGCGATTTGTTGACAGCTTTTGTCGCCGGCGCCGAAGCCATGATCCGCATCGGCCTTGCGACAAAGCACACCAATGAAATCAGGGGTTTTCACGCGCCCGGCACGACGGGTCCGTTTGGCGGCGCGGTGGCGGTCGGACATATGCTGAAATTCAATCCAGAAAAAATGACCAATGCGCTTGGCATTGCCGGCTCGCTGAGCGGCGGTCTGCTGGAATTCGCCAAGTCCGGCACCGGCGGAATGGTCAAGAAGCTGCATCTGGGACGCGGCGCGGAAAGTGGCGTGCTTGCTGCAAGCCTTGCCGCTGACGGCTATGATGGCCCGACAACTGTGCTCGAAGGCGCTTTTGGCTTTCTCAAGGCGTTTTGCACGGAATGGGATGTGGGCGAACTCACGAAGGGTCTTGGCGAGATATACGTCACGCGCACCGTGATGATGAAGCGCTTTGCCTGCCACATCACTGCCCATACGGCTGTTGAGGCCATGATGGACCTGCGGGCCGAGCAGGGGTTCACGGCAGCTGATGTCGCGGGCGTTTCAATTGCCGGCAGCGAGCGCATGGCGACGCTCAACAACATCCTCGACCCCAGGGATGTGTTGCTGGCGCAGTTCAGCATTCCGTTTTCAGTGGCGCTTTCGATGTACCGGGATCCTCTCGACCCCAGAAACTTCGACGATGCGGTCATTCACGACGCCCGGGTGAACGAATTCAGCCGCAAGATCAAAATGATCATCGTGCCGGGCCAGGCGACCACAGATATCGGCAGCGCTGTCACGGTCACCCTCACAGACGGTCGCACGTTTTCCAAAGCGGTGACCGAATTCAAGGGAACGCCCGCCCGACCGCTCGATCAAAACGAATTGCGCGAAAAATTCCTTGTCGTCACGCGTCACATCGATAAGGCGAAAATGACTCGCATTTTTGAACGGCTGCAGCATATCGAGGATGAAGCAGATCTGAGCTGGCTGAGTGTGTGACGGGGGCGTTGGCGCCCGCACATTCTTCGCGCACTTCTCGCCTAACCACCAGCAAAACCCGTCGTGGAGGCCTTATGTCCAAACGCATTCTGACCTGCGCTGTCACCGGCGCCGCCCCCATTGGCAAGGACAAACAAGTCCCCGTGACGCCGAAGGAGATTGCCGAATCCTCGATTGGCGCGGCCAAGGCCGGCGCCGCCATCGTGCATATTCATGTGCGCCATCCCGAGACCGGAAATGGCAGCATGGAACTGGTCCATTATCGCGAAACGGTTGAGCGCATTCGCGATAGTGGCGTCGATGTGCTGATCAATCTGACGACGGGGAGCGGGACGCGATTCTTCCCGACGCCGGACAATCCCGGCGTCGCTGCGGCGGGTTCGGTGATGTGCACCGCCGCGCGACGCGTCGAGCATGTGGTCGCCTTGAAGCCAGACATTTGCTCGCTCGATTTTCAGACCATGTGGATGGGCAATAACGCCATGATCAATCCGCCGTGGATGATCGCGGACATGGCTGCCGCGATCCGCAGCGCGGGCGTCTATCCCGAATACGAGGTGTTTGATTCAGGCGATATACATCTGGCGAAAAAGCTGATCGCGGATGGCGCGATCGCAGGCCCCGGCCTGTTCCAGATTGTGCTGGGCGCAGGCTTTGGCGCAAGCCCCAGCGTCGAGACGTTGCTCTATATGAAAAGCCTGCTGCCGCAGGGCGCGCATTGGGCCGCGTTCGGCATCGCGCGCATGGAGTTTCCCATGCTGGCGCAAACCTATTTGCTTGGCGGACATATCCGTGTGGGTTTTGAAGACAATCGCTATCTCTCATATGGCGTCCCTGCGCCCACCAACGCGGCGCTCTGCGAAAAGGCAAAAAAGATCGTGGAATCGCTTGATGGAGGACTTGCAAGTCCGAAAGAGGCGCGGGCGATTCTGGGATTAAAGGACGCGCGCTGACGCGCCTTATCTGGAATCGGGACAGGCGGGCGGCGGGGTCCAGGCAGACGTCCGTTCGCCATCGAACAGCACTGGCGTTTGTGGCAGCCGCGCTGTCATGCCATTGGCGAGAGTCATGGAGCGGAACGCGCCGAGCGCCAGAATTTGCGGGTCTTCCAGCACTTCTGGCGGCGTCTTGACGGGCGAGCAGGGCACGTCTCTTGCGACCAGCGCATCCATCCATTTTTCACGTGGATGCTTGATGAACTCCTGCGCCAGAGCCGCCCGCATTTCCGTGTAATGCTTGATGCGCGTCGCACGGGTGGCAAAGCGGGGGTCGTCGCCAATTTCGGCGGCGCCCAGCGCATCCACAACGCCGCGCCAGTTGCCTTCCGGCGAACTCAGATGCAGCGCAATCAATTTGCCATCCGCGCATCGAAACACAAAAGCGTGCGATGACGCGATCCGCGTTAGCGGTCCCGCGCAAACGCCGAACATTTCATGGTGCAGATAGGCGTCGGGCATGAATGCGGTCGAGGCCTCGATCATGTTGACTTCGATCCGCCGTCCCCGCCCTGTGTCGCGACGTTCGTAAAGCGCCGCCATGATTCCGTAGCAGGCGTACATGCCCGTTGCGTTGTCGGAGATTGTGGTGCCAACCAGCGCCGGTTCGTCGTGATCGACAGCAAGGCTTGCGATGCCGCTCAGCGCCTGTCCGACCGTGTCGTATGCGGGCCGGTCCTTATAGGGTCCAGTCGCGCCAAAACCGGTAATCGAACAATGGATGAGACGCGGATTGAGCGCGCGCAGCGCATCAGCGCCAA
Source organism: uncultured Hyphomicrobiales bacterium (assembly GCA_903931945.1). Taxonomy (GTDB): domain Bacteria; phylum Pseudomonadota; class Alphaproteobacteria; order Rhizobiales; family Beijerinckiaceae; genus Terripilifer. The sequence goes on along the minus strand of CAIZEI010000009.1, from coordinate 40,041 downwards.
GGCCGAGCGCGTCGAGATTTCCGGGTCGCAGATTTTCGATCAACACATCGGTGTCGCTCGCCAACGCGCGGAATCGCTCGCGGTCTGTTTTTAATTTGAGGTCGAGCACAAGGCTTGTCTTGTTGCGGTTGAAGGCGACGAATTGCGGGCTGTAGAGCGTGTCGTTGTATTTGCGGAAGGGGTCGCCGCCGGGCCGCTCGATCTTCAGCACGTCAGCGCCAAGATCGCCCAGCATCATGCCCGCCAGCGGTCCGGTGATCATGGTCGCAAGTTCGAGCACTCTCACTCCGCGCAAGGGTGCGATGGGCTGGCTTGTATTGTCGTTCGCGTCCGGCATAGGCTGTCTGTCTCATGGAGGCGCTGATGCGACTCGGGGGCTTTGCGTTGGCGGGCGCACTGTGGCATTTTCTGCGCGGCATAATCAATGCGAGGGTATCCAGTGGTCTCGGCCGTTCAGAACGAAAAATTGACACGTGTGGGGCCGGGAACGCCCGCTGGCGATCTGTTCCGCCGCTACTGGCAGCCGGCGATTCTCGCCGAAGAAGTGCCGGAGAAGGACGGACCGCCGGTGCGCGTGCGCATTTTGTGCGAAGACCTGCTCGCGTTTCGCGACAGCGAGGGCAAGGTGGCTCTTGTGGATGCGTTCTGTCCTCACCGCCGCGCGCCATTTTATTTTGGCCGCAATGAAGATGGCGGCATACGCTGCGCCTATCATGGCTGGAAATTCGACCGCCATGGCGATTGCATGGATATGCCGACAGAGCCTGGCAACGAGCGCATGAAGTCAAATGTGAAACTGACGGCCTATCCCACACATGAAGCGGGCGGCATTATCTGGGCCTATCTGGGGCCGAGAGAGCATATGCCGCTGCCGCCGGACTATGAATGGATGCGCGTGCCGCATGAATTTCTTCATGTCTCGAAGACATACGAGGAATGCAATTATCTGCAAGCGCTCGAAGGCGGACTCGACACCGCGCATTCCTCCTATGCGCATAATAATAATATGTCGGCAAAGTCCGACCCGCGCCTGCTCGACAAATCGCCGCGTCTGGATGTGCATCCCACCGACTACGGCTATTACTATGTCTCGACCCGCAACATGGGGCAGGGCGATACATATGTTCGCCTCTATCACTACGTCATGCCCTTTCAGCAGATGCGTGGCGGCATTCACGAATTCAGCGGCGCGCGACGCAAGGCCCCCGCGCTCGACGGGCATGTGTGGGTTCCCGTCGATGATGAAACGACCTTCGTCTACAATTGGCACCATACCTATGATTCCACCACGCCGATCGATGAGGCGCATCGCATCCACACGGAAGTATTTTATGGACGCGGCCCGGAGGACATGATTCCAGGGACCTACAAACTGAAAAAGAACAAGCGCAACGATTACATGATTGACCGCCAGTTGCAGAAGGCGAAGGTCTACACAGGCATCGTCGGCATCAACACCCAGGATTTCGCCCTGCAGGAAGGCATGGGCGCCATTGTTGACCGATCGAAGGAACACCTAGGCGCGACGGACCACGCCATCATTGCCATGCGCAGCATGTTGCTGCGGGCGATCGATGCTGTCGCCGTTGGCGGCGCGGCGCCCGGCGCCGATCCGGCCACCCATCGCGGAATGCGTCCCTATGATGATTTCGTGCGTGCTGGCGAGGACTGGTGGGCAAAGTTCGAGCCCGAAATCAAGGCAAAGTGGTGAACGCGCAAACCCCCGGCATGGCAGCCGATTCCATTGTCAACGCCATTGTCGATTTTGCATTTTCGGCTTACGCGCGACCTCTGGATGATGCGCGGCGGGGCGCGCTGATTGCGCGTGTGATGGATGCGCTGGGTTGCGCGATCGCCGCGTCCGCAGACCCGGAGGTTCAGGCTGTCGCGCGCGCGATATCGTCGCCGGGCGGGTCCTGCCAGGCGCTGCTGAACGGGCGAATGAACGCAGGCGACGCCGCGTTCCTGAATGGCATGATGATCCGTTATTACGACTGGAACGATACATATGTCGGGAAAAACGGCGGCCATCCCTCGGACCTCATTCCGCTGGCTCTGGCAGCGGGCGAAGAGGCTGGCAAATCGGGCGACGACGTTCTGCGCGCGATTGGAGTCGGGCAGCATCTGATGCTCGATATGTGCGACGGGTCGAACGCGCTGACGCGCGGCTGGGACCATGCGACCTATGTCGGTCTTGCCGGCATTGTCATCGCAAGCCTGCTCTGCGATCTTACGCGCGCCCAATTCGCCAGCGCCATCGCAATGATGGCCGCATCAAACAATATGTTGATCGCGCGCACGGCGAAGGTTTCGGCCTGGCGCAGCCTTGCTTCTCCGCACGCGATTCGCAACGCCCTGTTTCTGGCGCGTCTTGCCAGAGCAGGAATGTCAGGACCCGATCCGGTCTTCGAGGGACGGCAGGGATTTCTTGAAATCATATCCGGCGAAATGACGCTGGAGCTCGATCCCGCGCGCGATCGCACGGGCGACACGCATCTGAAAATGTTTCCCGCCGTTTTCCATGCGCAGGCGCCAATCGAGATCGCGCTCGAATTGCGCCAGCAACTCGTTGCAACATTCGGCGATGTCGATTTCAACACGGTCATTGATCGTGTCGAAGTCTCGACACATGCCTTTGCGATCAAATGGGCGGCGACGTCGCCCGGATTGTGGGAGCCGGAAAACCGTGAGACCGCCGATCACTCCATCGCTTTCATGACGGCCCTGGCCCTGTGCAAAGGCTCGATCGATCACGGCGCAATCGAGGCCGCGATCCATGACGGCCCGGTGCGCGCGCTGACCCGCCGCGTCGTTGTCCGCGAGGATGAAAATGATTCGGCGCGCTGGCCCCGCGAAGCCCCGGCGCATATGCGGGTCGTCGCAAAGGGCCGGACCTTTGAAAAGGCGCTCATTGCCGGGCGCGGTCATGCGTCAAGGCCGCATGACGCGGCAGGACGCACGCGAAAACTGTTTCACAACGCCGGTGCTGTCGTTGGCGCAGAGCGCGCTGTCGTATGGGTTTCGAAACTTGACGGGTTCGATCGGGCTGAGCGCATCGGCGATATGTTCACGGTGTAACAACGGGTTCGATTTTGAAGCAACATTTCTCCAGCATGGACGCGATATGGGGCGGAGGCGGCGCGACAACCTCGATCGGCGGTTTGTTCTTGTAGAGCGGCACAATAATTTTTCGGGCATGGAGTTGCAGAGTGATCGCGCCGTTGACTTCGCCGGCGCCATAGATGGGATCGCCGAGAATGGGCCAGCCCATGGCCGCGCAATGCACCCGCAATTGATGCGTGCGTCCGGTCAGCGGCTCCAGCGCCAGCCAGGCGCGTTTCTTGCCGTCCTCTCCCACTCCGCGACCCATCGTTTGCCAGCGCGTCTGGGACGGCGACCCAAGCGGATCGACTTTCATCCACCAGCCCCGTTTGGCGTCGAGTCGCCCGAGCGGCAGATCAATCAGCCCTTCATCAGGCGGGTCGCCTTCGACAATGGCACAGTAAGTCTTGGAGATTTCGCCGCGTTTGAACAGTTTCCCCAATGTTTCAAGCGCCTTGCGGTGGCGACCGAGCACCAGACATCCCGAGGTGTCGCGGTCCAGCCGATGCGCGAGCGCCGGCGTTCGCGGCAAGCCAAAGCGTAGCGCGTCAAAATGAGCTTCAAGGTTGTCGCCGCCCTTGGGGCCCTGATGCACCGCGATCCCTGCTGGTTTGTCGATAACCAGCATCAGGGCGTCGCGGTAGAGCAGGCGGCCGAGAATTTCGTCTGGAGTCATTACTTTTGATATCATGCGGGGCACTGTATCGGGTATGGAGACGCATGGGTAAACAGGCGCAGGAGAATTTCGCCAGTTATGAGTGACGACGACGCCCCGATCGCTGCGACGAAGAAACCTGGCCTGTTTGGCGGGCTGTTTTCGCGCGGTTCCGCGTCTGTCGTTGAGCCGGCGCCGACTGCTGCCGTTGCGCCTGAACCCAAAAGGACCTGGTGGCGACGGCTGCGCGCGGGACTGGCGCGGTCCTCTTCGGCCATCGGCGAGGGCATCGCCAGCATTTTCACCAAGCGCAAGCTCGATTCAGCAATGCTGGACGAACTCGAAGATGTGCTGGTTCAGGCGGATCTCGGCCTCGCCACGGCAACGCGCATTCGCGAAGCCGTCGGGAAGGGCCGCTACGACAAGGAGATATCGCCGGACGAGGTGAAAGAAATCCTTGCCGCCGAGGTTGAACGCGTGTTGACGCCTGTGGCTTTGCCGCTGACCATCGACGAGAGCCGCAAGCCATTTGTCATTCTGGTCATCGGCGTCAACGGCTCCGGCAAGACGACAACGATCGGTAAGCTGGCCTCGAAATTTTCCGCCGAAGGCCGCAAGGTGACGCTTGCGGCGGGCGATACCTTCCGCGCGGCGGCGATCGAGCAATTGAAAGTGTGGGGTGAGCGCGCTGGCGCGCCCGTCGTCGCCCGACCGCAGGGGGCGGATGCGGCGGGGCTCGCCTTTGATGCGATGCGCGAGGCCCTCGCGAATGAATCTGACGTTCTGATCATGGATACGGCGGGGCGTCTGCAAAACCGCAAGGAATTGATGGCCGAGCTTGAAAAGGTTATCAGGGTCATGAGAAAAGCCGATCCAGCGGCGCCGCATTCGGTTTTGCTGGCGCTCGATGCAACGGTCGGGCAGAATGCCCTCAGTCAGGTTGAGATTTTCGGAAAGGTCGCGGGCGTCACCGGCCTGGTGATGACCAAGCTGGATGGCACTGCGCGGGGCGGCATTCTGGTGGCTATCGCCGAAAAGTTTAAACTGCCCGTGCATTTTATTGGCGTTGGCGAAGGACAGGCCGATATCGAGCCGTTCGAAGCCCGCGATTTTGCCCGCGCCATTGCGGGTTTGGCCGACTGATCTTTCGGCCATCGCCTGTGAATAAGGATGTTTCAATGACGGTTGTTGCAAACGTGAAGCCGAAGCAGAATCCCGTGCTCAAACTGGCGCTGGAAATGGGGCCGACGGTGCTCTTTTTTATCGTCAATGCGCTCTACGGGATATTTCCGGCCACCGCTGCGTTGATGGCTGGCGTCGTTGCCGCGCTCGTCGCCTCCTGGCTCCTGACCCGGCATATTCCCGTCATGCCGCTGGTCACTGCGGTCGTCGTGATGGTCTTTGGCGCGCTGACGCTGCTTCTGCATGATGAGACTTTCATCAAGCTCAAACCGACAATCATCAATTCGCTCTTCGGCGCGGCGCTGCTCGGCGGTCTGGCGATGGGTAAGCTGCTGTTGCCGGTGGTGCTGGACACCGTTATGCGGCTGACCGAGGCGGGGTGGCGCGAGTTGACCCTTCGCTGGGGGCTCTTTTTCTTCTTTCTTGCGGCGTTAAACGAAATTGTCTGGCGCACCCAGTCGACGGATTTCTGGGTCTCGTTTAAACTGTTCGGCACGATGCCGATCACGATCCTCTTCGCATTGTCTCAGGTGCCGTTGATTCTCCGGCATGAGATTAAGGATGACGACGCCGCCGCAGAGCTTGATCACTGGTAAGGCGTTACAGACGAAACAGACGTCGAGCGCGCAAAGGCAGTGCTTCAAAGCATGAATCAGGCGATATTTTCCGATCCGGCTGGATCGAAAAAGGCTCCGGGAGGCCACATGAAAGCAATCATCCTGACCGTGGGACTGCTGGTTTCGGCGTCGGCGCAAGCCCAGTCGCGGCCACAAACGACCGCGATGTCCTGTGCGAGCGCGCAGGCGCTGGTTCAGGCGCGAAAGTCTGTTGTTATGAGCACCGGACGCGACACATACGCACAATTTGTGGCGTCCGAGTCTCAGTGTTATCTCGGACAGACGGCCTTGCCGGGTTTTGCGCCGGCAGCCGACAATCCACAATGCCTTGTCGGTCTTCGATGCGAAAACCTTTCATCCACCGACCGATAGGAACTTGGAATTGTCAGGTCCGGCTGTCTATATTTCCACGACCACATGGCCTGTGCCGCTGGTCGTTTCGGCGAAGGCGTGCGCTTTGGCAAGGTCGTTCAGAGGGAACACGCCCGCGATGCGATGTTTCAGGGCGCCGTCCAGCTCTGCCGCCTCGATGCCGGCGCAGGTCGCAGCAGCCGTCGCATCGTCGAGCAAATAAACGAATATCAGGTGGATCGAGAAGTTGCGGGCGCGACGGCCTGACATGGAAACCTGGAGTGTGGGCGTACTGGCCGCGCCGAAGGAAACGACAGCGCCGTTTTCGGCGACAATCTTTTCGTCAAGGACGATATTGCCCGGCAAATCGACGTCAATCACCCGATCGACGCCGCGCCCGTCGGTTTCGGCCATCAACCGGGCGGCCAGATCACTGTCATTTCGGTCCAGAACGACGTCCGCGCCCAGCGCTCGCACAGCGTTTTGCGCATCGCCGCCGCCGCCAGTCGAGGCAATGACGCGGGCGCCGCGCCATTTGGCGAATTGCACGGCATAGGCGCCAACGCGGCCCGTCGCGCCGGGTATATATATTGTCTTTCCCTCAACAGGTCCCGCCACGCGAACGGCGTGATAGCCCGTCATGGCCGGAATGCCGAAACAGGCGCCCTGTATAAAGCTGGCGCCGGCGGGCAAGGGCCGCACGAGGCGGCGGGGCAAAACAACATATTCGGCAGCGGTTCCAAATGGCCGCGCCCATTGCGCGTTATAGCACCAGACGCGATCGCCCGCATGAAACCCTTGAACGCCAGCGCCGAGCGCCGCGATCACGCCTGCGCCATCGGAATGCGGGATCACGCGTGGAAATTCCATTGCCGCCCTGGTATTGCCGCGCCGTTTGTAGTCCGAGGGATTGATCCCCGAGGCGTGCAGCCGGATCAGGATTTCCCCGGGACCCGGCTGCGGAACCGGGATTTCGCCAACAACGATGACGTCACTCGCCGGGCCTGTCTTTTCATACCATCCGGCGCGCATCGCTGTATCCATAAGTGAGGGTCATATTCGCAATGTTCCGCAGGGTGGCCAATCCACCGGCTGAATGCAAGTGCGGCGGACAGATTGGACGCCCGGCGGACATCTGCTGGCATCGGCGGCGAGCGCCAGCCGGAATTCTGCGAGCACGCGGAATTTCGCGGGATAGGCCAGACGCTTTTCCGGGTTTACCCCTGGCGATCGTTTTTCCTTCATATGCGCGTTGACGGCGGCGGCGATTGCAGCATATAAGGCGGCTAACGTTCGGCCCCGACAGGCGCCGGCAGGGTTTTGGGCTTGCGCCTGCGCACGGGCCGTTTCTGAGGACATTATGGCTAATACATCCTCGGCCAAGAAGGCCGTTCGAAAGATCGCACATCGCACCGAGATCAACAAGTCTCGCCGCAGCCAGATGCGGACCTATGTCAGGAAGTTGGAAGAAGCGCTTGCGACGGGCGACGCCGCCTTGGCGCAGGCTGCTTTCAGCGCCGCGCAGCCACTGGTCATGCGCGCCGCCCAGAAGGGAATTCTGCATAAGAATACGGCGTCGCGGAAGATTTCGCGTCTGAGCGCCCGCGTGAAAGCGCTGGCGAAGTAATATCGCATCCTATTATCGATCGCGCACCATGAGCCCGGCCTTGGCCGGGTTTTTTGCGTTACGGGGCAAGTCGCCATTGGGTCAGGGAACTGTCGCATGGTAAAATTCTGACTGTTTTGTAGCGGTTCCGCGACATGCGCCGCAGGTGATCGCGGGGCGCAAAAGCGTGCGGAATTTATTAATATATTTCAATTGATTGGCCACCAAGATTGCGGGTTCGCGCTTTGTCTGTGGATAGCCCGGCGACTTTGTTTCGCCGGTGGATTTGGGGATGTTTTGTAACTTTTTTATGTCGGTCGAGTCAAAGCCTTGGAAACCAATGCCTTATCTGCTGAAATCGCTATTGAACCATTCTTCACTGAACTTTTCGCCAGTCGATCAAAACTGTGGTGTCACTTTTTTAACGAATCCATTTGAACCCGCACGAGAAGGCGCGTACATGTAATGCATCGGCGGTGGGGTGAACAAAGTACATCTTGAGCGACTGAGAAGATCATGGTGTCCACTCAAAATTTGAGCGGCTCATCTTACCGTATAAATTTGTGATATTTTTGCAATTTGAGAGAACTACGCTCTGGATATAAATCTATTAATATTTGTACATTGATGTTTTTGGATTTTCGGCGTTCGGTCGGAGTTCCAGGGGGCAGATAAAATGAAAATCAGATTCAAAGACCAAAGAATGCGCGCAATGAAAAACTGCCGCGTCACAGCGTCCGCACGTGAAGCCTCGGGTCTGGAAAAGGCTGTGCGGTCAGCGCCATCCGTGTTGGAGTTCCGCATCTAGCGGTCCGTTCCTGCATTAAATCCTCATGTTGCGTCGGTTTTGCGTCCGCTCTTGCACGCGGTGCGAAGTGAATCTGTGCACATTTTTTTGAAATTCGAGGGGCCAAAATAATGGACGATATTTCTGACAGGCCGCTACGGTCAATTTATGCGGAAGCGTGGCGTCGCACCTGTTTGCGTTTGCGCGCCGAGTTGGGACAGGATGTCTATAATTCCTGGTTCCACCGTCTTGAGCTTGATTCAGTTACCGAAGGGGTCGCCAGCCTGTCGGTGCCGACGCGCTTTCTGAAGTCGTGGATTCATTCCAATTACAATGAGCGCATTCTGGCGACGCTCCGTGATGAGGCGCCTGATATTGCGAGCATTTCGGTGGATGTTCGAGTGACATCGCGCCCCATCGGTTCGCATCTGGCCTCCGGGGCGCCGGCTGGACATAGCGAATCGGGAATGCCGCCGGCAGGCCTTTCGCGCTTGCCTTCCGTTGAATTGTCAAAATCGCGAGAGCCGGGCAAGGCTGACAAAAAGGGGGGGCCATTCCCGAGCGAAACTGACGGCATGAACGGATCGCGTCTGGATCCCCGCATGACATTCGCTCATTTCCATGTCGGACGATCCAATCATTTCGCCCATGCGGCGGCGATGCGCGTTGCGCAGGCCGCGCCCGGCGACGCAACCGTTTACAATCCGCTCTATATTCATGCTGCGGTGGGGCTCGGCAAAACGCATCTTTTGCAGGCGATCGCGCATAGCGCGCATGAACGCGGACAGCGTGTCATTTATCTGACGGCGGAAAACTTCATGTACCGATTTGCGCAGGCGCTCAAAACGCAGAATGCGCTGGCTTTCAAGGACAAATTGCGCGGCATCGACATGCTGGTCATTGACGATGTGCAATTTCTGACAGGCAAATCGATCCAGCATGAGTTCTGTCACACGCTGGGGGCCCTGATTGACGCCGGGCGGCAGGTCGTCGTGGCCGGCGACCGTCCTCCTGCGGAACTCGAAAGCCTTGACGAGCGTGTGCGATCCCGCCTGATGGGCGGCTTGAGTACGGATATCGGGTCTCTGGATATGGACTTGCGGCTCAACATCCTGCGTTCACGCATTGCCGCCGTTCGCCTGAAACATCCCGGCTTCGATGTCCCGGCGGCGGTCATTGCTTATGTCGCCAACGCCATTGACACCAATGGCCGCGATCTTGAAGGCGCAGTGAGTCGTTTGCTCGGTCGCGCGACGCTTACAAGCGCGCCTTTGACAGTTGAAATCGCCGAGGACGCTATCCGCGATCTCGTCCGGACGCGCGAACCCAAGCGCGTCAAGATCGAAGACATCCAGAAGATGGTTGCGAGCCACTATAACGTGAGCCGCGCCGACATTCTGTCCGCGCGTCGAACCGCTGTCGTGGTGCGTCCGCGCCAGATTGCGATGTATCTCGCCAAGGTCTTGACGCCCCGCTCGCTGCCGGAAATCGGCAGGCGGTTTGGCGGCAGGGATCACACGACGGTTCTCCACGCCGTTCGCAAGATCGAGGGGCTGGCGGGTCTGGACAGCACGCTCAGTCAGGAGATCGAACTTCTCAAGCGCCTGCTTCTGGACTGAATATTCGCAACCTGCCGATGTTGGTCGAAGGCCTCGCCCGGAAATCCGGCGAGGTTTTTGCGTTTTCTATCGACGCCTTGACTTTGTGCGCCGCATATATCATAAGCTAGCTTATCATAATCAACGTATGATAGCGCCGTGCCAGGTATTTCCGAAACCGATCTCCTTCTTGTCATCCATGACCTCGCCCGGCTGATGCGCACGCGGGCCGACCAGCGCGCGCGCGCGCATGGTATGACCCGCGCGCAATGGATCATTCTGCTGCGCCTGCATATGCGCCCCGGCATGTCGCAAAACGAGCTGGCGAGCCTGGTCGAGGTCGAGCCAATCACCATCGCCCGGCTGATTGACAGGCTGGAGGCGCGCGGTCTTGTTGAACGTCGCCTCGACCCCGCAGACCGGCGCGTGCGGCGCCTGCATCTGACCCCGGCGGCTGGCCCCAATCTCGCTTTACTGCAGGCCTATAGTCAGGATCTCAAGGAATGCCTGACGGCGGGGATCGAACCTGAGCAGGTCGGGCGCCTGACGTCTGCGCTGCTGACCATGAAAGACAATCTTCTGACCGAGAAACGCGAAGGGGCGAAAGCCAGCTGATGAGCGCCAATGTCACTAACCTGAAACAGCAACCCGCCCGCGCGGATGAAGCTGCCCGGAACGAAGTCCCGGAACGCGCGCCTGCGCCCCCGCCGGAGCCAGTCGCACGCGGCGAAGCGCCTTCCGCACAGACAGAGACGCCGGTTGCGCATGTTGCCCGCAAGGGCGGCAGGAATTTTCTGCGCCTGCTTCTGATGGCTGGCGGCATTTTCGCCGTCGTTGCCCTCGGGACAGGCTACTGGCTGCATGGCGGACGCTGGGTCAGCAGTGACGACGCCTATATCCGCGCGCCCAAATTGATGGTCTCCACGGATGTTTCGGGGATTGTGTCGTCCGTCGATGTCAGTGAGGGCGCGCGCGTGAAGGCGGGCGACATTCTCTTCCGGGTAGACCCCGCACAGTTTGAAATCGCTCTGCAATTGGCGAAGGCGCAACTTGTGAGCATCCGCACCGGGCTGCAGGCGGCGCATGGCGATTACGCGCAATTGCAGGCGGGCATCGCCGCCCAGACCGCGCAAGTGGCTCTGGCGCAGGCCACCAATGACCGCGCCGAGGGGCTGGCGCGCACAAGCTCCGGCACGCAGGCCTCGCTCGATCAGGCCCGTTTCACGCTGCTGGCCGCGCAAAAACAGCTTGAGGCCATGAAGCGTCAGTCGGAAGCGGCGCTGACGCGTCTTGGCGGCGCGGAGGACTTTCCCGTTGAGCAGACCTCGCAATATCTTGCAGCGCAGGCGGGCGTGGCCGAAGCGCAGCGTCAGCTCGATCATACGGTTGTGCGCGCGCCATTCAGCGGCATCGTGACTGCTGTTGACCGCTTGCAGCCCGGCGCATTCCTCGTCTCCCAGACCGCAGCCTTGACCAATACCGGCGCTGTGGCGCTGGTGGCGAGCGATGGCTTCTACATCGAAGCCAATGTGAAAGAGACGGACCTGACCTTTATCAAGAGCGGCGATTCCGTTGACTTCACGGTGGACGCCTATCCCGGCCATGCCTTCAAGGGCGAGGTCGATTCCATTTCACCCGCAACAGGTTCGGAATTCGCGCTGATCCCGGCCCAGAACGCCAGCGGCAACTGGGTGAAGGTCGTTCAGCGCGTGCCGGTGCGCATCAAGGTGAAACCGGGCGCTGACGATCCGCGTCTGCTGTCGGGCATGAGCGTAGTCGTCGAGATCGACAGCGGCCACATCCGGCGTCTTTCCGATCTCTGGGACTGGGGCCCCGCGCCAATGCGGAGCAGGCCCGATGCCGCAGTCGGTCATTGATCCCGATCGCGTCCCGCACCGGACGCTGATCACGATCTGCACGATGATTGCGACTTTGATGCAGGTGCTCGACAGCACCATCGCCAATGTCGCGCTGCCCTATATGCAGGGGTCGCTGTCCACCACATCGGACCAGATATCCTGGGTGCTGACATCCTATATCGTTGCCGCAGCGATCATGACCGCGCCGGTCGGCTGGTTGTCGGCGCGCTTTGGCCGCAAGAATTTCTTTCTCTTCTGTCTTGCCGGTTTCACGCTGACTTCGATGCTCTGCGGCGTGGCGCAATCGCTTGATGAGATGGTGCTGTTCCGCCTCATGCAGGGCGTTTGCGGCGCGGCCATTGTGCCGCTCTCGCAGGCGATCATGCTCGATATCTACCCGCCGCAGCAACGCGGTCAGGCCATGGTGATGTGGGGCATGGGCGTGATGGTCGGGCCGATCATCGGACCCACGCTCGGCGGCTGGCTGACCGACGCCTATGACTGGCGCTGGGTGTTTTTCATCAATCTGCCCTTCGGCGTCATGGCCATCGCGGGCTTTTCGATTTTCATGAAGGAACAGCGCGGCGCGCCCGCTCCGCCGTTTGACTGGACGGGTTTTACAGCATTGTCGCTCGGCCTTGGCGCGCTGCAACTCATGCTCGACAGGGGCGAGGGACAGGACTGGTTTTCCTCCAGCGAAATCCTCATCGAGATGACGCTGGCGGCGCTTGGTTTCTATCTGTTTCTCGTGCATGTCTGGCTGGCGGAAAAGCCCTTCATATCGCCGAAAATGTTCCATGACGTGAATTACTCCACCGGCAGCTTTCTGATGTTTGCCGTAGGCATTGTGCTGCTGGCGAGCACGGTTCTGCTTGCGCCCTATTTGCAGACGCTGGGCGGCCATCCCGTCTGGGAGGCGGGCCTGCTGATGGCCCCGCGCGGCGTCGGCACGATGATTGGCATGATGGTTGCCGGCAAACTGGGCGGCAAGGCCGACCCGCGCGCTGTGATGCTGGCGGGCCTTGCATTTCTGGCCTATTCCTTCTGGGAGCAGGCGGGCTGGACGCCTTCTGTGCAAACCTTCACGCTCACCTGGGTCACGTCTATTCAGGGTTTTGCATTGGGGCTGATTTTCATCCCGTTGCAAATGATCGCTTATGCCACGCTATCGCCGGCCTATCGCGCTGACGCCACGGCCTTGTTCAGCCTGGTGCGCAATATGGGCTCGGCGATCGGCGTCTCGATTGCCTCCTTCATGCTCGCGCGCAGCGCGCAGGTCATGCATTCGCAGATCGCCGATACGCTGACGCCCTTCAACCGCATGATGCAGACCGGCAGCGCCTATCTCTACTGGAATGTCGCGACCTCGGGCGGGCGCAGCGCGCTGGACGCCGAAGTCAGCCGGCAAGCGCTCGCCATCGCCTATTCCAATGATTTCATGCTGATGTTCTGGGTGAGCTTCCCCACCGCCTTGCTGATCCTGCTGATGAAGGGACCCTCCGGCGCGCCCGGCGCCGCCCCGCCGCAAGCGGCCCATGCGGCGATGGATTGAGCGCGTTGCGGTTTTGAAGAGTGACCGGCGTCTGTCCGCGGTGGCGACGACGACGTTCAAGTATGAAAAGCCACCCCCGGACCAGAACCATACCGCGCGCGGGGCCCAGACTGCTTAACCCCCCCTTAATCGTTGATGGCTACCACGGAACAACCGGATTCGTCCGTTTTCGGGGAGCCCGTGCATGAAGCCGCCTGTCTCCTGGAGGCGCTTTGCCCTAAACAGCATTATGAGGCGCGCGTGACCCCGGCCGCGATCAGCGCCCCTGCCGAGCGGAGCCGGCGCGTCGCATTCTCGTCTCTGGCGGGCGTCGCGCAACGGTTTCTGCAGATCGCCGGCGTCCTTATTGTCATGCCGATGATGCTGCATGCGCTTGGCGCGGCAAAATTTGGCGTCTGGGCGGCGGCGGCCTCGCTCTCCTGGATGACGGTTGTGGTTGATTTTGGCGTCGGTCAGGCGCTGCTCACCAGCATCGCGCACAACAGCGCGCGCGGCGACACGCGTGAAATCCGTCGCCAGATCGCCGCCGCTCTGGCGATCTCCACTGCGCTGGCTGCGTTGGGCGCGGGTCTTGCGCTGGCGGTCATTCCCGCCCTTGCGCCGCCCGAAGCTGCGGGGGCCTATGAGATTGCGGCGCTGTGCCTCGGGCTCAACATTCCGCTCAATCTCACCGGAAATATCTGGTGCGGACTGCAGCGCTTCCATATGACTTCGGTTTGGGAGGCTTTCCAGACGATTGTCACCGTCGGCGGGCTGTTTGCGCTGACACAGGTCTCGCAGGATGTCCGCGCCTATGCCGCGCTGACGGCGGGCGCGTTGTTGCTCGCCAACGTCTGCAGCGCGATCCATCTGTTCTTGCAGCGCCCTGACCTGCGCCCTGCGCTGGAATGGCCCTCCGCGCAACGCTGCCTGAAACTGATGTCGCGGGGCGCTCCCTTGCTGGTCCTCAGCCTTGCCGCGACGCTCGCCTTCAATCTCGACAGCGTGCTGGCGCTGTCGCTGCTCGGGCCGGACGCGGCCTCGCAGATGGCGGTTGCGCAGCGCGCCTGCCTGACGGCCTATGGGCTCATCTGGGTTGTCACGCAGCCCTTTTGGCCGGCCTTTACGGATGCGGCGACGCGCGGCGATGCAAGCTGGATTCGCCGCCATGTCTTGATTGGCTTTGCAATTGTCGGTCTGTGCGCGACCGGCGGCGGCGCAATCCTTGTGCTGTTCGGACAGACGCTCATTGGCCTGTGGATGCACAATGAAATGACCATCGGCCCCGACATTCTGTGGGCGATGTCGGCGTGGATCTTCCTGCTGTCGGCGGGGCGGATCGCCGATGTGCTTTTGAACGCGTTGGGCGCCACATGGTTTCAGGCGCGGGCGGCGATCTGCTACAGCGGGCTCGCCTTTGCGCTGAAATTCTATTTTGGCCCGGCGTTTGGCGTAGCTGGCATTCTCGCCTCGACCGCGCTCGCCTATTGCCTCGTTTATGCGCCCGCCTATGTCTGGTGGGTGTCGCGCTGGATGCGGACATCTCAGTCCGCTGCGCCCGCTGCTGTCGCCCGGGCCATTTGACGACGTATCCAAGCATTGTGTTTTCGTAAGTTCGGTGCTAGGGAGCCGCGGTTCATCGTTCTTGTTTGCCGGCCCGCCGCCGGCCCGCCCGAAGGGGCGGAGGATTGCGCGTCAAGGCGCGTCCGCCGGTAAACCGGAACGCCCGATCACACAAACCCCGCCGGCGCATGCCCACAAGGGCGCTTCAGGAGAACTTATGGCAGTCCAGTCCACCAGCTTTGCGCCTTCGCGCGAAGATTTCGCCGCTTTGCTCAATGAAAGCTTTGGCGAGGATGAGGCCCTCGAAGGGCAGGTCATCAAGGGTAAAGTCGTTGCTATCGAAAAAGACGTTGCGGTGATCGATATCGGTTTGAAGACCGAAGGCCGCGTTGCGCTGAAGGAATTCACCGGCCCAGGCCGCGAGCAATCTCTGAAGGTTGGCGATGAAGTCGAGGTTTACCTCGAACGCGTGGAAAACGCGCTTGGCGAAGCGGTCATCTCGCGCGACAAGGCGCGCCGCGAAGAGAGCTGGGTCAAGCTCGAGCGGGCTTTCGAGGCGAAAGAAAAGGTTGAAGGCATCATCTTCAATCAGGTCAAGGGCGGCTTTACGGTCGATCTCGACGGAGCAGTCGCGTTCCTGCCGCGCAGCCAGGTCGACATCCGCCCGGTGCGCGATGTTGCGCCGCTGATGGGGACTCCGACGGCTTTTGAAATCCTGAAAATGGACCGTCGTCGCGGCAACATTGTTGTGTCGCGTCGTACGGTTCTTGAAGAGAGCCGCGCCGAGCAGCGCCACGAGATTGTCGCCAATCTCGAAGAGGGCCAGGTCATTGACGGCGTCGTCAAGAACATCACTGATTACGGCGCGTTCGTCGATCTGGGCGGCATTGATGGCCTGTTGCATGTCACCGACATCGCCTGGCGCCGCGTCAATCACCCGAGCGAGGCCCTCAATATCGGCCAGACCGTGAAGGTGCGGATCATCAAGATCAATCATGACACGCACCGCATCTCGCTGGGCATGAAGCAGTTGCTTGACGATCCATGGGGCGGCATCGAAGCCAAATATCCCATCAATTCGCGTTTCCATGGCCGCGTGACGAATATCACCGACTACGGCGCCTTTGTTGAACTGGAGGCCGGCATCGAAGGCCTCATCCACGTCTCGGAAATGTCCTGGACGAAAAAGAACGTGCATCCCGGCAAGATCGTATCGACCAGCCAGGAAGTCGATGTGCAGGTGCTTGAGGTCGATCCGGTCAAGCGCCGGATTTCTCTTGGCCTCAAGCAGACCCTCCGCAATCCGTGGGAAGTCTTCGCCGAGACCCATCCGGTCGGCTCCATTGTCGAGGGCGAGGTCAAGAACAAGACCGAATTCGGTCTCTTCATCGGGCTCGAAGGCGATGTGGACGGCATGGTTCATCTGTCCGATCTCGACTGGAAAAAGCCAGGCGAGCAGGCCATCGAAGACTTCAAGAAAGGCGACATGGTCAAGGCGCAGGTGCTCGACGTCGATGTCGAGAAAGAGCGCATTTCTCTGGGCGTCAAACAGGTCGCCGGCGTCGATCCCTTCCAGCAGAAGGCGGAAGGCGAAGCCGATATGCGCAAGGGGTCTGTCGTCACCTGCGAAGTGCTTGAGGTCAAGGAAGGCGGACTTGAAGTCAAGATTGTGGGCACCGAACTTACAGCCTTCATCAAGCGCAATGAGCTGGCCCGCGATCGCGGCGATCAGCGCGCCGACCGTTTCGCTGTTGGCGAGAAGGTCGATGCGCGCGTGATCCTGTTCGATCGCAAGGCGCGGAAGGTGTCCGTTTCGATCAAGGCGCTTGAAATGGCCGAAGAGAAGGAGGCCATTGCGCAATACGGGTCCGCGGATTCGGGGGCTTCGCTCGGCGATATTCTTGGCGCGGCGCTGAAAGCGCGCGATACCGCGCCGAAGGTCAAAAAGACGGAAGAATGAGACAATTCCAGATTGTGACCATCAGGAAGGCCCGCGTTCGCGTGGGCCTTTTTGGTTCAAGGCGCGGCGCAGATAGTCCTCTCCAAACGGAAGTTCTGTTTTGCTATTGAAACGCAATTCGATATGATGCGCGTCAGGCAATTGTGAACGGAGTCCGCATGACCAACCAGTCCACTGCTGACTATCTCGTCGATCGCCGCAGTCTGCGGCGCAAGGTGACATTCTGGCGCGTGAGCGCCTGCCTGGCGGCCATTGCGCTCGTGGGCGCGATTGCCTGGCGTTACCTCGGCGATGTCCAGAATGGTTTGCGTGGTCCACATATCGCACGCGTTGCAATCGAAGGCGTGATCACCGGCGACAGGGACACTCTCAGGATACTCGACAACGTCGGTCGTTCGAATGCGGCGGCTGTGTTGCTGACAATAGAAAGTCCGGGCGGAACAACAACCGGGTCGGAAGTTCTTTACGACAGCATCCGTCAGCTTGCAGCCAGGAAGCCTGTCGTCGCTGTGGTGGGAACAATGGCGGCCTCGGGCGCCTATATCGCAGCGCTTGGCGCCGATCGTATTTTCGCACACGGCAATTCGCTCGTGGGCTCGATTGGCGTATTGTTTGCTTTTCCCAATATTTCAAGATTGATGAACACGGTTGGCGTCGACTATGAGACTGTGAAATCGGCGCCTTTGAAGGCTTCTCCAAATGGAATGGAGCCAACGAGTCCCGAAGCGCGCGCGGCGCTGGCGACGCTCGTCGCGGATTCGTTCGAATGGTTCAAAGGCCTTGTGCGCGAACGACGCGGAATGAGCGATGCGGAGCTTGCAGCGGTCGATGACGGGCGTGTTTTCAGCGGCCGGCAGGCGATTCCACTGAAGCTTGCAGACGCTATTGGAGGCGAGAAGGAAGCGATCGCCTGGCTTGAGGAGAACAAGGGCGTAGCCAAGGGGTTGCGCACGATTGACTGGCGCCGTCCTCGATCTCTGGAGCGTCTGGGAGTTTTGGGTATGGCTGCGGAGCTTGCCGATCGGGCCGGTCTGCCCGGCGTGAGTTCTGTTGTCAGGGATGCACTGATACAGGGGCGAATTATGGGGCTTGAAGGGTTGGTGGCCGTCTGGTCCCACCCCCCCGCACAGTGATTTGATTTGCAAGTGAGCAACTTGTAAACAGAATAGGAAGGGGAGTGTTTTTTAATGATTAAGTCAGAACTGGTGCAGCGCATTTCCGAGCGAAATCCGCATTTATATCAAAGCGATATCGAAAAAATTGTCACTGCGATTCTGGAAGAGATCACCAAGGCGCTGGCCAATGGCGACAGGGTGGAGCTGCGCGGCTTTGGGGCGTTTTCGGTCAAGCGCCGCAATGCGCGGCTTGGCCGAAACCCGCGCACTGGCGCCAAGGTTCCGGTTGACGAAAAGCTGGTTCCATTCTTCAAAACCGGAAAGGAAATGCGCGAACGCCTGAATTCGGATGCGTAATTCGTTTCATTCGTTGCGTCGCCGTTGCGCCAGTTAGCCTGTCGCACCGGTAAAAGCAGTTTGGGAGGCGATGTTGACTTCGCTTACACAGGACGCTGGCGATTTTGTAGCCGGGCTTCGCTATGGCGGTCTGCCTGCCGCCGCTTCGCCTGTAATACGCAATGGTTTCGCCGACTTTGCAGCGACCGCGCTTCTGGGGCGTCACGACGATGTCACGCGTATCGTTCGCGCAACGCTCGTCGGGGCAGATGAAAAGCCCGAGGCGCGCCTGCTGTTCAGCGCCGCCCGCGCCAGCGGCGCCTCTGCGGCGCTGGTGAACGGCGCCGCTAGCCACGCCCAGGATTATGACGATGTGGGACTTGTCGGCATCCAGCCGACGCATCCCTCCGCTTCCATCGCGCCGGCGATCTTTGCCGAGGCCGAGGCGTTGGGGCGCGATGGCAAGGCGATGCTGACCGCCTATGTCGCCGCCTTTGAAGTCTGGGGCGAACTGGCCTCGCGGATGCGCGACCCCGTGCATCTGAAGGGCTGGCATCCCACGGGCACGTTTGGCGCAATTGCAGCCGCAGCGGCGGCCGCAAGCTTGCGCGGTCTGGACGCCAATGGCGCAGCGCACGCGCTGGCGATCGCCGCGTCGATGTCGGCGGGCGTCATCGCCAATTTTGGCTCCATGACCAAACCCTTCCACGCCGGGCGGGCGGCTCAAAGCGGCGTCATTGCGGCGCGGCTGGCGGCAGCCGGGATGAGCGCATCGGGAGACGCGCTCGAGTCGGACCTCGGGTTTCTGCGCGCCATTGCTCCCAGGGGCGACGCCGATCGGACCAGCCCGGCGCAGTTCGGCCAGCGCTGGTTCATTGAAACCAATGCGCTTGGCTTCAAACTGTTTCCGATGTGTTATGGCGCGCACCGCGCGCTTGATGGTGTTTTGACCCTGCTCGCAAGAACGCCCTTTGCGGCAGATGACGTTGAAGCGGTGGACGTCGAACAGACCCAGGCGCAGTTTTCCAATCTCGTGCACACCAATCCGCAGAATGCGCTCGACGCCAAATTCTCGATGGAATTTGCGATGGCCGCCGCCATTTTAGCGCGGCGCTGCACGCGGGCGGAATTCACGCCGCAATTTGTCAATCGCGCCGATGTCCGCGATCTCATGCGGAAAGTTCGGCGACGTTTCAAGGACGGCCCGGACAGGGTTGGCGACGGCCTGATTGTGACCCTGAAAGATGGCCGCAAACTCGACCAGCGTTTCACGCATCCGCTTGGCGATGCGCGCCGCCCGGCGCCTCCCGAGGCGTTATGGACCAAGTTTGAGGATTGCGTTTCGGGCGCGCTTGACGCTGCGCAAGCCCGTCGGATGTTTGACATGCTGCAGTCCATCGAAGCATTGCGCTCGCCGGACGATCTGCCAGTCGCTCAAACTTGAATTGGGGCGCCGCCCGTGTTAGCGGGGCGCGCGAAGATTGCAGAAACGCTTGATCGGTCGGACACCCGCATGTGCGCGTTCTGGATGGCTGGTTTGAAGCTGGAGATGAGTGATGACCGAGCAGGGCAACGGCATAAGCGCAGATCAGGCGCCGCAATTGAATGTGCTGGCGCAATATACGAAGGATTTTTCATTTGAAAATCCCCATGCGCCGCAATCTCTCGCGCCGCAGGAACAGGGACCGAATATCAACATTCAGGTCAATGTGAATGCGCGGCAGGTGACCGAGAGCGAATTCGAAGTGAGCCTTGTGCTGGAGGGCTCGGCGCTCTCAAAAGAGATCACGCTATTCAAGTTCGAGCTCAATTACGCCGGCATTTTCCGTCTGCGGAATATTCCCGCCGCAGAACTTCAGCCTGTGGTGATGATTGAATGCCCACGGCTGCTGTTCCCCTTCGCCCGACAAATCGTCGGCGAGGCCGTTCGCAATGGCGGCTTCCCGCCGCTTTATATCGACCCCATCGATTTTATGGCGTTGTACCGCCAGCGTCTGGCGGAAATGCAGCCGGCAAATTCCACGCCGTCCTGATCCCCGTTCAGGCTTCCCATGCTTGCAAATACGCCGGCGCCCCGTATGGCGCCGGCTTTTTTCGAGCGCGCGCGCCCTTTTTAAAACAATAACATACTGATATATAATAATTATTTCCTTGATTTGGGACTGTTTTCGCGATCCATTCGGCAAAACTGCGATTTGGCCTTTGCCTTGAGGCGGCGACCGTTTAAAGTCCTCCAGTTCCCGCCCTTGATGGCGGCGCAGCCCGCTCCGGCGGAAAGAACCCTGAAACCCGGTCCCGCAATTGTCGCGCCGCTGGCTTGCAGCCGGGCGTTGCAGCTGGCGTGGACCCCCGGAAAGCCGTGTGAGGTCCCCTCGACCGCCATGGCCCGGCCGGAGCCGCAACAGGCAGCGGCTCCGGCCACATATCCATTGAGGCTCCGCGCGCTCTGGCGCTACCGGTCTGGGCGCCTTCGCAGAAGCCTGTCGCGTCGGCGCTGCGCACGATCTGACTGACATGTATTGTTCAGGAGGCTCGGTTGAAGAGCGCACGCGGTGCGCACTGGGCTTTTGCGGCCCTGGCGCGCTGGTTTTACGAAAAACCGCGCGCCGCCTGACCGAAAGCCTGCCGGAAGATGACGCGGCAACGGTTTGTTCACCATAAGCAGGCAATCTGATCGCATGGCATCGGGCGCGTCGCCCCAGCCGTTTGGTCCACGCCGCAGCAATGTCCGCCACTCATTTCGAACAGGTGTTCGCACGCGCGCCGAGCCGCAAACGGATTTATGATTTTCTGTTCAACTGGCCGCCGCGCGATCACTGGCGGCGCTATGTGCTGGGCGCGATCGTTTCCGTCACCGCCGTCTGGTGCATGGCGGGCGCCTATTTCCTGCTCACGCCAATCGCCTATGTCACATCCTGGACATTGATTTTGCCGGGTTCGGGCGCAGGTTCCTCGCTGTCTGTCGAAAGCATTGGCCAGGCGACCGCTCAATCGGCCTCGCCCTTCTCGACGCCGGCCATGAGCCCGAAGGTCATCTACAAGGAAATTGCAACAAGCGACCGAGTGCTGGCCGCAGCAGCCGAATCCCTCGGCATGACTTCCCGGCAATTTGGCGCCCCGCGCGTGAAGC
Organism: uncultured Hyphomicrobiales bacterium; assembly: GCA_903931945.1. Taxonomy (GTDB): domain Bacteria; phylum Pseudomonadota; class Alphaproteobacteria; order Rhizobiales; family Beijerinckiaceae; genus Terripilifer. The sequence goes on along the minus strand of CAIZEI010000009.1, from coordinate 18,649 downwards.
TCGTTGACGAGACCGCGCTGATGTATTTCGAGATTAACGCGCGCACGCCGCAGATCGCCAAAGCCAAGGCTGAAGCGCTGAACAAGGCGTTTATGGACCAGCTCGACGCCCTGCGAACGGACGAGATCGATCGGCGCGCCGCCAGCGCCGCCGATTCCCTGAAATCGTACCGGGATAATCTGACGAATGCGCGGCAGCGCATTTTTGAGGCGCAGCAGACAGGCGGGGTGCTTTCGGTCGAGCAATTCAATCAGTCAGCCGCCAGCCTCGAGGAAACACGGCGCAAGACCCGCGATGCGCGCACTGAGTCCGAGCGATTGGACGCCGAACAGGTTACGCTGATCGACCGGCTCGGCGTTTCGCCGAAACTCGCGTCCGCCGCCCTCGTTCTGGCCGCCGATCCCGTTTTCACCAAGGCGCTCACTGAATACGCCGACGCTGGCGCGATGGTTGAGGCGCAAAAAGACTGGATCGGTCCGAACAATCCCGCGCAGGTCAAGGAAAGGTTGCGGCGCGAGGCTGCTTTCGAAACGCTGAAATCCATTGCCCGGCGGTCGAAAATCGGGATGAAAGACGATCTGCCGCAACTCCTGCTGATCCTGAATTCGAAATCACGCGAGGAATTGCTGAAGCAGCTCGTAATGAACGAATCGATGGCCGACGGCAAACACCGCGAACTCGTTGCACTGGAACAAACGCTTGTCAATGAAGAACAGCGGATCAAGGACTTGAACGGGCAAGCGGCGCGGCTCGAAGATCTGAAGAAGGATCATCTTGTCGCAGAGGCGATCTACACGTCCGCCATCGCGCGGCTCGACACCAATCGCGCCGATATCTACGCCTCCTATCCGCTGGTGCAGTTGCTTGCCGCACCCGAGTTGCCAATGTCGCGCGCGCAGCCGTTGCTCATTTACGCGCTCGCCGGCGGCATTGTCGGCTCCCTTCTCGCCTCCGTTGCATGGACACTCGCATGGCTGCGTCAACTCTTCGTCCGGAAACGACGGAAGAACGCGTAATTTACCATTGCATTGTCTGGACCTGGGCCTACTGGCTCATCGGGGCCCTGTATATACTTGCGCCTGCTGTTGGCTGGACGCTGGCGGCGATGGCGTTCCGTCGATACATCACAGGAGAGGGCGGACCCGGGCGGGACCGGATTCCCGCCGGCGTTCTCATTTGGTCTGCGGGCATGGCGTTCATGCTTCTGGCGCTGGTGATCGCGCATCTCGATTACAGTTTTGGCGCGGCGATGCTGCTGAAATCCATGATCGGCTGGGCCAAGGGCTGGGCGCTGATGGCGGTCTTTCCGTTCATCGGCGCCATGATGCATGTACGCGCGCCGATCATCTTTCGCGCGACGAATGTACTGGCCCTGCAGACGCTGCTGCTGCTGCCGCTGTTCTTTCTGGCGCCGGTCCTGCACATCCCCTCGCCGCTTTTTGTTTCGCCCTTGCAGATCGTGGGCGGTCCCGGCCCCGAGTATTTTTCGGTCGAGTTCTATGACATCGATGACACAAATGGCGGCTTGCGCTGGCGTTTTTTTGCGCCATGGTCGCCTGCTGCCGCATTTATCGCCAATATTTCGTTCGTTTTCGCAATCTACGATCGCAGTTCCTTCTGGCGGTGGATAGGCATCGCGGGTTCGGTTGTGGTCTGCCTGATGACCGCTTCGCGCCTTGCGCTTGTTGCAGAGCCGGGGGTGCTCATCCTGCTCTATTTCGTCAGCAATCTGACGCAGCCCGGCACATTTGCAATCGGCGCCGTCGGAGGCGCGATGTCCTGCTTCGCGTGGCCGCAACTGTTGTTGTTTTACTCCGACCTCACTGACAAATTCAACAATGCGCGCATCGCCTCCACGCGCGTGCGGGCCTATCTCAGGTCCATCGCCATGCACCGTTGGGAGACTGAAGCGCCCGTCTTCGGACATGGCGAAGTTGAGAAAGGCCCGCACCTCGTCGAGTTCATGCCGATCGGCTCGCATCACACCTGGTATGGCTTGCTGTTTGTGAAAGGCGCGGTCGGCGCGCTGGCGCTGGCGGTTCCACTGGTCTGGTCTGCGGTCGAAACGATCCTGAAGGCGCAGGCCGATCGCGTCAGCCGCGCGGCGTTTGGCGTCGTCGTGGTTCTGATTTTTTACACATTCGGCGAAAATCTGGAAGTTCTGGCCTATCTGTTCTGGCCAGGGCTGGTGGTGCTGGGCATATCGATGCGACGACGCGTTCACAATCCGTTACGGGGCGCATTGGGGTCGTGAAGCGACAGTAATTGACTCACTTCGGCCGCAATTCGATCATGGACGAAGCTTAACTTGCCGCACTCCCGCAGCAGGTTTATTTCCTGCTGCGATCTTTGCGATCAGGGAGAAGCCCCCATGAAGTCTCGTATACTGCAAGCTCTTGTTTTGACAGCAGCCCTGGGTTCCACCGCTTTAATTGCTGTGCACGCCATCGCCCAGCAGGGTCCCGGCCCCCGTTTCGATCACCGCCAGGGGCCGCGCCCTGGTTCGCCGCCGCGAATGTCGCCTGAGGACCGCGCTGCGTTTCTTGACGCCCATATCGCCGCTATGCGCGCGGGGTTGAAACTGACCCCGCAACAGGACGCGATGTGGCCCGCCGTCGAGCAGGCGGCGCGCGATGGCATGACCAGAATGCAGGCAATGCGCGAGCAAGCGCGGAGCCAACCCCGTCCCGCCGATCCGATTGAGGGGATGCGCCGGATGGCCGACGCCGCCGCAGCGCGCGGCGAAGTCCTGCACAAGATTGTCGAGGCGGCGCAACCGCTTTACGCCAGCCTGAGCGATGACCAGAAGCGCCGACTGCCCCTGCTGATGCGAGGACCGCGTGGCGATCGGGAACCCATGCGCGGCCCCCGGATGGGCGGCGATATGGGACCGCAGGGCCGCTTCGCGCCGCCGCCGCCGCCGCCGGCAAATGACGGTCTGCAACCGCAACGCCAGGGTTTTAGGGGACAGGACCCGGCTGGTCCGGGCAATGGACCTGGCCCGGAGGGTCGCCGCCGTGATCGCGCCGACAATATCTTCGGCGACTGGCGCCTGTAGTTTATTTTGACGCCCCGCCGATTTCGGCTGTGAAGGCGAGGGCTGCAGCGCGAGGGTCGGACGCCTGTGTCACCGGGCGCCCGACAACAAGATAGTCTGCGCCGCCTGCAATGGCGCGCGCCGGGGTCATCACCCTTTTCTGGTCGGCGATGTCGCCGCCAGACTGCCTGATGCCAGGCGTCACCAGCAATGTATCGGGACCCACAACTTTCCTGATAGCCGGCGCTTCCTCCGCCGACAGGACAAGTCCATGGACGCCGGCCTCCCGCGCCTGCAGCGCGCGCCGCGCAACAAGCTCCCGCACGCCGAAGCGATAGCCGGCTTCATTCAGGTCGTTGTCGTCATACGAGGTCATGACCGTAACAGCGAGCAGCCTGAGCGACGAGGCGCCGATGGCGCCGCGCGCCGCCTGCATGGTCTGCGGATAGGCATGGATCGTCAGAAAGGTTGCGCCGAGGTCTGCGACCTGCGCGGTCGCGCGTGCAACAGTGTTGGGGATATCGTGCAGTTTCAGGTCAAGAAAGACCTTCTTGCCGTCTCGCGCGAGGCGTTTTGCAAGCTCCAGCCCGCCGCCATAAGTCAGTTCCAACCCGATCTTGTAGAAATTGACAGCCTCGCCGAGGCGCTCGACCATGGCTTCGGCCGAGTTTAAATCCGGCAAATCAAGCGCAACGATCAGGCGGTCGCGAGCGGCAGGGACGGTCATGGGGCCTCGATGGCGCGGTGATGGAATCGCTGACCAGTCATATTGAAATTTGCGGATTTGGAAAACGGCTTTCGGTGTCCGCCAGCCATTATCCCATGCAAAGTCCAAAAATGATCCATCGTCAATCAGAGCATTCCGCGCGCCGGCTCGTTGCTATAACACCATGGCGCAAAGGAAGCCGCAAAATGACCGAACCATCCGTCATCTCATCTGACATGCCGCCCGCAATCAATCCATGGAATATCGCGGGATGTCTCGCTGCTATCCTGGTCATGATCGCTGCGATCGCGTCAGGCAGCATATTTATGCTCAATTTCGTGCATGTGATGGCGGGCGTCATGTGGACAGGAACTGACCTTTACATGGGCTTTTTCGTCGGTCCTGCGTTGCGGGCGGCGCCGCTTGAGGCGCGCCGCGCGGTCATCACGCGGTTGACGCCCAAAACGCTGTTCGTCATGCCAACCCTGGCGATCATCACGGGAAGCTCCGGCTGGTATCACGCCAAACAACTTGGACTGCTCGATACGCCCTGGCCCGCCTACGGCTGGGTTCTGGCGGCTCTGATCCTGATCGCGATCCTGACTGTCCAGGGCCTCGGCGTGCTTTTGCCGACCAATGTCAGGGTCTACCTCGAATTGCGCAAACCCGAGCCTGATGCGGCCAGGATCGGACGCCTGCTCAAAACCTATGTCTACTGGATATCGGCGCAGGGCGTTGGGCAGGCGTTGATGATTGTTGTGATGGCGCGCTTCGTGACGGGGCTGTAGCGCTTCTGGTCAATGAATTTGCAATGTGTCACATTGGGTTTGAATGAAAACCAAAGGCGCAGCGCGCGCCTGATGGAACAGCGTGATGGGGGAGAGAACATGACAGAGACAGCACAACTCAAATCGCGGGCGGGCGCCATGCTCCGCGCCACAAGCGGTAATTTTCTGGAACAATTCGATTTTTTCCTGTTCGGATTTTACGCCAGCTCGATCTCGAAGGCGTTTTTCCCGGCCGCCAACGAAGTCACAGCTTTGATGCTGACCTTCACCACATTCTGGCTTGGCGCCCTGATGCGGCCTGTCGGCGCGCTGGTGCTTGGCCCCTACCTCGACCGCATCGGTCGCAGAACGGGTCTTATTGTCACCCTGGCCATCATGGCGATGGGCACCTTGCTGATTGCAGTCTGTCCGTCCTATGCGACGATTGGCATGGCTGCGCCGCTGATTGTGCTGATCGGGCGCCTGCTTCAGGGCTTTTCCGCCGGTGTCGAACTCGGCGGCGTATCGATCTATCTGTTTGAAATCTCGACGCCCGGCAATCGCGGTTTTTATACATCCTTCCAGTCCGGCAGTCAGCAGATCGCCATTTTTGTCGCCGCCCTCATCGGCTACACGCTGAGCGCGTCCATGCCCGCTGCCGAAATCACGGACTGGGGCTGGCGCATTCCATTCTTTATCGGCTGTCTGATTGTTCCTTTTATCTTCGTGCTACGCCGGTCGCTGGAAGAAACGCCTGACTTTCTCGCACAAAAAAAACATCCCTCAACCGGTGAAATCTTCGCTTCGATGCGGCAGAACTGGCTGATTGTGTTCCTGGGGATGTTGCTGGTCGCCATGACCACCGTGACGTTCTATTTCATCACAGTGTACACGCCGACATTCGGCAAGAACGTGCTCAAACTGACCGAAGTCGAGAGCCTAGTCGTCACGCTGTTTGTCGCCGCGACGAATTTCATCTGGCTACCCATCGGCGGCGCGATATCCGATCGCACAGGACGCAGACCCGTTCTGCTGACGATCGCGCTTCTGGCGCTTTTAACCGCCTATCCCGCCCTCCACTGGCTCGTCGATGGGCCGACATTTGCAAAAATGCTGGCTGTCGAGCTGCTATTTTCGTTCTATTTTGGCATGTACAATGGCGCGATGGTGGCGGCGCTCTCCGAGGCTGTCCCGGCGCATGTGCGGACATCCTGCTTTTCTCTGGCTTTCAGTCTCGCGGCGGCCCTGTTCGGCACGTTCACGCCGCTGGTTTCAACCTGGCTGATCGATAAAAGCGGCGACCGCGCCTCGCCCGGTTACTGGCTGATGGCGGCGGCGGCCTGCGGCGCCGTCGCCACGCTGGCGATCTACCGTCAGGCGACGCCCGATACCGCCGCTGCTGCAACCTGATACGGACTGACCGCCAATGGCGAACGCCAGCAAATCATACGACGTGCTGGCGCTTGGCGGAGGCAATGCTGCGCTTTGCGCCGCCATCAGCGCAAGGCTTGAAGGAGCCAGCGTTCTCATCCTGGAATCCGCGCCGGAGTTCTGGCGTGGCGGCAACACGCGCCACACCCGCAACATGCGTCTTGCGCATGACGCAGCAACTGCAACCCTGACGGGGCCCTATCCGGAAGAAGAAATGTGGGACGATCTTCTGCGCGTCACCGGCGGGCAGACGGATGAGCCTCTGGCGCGCATGATGATCCGGCAATCCAAAGACATGCTGGAATGGATCAGCGCGCAGGGCGTGCGGTTTCAGCCTGCGCTTGGCGGCACGTTGAGTCTTTCACGCACCAATGCCTTTTTTCTCGGCGGCGGCAAGGCCATGCTGAACGCGCTCTACCGCAGGGCGCTCCGCCTTGGCGTTGAGGTCCGTTATGAGTCCGAAGTCATTGGCCTCGATATCGACGCCGGACGGTTCGGGTCAGCAACATTCAGGAGCGGCGCGGGGACCGATGTTGTGAACGCGAAAGCGCTGGTTGCCGCGGCGGGCGGCTTTGAAGGCAATTTCGACTGGATGGCGGAATATTGGGGGCCGGCGGCGCATAATTTTCTTTGCCGCGGCACGAAATGGAATCAGGGGTCTATGCTGAAAATGCTGTTGGGCCAGGGGGTGCAGCAGACCGGAGACCCAACCCAGATGCACGCTGTCGCCATTGATGCGCGCGCGCCCAAATATGACGGTGGCATCATCACGAGGCTCGATTGTGTCGTATTCGGGATTGTCGTCAACCAGAACGCGCAGCGCTTCTACGATGAGGGCGAAGACCTCTGGCCCAAACGCTATGCGATCTGGGGACGTCTGATTGCCGGCGAACCCGGACAGATCGCCTATATTATTTACGACGAAAAATCGGCGAATGCGTTCATGCCCTCGCTCTATCCGGCCATTACAGGAAATTCGATCGCGGAACTCGCGCAAAAGCTGGCGCTTGATCCCGCTGCCTTGACTGGAACGGTCGATGCGTTCAACGCCGCAGTGCGTCCTGGGACATTTGACGTCGCCGCGCTCGACGATTGTCGGACAGAAGGATTGAGCCCGCCCAAGAGTCATTGGGCCCGGCGTCTCGATCAGCCGCCCTATTACGCTTATCCCGTAAGGCCCGGCATCACATTCACCTATCTTGGCGTGCGTGTCGACCATGATGCGCGGATGCTGATGGCCGACGGAACGCCATCGGCCAATATGTTCGCGGCAGGCGAAATCATGGCCGGGAATGTGCTCGGCAAAGGCTATACTGCGGGAATCGGGATGACAATTGGCGCCGTCTTCGGTCGGATTGCCGGCCGGGAGGCAGCCAGACATGCACGCGACTGAAGCGCTGGAAGAAGCCGGCAGGCTGATGATCGTGTGCAATTCCTGTCGCTATTGCGAAGGGCTGTGCGCTGTTTTCCCCGCGATGGAGCAGCGGCGGTTTTTTAACGATGGCGACCTCAACTACCTCGCCAATCTTTGTCATTCCTGCGGGGCCTGTTTCACCGATTGCCAGTTTGCGCCGCCCCATGAATTCGCCGTCAATGTGCCGCAGGCGCTCGCCCGTACGCGGGCGGAGTCCTACGCCGCCTATGCATGGCCCAAATTCATGGCGCCCGTTTTCCATGAGAATGGATGGGCGGTTGCATTTGCCGCAGTGGCCAGTGTCGCGGGGTTCATTGGGCTCATGGGTTTTTCCATCGCGCCGCGCGATATTTTCGCAACATGGACTGAACCGGGCGCTTTCTACAGAATATTTCCGCATGCGGTTCTCGCGGGCGTTTTTGGCTTGGCCTTCGCGTACGCAATCGTCGCGCTCATCATGGGCGCGCGCAATTTCTGGCGTGATATTGGCGAACCCATGGCGACACTTGCACAGCCTGTGTCTATCTGGCAGGCCATGGAGGACGCCGCGCAATTGCGTTATCTGGATGGCGGCGGCGACGACTGCTATACAGGGCGCAAGACAGACCGTCGGCGGCTGTTCCATCATCTGACATTCTATGGTTTTGCGCTATGTTTTGCCGCCACCTGCGTCGCGACGCTGTATCATTATCTGCTGGGCCGCGAGGCGCCCTACCCGATTTACGATCTGCCCGTCGTGCTGGGCGCGCTCGGCGGCGTCGGGCTGACGATCGGTCCTGTCGGGCTCTGGTTCGGACGCTGGAAAGCTGATCCTGTCCTCAGGGATGAAAAATCCAGCGGCATGGACCGGGCGTTTCTCGCCATGTTGTTTCTCACGGGCGTCAGCGGGCTTGCGTTGCTCGGTCTGCGTGGAACGCCCTGGATGAATCTTTTGCTGACCATCCATCTTGGCCTTGTGTTCGCGCTGTTTGTCACCATGCCCTATGGCAAGATGGTGCATGGGCTCTACCGCTTTCTCGCGCTGGTCCGGTATGCCCGGGAGAGCCGGGAGTTGAAAGTTCAGGAATGATCCCCTGGATTGAACTGGGCCGCGCCCGCGCCCCTGGCGGCGAGGAACTGCGGCTGATCCGCAGGGGTCGCGAGTTCGCGATCATGCTCGGCCAGAATCCGCTGATGAATTCCCGGCTGACCGGCTCGGAAGAGGCGCTGGCGTCTCTCGCGTTTGAGGCGCTGCCAGGGCGAGCCAAACCCCGGGTCCTGATCGGCGGCCTTGGCATGGGCTTCACCCTGCGCGCCGCGCTGAAGGTCTTTGCCGAGGACGCCATGATCGAGGTCGCCGAGCTTGTGCCTGCGGTTGTGGCATGGGCGCGCAGCGAAATGGCGGAGATTTTTGAAGGTTGCCTTGAGGATGCGCGCGTGCGGATTCACACGGGCGATATCGGCGCCCGGATGGCGAGCGAAAAATCCGGGTGGGACGCCATTCTTCTGGACGTCGATAACGGTCCCGAGGGGCTGACGCGGCAGGCCAACGACGGGCTTTACAGCATGCGCGGACTGGCCAATGCGCGCGCAGCGCTGCGTCCGGGCGGCGCGCTGCTGGTGTGGTCGCAGGGACCCGACGAAATGTTTACCCGGCGCTTCGGCAAGGCCGGCTTTGCCGTCGAAGCGCGAACTATTCGTTCAGGCCGCAATGGCAAGGGCGCCAGACACACGATCTGGGTGGGTTTGAAAGGGTAATGACAAGAGCCTACTTGCCCGGATATTTCAGCGCCATCGTGTCGTAAAAACCGATGGTTTTCAGCGCCTCGCCAAGGCTCGGATCGATATAATCGGCAAGTTTGTGACTGGCGGCGGGAGCGGCGATCCGGTCAATGATCGCCTGAGCGCCCTCAGGTGAAACTTCCGCATTGACGGGAGTCTGCGCCTTGAAGTCGGCGTAGCTGATGTCGATGATTTTCGGGTCGTCGATCCCCATTTCCTTTGCCAGAACCTTTTTGGCGCGCGCCTCATCGGTGATCGCAAGCCGATTGCCCTCAATTGTCGCTTTCAAAAAGCGCATCATCGCATCGCGGCGCGACGTCAAGGCGTCTCGCCGCGCCACAAGCCCGCTGAACAGCCAGGGAATTTGTTGCGGGGCAAGATCGACAAGCGCCGTGAGGCCGGCGGCATAGGCGCGGCTGCGGTCAGGTTCGTTCAGCGCGCTCGCTGTTACGGCGCCCGATAGCAGGGGGTCCAGACGTTTTGTGCCGAGTTCCTTGATGGTGATATCCGCACGCGTCATGCCAAGCTGGCCGAGCGCAATGGAAATGGTGGCGTCGCTTTCTGAGCCCGTGCTTGAAATGCCGATGACGCCGCCCTTGAGGTCAGCCGCCGTCTTGACGCCGGGTTTGCCGAACAGCGCAAAGCGGATGATGTTCGACAGGGATCCGAAAGCCCGCAAATCCGCGCCGCCCGCATTGGCGCGCACGACGCTGGACAGACCGATATGCATCGCGTCAATCCGGCCATCGGCGAAAGCATCGGCAATGTCGCGTCCGCCGGTCATATGGACGACGTCAAGCTTCAATCCATTGGCTTCATAGAAGCCTGCGTCGCGCGCCACCCAGATGGCGAGATAGGTATTGGCGGGGGACGCCTCGCCAACGCGAAAGGGAACCAGTTGCGCGTTCGCAGCCCCCGAGATCAAAGTTGCAGCCAAGACAAGCGCTCCCCGGAGACGGGTCGAAAAATGCATCGCGTTCACTCCCGCCGATTGATGTGCGGGCAATGGTAGGCGCGGGCCGCGCCAGATGCAATGCGGGTTCAGGCGAGGGTCCAATCCTCAAGCGGCAATCCCTCGATCTCGGCGAAGGCCTTGTCGTTGGTCACCAGCACAGCGCCGGCTTCACGTGCATGTGCGGCGATCAATGTATCCAGTGGACCCAGCGTTTTGCCCTGAAGCGCCAGCGCTGCGCGCAAGGGGCCATATTGGCCCGCCGTTCTGCTGGTCCATGGCAAAACATCAACACGTATAAGAAAGGCTTCCACAAGGCTTTTCAACCGGTTGGCGCCAGGCCGTTTGCTGAGGCCGAAACGCAATTCTCCTTCAGTGATCGCGCTGATGCAGAGTGCGGACATGGGCGTCTCCACAAGCCGGCGCGTAACCGCCGCATGGCCCTTCAGCGCGTGGCTGACGATATTGGCGTCGAGCATGTAGCGCTGGCTCATTCATCCGCGCCTTCCAGAGGATCCCGGAGTGCCTGCTCGCGATCGCGCGGGCCCAGAAAATCCCGGGGTGCGGCGTCTTTTCCCAGCATTGCGAGAAATCCATCCCAATCGCCCGGTTTGCGCGATAGAATTACATCGCCCGTAAATTCATCCCGGCGAATGAACACCTCGTTCGTCTCGAAACGGAAGGCGGCGGGCAATCGCACCGCCTGACTGCTCCCGTTGGTGAAAATTTTTGCCACCTGTTTCATCGGAAAGCTTTTGATTGAGGAGAGGTTCGGCGATATATACTTTGGTATATCTTTTTACAATACAGCGTCTCCCGGAGGCCGCATGATCTGGTGCCGTTTTCAGCGGGAAAACCGCATGTCCTATGGGCTGGTCGAGGGCGGCTTCGTCCGGGAGGTCGCGGGCGATCCCTTCGGCGGCTTTGAAGCTGCCGGCGCCAGGCACGATCTGGCCAGCGTCAAATTGCTGGTTCCCCTTGAACCCCGCACCTTCTATTGCGCGGGCGTGAACTATCGCGATCACGTCATCAAGAGCGCAGCCCGGCGTGGCGCAAAGCCGGTGTTTCCGCAGCGCCCGGACATTGGCTATCGCGCCAACAATGCGTTGATTGCCCATGGCGAGAACATCGTGAAACCATCTGACGCGGGGCCTGAATTTCAATATGAGGGGGAATTGGTCGCGGTCTTTGGCAAACAGGTTCGCAATGCCTCGCGCGAGCAGGCGCTCGACAGCATTCTGGGCTGGACGATTGGCAACGATGTCAGCGAGCGCCATTGGCAGGCGAGCGACCGCACGCTCTGGCGCGCCAAGAATTGCGACACTTTCAAGCCGATGGGACCATGGATTGTTACGGGCCTCGATCCCAAAGACATGACCACCAACATTCGCCTGAATGGCGAACTGGTGGAGACCTTCGCCACCGGAAACATGATTTTCGACGCAGTTGATTATATCGTCGAAATGACAAAATATATCACCCTGTATCCCGGCGATATGATGTGGCTCGGCACGGACGGGTTGCCGCGCAACATGTCGCCTGGCGACACAATTGAAATTGAAATTACCGGAATCGGAACCTTGCGCAACCAGATTGTGCAGGGCGTCTGACGGAAAGGACGTTCGCCTCAATCGCAGGAGAGATTGCGGCCATCAAGTCGGCAGACGCCCATCGCGCGACCATGCGTGTCATAGCCGGTTAACGTCCAGCGCATCCCCGAATTGTCGTCAGCCGCGCGTTCAATCATCGAGAAACCGAACACACGCGGGCGACCGATGCCCTCCTTCACCGTGACATCGCCAACCTCGAGGCCTTTGACCTCTTTTGGGGCGAAGGGGCTGAGATCGTCGCCGCCATGGCCCGAGACGATCTGGATCGGCAGGTCCTGCATATAGCTCATCACTTCAAACGTGTGATGATGGCCGGAGACAAAGGCCTGCACATTGGCCGGCACAGTGTCGCGGGCGGCGGCGGCCAGCGTCTGGTTGTCGCCTTTCTCTCGCGCGTCTTTCGGCGAATCGAGCGCCCAGACCGGGCGATGGAACGTCTGCCACACCGGGCCCGCGATGTCCTTTGGCAGGGCGAACTGGTCCTTGTACCAGGCGACCTGAGCGGCGTTCACGCGTTCATCCGCCGTCGAAACGTCCATGACTTCAATCGTCAACCCGCCGATATTGACTGTATAGGGTTTGGCCGGCCCAAGGCATCCATTGACGCCGGACGCCGCGTCATACGCATAGGGGTCGAGCGTGCGCGCCCAGCCCTTGCCGCCGCGATCGCATTCCTCGTGATTGCCGCGGACGAAAATCCACGGCGCCGCGCGCAGCAGGGAATCGGCGGGCGAAAAGAAATCCGCGCGCCAGACATCCCATGTGTCGCCGAAGGGCGTGCCGCCACAGCCGTAATTGCCCAAAGGGCATGCGGACTCGCGATAATGGAAATCGCCGACATGCAGGACGAGGTCGGGTTTGAACTCAGCGCTCATGGTCGCGCCGAGACGGAACGGCCATTCGGAAAGATCGTTGCACGCCTGAATTTGCTTGCCCTTCAGGCGGCAGCCGGTATCTCCGACGATCAGGATGCGATTGGGATGCGCGACCGGCATCGGCAGGGGAACGCCTGCGATTGCGGCGATCTTCACACCCGCTGGCAAAGCCGCCGCACACACGCGGATCGGGTAATTTTCGCCGGGCTCGGAACGGGTCGTCATAGGCGCATCGACGCCATCGAGCGTCAGCACCGGGCAGGTCGCCTCCGGCGTCGCGGCGCGCACTTCCATGCCCCCGGGGACATATTGCACCCATTGCCAATAATCGGCGTCTACTGCGCGCGCGGACTGCAATCCGCAACACGCAAATGTCAGCAAGGCGCCCGATGTTGCAAACAATAGCCGCAGCAAGCGCATGTGAAATTCTCCTTTGGACGATGACTGCTTTGGCGTTTGATGTACCGTGTCCATCATGCCAGAATGATGACAACTATTCTGGAGGAAAGACTCGTGCCTGACAACGTCCCCCCGCCGCGCCGCGTCGTCACCGGCCATACGCCGGACGGCAAGGCGATCGTCCTGTTTGACGATCAAGCGCCCAACAAAGCCTCGCGGCCGGACACCGGCATCACGGCGCACTGGATCTGGACGACCGACAGCGCGCCGGCGAATATCCACGTCACAGCGGACGCCTCGACGCCGCGCCGGGGTCTCGCGCCTGCGCCGCAAGGCAGCATCTTCCGGATTGTGGACTTTCCGCCAACGCCTGCAGGAGAGAATGGCGATCACGGCGCCTTTGCCAAACAACTGGGTTTGCATGACGCCTCCGGCAAGCGGCGCCCGCCCACGCATCCGCAGATGCACGCGACCGAAACGATTGACTATGCGATCGTCCTGCAAGGCGAGATCGACATGATGCTCGACGAGGAAACGGTTTCGCTGAAAGCGGGCGACGTGATCGTCCAGCAGGCGACCAACCACGCATGGATCAATCATGGACCTGGCGTCTGCCGGGTGGCTTTTGTCCTGATCGATTCCAGACCCTATTGATCCTGACATCTGCAATGGGAGCGCAGTCCGTGAGTCCGACACGACCGATGGTCTATGAAAAGGATGTTCTTGTCCCCATGCGGGTTGGCGATCATTTGCGCGCCAATGTTTTTCGTCCGCAAGTCGAGGGGCGTTATCCGGCGATTGTAACCCTCGGCCCCTACGGCAAGGATGTGCATGTCAGCCAGTTCATGCCCGCCGCCTGGGAGCATATCAATGCAAAGCATCCCGAAATCCTGCAGGCGTCCTCGTGCAAATATCTTGTGTTCGAGACGCCGGATCCGGAAGCCTGGGTCCCGCATGGCTACGCCATTATCAAGATTGACTCGCGCGGCTCGGGCAAATCGCCCGGATTTCTCGATGTGAATTCGCCTGCCGAATCGCGCGACCTTTTCGACGCCATCGAATGGGCGGCGGCGCAGCCCTGGTGCAACGGCAAGGTCGGCCTGCTCGGTATTTCCTATTATGCCGCCGGCCAATGGAGCGTTGCAGCGTTAAAGCCGCCGCATCTCCACGCCATGATTCCCTGGCAGGGAACGCATGATTTTTACCGCGACCGCACCCGGCAGGACGGAATTTTCTCCGCCGGGTTCCTCAACAGCTGGTGGCCGCGCAGCGTGTTGCGCAATCAATATGGCAATGCAGAATCGCCATTGCTCGACATCGATACGGGCCTTCGCACGACGGGGCCGGCGAGCCTGACGCGTGAACAACTTATCGCCAATCGCACTGATTATATGGGCGATGTACTTGCCCATCCCCTGCTCGATGATTGGTATCGCGCGCGCTGCCCTGACCTCTCGCGTATTGAAATCCCTGCGCTTGTCGTCGCCAACTGGGGTGGTCTGGCCTTGCATTTGCGCGGCACCATTGGCGGTTACCTCGACATTGCCTCGCGTGAAAAATGGCTGAAAATCCAGTCAGGTTCGTATTTTGCGACCTTCTGGCATCCAGACAATGTCGCCGTGCAGCGCAAGTTCTTTGATCGCTATCTCAAGGACATGAACAATGGCTGGGAAAGTGAACCGCGCGTAACGGTGGAAGTGCGCAGCGCCGACGATGGCGTCGCCGACCTCATAACGGATCGCCAATGGCCGCTTGGCGCAACGCAGTGGCGCAAGTTGCATCTTGACGCGGGCGCGCAAACGCTGACCGAAAGCGCGCCCGTGCAAGGCGCCGCGCTGACTTACGAAGCGCTCAGCCAGGGCGTTACGTTCAATATGGAGCCGCTGAGTTCGGATCTCTGTATCGCCGGTCCAATAAAGTTGCGGGCGTGGGTCGCGTCCGACACCAGCGATATGGACCTTTTTGCAACCTTGCAGGCCTTCGATCCGGAGGGGCGTGAAATTACATTCCTCAGCGCCATCGAGCCCAGATGTCCGGTGTCGCAGGGCTGGTTGCGCGTTTCGCATCGCAAGCTCGATCCGGTCAAATCAACTGAATTCCGGCCCTTTCATACGCATGACGAACGCCAGCCGCTGCGCCCCGGCGAGGTCTATGGCGTCGACCTTGAAATCTGGCCGACAAGCCTTGCGCTTGAAAAAGGCTCCCGTCTTGCGCTCATCCTGCAAGGCAAGGATTTTGAACGCCCGGGCACGCCCGGTCCATTCAGGGGTTCGGGTTTTTTCACGCATGAAAGCGAAGCCGACAGGCCTCCGGCTGTCTTTGGCGGCAAGCACACGATACACACCGGGCCCGAGCGCGAGTGCTTCCTGCTTATACCCGAGGTTCGGGCTTGAGTGGACAAGACGCAATCAATGGATGCGCGCGTCTTGCGTCCGTGCTTTTGTAACCGTGACAGCAACCCGGCGCGAGGCGCCAGAACCAAAGGTGAGATATGCGCGTCGTCGCACTGGAAGAACATTTTGTCATCCCTTCGCTGATCAAGCGCATTGACCCGGCGCTGATTGTCAAACGCGGCTATCCCCATCCCGACCAACCCTCCGCGCGCCCCGCCATCGATGCAAAGCTGCGCGATTTTGGCGATGCGCGCCTCGCGTCGCTGGACGCCGCCGGCATCAACCTGCAGGTCATGGCGATGTCGGGGCCTGGCGCTGATCTGCTGCCCCCGACCGAAGGCGTGGCTTTTGCGCGAGACCTCAACGACGCGCTGGCCGCCGAAGTCGCCCGACATCCCACGCGCTACGCGGGATTTGCGCATCTGCCGCTCAGCGCGCCGGACGCGGCTGCGGACGAATTTGAACGCGCCGTCAAAAAGCTGGGATTCCTCGGCGCCATGGTCAATGGCACGGCGGACGGGCTGTTTCTCGATGATAAAAAATTCGAGCCTGTGCTGGCGCGGGCCGAGGCGCTTGACGTGCCGATCTATATCCACCCCGGCATACCGCCGGCGGCGATCCGCGAGGCCTATTACAGCGGCCTTGGCGGGCCGCTCTCGACGATCCTGACGCAGGCAGGATGGGGCTGGCACGCAGAGGTTGCCGTGCATGTGTTGCGTCTTGTGCTGTCGGGCGCGCTCGATCGTCATCCCAGGTTGCAAATTGTCATCGGCCATCTTGGCGAGGGATTGCAGGTGATGATGGACAGGTTTGACGATGTTTTCAACAATGCAACGCCGAAATTCCTGCAACGCACGGTCAGCCAGACCATCGTCGATCAGGTGCATGTGACGACATCGGGCTTTTTCAACCTGCCGGGATTTCTGGCGTTGATGCAGACCTTTGGCCCTGACCGCATCATGTTCTCAGTGGATTATCCCTATAGCGACAATGGCAAGGCCCGCGCCTTTCTCGACGCGCTGCCGGTGTCGCCCGCCGACCGCGAAAAAATCGCGCATGGCAACGCCGACCGTTTGCTGAAAACCGGGTCCTTCAAGGCGTAGGCTCATGAATGAAACGATGCGCCGGGGCGTTCGATCCCGGCGCCGAGGAGGATGAGAGCGATGCGGATTTGTTCAGCATTCCGGATGCTCCGCGCGATGTGTGGTTTCGCGATTGCGGCCACTGGCGCACCCGTCGTACATGCCGAAGAGAGCGATTTTTACCGGGGCAAACAGATCCAGATTGTCGTCAGCACCGAACCTGGCACGGTTTATGACGCCTATGCGCGGTTGCTGGCCCAGTTCATGCCCGCGCATATTCCCGGACGGCCCGCGATCGTCACACAAAACATGCCCGGCGGCGGCGGTCTTCGTGCGGCGAATTATATGTATAATATCGCGCCGCGCGATGGCACGGCGATTGCCGGCACACATAACGCCGTGCTCACCATGTCGTTGATTGCGCCCGATCTCGCAAAGTTTCAGGAGCGTCATTTTTCATGGATCGGCAGCGTCACAAAAGACCCCTATGTCGCTGTCGTCGGGCGCGATGTCCCCATTGCCTCGCTTGAAGACGCCAAGACAAAAAGCGTCTCCATGGGCGGCCCGAGCGCAGGCTCGCTCGGCGTTGATCTCGTCGTTGTCGTCAACGCGCTGTTTGGCGCCAAGTTTCGTGTCGTTGCCGGCTACAAGGACCCGGTTGAAGTGCGCCTCGCCATGCAACGCGGCGAGGTCGATGGAACGTTCTCGGTCTCCTGGAGCGAACTCAAGCAAACCAATCTCGTGCAACAGGGCGTCTTTCGCATCATTGCACAGCACGGTCTGACGCCCTTCCCCGATTTTCCAGGCGCGCCGATGCTGATGGATCAGGCAAAAACGCCCGAAGATCGCGCCGCCCTGCTGTTCATGCTCGGACGGCAGGAAGCCGCGCGGCCCTATTTCGCCCCGCCGGACGTTCCGCGCGAACGGCTGGACATTTTACGGGCTGCATTCCTGGAGACCCTGCGCGACCCCGAGTTCCTGAAACAGACCAGCGACATGCGCCTGGCCGTCGATCAACCCATGGCCGGCGCGGCGCTGGCGGATTTTGTTTCGACGCTTTTAGACACGCCAAAATCGGTGACTGACCGTGTGCAGGGAATTCTGGCCAAAAGTCGCTAGATCGCTTTGTCTATTCCCGTTTCAATTCCAGAGCGGCTCGCGCTGTTTCGCGCACAGAGTCAGGCGCATTCAAGACGGCTTTGACTGTCTTTTCCACGGTCTCGCCGGTCGTCGGGCTGAGCTCCAGACCGGATATTTTCGCCTGCGCCTGAAATTCAGGATCGGCGATTGTCTTCTCAAAGGCCGCGCGCAAAATCGCGACAACAGAGTCAGGCACGCCGGGCGGCGCCGCCAGCGAACGGTTCTGTGTCAGCGCGTCGCCCACAAAGCGCGCGGCGGCGATCTTGCGTTCGTCCCTGCCGACAACCTCGCTCAACAGCGGCACATCGGGCAGAGCCGCCTCGCGCGCAGCGCCTGTCTGCGTTAGCGGAATCAGCGTTCCATTGGCGGTTTCGACCGGGAAATCGGCCTGAAAATCTTTCCATGTGCTGCCCGAGCGACCCTGAATCTCGCCGCGCCGGATGGCGAGATTCATCGCAGCCGCGCCCTCATAGCCTTGCACAACCTTGAACTGCGTGCCGGCCAGCGCGTTATGCGCGGCGGGCAATAACGCCGACACCGAGCCCGCGCCCGACGAGCCGATAATCAGCGAGTGGCGCCTTGCGTCCTCGATTGTCCGCACGCCTGCGCCGGCCCACGCTACAGTCATGCCGTTGGAATTGCTGAAATTGCCAATCCATCTGAAATCGCCGAGCGAGACGCGCAGGCCCGGTTGGCCGATGCCCTGAAACAGCAGCAGACCGTTGGCGACCAGCGTTAAAAATGCGCCATCGCGCGGCGCGTTGGTCGCGGCGTGATTGACCGCCAGCAGACCGCCCGCGCCGACCTGATTCATCACCAGTATGGCCGGGGCGCCCGGGATGTTTTTGCCAAGGAAGCGCTGGAGCAGGCGCAAATAGCCGTCATATTGTCCGCCCGGCGCCGAATGGGTCGAGATCGTAATGGTCTTGCCGGCGTAGTATTCCTGCGCGCGCGCAGTTTGCGCGCAGGCCAGCGCCGCACTCGCGACCGCGGCGCCCAGAAGCCTCCCGAGTGTTTGCACGTGGCGCTCTCCGCAACCTTGTTTGCGCAGAAACTTGCCATGCGGACATGATCGAGGCAAG
>CAIZEI010000008.1 GCA_903931945.1 uncultured Hyphomicrobiales bacterium | reverse complement strand
TTCCAGCCCGATTTGAGGATGTAGGTATAGGAGTTTATATTCCGTATTGACAGGAATATAAGTCTATTATAAGCTCAAGCCAGGCTTGTCGCCCGCCCGGCGGTTCGCCCCTTTCGAAGCCCGGCCTGCCGGTTGGCTTCGGGCGATCTCCGCTTTGGCTGCGCCTGTGGCTGTTGTGGTTTTGGCGGTTTGGGGGCGAGTTCTCCGGGCAGCTCTGAACCACGGAGGTCAGCAAAATGGTTGGTCGCAAATTCCCTGTGGCGCCGCCGCCAAAGCCGCGCGCGTTGATTGTGTTCGGCTGCATAGCCGGTTCCACCATGTATCGAGCGGGCTGGTTTGGCCCCGGCGTAGTCGAGGAAGCCAAAAAGGCTGCCGCGAAGTTCGGTTTGAGATGGCTTTCTGTTTCCACTGACGATCACCGCGACGCCGCCCGCCTTTTGCGTGAAGGCGTTTTGAATTCCCATCGCCAATTCAGCCTGTCCCCGGCATCGCCCGAAATCATCGAAATTTTGGAAATCCTTTTCGCGAGAGACAATCCTGGCGCAAAACCGCCTGAAGGCCCTGATGCCGATGTAGGCGGTGATCCGGCTGGGGCGGCGATGATTGGCGCTGGCGATAGCGCGGCCATGCCGCAAACCGCTGCCAGCGATGCGCTGGAGCCGCCGCCCGAGGCAAACCCTGCCGCCGATACACAAGGGCTGGCCGAACCATTCGACAGCGCTGGCGATACGGAGAGAAGGGCCGGCGCAATCGAAGTCGAGGCGGGTGACAACCAACCGCCCGATCCCACCACTGCTGCAGCCGCGCCGAATGAAGCCTCGCCCACAGTCCTGTGGGACAATCTTAGGGTTGGGCAAGTCGTCCTGGGGGCGTACTTCAACACGAGCGATAAGCGCGCGGGCTGGTGGGAGGCCGAGATCGTCGAAATCAAAGGCGATGAAATCGAGGTGCGCTGGCTTGATGCGGACTCCAGCCAGACCCATCAACAACGCCGCAATATAGCTCTGCATCATCCCGAATTTATCGCCAAGGTTTGATCGCGCCAAGCGCGCAACCTTGGACGAGGGGCGGCATCAGCCGCCCCTTCCGATTCAAGCCCCCGAATACCCGCCATTTTGCATTCCGCTTCACCCCTGACCCATGGGAGACCCATCATGCCTACCATTACAGACGCGACCAAAGCCAAGGACCGCATTCGGGACCTGAACGACGCCTTGCGAAAGACGTTTGTTGGCGGGGCTGTGGTTTCGACCTCAGGCATTTCAGCCTTGCCTGACATGACGCGCCGCAAAATCATGGCGGCGGTTCGGGGTTTTGACGCCTTTACCCCCAACAACGACCCCCACGGCGAGCATGATTTCGGCTCGCTCGAAATCGACGGCGAAAAAGTGTTTTTCAAGCTCGATTATTACGACCGGCAAATGGCCATGCATTCGCCTGACGCCTCCGAGCCCACTGTCACCACAAGGGTTCTGACGATCATGCTGGCTGACGAATACTGACCCGGCATGGCAGGGCACTCCCGCAAATGCCCTGCCGCGCCAACACAGGCGCAAAATTCCCGAGAAAACTGTTTCCACACGCATTGACGAGGAGGGCGCCGCTATGCCCGGACGGCAAGCCAAAATCATAACCGCCGGCATGTTGAAAAGAATGCTCGATCACGTCGCCCGCTCGCCCACCCCTGACCGGGATCGCGTGATCGTATTGCTGAGCGTCAAGGCGGGTATGCGGGCCGTCGAAATCGCGGGACTGACCTGGCCCATGGTTCTTGACCCCCGAGGGCATGTTGCCGATTGCATTTCGATTCATGACATCATCGCCAAAAAGCACGGCGGGCGGATTGTCCCGATGCATCCTGATTTAAGAACGGCTTTGCTGGCGCTGGCGTTTTTCTCGGAGGGCGAAGGCCCCGTCATCAAATCCCTGCGGGGCGGCAATATGCAGCCTAATTCCATCGTCAATTGGTTCGTCAGCCTTTTTGCCGCCCTTGGCTTTGAGGGCTGCTCCTCCCATTCAGGCCGGCGCACGTTTATCACCTCAGCCGCCCGCAACCTTCATCGCGCGGGATGCTCCCTGCGAGACGTTCAAATGCTCGCCGGTCATCGCTCACTCGAAACAACCGAACGCTACATTCAATGCGACACGCGGGGGCAAAGGAGATTGGTGGATTTGTTGTAATCCGCCCATTTGAGGCCTCTGCGTGAGCCGAAAGGTGTTCCTATGTGCCGCGCGCCCTCGTCGTTGCCCAACATGTCAACAACGTTTGGCAGTCCAGGAGGGGTTCAGGCGCATCAGCCCGGCGGCTTGATTGCAGGGCCTTTTGTCTCAAATCCGGCATCGTCAATTCGCGCCACAGCACTTTTTGTACTTTCGGCCCGATCCGCATGTGCACGGGTCATTTCGACCTGCCTTAGCGTCGGGACGGACTTGCTTGATCGCCCTCTTTCGGCGTTGGCGCCAGAACCGGTCAATCTCAAGCACGGCTGTGCGAATGTGGGTGGCTGCGATTCGGCGAACATCATCGTCTATACGGCCCCCATCGAGGGCATACGACCCGTCTTCCGTGCGTAGATGAATGAATATGGGCGACAGAATTTTCTTGTCCTCATGATCAATCAATTCGGCCCATTGCCCGGCGCGTAATCGATAGCCGTCAATGAACCCTCTGACCCAGTTATCGACCACGTCTTGTCCGGCGGGATCGCGCCAAAATACCGGCTCGTACGTGTCTGGCTTGTTTTGGACGCGATGCAGGATGTCATTGAAATGGCTCATCAGCACGTTGAAGCTGACACGTGCAATTTTATCGTCCAACTGCGGTATCTCGCCGCCAAGCAGGACAGGCGCCCATTCGCTCGGCACGATCACGTCCCTGCAACAGCATCAATGCCAAATTATACTGCCCGCCGCGATATCCCTGATCCGCGGAGGCGCGAAACCATTTCACCGCTTCGGCATCGTCCTGCGGAACGCCCCAACCGTTCTTGTACATTTCGCCGAGGTGCGCTTTGGCGTAACGGTCGTCGTGTTCGATAGCCCGTCGCAGCCATGAAATGGCGGCGCCATAATCGCGTTTGACCCCGACACCATGCATCAAATGAGTTCCGAGGTCTCCCATTGCAATTGTGTTGCCCTGTTCGACGGCCAGCCTCACCAATCGATAGGCTTCCGACATGGTTTCAGAGCGGCTCGGATAACCCGATACAGCCGGGTCGTCGCGGTAGGCATAAGCAAGGTCTGCCTGCGCTGCGGAATAGCTTTGGTCCGCTGCTTTCCGCAGCCACGGGATCGCTTCGGCATGACGCTTGGCCCACCAAAGCGCCCAACCGTATTGATATTGCAGCCGCGCAACATCCGGCTGTTCCACGAGCGCCGCCTCGCAGGCGGCGATCGCTGCGGGAAAGTCGGTCTGGAGGCTGAGTGTAGCGCGTCAATCTGGATGGAAGCGTGGCTGCGAACAGGCTGGCCAATCTCTGCATTTTCCTTCAATGGTTGACCAATTGAAAGGTCCGACCATGGCCCCCCCTCGTGAAAGTTCGCTTCCGGCAGCAAATAAGATTTTTGTGGATCGAGAGGCACCGCAACTGATCTTCGAAAAAGCAGTTTTTTTAATTCCACACGATCGTTCTATCATTCGCGTTTTCCATGGTGTGGGTGGGCAGGGAAAGACAGCCCTTTGCCGCGAGTTGATCCGAAAAACAGCAGGGTCTGTTGATCCGTCATATGCGTTTCTTCGTCGCGCGCTTCTGGACCTTCATGGGCGTCCGAAAACCGATCCTGATTTACTGCTTGTCTGGATCAGGAATGCTTTCGCGGACGCCGGTATCATTTTACCGTGCTTCGATCTTGCGCTTGCGCTGATGTGGCAGAGAACCCGCATCGAGGAGCCCTTTCCGGTTCTGACCAAGCCATGCTTCGGGCGCTCTACCAAGGCCGCCAAAGGAGTAGTTGGCGAGGGGGCGACAGAAATTAAACATCTGCTTGACGGCGAAGCCGCGACCGAATTCTTTGGCGAGGCAGTCGCCCAAATCCCGGGCATCGGCTTTCTCGTCAAAAGTTTAGGCGGTTGGGTGATCGACAAATCGAAGCGCGTCTATCTGGAGCGGACGCGCGAACCTTTTCAGCGCCTCTACAAAGATGGCGACTTGCAACCGGCTCATGAGCTTTCAAAGCTTCTGCCATGGATGCTAGCGCAAGACCTCAACTATCACCTTTCTAAAAACCCGACGGAGCGCTTTGTTCTGTTTGTGGATGAATACGAGCGCGTGTTCGACCAAGGAGGCGCTGGAGTTGGCTGGGCGGAAAACCCATTTGACAATCATATGCGCGAGCTGATCAAGGAAACTAACGGTCTTCTAGCCGTATTTTTTTCACGTGAGCGCTTGCCATGGAGCAGCCATCCCGATTGGCGGGACGACTTAAAGGGCAACCAGCACTTATTGAACGGACTTGCTGATAAGGATGCGGACGACTTTCTCAAGGCGGTTCCAATAACCGATGCGTCGATCCGCGAGGGCCATCGAGGATATCCGGTTTTACACCGCCGCCAGCATCCGCTTTCTGTGAAGAACATGCAGGATCAGAGCTCGCCGCTAAGCAAGGCTGACGAGGTTGTTTTGTTCATTCGCCTAAAGTCCTACGAGGCGACATTGAAGCTGGTGGCCGCTGCGATGTAGCAGGGGTTCGCCCAGAATTAATCAGACGAGCGCTGGTTTTGCTTAGCCCACACAAGTCAAGCTTCGACAAAAGTGGAATTTGCGTAGGGTTTTGGGAGGATTCTGCGACTATCCCTGATGCGCGAATTCTTTGCAATTTCGAACCAATTGTCCTATAAGCGCCAGCGTTGCTGACCTACGTGACGGGGCTGTCGCTTCGTCCTATAATTCAAGAAGTCATCGTTTAGGGGTATCGCAATGAGGTTTGGCACTGACTTCGACGAAGGGCATAAAATTAAAGGGTTCATGCTGCCGGACAACCCCACGAAAACGCCAAAAATTCAAATCCGCCTTGACGATGGCAGCGTTGTGGAGATGACGGCGAACGATCATCGACAAGATTTGATCGACATGGGACTGCACTCCACTGGGTATATTGGATTTTATATTGATGAATCTTCAATTCCATCGCTTCGGGAACAAAAAGGAATCGAAATTTGGGACAACGATGATAATATATTGATCTACAGGCGGTCAGACCCGAGGGTGCACATCGAAAAAAAAATTATTTTGTTCGATGCGAGTATTTCGTCCAAAACGGAGTTTTTCAATACTGTTAGTGCCCATTTCGCTATGAACTATGATTCAGTCGAACAGTATACATTTGATACAATGGTCGGATTGATTTATATTTGGGGCGCTGTATCCCAATTTATGATGGGTAGGCCAAGCTACATGCGACACTCCGGCCTGTTGAAGCAGCGCGAATTCATCACAGTCGCGCTGCTCGACAATCCTTTCGAAGAAATGGCCAAACGTCTTATGTTTCTGAAATTGTTATCGAAGCCAAACAACTCAATTGTATTGGAACGCAACGCAAAGGGCCTGTTGCCGATGGTCGAATTCGCCCGGGATTTCCCGTTCGAGGATCACCGCGCGATGAAAAAATATTTCGCTGGTGCCTCACACGATTTCAAGCGTTTTTTTCAGGACCCTATGACCCAAATGCTAGCCTGCGAAGTGGATGAAAAGCCCACCTGGAGACACGTCACGATGGCGCTAGGGAATTTGGCGGCAATGGATGTGGTTGGAACGCGCCAGCATTTTTCCGATTTTAAAGTCATACTCGCCGACGTCGTTGGCGCGAATATTTTGGGCAATTGCACGCCGATTTCGCTGCCATCGGTAAAAATCATTTCGGAACGGCTAGAGAAAATCAGCGCAGTGACAAAACTTTTAGAGAATGACCTGGCCCTTTATTCTTACGCAGCGGAAGCCGTCGAGGCCAACGCGATGCCGAAGCCTTGATCCCGAGTTCAATACGCCATTCTCTCATGGAGAAAATCAATCATGGAGAAAATAACGAGGCGCGGATGACGTCGCGTTGATGCCGCCATGAATAAGCAACCTCGCAGGTTGCAAAGGCGCGCTCCGCCATCACACGGTAGGCCTCGCCAGACCCATCGAGGTCGGCGATGGCGGCCAATAATTTGTCATCCCATTCCTGCGCACGCGACAAGCGCCCGTTCACACCTTCGACGATCGCCTGTCGAAACGAGAAAATCGGCGAGGCGATCGTGTTCGTGCCTACGATTCCCGCCTCGAAGAATTTCAGTTCCGATTTACAATTCGTGAATACGTTGTTTTGAAGCGGGGACAGGTTGAACTCCGTCTCCCCGATGAACCGCTGCAAATTGACGTGATTTTGCATCGGCAATTGCTCGATACGATCCGCCAGCGGAGCGAACGCCGGACCGAGCGAAAGGTAGCCCCCAACCCGCAGGCGCAGTCGCCGGTCGCCCGTCATGATACGGATCAGCGCTGGTTCAATGAGCGCGAAATCGCGGTTGTGGCTCGGGGTTCCGCTGAAATATCCCAAGAGGATCGTCCCGTCACGCGCGTAGTTCGAAGCGCGTTTGGCGTCGATGATCTCGCGCGAGAAATCCAATTGTTCTTCGTTTAGAAAATTCGGAACGACACGGACTTCCCCGCCGCTCCACTTCCGAATTCGTTCCGCGAGGTAGTCATTTGTAGTGATCGTCCGGTCGCACAGGCGCATGGCCGCGCCAATGCGCCCGACGTAGCCAAACCAAAAATCGCAAACGGAATCCGCGTCGAAATCGAGACCCAGCGTGCGCGCCAGAAGGTGAACGAAATCCTGATCGAAAACCAGGTCGTCGACATCGTAAATTACCGCGCAGCCCGCGTGTCTGGCGCGCGAAATCATTTCATTGAGTGAGGCGGTGTAGCGCGCGCGGCAAATGATGAGAACGTCCAGGCTCGCGACGATGTTGCCGAGATGCGGCATATCCTCGCGACAAAACCACGTCACCGATACATCTGGATCGAATGTGGCGAGCACACGTATCATGTTGTGAACGCGATAACGAAACGTGCTACCGTCGGGAAAATCATAGTAATAGGCGACGCGGGTTTTCCCCCGGCACGCGTTGACGAGGCGAGACTCGCGCGACTCCAGGGTCCATGGCTCGGAAAAAATCCGCGTTGGCGGCAGATTAAGAAACATCGGAGAATAATCCGGCGACCTTGGAAATAGCTGTTTCCATCGCTTCCGGCCAATCGCGATTGACGCTGGTGCATTCGTAGTTTTCCCTTCGCTTAAGGGGATCGCGTGCCAGCGCCGCGCCCTCGGCGAGCGCATTGACGATCGCCTCCAGGCTGGGCTCGGCGCACAGAATGTTGGGCGAATACAGCGAGAGCGAGCTTTTACCGGGAAACCTGTTCGTCACCGCCACCGACCCGCAAGCCGCCAAATCTAGTGGCGGATAGCTGGGGTGCGGCGTATACATCAAACTCAAGCCGAGATCAGTGGCGCGCGCCAGCGCGACATAGGCCAACCAGTCGAGTTGCAGAAGCCTCGGAGTCACGCCGCGCGCAAACGAGAACTCCTTTAGATCCTTGCCAACGAAGGTGAAGTCCCACTCCGCCGGAGTCAGGATTTCCCGTTGAATCGCCGCCTCAATGGCTTCGATTCCGCGATAAAATAGATTTCGCGCGTTGTTGGGCCTTGCGTAAAACAGGAATTGGAGTTTGCCGCCCTTTCGCCCCTCGTCGAGGAAATAATGTTTGCGCGGGAACGCGGGCTCGAACCAGATTTGGTCGCGCGTGATGGAATGGAAACCCTCGCGCTTGAAATGATCGAACAGGAGCCGGGAGTTGACAACGAAGTGGATATTTTCGTCGCTCATACTTTCGCTGCACAGCAAATGTTCGTCCCCATAAGGATAAAACATTCGCTCGTCTTCCTGAATTAGGTGCACGATCCGGTTGCGCGGTATCGAGAGCTTGGCCGAATGGGTTGTCCACCAAGATGTCGTGACGAAAATATCCGTCGGTCCAACATCAACTTGGTCGCCATCTTCTTGCAGTGGCGAGAAGACGAATTCTACATCATCGTTCCAGGCGATTTCATGAAATTTCATGATAACGACAAAATTACTGGTGTTCGGTCGTTCGGTTACCGTCACGATCCGCAGCCTGGCGTCTAAACGTTTCGCCAGCAGTGCGCAAAAAATCATCGAGGTCGCGACGCCGCCGAACAGGCTTCCGGCGTTTATGCTGTCGGTAATCAGGGTCACGCGCCGAGAGGAATGTGGCAAAGCGCAGACGTGCATGGGGGCGAGCGAGGGAAAGCGATCTCGCCAAACCTGCGCCATCGCCGCCAATTCGGTGCGCCCGCGCCCACGCTCGAACGGGTTGTACTTGCGTATTCGCGACAGCACGATTAGTCCTCCTTTCCGGCGCGCAAAAATAGATTTTTCTGAATATTCCCGAGGAACGAGCGCACTGCGCCGCCCTTCGCTTGCGCCGCCTGTGCGCCGAGCGGTCGCCGCGGCGGCAATCGAATGTCTTGCGCTTCGCGCATCGCGCATGTCGCGAGTTCATCTCGCGCGACGCCGGATCCCGTGCCATTTTGCGAGAGCGAAATATAGAATTCATTGCCCTCCCCCGGCACGAAGGTGCGTTCACGTAGGGTGATAACGCCGATCGAGTTGAGATCGTTGACGATCAGGCGGAAGCTCGACGGAACGAACCGCCAGACATGCACGTCGATATATTCATTGGAACTCATTGCACGTTCGAACTCGGATTTCCCCGCTTCGAGGGTCGAGTTGAAAGTAAGGGGTGAATCCGCGGTTGCCGGCCAACCGATCTTGTGATCACGTAGCACGTCATAGGCGACGCTATCGAACACCGCGCTGGGCTGGGGCCTTTCGCGCCGCTCGACGAAAGCTTGCAGAATGCTCCCGGTCGAGCTCAATGGTTGAAACAGATCGAAGCAATAGCGTTTGTCAGGCACGGCGAGCACGAGCACGCCCTCGGGCTTCATAAGCTGCGCGCAAGCCTCGATGAATGAAACCAAATCTGGAACGTGCTCAACGACATGACTTGCCACGATGTAATCGTAATAGTGGCGATACGGTATGATCTCTAGCAGCGGCCGACCGCGCGTTACCCAGTCGACTTCCTCGATTGCGTTCACATCGACGTTGCTGGTGCCTTTATACTTCTCGACAAGCTCCGCCCGGCTCGCGTAATCAACCGTCTGGACATTGAACCCCCGCGCCTTCGGCAACAACGGATTGAAGCCAGGCCCAATTTCGAGCCCCAGCCCCGAACTATCGCATAGCGAGAGAAGGATTTGGTTTCTTAACATAAATATCCGATCAGTCTAAGGCTCAGATCTGACTGTCACCGATCGCCGGAGCCAATGTCAAGCTGTGGACTCATCGCGCCGCTGGTCAGTCACTTGTTGTGGATACGGATCACTGATAGGGTTCAATCTGAGCAAGTTGCCCAGATTGAAAGTGGACGGGATGATGGCAGGGGCCATCGGAAAGAGTGTGGCGTCGGCCGCGCCTTCCACCATTGCCGCAGCAGGTCGAGCGTCTCGGGCGACAGCATGACAGTGCGGTCCTTGCGCCCGTTGGATTGCACGATGCGGATGATGTTTTACCCGCTATCGATATCGCCAGCGCGCAGCCGAACCACCTCACTGCCCCGTAGACCGCGCCATTGCAAAGCGCGAGCATGACGCGAACTCTGAGCGACCCGGCGACGGCCAGCAGACGCCGGGCTTCGTCGGGGCTCATTACGAGAGGAGTCTTCTCGGCTTTCCACAGGTGAAAAATCTCGGCTAGGTCCTGCCGCCGCAGGGTCACGCGGAACATAGACCGCAGCCCGGTTCATGATCCGGTTGCGATTGCAGATGCTCGCCCCCGTCTCGATCAGGTTCAACTGAAACAGGCGGATGTCGTTTGGCCTGCTGCCGGTTTCGTGGACACCCAGTTTGGGTGTTTCATGAAGCCGGAGGTGTTCCATGCAAAGGCGCAAGTTCAGTAGAGAGTTCAAGGTCGAAGCCGTTCGTCTTGTGAAAGAGCGCGGAGTCTCGGTGGCGCAGGCCGGTCGGGATCTGGATGTTCACGAGAACGTCCTGCGCAAATGGATGAAGGATTTCGGCTCCGATCCACAACACTCGTGTCCCGGCCACGGGCAGCAAAAGCCGGAACAATTCGAGATCGACCGGTTGCGGCGCGAAGTCG
>CAIZEI010000007.1 GCA_903931945.1 uncultured Hyphomicrobiales bacterium | reverse complement strand
TCCGCGCAGGCCCATGTGCGGGTGTTGCCGATGGAATCGCAGACGGGCGCGCGCCAGACCTACACCATGAAAGTGCCGACCGAAGGAAAGGTCACCACGACATCCGTGGAACTGGAAATTCCCGCCGGCCTTTCCGTGATTTCGGTCGCCGATCCGGCCGACACAAAAAAGGTGGACGGACAGACCATCATCACATGGAAAGTCCAGATCCCGCCCGGCCAGTCGCAGAATTTCGATTTTGTCGCGGACAATCCCAAGACCGACCAGCAGATGGCCTGGAAGGCGCACCAGCATTACGCTGACGGCACAAGCCGCGATTGGGTCGATCTTCCGAAGACCAAAAGTCCCGCCTCGATCACAACCTTGAGCGCCAATCCGCAGCTGACCGCGCATTGAGTGCGGTTTTCGCCAACAGCGCATTTCGCGCAGCTGGAAAAAAAGGGCCTATCAGCTCCATACACTGATAGGCCCCAGTTACCATAGCTTCTCGGGAATAGCCGGGGAGGCAAGCTCCCAAAAGCTATGGATTGCGCGTAACGTCAAAACAAACTCGTTTCAGTTGCGTCTGGAAATGTTCGCCTTTATTTGCCGGCCGCATTTCGCACGGCAAAGACCGCATTGACGCTGGAGCCATCGCTGAATTTCAGCGTTACGGGCACGGTTTTCCCCGGCTTGATGGCGCTGCTCGCATTCATGCACATCAGATGGTACCCGCCTGGTGAGAATTGGACGGTCTCTCCGGCTGGAACAGCGACGTTTTCCACGTCATTCATCGTGCTCATGCCGCCCATGTTTTCCGTCCGGTGCAGCATCAGCATGCCGCAGGCTGGCGAATTGGCGCCCGTCAGGGTGACGGATGTCTTGCCGCCATTATGCAGCGTGAAATAGCCGCCCGATGGCACGCTGGGCGGCAGGGCGCGGATCCATGCGCCGCTTACGGTAAGCTCGGCTGCGCTGGCGGCGCTGATAAGGACCATGGCTATCAGCATTGCAATGGCCGCAGCGTGAATCGAATACCAATTGATAATGCGCATGATTATTCTCCAAACGGTCGGAGCTCTCTGAGAGCAGTTGCCTTGACGCGAAATCGCAGATGAAAACGAGGATCAAATCTGCATAAGCGATTTATGCGACGCCCGGATTCTTTCAGGCGTCGGCAAAACCGCTTCGGTTCAGGAAAACTGCGGAGGTGCGCGCGGAGATTGTGGCGTATAACCGATGATAGCGGCTGATACGCGCGTTGGCTGGGTTTTCGATGCCCCGACAACAGCCAGGGATGCCGGACTCAGGGCCGCCAGAATGGCCGGTGGCGCCAGGTGAGGCGCCGCAGCAAATGGACAAGCCTCGTGGCTGCGATCCCCATGCTGGCCGGGGTGCTGTTTCAGCGGCCCTTTGTCGGCAGCCGGGGTGAAATCCGCCGTTCCATCCATCGTGCAAATAATGAGAGGCGTGTTTGCGGACGCGCCCGGATTTGGCATCCAGCCATCTGGCAGGAAGGCACGCAGCAGCATCGCGACGAGCGCGCAATGAACCGCGACTTTGCGAAAATCCAGTTTCATGACGGGCTCAATATAATAATTTCGTTCGATTTTGTCACTGTCAAAGTGGCGATCGCGGCGATTGCCGTGCATGAAGCTGGCTGTCTGCGCGACGTTGGATTAGAACACGCCGCCATGTTCAAAACCAAAGAAGCGCTTATCCCCTATATGCTGCTCGCCGCCGCAATGGCGGGCGGCTTGATCTGGCACGCCAGTGAAAATGTGCCAGGACTGGGCCGGACGATCACCAGCGGTACGGTAGCAGTGGGTGGCGCATTTTCCCTTGTCGATCAGAATGGCAACAAGCGTTCGAGCACGGATTTCCCGGGCAAATACCAGCTCATCTATTTCGGCTACACTTTTTGTCCCGACATCTGTCCCACGACGCTGGGCGTGATGTCGCAAGCTCTGGACAAAATGGGCATTGACCAGAATCGCGTCGTTCCGATTTTCATCACCGTTGATCCGACGCGCGATACGCCGGCGGTATTGAAGCCTTACATGGCGGCCTTCGGGCCGCGCTTTGTCGGATTGACCGGCAGCGCAGACGCCATCGCCGCCGTGGAAAAGGAATATCGGGTTTACGCCCGGAAAAAGCCGCTCGCCCATCCCGCCGGTGGCTATGAGATGGATCATTCCAGCACCATCTACCTGATGGCGCCTGACGGACGATTGGTGTCTTTTTACGATGGCGCCATTTCGCCGGATGCAATGGCAAAGGATTTGAAGGCCAAAATCTGACTGGCTGTGTGCCATCGTCACAAATTGAACATCCGAAAAATAAAGCCTTGCGCGACAGCGCAAGGCTTTAAGTTAGAACCCCATTTTCCAGATCGATGCTAGAGCGTCGCCGTGTGCCAGACCTTGCCGCGGCCGTCGCCGGTTACATCACCCGGTTTTGCGTCATGCGCGAAGGTGTAAAGCGGCTTGCCCTTGTAGGCCAACTGCTTCGATCCATCGTCACGCGTGATAACAGTCCAATTGCCCATCGGCTTTGCATTGGCGGCAGCCGCGACGGC
>CAIZEI010000006.1 GCA_903931945.1 uncultured Hyphomicrobiales bacterium | reverse complement strand
TCCCTCGCTAACGTATAGTGCGCGGCTATTGTTCAACGGGGAAAAACCTTGCAAATCGAATCATTGGTGAAGTTAGAAGCGGCGTTGTATGTCGTTGCCACGCCCATCGGAAATTTGCGTGACATGACGCTGCTGGCCTTGCGACGCAACATTGGCGTTGTGTTTCAGGAGCCGATGCTGTTTGCACGGTCGATCGAGGAAAATCTTCGCGTTGGCAAAGCCGACGCGACGGACTCCGAAATCGAACTGGCTGTCGAGCGCGCGCAGGCGAAGGATTTTGTTTCGCGCCAGTCCGATGGCCTCAATACAGTCGTCGGTGAGCGCGGTCGCTCGTTGTCAGGGGGCGAGCGCCAGCGGGTTTCGATCGCGCGCGCGCTGTTGAAAGACCCGCCGATCTTGGTGTTCGACGAAGCAACGAGCGCGCTCGACGCGACGACGGAAAAGCAATTGCAGGCGGCGCTGGAGGCGGCGACGAAAGGCCGCACAACGCTGGTGATCGCCCATCGCCTCGCCACCATCCGGGGCGCTGACCGCATTCTGGTGTTTGACCAGGGAAAGATCGTTGAAAGCGGAACGTTCGAGCAACTGGTGGCGCTGAACGGACGATTTGCGCAACTCGCGCGCGCGCAATTTATGGCGGGGGCGGAGGGGAAGGAAGGCGCTGCAGGTGGCGACTGACGTATCTATAAAAAATGCGTTGCGTCAGGCCTCGCCCTGAAGTGCGCCTTCCACGGTGGACAGGACATCAAGGCGGCATTTAAGATTGCTGACGAAGTCGCGCCGCAACCAATCGCCGACTGGAAATCACGCCGGGTGGAAACAATGATGAAACTGGGACTGTTTCTGCAAGGGGGCGGACATCACATCGCCGCCTGGCGCGACCCCGGGGTCGCCAGCGAGGGGCCGCAGAGTCTCAAGCATTACATCGAGATTGCGCGCATTGCCGAGGCCGCCTGCTTCGACATGCTGTTCAACGCCGACACGCAGGCCACATTTGGCGCCGACGATATCGATGTGTGGAAGCATACGACCGGCGCGCTGCGGCTGGAGCCGCTGACGCTGCTCGGCGCCCTCGCCGCTGTGACCGAAAAAATCGGCCTCGTTTCGACGGCGACCACGACCTATTTTGAGCCCTATATCGTTGCGCGGATGTTTGCTTCGCTTGACCAGCTGAGCGGCGGGCGTTGCGGCTGGAACCTCGTGACTTCGGCGGCTGCGGCAGAGGCCTTTAATTTCAGCCGGGACGCGCATGTCGGCCATGCCGAACGCTACGCACGCGCAGCAGAATTTGCCGAAGTCGTCCTCGGCCTCTGGGATAGCTGGGAGGCGGACGCCATTATCGCCGACAAGGAACGCGGTCTGTTTTTCAATCCTGAAAAATTGCATCTCCTCAACCATAAGGGCCAACACTTTTCTGTGCGCGGTCCGCTCACTATACAGCGTTCGCCACAAGGACGGCCTGTGATCGTGCAGGCCGGCCAATCGGAAGCCGGGCGCGATCTTGCCGCCGCAACGAGCGAAGTTATCTTCACTGTTCAGCAGGATCTCGAAGAGGCGCGCGCATTCTATGCCGATGTCAAACAGCGCGCAGCGAAGTTGGGGCGCCCGCCTGAAGCCATCAAGATCATGCCGGGCGTGATGACGGTGATCGGACGCACGCATGATGAAGCGCAGGAAAAGTTTGAGCGCTTGCAGTCCCTCATCCATCCCGATCTCGGCGTCAAAATCCTGTCGGCGTTTTTTGGTATGGACCTCACGCATTATCCGATCGATGGCGAATTGCCTGATCCGCCTGTCGCCAATAATGAACAAGGTCGGCAGACTGTCATCCGCGACCTCGCCCGCCGCGAAAATCTGACGATCCGCCAGGTTGCGCAAAAGGTAGCGGGCGTGCGCGGCCACCGCGTATTGACGGGGACGCCGGTTGAAATTGCGGATTCGCTGGAGCACTGGTTCACGACAGGCGCGGCCGACGGGTTCAACATCATGCCCGCCACTTTCATGGACGGGCTGCATGATTTCGTCGATTTTGTGATTCCCGAGTTGCGTCGCCGCAAATTGTTTCGCACACAATATGAAGGCCGCACGTTGCGCGCACATCTGGGCCTGCCCGTTCCCGCGAACAGGTGGGCGGCGTCAAGAGCTTGATGCCCGCCAGAGCACATTCACGTTTCTCAGAAACCTGAAGTCGCTCCGGGTTCCTTTTTCGACCCATTTCCTTGACGCGAACCGGCTTCCACTTCGCTTGAAAATGCTCTAATTCAGGCGTTTGCGGGCCTCTTCCAGAAAACTCAGATCGACCAGCGGGCGAACGTCGAATGCGCGGGGCAGAAAGCCTGTTTGCGCTGTCAGATCAATGTTGTTTTGCAGGGCTTCAATGTTGGGTTGCAAATCAGGATCGCGATAGTAGTCCTTGCGCGTGAATATCCAGTCCGAAAAAAATGACGGTTGCGTTTTGGCGTAAGACGCTGCGATCATTGTCGCTTCATCATGGTTCGCGGAGTTCTGATACCAGCGTGTCAGCAACAACGCGTCCTCAAGAAAGTCGACGAATGCGGCGCGATGCCGGGCGATAAACCCGGCGCGGGCAGACCAGAAACCCATTGACGAAACGCCCATGACATCGCGCTGCGTGAACAGCACGCGTCCGTGCGCGCGCAACTCAGCATCGTAAGAAAAGGGAAGCGGCAGCGAGATCAGATCGGCCTTCTTTTCCAGCAGGATCGCTTTCTTCGAACTTGCTGGCACTTCAATGGAGGTATAGTCGCGTTTGTCTTCAAGTCCATGCTGACGCAACACAGCGCGCATGGCGACGTCAAGAGCGCCTCCGGCCGAATTCGTTGCGACGATCTTGCCCTTCACATCCTCGATCGTCCGGATGGATCCATCGTCGCGCGCCATGAATTCATTCGAATAATACCCCGGCACGCCATCCTGAAATTCGTCGGCGACAATGCGCAGATCATCCATCCCTGCATTGAGGACTCCAAGCCCGAGCGCCGCCGCGCCAAGCACGCCGACATCGACTTCATCGATCGCCATACCTGTCACCATTGGCGCAGTTCCAGCGAACCGCAGCGGTTCGACAATGTAGGTTTGCCCGTAGTGTCGCGCGATCCCCTTTTTGAGAAAAAGAATTGAGACGATGTTCGAGACAGGCTGTATCCATCCGGCCCGAATTTTCACCGGTTCAGCCGTTGCAGGCGCGCAAATAATCGCGATCGCCGCGATTATCGCACAAGCTGGTAGGACAATCCGCACTGGCGCCTCCCTCCCTCGATTGTTTAATTCGAGACGTTTGCCGTCCGACTCCGATTACAGCAGAATGCAAAGCCGGTTGCACCATGTCAATGCGCGACGGAGCGTTGACGCGTTGACTTGATCTTGAGCGCTCCTATAGTAAGTCCTCAAGAGGGACTGTCGGGAGGTCGATATGGAATTTGGCGTGCAGTTTTTCCCTGCGGTTTCGCCTTCGCAAAAGCCCGCGAGCGTCTATTTTTCCGAAAGCCTGAAAGTCGCAGAGGAAGCCGAGCGGCTCGGTTTTACACACGCGCGTATCGTCGAACATTATTTTCTGCCCTATGGCGGCTACAGCCCCAATCCGATTGTATTTCTTGCCGCGGTTTCGCAGCGCACCTCGAAGATGCGCCTCGTGACCGGAGCCGTTTTGCCGATATTCAACCATCCGCTGAAGCTTGCCGGCGAAATCGGAATGCTCGACGCGCTCTGCAACGGGCGTCTTGATGTTGGTATGGCGCGGGCCTTTCTGCCGCATGAATTCCGGCATTTCAAATTGAGCATGGACGAATCCAACGCAAGGTATCGCGAGGGGATGGAACAGATTGCGCTGCTGCTGGAACATGAAAATGTCTCGCATCAGGGGCAATTTCATTCCTTCGAAAAGGTAACGTCCTTGCCGCGGCCGACCCAATTGCCGCGGCCAAAGTTCTATGTTGCAGCGACGCAAACGCCCGAGACATTCGATTTTGCCGGCCGCAACGGCCACGCGCTGATGGCGATCCCGATCAGTCCGAAGATGCGTGATCTCGTCGCGATCTATCGCAAAGCCTGGAAAGACGCCGGGCACCCCGGCGAGGGACAGGTGATGATGGCGTTTCACATGTTCTGTCACGAAGACAGACAAAAAGCCCGCGATCTCGCGCGCGAACCCTATGCTTCCTATTTTGAAATGTTGACAGGCGTTGTCGGTGAATTCGAAACCACGACAAACTCGGGCGATTATCGCGACTACGACAAAATGGCCGCGAAGCTTCGCGTGGCCGAGCTTGATAGTCAGATAGCAAGCGGCAGCGCTTGGATTGGCTCGCCGTCCGAGATTCGCGAGTCGATCCGTCGCGCCAACGAGACCTTCGGCCCGTTCGATCACGCGTCCGTGCAAGTCAATTTTGGCATGGTTCCGTTTGACGCTGCCATGCAATCATTGTTACTCTTCGCAAAAAAGGTGATGCCGCATTTTGCCTGACATTCGCAGGCGATGAAGAGAGGCGCCGCTATGGGGGAGAAAATGCGGTCTGGACTGGCGGGGGGATTGGTTCTTCTGGCCGCGCTGGCGAGCCTGGCGCCGACCGTCGGGGCAGCTGACGAGGCTTACGAAATCAACGCTATATTGCCGCTGACGGGCGGCGGCGCATTTCTGGGCCAGTCCGTTCGCGCCACAATGAATGTTACGGAAGCTGCGTTGAACGCGCGTGGCGGCGTTCACGGCAAGCCGTTGCGTTTTGTTTATCGCGACGATCAGTCAACGCCGCAAATAGCCGTGCAATTGACCAATGAGATTGTCGCCGGCAAACCTGCGGCGCTGATTGGCTCCTCGCTCAGCGCGATGTGCAACGCCATGGCGCCTTTGCTGAAGGCAGGCCCGGTACAATATTGTCTATCGCCAGGAATCCACCCGGCGGAGGGGTCGTTTACCTATACGGCCAGCGTGTCGGCGCGCGATTATATCGAGGCGCTGTTGCGCTATTTCAGCAAGCGCGGCTGGAAACGGGTTGCTGTGCTGACAACCATCGACTCCTCGGGGCAGGATGCAGACAAGGCCATCGCGGAGGCTGTGGGTTTGCCCGATCTTGGACAAGTCGAAATCGTTGCGCAGACACATATGTCGCCAAGCGATATCAGCGTTTCGGCGCAACTCGAAAACATGCGGGCGGCGCAACCGGAGGCCTATATCGTCTGGGCGACCGGCGCTGCGGTTGCAACTGTATTTCGTGGCCTGGCGCAGGCGGGCGTCGATGCGCCCGTCGCCGCCAGCACAAGCACAATGACCATTGCGCAGATGACGCAATATGAATCCTTCCTGCCAAAGCAACTGTATTTTGCAACGCCCGAATGGTTGGCCGGCGGCGATTCAGCGGTCATTGACGACCCGGTTGTGGCCGAGCGGCAGCGCGAATATTTCAGGGCCATGGGGGCTGCAGGCCTGAAACCGGACGCGGCCTCGGAGACGGCCTGGGACCCGCTATTTGTCATCGCCGCCGCTTTGAACGCGATTGGGCCGGGCGCGAACGCCGGACAGTTGCGCGCCGGAATGGCAGGACTCAAGGGCTTTCGCGGCATCGACGGCGCTTATGATTTCACGCGGGCGCCGCAACGGGGCATCGGCATTTCCAATACGATTGTCGCGTCCTGGGACAGCAGTCTGAAGAACTGGCGCGTGGTCAGCAGGATTGGCGGCGCGCCGTTGGCGCAATGAGGAGCCGGAGCACGATATGAGCAGCGAGAGCGCCAGCACGCCAAACTGGCCGGAATGGCCACGCGAGGGTTTATCGCGGATTCCCTATTGGGTGTATAGCGACGCTGCGCTTTACGCGCGCGAGCAGGAGCGCATTTTTGCCGGCCAAAGCTGGAACTATGTGGCGCTTGAAGGCGAAATTCCGAATGCCGGCGACTGGCGACGGACCTGGGTCGGCGACAGGTCGGTTATCGTGGTGCGGGACGCAAAAAACGAAATCCATGTGCTCGAAAATCGTTGCGCGCATCGCGGTGTGCAATTCTGCCAGACGCATCTGGGCCACGGGACCGAGTTCATGTGCCCGTATCATCAATGGACCTACAACCTGGAGGGCTCGCTTGTCGGCGTGCCCTTCCGTCGCGGTATTCAGAAGAAAGGCGGCATGCCCGCCGAATTCGACATGAAGCAGCATGGTTTGCGCAAGCTTTCTGTCGCGCGGCGCCATGGCGTCATATTCGCATCCTTCGCGCAGGACATGCCTGACCTTGGAGACTATCTGACGCCGCCGATTCTTGAATTGTTCGACCGCGTTTTCGACGGGCGGAAATTGAAAGTCCTCGGTTATTCCCGGCAGCAGACGCCGGCGAACTGGAAGCTGATGTTTGAAAACATCAAGGACCCCTATCATGCAAGTCTGCTGCATGTGTTTCTGCTCAGTTTTGGACTCAATCGCGCGGATGCGCCCAACAGAATTGTTATCGACCCGACGGGGCGACATGCGGCCGGCATGTCCTGGCGCGCTGAACAGAAGCGGACCGAAGACAACAAGGAAATGCGCTCTCTGATCGAAGGGCTGAAACTGCAGGGCGATTCGATGCTGCAGCCGATGCGCGAGTATGAGCGCTATACAATCTGTCTGATGACAATCTGGCCTAACATGATTGTGCAACAGCAATCGAATACCCTGGCGATCCGGCAGCTGGTGACGCGTGGGCCGCAGGCTTTCGAACTTGCGTGGACTTTTTTTGGATATGAGTCCGACGACGCCGAGATGGATCTGCGACGTCTGCGGCAGGCCAATCTGATGGGGCCGGCTGGCTTTGTCTCTATTGACGACAGCGAGGTGCTCGGGTTCACCCAGCAGGGCGTCGCGCGCGCGCCTGAAGCAGCGGGCGTTGTAGAAATGGATGGTCATGGCTGGGCGGAAGAGGCCGACCACGCCATCACGGAATCGGAGTTGCGCGCCTTCTACCAGGCCTATCGTGCGATCATGGATATTTGATCATGGATAAATCATGGAGTGTTTCCGACCGCCTGACGCTTCGCCTGGAGGTTGAAGAGTTTTACGCGAATTACATCGCCTGTCTTGACGAGGAGCGTTTCGAGCAGTGGCCGGAGTTTTTTACCGACGACTGTTTTTACCAGATTATTCCACGATTGAATTTTGAACGGGGCCTGCCCATGGCGACCTGGCGCTCTGAAGGCAGGGGATATCTGCTCGACCGCATCACTGCGATTCGCAAGACGTCCGTTTATGGACCGCGCTATATGCGCCGTATCGTCAGTGCGGTGCGGCTCATCGAGCAAAGCGCAGAAGGTTTCGACGCGCGCGCCAATTACGCAGCGTTCGAAACCCTGCCCGATGAATTCACGCGGGTGTTCAGCGTCGGGCAAAGCCATGACGCTTTTACACGCATCGATGGCGCGCTGAAACTAAGGCGAAGAGTGTGCGTTTTTGACAGCGAGCTCGTGCCGAACAGCCTTGTCTATCCATTGTAGATTTCGGGATTTCCGGGGGAGACGACAATGACCCAATTCCGTGTTCCATCGCTGCCGGAATCGTTACGCTCCGCAGGTTGCGATTGCGGGCGTGTTTTGACGCGGCGCGGCTTTATGGCGTCTGCCGTGAGCGGCTTGGCCGCTA
This sequence comes from uncultured Hyphomicrobiales bacterium, assembly GCA_903931945.1. GTDB lineage: Bacteria > Pseudomonadota > Alphaproteobacteria > Rhizobiales > Beijerinckiaceae > Terripilifer. Next base: position 175,199 of record CAIZEI010000006.1, on the reverse strand, counting down.
CAAAATTGCTCGCTGCGCCAGCATTGGCGCAGCCGGCTCACGCCCGCATTGATTTCCATCATCATCTCTCGCCGCCCACATTCAAGGACGCGCTGCGCAAGATGAACCTTGGCGACGGGCCGTCGTTTACGTGGACTCCGCAAAAGTCCATAGACGAAATGGATAAGGCGGGTGTGACACTGGCGCTCCTGTCGATCACGACGCCTGCAGTGGCGTTTCTGGGCCGCGAGGACGCGCGTCGTGTTGCGCGGGAGAGCAATGAATATGCTGCGCAGTTGCGACGCGATTTTCCTGGACGGTTCGGCGCGCTGGCGACGTTGCCGATGCCCTATGTCGATGATTGTCTCGCCGAAATCGATTACGCCTGCGATGTGCTGAAAGCCGACGGCGTCGGCTTGATGACGAGCTATGGCGACAAGTGGCTGGGCGCAAGGGAGTTCACACCGGTTCTTGAAGCGCTCGACAAGCGTGGCGCGGTGACGTTTGTGCATCCGAGCGCCGCCAATTGCTGTGTCAATGTTTTGCCTGACATTGCGCCCTCGTTGATTGAATATTCAACCGACACCACGCACACCATCGCGAACCTCATTTTTTCGGGCGCGTCGGCGCGCGCGAAAAACATCAAATTTGTGTTCTCGCATGGCGGAGGCACCATGCCCTATCTCATCGAACGATTTAACAATCTGCCAAACAGCGACAAGCGCTACGCGGCTTTCACTTCTGAAGGCGTGGTCGCCGAAATCAGGCGCTTTCATTACGACACAGCGATTATCACGCATCCCGCGCCGCTGTCGGCTTTGACCAATCTTGTGCCGATGTCGCAGATTGTTTTCGGAAGCGATTTTCCTTTTCGCACGGCGACAAAATCGGTCGCCGGTTTGAAGGCTTATTTCGACGAAGCGCGTTTGAACGTCATCGACTATGAGAACGCGTTCCGGCTGCTGCCGCAATTGCGCAAGGTGTGATTGCCGGGCGGCACATTGGCAGCGGGGTAATCGTGAACCTAGCCCCCCGCCCCGAATTCTTCCCGTAAAAAGCCGAGTCGGTTCATAGCGTCGCGGTCGCTGACCATAAACAGTCGCGCAGGACCGTTGCTGGCTTTATGGGCGATCCAGTTCTTTTGCGGCAGGCTGAAAATGTCTTTTGGGGCCCAGCGGAAGACATTGTCGCCACAGCGCGTCTCGCCTTCTCCCTCAACCACGCAGCAGACGGCGTTGGTGTTAGCGCGGAAAGGGATTGTGCCTTGCCCAGCATCGATTTGCATCAGCGTGGCGTCGAGAATGCTCATCGCCGGGCCACCATTGACGGGATTGACATATCGCACGCGACGCGCGCCATCCCGGCCATGCGGCGCCCCGGCGACGGCATTTTGCGCATGCGCATAGGGATAGCGGAAGACGGGCGACCAGGCTCGCGCCACCATGGCGATGTCCGGCAATAAATTCGGATAAGCAAAAGCCGCATCGGGCAGCGTCACGGGCGCGTCATTGACCGGTCCGGGCTGGAATTCGACGGTCCCGAGCCAGAGATGCAAGGGGACATCCAGCGCGTCGAGCCAGATAATGGGCCGCTCGCCCTTGTGGACGTGCTCATGCCAGGTCCAGCCCGGCGTCAGGATGAGGTCGCCTTCTTCCATTGGACAGTCCTTGCCATCGACTGTTGTGCAGGCGCCGCCGCCTTCCAGCACGAAGCGGAGCGCGTTCATCGTATGGCGATGCGGGCGGGCGCGCTCGCCTGGCAGCAGCATCTGGATGGCGGCGGAAATTGTGCGGGCGGTGGCTTCATCTTCGTCATCGCGGGGATTGGCGCCGACAAGGGACAGCACGCGCCGTTCGACGGCGGCCGGCGATGCGATCGCCATGGCTTGTTCGAGCAGGGGGCGCAGTTTAAGCCACGCCCACAGATGCGCCGGGTCCGGGCGCGGCGGGGGCTTGTGCGCCGTCGGGCTCTCCCATAACGGCGCGAGATTGGCGGCGCGCCAGGCGCGGCGCAGATCGTCCATGCCGGCAATGGATGCTTGCGTCATCGATCCCGCTCCCCCTCGTTTGCCTGGGTTGAGCCTAACACGCGTACGGCGAGGTGAAAACGCTTCAGCGTTCGGCGTCGGGCGCAGTGGTGGGGCGAAGTTCAACGCCTGCGTCCTGCCGGGACTCAGGCAGCGCAAACGGACGCAGTTCCGGCGCCTCTTCGGTTATGGCTGGTTTGAGATCGACCGGATTGGCGCGCGCCGCGCGCATCGCTGCGGCGGCTGTTTCGATGCCGGCGCGAATGACGTCAGGACTGGCCCGGAAGGGTCCGATCTCAACGCCCGACATATTTTCCATCACCCGTGCAAGCGCGTCGGAGGGCTCGCCGTCCCCGGAAAAGAGTTTGAGGTCGTCATCAGGTGAAGTCCCAACGCCCTCAACGGTTTTTTGCGCGTAATTGTTCAGCCGCTGGCCATCGAGTGCGCAGGAGAAAGGCGCGAAAGCCGCGCCAACGGCGACGGCGGGGCGCACCAGCGAGGCGAGGCGCAATGCAGGCAAGGCGAAGTGCGCCTCGCCGAATCCCGCCGCGATCGTGGGCGCGCGGATCAGCGACACTGCAACATCGGGTATGCGCGAACGCGCGATGCGACCGACTTGCCCGGTGCGCCGCGCGGACAGAAATCGCGCCCGTAGCGTGTTGCCGAGCCCGAGCAGCGCCAGATGCGGATCGGGACCCAGATTGGGTCGTCTGTGCAACAAGCCGAGCCTACCGCCGAGAACGCCTGAGGCCGTCACCGGACCGCCGCATTGCGGCGGCGCCCAGCGCGAGACGATGGCTTTGGCCGATTTGCGACCGAACTCGAGATAATAGCGCCGCAACAACAAAGCGGCGACAGCTGCGCCCTCAACGGCCGAAGCGAATGCGGCGTGACCTTCGGCGTCAGCGGCGATCATGCCATTCCAGCCCGCGCCCTTGATGCACCAGTAATTGTTGAGCCTGACGCAGCGGCTCACCCCTGTCGGCGTCTCGCCCGCCGCAAGCGCTGTGGCGGTTTCCTCTGACACCGCCAGGTGCTGCGCGGCCTCCGCGCGCCAGTTGCCGACCGCCCGCTGCGCAGCATCGAAGACGGGCTGCGGCGCGCTCTGGCCGCTGGCGGGATCAGCAGCCGTCGCAGAGCCGAGCGCAAGAACAACAACGAGATAAATTTCCGGACGACCCAATCGATATTCCAGACACGTTGGCAGGTTCGATCGATTTCCGCAAAACGCCAATCGCCGCATTCGCTTTCAATCGTCAAGTTCCGCGCGATCGAGACTTGCAGGCGTTACATAGGCGAGAAGTTTTCCCGTCCCGAGCGAGAGCTTGTTCCAGCCAGAAGTGCCGAATTGAAGAATGGCGCAGGCGCAGGTCGGATATTTGCGCGCCATCTTTTGTCGCGTTGGTTTGTCATCATCGTCCGCCAGCGCGAGCGCCAGTTCGGCAATGCCGGGATTGTGACCAATGATCATGACGTTTGCTGCGGCGCCAGCCATTTGCGCGATTGCCAGAATACCTTCGGCTTCGGCATTGTAGAGCGCGCTTTCATTGCGCCGTTCAGGCGAGGCGCCAGGAACCGACATCACCGCATCCGCCGTTTCGCTGGCGCGCCGAGCTGTCGACGCCAGAACCAGATCGGGCGCGAAAGATTTCTCCGCCAGCCACCGGCCGAATTTCTCCGCCTGCCGCCATCCGCGCGGCGCCAGCTGACGATCGAAATCGCCATGCGGCGAAGAGGGCAATGCCTTGGCGTGACGCAGAAGCAGGAGGATTCGCATGGGCGATGTATATCAGCGCAAACGCCGACCGCCAACGGCCTCTAGGCCTCAAGCTGCCGGTTGGAAGCCGCGCCGCCGGGCTGTCTACTTGAGCATCGACGCGACTTTCCGCGCGAGTTCGGGGCTTGTCGCGCGGTAGATGTCGCTGACAAGAGCCTGGATCCGTTCGCCAGAAACAGGGGTGATTTCAAGCCCGAGCCTGTCGGCTTCGGCCAGAAAGGCGGGGTCTCTGACGGTATCGTCGAAAGCCTTGCGCAAGGCCTCTATGCGCTCAGTGGGAACTCCAGGCGGGGCGGCGAACGGCCAGCCCATCACCTGCCGGGCAAAAACCAGCTTGAAAATCTGCCGGTCCTCATCGGTTTTCGCCAAATCCATCACCATCGGGACGTCAGGCAGGTCAGGGTGTCGGCGCAAGGACAGCTGGATAAACACGGATATCGACTTATCTTTCAGCCATTTGCCTTCGGTGGATTTGACGCTTGACCACGACCAGCCGCAACGCCCGTTCACCTCGCCGCGCTCCATCGCCATCTTGACTTCATTGCCGCCGGGATAACCGGACACCGTGCGCAGTTTCGTGCCCAGCACGCCATTGATGATTTTCGGGAATTGTTCATCATCGCCGCTGCCGCCAGTCGAGCCGATAATCAGCTCCCTGTCATAGAGCTGCTCGATGCGCGTGACGCCGCTGGTGTGCCAGGCGGCGCAGATCGACACTTCGTCGTTGGTGCTGCCGATCCAGTTGAATTTTTCGGCGTCAAAGAACGCGCTCGTCTGGCCAAGCAGGGGATCGAACGCGAGGCCGCGCGCAAAAGTGCCAAAGGCGGTCCCATCTTTCGGGGCGATCTGATAAATCCAGTTGGCCAGACGCAGCCCCGCCGCGCCTTCCATATTGTGTGGCGTCAGCGTTGGATTGCCGGGAATATATTTGCCCATGAACCGCGCCAGCAGCCGCGCGGTAATGTCATAGACGCCGCCAACGCTCAGGCCGGCGTAAATATCGACGTTTTTGCCTCTGTAGAAATCGGCGACCGGATTGGGCGCAGCCGTTTGCGCGGACGCGGGCCCCGCGATGAACAGTCCGAGAAGGGCCGTGACGGCGGCGCGCTTGAATATCAATCATTCCTCCCGTTGATGTGCTCTGTTTGCAACGCTGGCCCACCCTTCGAGGCGTGTCGCATATGTTACGATAGCAGTTTTGCAGGCGGTGTCAGCAGCGGCTGTAAAATGGCGGGTGTTGGGGCATGGAACTGTGGCGTCCGCTCCGCCTTTCACGGACAATTTTTCCCGCCCGCCATCCGGCATTTATGACGCTGGATGTCTTCATTGGTCTGGTGGACGGCGCGCTCCATTTCGGCGTTCAGGCACAGGCGCCAGGCAAAGACATATTTGACGTAATGCTCCATTTCGGCATTGCAGCCCGCGCGCGCGCGGGCGTTCGCATAGGAGGCTGCAAGGTCGATGCACGCCGGCCTGACCGGCGCAGCGCAAAAGCCGAGCAGGGGCGGTTTGGGCAAGTTCGGCTCCGCAGGATCGACAGGCGCAACCGCGCTGACGGGCGGCGCGTTGACTGGCGCGGGCGCGCCTGCGCGCGCGCTACCGGCAACCAGCGCGAGCGCACATCCTATTGCGAGCGCAAATGCTGATTTCACCGCGCCCTTTCCAGAATGCTGACGTAATTGGCGACTGCAGTGCCGCCCATATTGAAGACGCCGCCAAACTCTGCGCCCGCTATCTGCATCCCGCCGGCCTCGCCACACAATTGCATCGCGCTCAGCACATGCATCGAAACGCCTGTCGCGCCAATGGGATGGCCTTTGGCCTTCAGCCCGCCGGAGGGATTGACGGGCAGTTTGCCATCCTTCTGCGTGAGCCCGTCCAGGGCGGCGCGCGCGCCCTGCCCCCTCAGCGCCAGTCCCATGGCCTCATATTCGATCAATTCGGCAATGGTGAAGCAATCATGCGTTTCGACAAAGGAGAGATCGGCGAGTTGTAATTTCGCCTCTTCCAGCGCCCGCCGCCATGCGACCGCGCAGCCTTCAAAATCGATGATTTCGCGCTTTGACATCGGCAGGAAGTCCTGCGCATGGGCGCGCGAACGGAACGCCACCGCGCGCTGCATGGTCATTGCGGTATTCCTGTCCGCGATGACAAGGGCTGCTGCGCCATCGGACACCAGCGAACAATCTGTGCGTTTGAGCGGCCCCGCCACAAAGGGGTTTTTATCGCTGACCTGATAACAGAAATCGAAGCCAAGATCGCGCCGCATCTGCGCGTAGGGATTGTCGACGCCGTTTTTGTGATTTTTGGCGGCTATCGCGGCCAGAGCGGCGGACTGGTCGCCATAGCGATCGAAATAACGCGCGGCGATATGCCCGAACACGCCGGCAAATCCCGCAGGCGTGTCGCCATCTTCGGGCAAATAGGACGCTTTCAGGAGATTTTTGCCAATCTCGGCGGGCGGGGTCCGGCTCATCTGTTCGACGCCCACAACCAAAGCCAGGCGCGCGCGGCCCGCCTCAATGGCGGTCAGGGCTGCGTGAACGGCGGCGGACCCGGTCGCGCAGGCATTTTCAGAACGCGTCGCGCGTTTGAACCGGAAGCCCTCATCGGCCTGCAATACAAGCGAGGCTGTAAAATCCTGCGGGCTGAAGCCGGCGTTGAAATGACCGAGACAGATCTCGTCGATATCGCTGGCGCCGACGCGCGCATGCGCAAGGGCGTCGCGCGCCGCTCGCACAACAAGACTCTCGACGCTTTCCGCATCGTGTTTGCCAAATGGCAGATGCGACCAGCCGACAATGCACCCGCTCATGGGCCTGCCTCCTGCGGGGCCGTTGCGCGGTCAAAAAAAACGCCGCAGCTGACTGAAATTTCCCGCACCCCGTCTGTGTAGCTTCCCATAGTGGCGTTGAAAAGCTAGAAGCAGGAGGGGTGAGAGCCCCGCCTGCCCATATTCAGGACCTGCCGATGCGATCAATGCCTGCTCCGACCCGGTTTTCAGCGCTTGCTCTGCTGGTCCTGATAACCTGTTCGGGAGCTTTTTTCAGTATCGCCGCCCGGGCGACGCCTCTGCTGGTGATCGATGCAAAGTCCGGAGAGGTTCTGGTTGAAAGGGAGTCGACACAGCCCTGGTATCCCGCCTCGCTCACCAAACTGATGACGGTTTACACGGCCTTGTCCGCTGTTCGCGACGGGCGGATTACGCTCGATACGCCGATGCTTGTTTCAGCGCGCGCCGCGCGAATGCCGCCATCAAAAATGGGGTTCGCTCCGGGCCAGCAGGTCACGCTCGACAATGCGCTGAAAATGCTGATGGTAAAATCGGCCAATGACCTTGCCATCACGATCGCCGAAGGCGTTTCCGGATCGGTCGAGGATTTCGCTAATGAAATGAACGCGCGCGCCGTGAAGATTGGCATGCGGGAATCGCATTTCGTCAATCCCAACGGTCTCCATGCCGATGACCATTACAGCTCGGCGCGCGATATGGCTGTGGTGGCCATGGCGCTTTACCGGGATTTTCCCGAGCATTCCGACCTCTACGGTATCGGCGCGTTCCGGCTGGGGTCGATGATCGTGCCAACGCATAACGGATTGATGGGCCGTTATCCCGGCGCGGAAGGGATGAAAACCGGCTTTACCTGCCCGGCAGGGCTGAATGTGGTCGCCAGCGCCAGCCACGGCGGACGCCGGCTGATCGCGGTGGTGCTTGGCTATCCGTCCGCCAAAGCACGAACGCTGGAGGCTGCAAAAATTCTCGACGAGGGTTTTGCGACTATGGGGACGGGCCGGAAGATAGGCGATCTTCCGATGGTTGGAGGCGCGCCGCCCAATATGCGCCTGAAGGTCTGCGGTCCTCATCGGCAGGAATTAACCGAGGATGATTTCGCTATACAGGTGGCGGGCGTTGCGCCGCCCGCCGCGAGCGACGATTCGCCGTTGGCGTTTTTCCGCACTCAACCGACAGCTACGCCTGTCGCCGTGGGCGGGGTGGCGGCGACAGCCGCCGCGTTGAATGCCCGTCCGGTTTTTGAACCGATCGACGTCTATGTCGGCCCTGCGCCCGGATGGACTGGGCGCGTTGCGGGGCCGGTGGGCGGGGTAAATGCCGTAACAGCGCAAAATGATAGCGATAAGAGCAAACCGGCGGTTAAACCCGCCCGCAGGGCGCGTCCCGCGTTGGCGAAAAAGACAGCGGTTATTGACAAGCCGACAAAGCCGGCTCCAAAAAAAGAGGTCTCCAAAAAGCTCGCCGCCCATAACGCGCCGGGCAAGGCAAAAAAGAGCCAGACGAATTGAGGCAAGAGAGCGTTTTGCAGTCGCCCCTCGCGCGGCGACCGCCACCGCCCATTCCTGTCAGCGTGCTGACCGGCTTCCTGGGCGCAGGCAAGACGACCCTGCTCAACATGCTTGTCAAAGACCCCTTGTTGTCGCGGGCGCTGGTTATCATCAACGAATTCGGCGCTATCGGACTTGACCACCTGCTGGTCGAGAAGGTCGATGGAGATATGTTGCTGATGTCGTCAGGGTGCCTCTGCTGCACCATTCGCGGCGACCTCGTTTCAACCTTTGAAGACGTGATGCGCCGCCTCGACAATGGCCGCATGGCGCCGATCGGACGCGTGCTGATTGAAACCACCGGACTCGCCGATCCCGCGCCCATTTTGCATACGTTGATGTCGCATCCCTATCTGGCGCTGCGTTTGCGCCTCGACGGCGTTATCACGCTCGTTGACGCCATCCATGGCTTTGCGACGCTTGAGGCTCATGGGGAAGCTTTGAAACAGGTTGCGGTTGCCGACCGTCTTGTTCTAACAAAAACAGACATGGTCAAAAGCGCTGTGGAATTCGAGCGATTGCATCGATTGCGCGAACGGTTGGCGGCGCTGAATCCGGCTGCCCCGATATTCGATGCAGCCGCTGGCGAGGCGACCGCAGAACGGCTGCTTGATGCTGGCGTCTATGATCCCACGACGAAATCCGCCCATGTCCATGACTGGTTGCGCTGGGAAGCCTATGCGAACGTGGGGAAGCATCGCGAGCACGCGCACGATGCGAACCGGCATGGCGACGACATCGTCGCCTTCGGATTGACCGCCGCACGCCCGCTGCCGGACGCCGGATTCAAACTATTCATCGAAATGGTCCGGCAGACCTATGGAGCGCAGCTTTTGCGGGTGAAGGGTCTTGTCTGTCTTGACAGCGACCCCTCGCGGCCCCTGCTGGTGCATGGCGTGCAGCATCTCTTCTACCCGGCCCAAAGGCTGGCGAACTGGCCCGACGACGACTGCAGCACGCGGGTCGTATTTATTACAAAAGGTCTTGCTCCGTCATGTGTCGAAGGGCTGTGGCGGGCGTTTCTGGGCGAGCCCGGCATTGATACGCCCGATGCTGCAGCGTTATCCGACAATCCGCTGGCGCCCCGCGCCGATCGCGGTCTGTTGGGCTAGCGGCGCAACGCATGCCGGGCGAAGACAGGCAGCGCATTTAGGTAGAATGCTATTTTTCGATCAGGAAATGGAGTTCCCGTCCTTCGCTGGATCGCGACAGCACGCGCGCGCCGACGGACGTTGCTGCATGTGGAATATCGATAGCGCTCATCGGATCGGTCGTCCGCACCAAAAGCATACCGTTTGTCATGCTGTTCAGGGCTTTGGCTGTCTTGATGGCGGGCAGCGGACATTTGAGACCGCGCAAATCCAGTTCAACTGGCGCAGCCGCGCTGACGCTCTTCGCACATTCATCCACCATACGGTTATCCAAAGATTGACTATGCCTGGTCAATCTATCTTATCATGCGATCCGCTGCGGCGCCTTGCGGCGGGAGGATGATTGTTGAGTATTCTGGGCCGGATCGCCAGCGAATGGGATTATGCGCGCGGGGCCTGGAGGGCGCTGCGCCGCACCTCGCCGATTGCGCGCCACCCAAACCGCACAATTCGCGACGTGATGGAGGAGATGGCTGTTCGCTTTGGCCCGCGAACCGCCCTGTTCACGGACCACGAGGCGCTGACTTATGAAGAACTGAACGCGCGCGCCAATCAATATGCGCGCTGGGCGCGGGCGTCCGGCTTTGGCAAGGGGGATGTGATCGGCCTGCTGATGCCCAATCGCCCGGAATTCGTGGCGATCTGGCTGGGGATCGCCAAGATGGGCGGCGTCGCCGCGCTTCTCAACACCAATTTGCCAGGACCCGCGCTGGCCCACTGCATCAACAGCGCAAGCGCAAAAGCGGTGATCGTGGATGCAGTCCTGCTCGACATGTTCGAAGCTGCGCGTCCCCTCCTCAGGGCGAAGACAAGGCATTACACGCACGGCGTGGCAGCAAGCGGCGAGACGCCTGACGCCCCCCGGATCGACCGTTTGCTGGCCGGCTTCTCACAGGCGAATATTCCGGCAGCCGAACGAACGCCGCTGACCATCAACGATCGCTGCCTGTATATTTTTACCTCCGGCACAACTGGAATGCCGAAGGCTGCAAATATGAATCATTACCGCGTGCAACTCGCGATGCATGGGTTCGCTGCGGTCACGGGCGCAAAAAGCAGCGACCGGATGTATATCGCATTGCCCATGTACCACACCAATGGCGGGCTGGGGGCTGTTGGCGCCATGCTCACGGTCGGCGGCTCCTGCTATATCCGGGAGAAATTTTCGGCGCGCGAGTTCTTTCCCGACATTGTACGGCGCGAATGTTCGATGTTTTTTTATATCGGCGAACTCTGCCGTTACTTGCTGGCGGCCCCTGCAGGGCCTGACGACAAACGCCACCGCATCCGCCTGTGCGTCGGCAATGGATTGCGCCCCGATATTTTTACGGCGTTCCGCGACCGTTTCGATCTGCCGCATATTCTGGAATTCTATGCGGCGACCGAAGGCAATATTACGATCTTCAATTTTGATTCGAAGCCGGGCGCCGTCGGGCGCATCCCGTGGTGGATGGAAAGCAAATTCGTCGTCAAGATTGCCCGTTTCGATATCGAAACCGAACAGCCGGTGCGCGACGCCAGCGGCCATTGCATCGAATGCGAGCCCAATGAAATTGGCGAGACCCTTGGCCAGATATTCGACGATCCCTCAAAACCGGCCGCCCGTTTCGAAGGCTATGCTGACAAAGCGGCGTCGGAGGCCAAAATTCTGCGTCACGTGTTTTCGGAAGGGGACGCATGGTTTCGCTCCGGCGATCTCATGCGCAAGGACGAACTTGGCTATTTTTATTTTGCTGACCGGATCGGCGACACATATCGCTGGAAGGGTGAAAATGTGTCCACCAATGAAGTGGGGGAGGCGATTTCTGTCTATCCCGGCGTCGAGGAGGCGACGGTCTATGGCGTCGCTGTGCCGGGACTGGACGGCAGGGTAGGGATGGCCTCGCTTGTGGTGACCGGGATCGGCGATTTTGATATCGCCGCCTTTCACGCGCATCTGGCCGCGCATCTGCCCGAATATGCCCGCCCGCTTTTTTTGCGCTTTCAGGACCATCTCGAAATCACGACGACGTTCAAGACACGCAAGGTCGACCTGGTCGCCGACGGGTTCGACCCCGCCCGGATCCGCGATCCTCTCTATTTTTTCGACTCACGTTTCCAGGCTTTCGTGCCGCTCGATGCGGAGTTGTATCGCGAAATCTGCAATGGCGCTGTCCGGGTGTAGAGCGTCCAGCGGTCAGATTGGATCATTTCTGGCGTGCCTGAAACGATGGGCGCATTCGGCTGACTCAAATTCTTTGAGGAGATCGGCGATCTTGCTCCACAGGTCTTCTGCGGTTCGCTTTGCGGCCTTGCGCAGGAGCGCCTTGAGTTTTGCAAAGACCTGTTCGAACGGATTGGGGTCGAGGGAGTGCGGCGGACGACACCGCAAGCAAGCGCCTGGCGCTTCGATTGCTTCGGGCACGCCGGGGAGCGTGCGCGTCTGCCGCGGACTTTCTGACGGAAGTTCGCCGGGCTACTGCGCCAGAGTCCTTGTTTTTTCGACGAGTTGTCGTGCGCAAACTGCAAATGCATCAAAGGGTTGTGTCAAATCATCGATGCCGAGCGCATCCCGGAAACGTTGCGCGCTGCGATTCGAAAACATCCACGCGCCCCCTCCGGGATTGACCTCAAGAATATGGAGGCGACCGTCGCGGTCCCGCAGGATATCGCAAGCCTGCAGCGCAGCCTCCGGTAATGCGGCATAGGCTCGTGCGGCTAGTTCGAGGATGTCTGCATCGCGTGGCGCATAGACCCGCATATTTGGTCGCGTCGGCATGAAATCCGCCTGGGTAAAATCCCCTGACTTTTCGTCAATTGCGAGCGGAACTGTCGATTCCCGGCAATAAGTGAGGAGCGGCGCGCCAAATAAGGTCAGAACCCGGCAGGTCATCGCGAACCCGCAATTGACAAAGCGTTGAACGATCATTGGTCCGCGCCGCCCCGGATGCTGATCTGGAAAGTCCTCCGGCTGCCGAAACCGGACATGATCGGATTCCATCAAATCTATACCCTGACCGAAGGACGCAAGAGCATAGCTCGGCTTGAGTATCACGAGACGACCGTAGCGCATGCGATCAAGCCGGGTGTCGGCAGTCAGTGGTTCATACTCGGGAACCGGCAGTCCGGCCCGGGCAAGCCGGCCCATTTCTTCAAGCTTGGATATCGTGCGCCCCTCGAAGACAATACCCCGCCCGGGGCGAAAGGTACGGAGCCGGATTGGCGAGAAAGTGAGAGTTGGATGCATGGAGGCCTGGCGGCGCGTTACCGGCGCAGAGGAATCATTGGAGACGACATAAGTGGCGATTTCCGGTGCAAGCGACTGAACGCGCCTTGCTATGTCGTGAAAATCGGCAACCTCTTGCCATCCCGGACTGTGAACGAGGATAAGGTTTCGTTCAATCGCCATCAGAGGTCGTCTCGTCGATCTCGCCGCCTGCGAGCGCGATGCAGCGCAGCCGGTGCGTCATTTCCTGCGGTGAAAACCTCGCGGCGCGCGCAAATGCCGCAGCCGCTTCAGGTCTTCGCCCGAGCGCCAGCAATGCAAGCCCTTCAAGCTCAGCGGCGCCGTCGAGAAAAATACGGCGGTCGAAGGCTAGCGGACCTTCGACTAGCTTGTCCGGATCGATTGCCGCCAGTGTTCGTGCGGTGATCAGCGCCTCGGCCGGGGCCGATTGATCCAGCTGTGTCTGGCCAAACAGGTAACGTAGTCCGTAGTCGTCCGGGCGCAGGTCCAGGCCGGCTTCGAGCGCCGGAGTTGGATCGCGGCCCTGCCCGATCGCCATCCGCGCCGACAGCAGCCAAAGCAGGCTCTTGGCCGTCCGTTGCTCATCGTTGGCGCGCCTGTCTGCGGCTGCGATCCCTTCCTCAACAGCCCACCGGGCGGCATCAGCATCACCGATCCCCCACAGGCACTCGGCCAGATCAAGCCAGAGGTAGGCCCGCGCAGGATCTTCACAAACGCCGCGCTGCAAGAGTGGGAGATTTCGCCGCCATTTGGCGTCCATCGGTCCGTCATAGCCGACATGGTCGATCTCGACAGCTGTCAGGACCGGCTTCTCGTTCATGCGCCTTGCCGCTGGCATAACCGTTTCGTGAATGCGTCCCTCGAAGCGAATGGCGGAGGCCCTGCGGAAAATCCGCCACTCTCCATACCGGGTGAAGTTAGCTCGCGGCTGGAACCGCACAAGATGAAAGGAGTGCGCGGGATCAACATAATCGTGGACCCGGCCTCGCAAAGGGAGTCGCAGCCGCTCGTCAGCATCAATATAGAGCGCAAAATCGCAACTGTGCGCCTCGAGCGCTACATTGCGCGCCGCTGCGAAATCGCCCGTCCAAGCGCGCGAAATGACATGTGCGCCTGCTGCCAAGGCAACCTCCGCCGTGCCATCGTCAGAGCAGGCGTCGACGACGACGATCTCTTCGACTTTTCCCTCAAGCGACTTCAGGCAGTCCGGCAACAATTCGGCTTCGTTCTTCACGATAAGCGTCGCCGCGATGGTCGGGGGCGTCACCACCTGCCTCATTCGCTCAATGATTGCCCATTCGCGTCGGGACTAACTTATGCCGGACGCCGATTGGGTAGGAGATCACCATGGGTGGTTCATCAACGAGACGCGAAAGAAGCCTGGAAACCGCGTCTGATACTTGAGGCACGGGTCTGCGACCGACCAAGCTACCGCTTGCCGCTTCTCTGTTACGATACACGGACGGCCTTTTACGTGCTATTCCCATAGCGAGAATACTGCCTATGGAGCAAAAGAATGTCCATAAAAAGTTGGCGCAGACTGAGTTGCATTCGTTGATCAGGTTCAATGCGCGATCGGTGTGGTGGATCGGCCCCAAAGCCAGGTTCCGGCGCCCGTACCCGTACCCGCCGTATCCAATCGACCTCGGTCTGCCGGATCTTGCGCATGGAAAACGCAGTAAGCGTCCCGCCTGACGGGAAGTTAGCGCCCGGTCAATATTTACGATCGCCTCCTGCTGAGCTGCGGGAAGCGCCCTCGTGGCCGTTGCTTGGTTTTACTGTGACAGGCATGAGATGCAAACAGCACCCCTTCCAGCGCTTGCTTGTATCTTCCCTGATTGCACTCACGCTCGATCCGATCGGCCGCCGATTGCCGGATGCGCCGCCACAAGGTCTGAGACCGATATAGGGTGACGACTTGGCCCGCGAACGCAGCGGGGTCTCTGGTATCGGCCGCCAGCAATTCTTCGCCGTGGCGCCAAGCAGTCTGCTGCTGCAACAACTGCGAGGCGACCACCGGCAGTCCGAAGGACGCTGCCTCGTGCACTTTATACGGCAAGCCCGCCGCAATCCGGGTCGGCGCGATGAATATGCGGTGCCGATCATAGAAAGGCTCGATATCAGGAACCGAGCCCAGGAGGGTGATCCGCAGATCGTCGGCGAAACGCGCCAGACTGGCGTCGTCGGCTAAATGGCCGATGACGGTGAGATGGGCTTCTGGTCCAAGCTGTTCTTCAATCAAACCAAGCACATTTTCCACAAACCAGCACAAGGAATCATAATTGGGTGAGTCCTTGCCGTGCATGGCTCCCACAAATAAGAGGCCGCGCCGTTCGTGAAACTTGCGCGCGGTCAAGTTGACGTTACGCATGTGGCCTAGCACCGAAACCGGGCCGACCCCTGCTTTCAGCAAAGTCGCCATTTCCTGATCGCTTGTCGCCAGGGCCATATCGCAAAGTCCGGCATTCTTGAACTCTGCTGCAATTGCCTTCTCGAAATCAAAGGGCGGCGACGCATGGACCAGCGCGGCCTTCTGCTGAAGACGTAAGGAGAAAATGGATTCCGTATCAAGGATGATGCGAGGCCGCTGCGCTGCGCGCAGCTTGACCAGCGCTTCCTTCAAACGGTCGAGATTGTGGGTCCGGCAGACCCAGACAATATCATAGTAGTTTTGTCGCTTGGCCAGAAAATCTTCAATATTTTCGACCGTACAATTGTGCATGATTTCGACCGTGTCGGGGAAGTCCGCGTAAATCGCGGCGATCTCGAAGTCGGGCCGCAAAATCGGGAATACAGTGACATTCAGTCCCATCTGCGCCATCGTTGCGATGATGTCATTTGACCGGACGAAGCCGCTTCCCATGAAGCGCAAGGGGATATTGTCTTCAATAAAGAGAATGCGCTTGGCGCTGTTATGCGGAGATCGCGCGTTCAAATGGTCGTTTACGTCCTTCACGGGTTGGCCCGCGAGCCACCCCCGATGCTTTTCCAGGAATACATTGCGGTTGCGCTCGATTTGCGCCATCGCGGCTTGCGATGACGCCGAACTCCCATACTCCAGATGTTGCAGGCAGATGCCCGGATCATAGAGAACCCGGTATCCGGCGAGATGGATTCGCACACACAGATCTGTCTCTTCGTAGTAGGCGGGCGCGTAGTCCAGGTCGAAGCCGCCCAAGCGCTTTATGAGGTCGGCGCGCACCATCAGGAATGCGCCGGAGCAGAAATCCACCTCACGCACGAAATTCACTTCTGGCGCGAGAGGAGAGGCATCTCGCATGTAGCCGGCAGTCTCGCCGTTTTGCCAGATGATGTTCCCCGCCTCCTGCAGCAGTCCATGGGGTCGGATGACCTTGCCGCCAACGGCGCCGATGTCGTTCGCCGAGCACAGGCGGCGCAGCGCCTGCTCGACTGCGTTCGGAGCGAGGATTACATCGTTGTTGAGATAGAGTGCGGCGTCCGCTTCCACCTCAGCCAATCCCGCGTTGCATGCCCGGACGAAGTGGATGTTTTTCTTGAAGCGAATGATTTTCGCTCCGCGAACATAGCGTGCGATATGAACCGAAAAATCGGAGGAGCCGGAGTCGACCAGGATGAGCTGCAAGGAGCCCGCAAAATTGCTTCGTAAAGACGACAGGGCAGCCAACGTCAGTGCAAACTGATTGTGCATCACGACTATGACGCTGAGCGCCGGACGGCCTGTATAACAGAAATCGATTGACTGGCGGGCGGTCACCAATGCAAAATTCATTGCTTTCTGCCGGAATAGCGACTTGCCCTCAAGCGCAGAGGGAAGGGACGCGGTTTGATCCGCAAGATGCGAGGCCAGACCATGCGTTGCCCCAATGGTCAGCAAATGCGCGAACACGTTTGGCGCACGATTTCTCTCCAAATCAAGCTGAACTGATGGATGAATATTGAGATAGTGCTGCAAGTTGATCCGAGGATTGAAGTCCCGCAATTCGGCAATGCCAAACCGGAGGAAATGCTGATAGCCCGAACGAAACGAGCCCACTTCGATGGCATGAGCCACATCAACATTCCGCCGCAAATAATAGGCCTCAGAGAAAATCGGAAGAGGATCGAACGCTTCGGGTGTGACATTGGAGAGGAAATGATCAAGGGCGCTACGCCAAACCCCGCGGGATAGCTCGGCTGCGACCGCAGGATAACGCCGCAAATACCAGAATGGATCGAAATATGGGCTAAGTTAAAGTTCCGGAAGGCTGATGCAGAAGCGCCGCAAGTAGTGTCGGAAGGCCCCTTCGCTGACGGCATTCTTCGTTTCGTAAATGTTCAATTCCGAACGATAGAATTCCGGAGTGAAGAAAGGACTGGGACTGCGCCCCGCCATGTCCCCCCGTCGCAGGAATTGATCATACGAATTGACAAAGCCATCCTCAGACAGGCGTTCGGGTGTCAAGTCCGGATAATGTACTTCGTAAAATACCGGATCAAAGAGCCAATGCGGGCTTTTGGTTCCGCCTGGATATCTCACGTAATGATCAAATCCGGAGCTAAATTTACCTGCGCGTACCGCCTCACTCACATCCGGATGGACGCGTAGATACCAGGATTCATCAAAGAATGGGTTCGGTGAATGTCCGAGCCGCTGACCAGTTTCCATATAGAAATCAAAAGCTTCAACGTCAGTTTCGAATTTTCGGACAATCGCCGGTCCATAAGTTTCGAGGTACCAACGCGGGTCGAATTCGGTCCAGGAAACGGCACCCGAGGCCGAAACCATCGGCTGTCGGCGATCTGACGACATTTGAGCCTATTGCAAGAGATGTCTGAACCAGAAGCCCATTTTCGCCGCAATAACGCCGTTGTCAATGACGCCCCCGGTCAAGCCCTTCGGCTGGGGAGCCGCGCAGTCATCAACTTGTGGACTCTGACCAGCCGGTTTACCGTGAGGCACATGAATTACCGTCCGCACGTGGTTTTTCTTGCGCCGATCCGTCCAGCTTTGGCCGGACTGGGCTTGGCAATCCGTATGGGCATGATCGCGCAGGCGTTGGCGTTACGCGCGAAGCTCACTGTCGTCATTGTTCCTGTCGCCGGCCAGGCGCCTGCTTCGGGTCGTTTGCCAGAATTATTAGGCGCACGCGTGGTTGAGATGGACCTTGCCGGCGGTGTTGAAACGCCGTTTGCCCTGATATCGGTCATTGATACTGACGCTGAGCGTCTCGCGGCCTTTCGCGCCTATGGCAAGCCATCGCTCGCCGCCTCGCTCGGGACGCGCGTCCGAAACGAAATCCGACGACTGTTGGCCGACATCAATCCGGATGTTGTTGTCATCGGCCGCGCCTACCTTGCCGGATGCGCCGATCTTGCGCCGGAACGGGCACGCATCGTGTTGGATCTCGACGAGGATGATGAAGCATCCTTTGCTTCGATTGCACGGCGACTGCGGCAAGCCAATCCCGCTGCAGCGGCCTGGGCGGAGGAAGAAGGGCGAGCCTGTACGCGACTGGTCACGCGTGCCTCAAAGAGCGTGGCGATGGCTTTCGCAGCTTCGCGCTACGAGGCGGCTTCGCTGCGTCGGCGGCACCCTGGTCTTAGCGTTGAGGTCGTCGAAAATTCCTTGCCTATGATCCCGTCGCGCTGCCCTACACCGCGAAAAATGAACGCCCGGCCGGAATTACTCTTCGTCGGCGCGCTGGCCTATCCACCGAATGTCGAGGCCGTTTTGTGGCTCGCGGGCGCCATCATGCCGCGCGTACGCCGTCATCTGCCTGGAGCGCGACTGATTGTTGCTGGCGCGCGACCAGGATCGGAAATTCTGCGTCTTGGCATGCGACCGGACATCGACGTGATCCCTGATCCTGCCAACCTCGCCCCACTCTATGCGCGTGCGCGCCTAGCTGTGGCGCCGATGCGCGCGGGAGGCGGAACCCGGATCAAGATCATTGAAGCTGCAGGCCATGGCCTGCCTGTTGTTGCAACACGAGAGGCGTTGCGTGGGCTTGATCCCCCTGGCGGTATGGTGTGTGTTGCGCCGGTCGTCGGTTCATTCGCGCGGGCATGTATTGATGCCCTGAGCAACCCGGCGTTGCCACGCCTGCAGGCCGTCGCGCGGCGTTGGGCAAGCCTGAAGCATGATCGCAGACGCCACCTGTCTTCGACGATTTTCGACACTGCTTTGTCTACAGACGTCCTGCATCAGCAACATCGCCACGGTTGAAGTTTGTGCTGAAAGGTTGAGTGGGAAACTTTTTTCAATGACCTCAATGGACCGCCGGAAGTATCGGCAGATATCCACTCTCGAATGCAAAATCGTGGATGACGGTTTTGTGCTCTACGACGAGAATAGAGGTCGTGTAATCTACCTCAATCTGACTGCAGCCGCGATATTCGAAATCTGCGGCAGCCCTATGGACGCTCGGGCAATCGGAGACATCCTGCGTACGAATGGGGCTCCATCGATCGACGATTCCAAAGTATTGCAATGCCTGAGACAGCTTGTCGAACTGCACCTGGTTGAAGAAATGTTGCCATAATTGCATCCCGCCCAGATTGGGACACCCTCTATTGTATCGTGAGCCGTGATCAGAACTTGTGCGATAGACCGATCGAAGCGCCCATGTCGTCCCAGCCCATACTGACCGGACCATGGGTCGTTTGGTAAGCTTGGTTACCGAATTTAGAATATCGCAACTCGAAGCGACCAATCCAATTTGGTGAGAACGCGTATTCCCCCCCTATTCCACCGGTCCACCCCAAGTGAACCTTGCTGGAATTGAATCCACCAATACCCATATTGGCCTCCGCGATTGCAGGGCCTGCCGTGCCGTAGATGAGGAACTTGCCAAAGGAATATCCGCCGCGTAGACGCAGCGAGCCATCCCAATTCACGTCGAAGCGGTCGCTGCCATTCACAGGGCCTGGCCTAGACCAGGAGCCAAGCGACGGGCCGACATCGCCCTCCACGCCAATCACCATGGTTCCAAATTGCTGATTGTATCCGCCATGTACTGCGATGTGGCCGGTACTGTTCGAGTATTGGCTATTGTACCCTGGCCCGTATACAGCAGGCCAATCCCCCGGGCCGTTTTCGCTTTGGTGGACGCTATTCTCGGTAAATCCGAACGTGACGCCAACATAAACCCCGCCCCAGGTGGTTGGCGATGGCGTGGCTTTGGGCGACAGAGGCAGGTGGAGAGAGCAACACGATTCGCAATTGCAGAGAAAATCAAGCGCTGCGGCCGGAGTGGCGGAAAATAGCGTAACGGCAGCCACCGCTAGGGTAGCGGCAGACAAACTCATATAGCTTGGGGCGCAAGCCGACATTTTCAGCGAGATCTTCAAGGCCAGAAATTCTCCATGCAATCGGAACGTCAGTTCCCGAGCAATTTCAGACTTGATCCCGGCTTCCGGGAGCATTACCGCGAGAGTTCAAATTCTGCATGAATGGGGGCGAGGTCAGAACGCCATCGATTTGGATGCCTGTCGCGTTTGACAGCAGAGCCAACGGATCGCGCGCCAAGGGGACCGCGCCCAAAAAGCTGAGGCTAGCGACCGTATGGACAAGCTGATTGGCGTGTTCAATGTGCATTTGGTCAAACTTCGTCGTCAAAGCGTATGCTTCTGCTTCGCCTTGCTGAGACGCCAATAGCGAGGTGAATTGCGCTCCGCCGATTTGAGCGAGGCGCATCAATGCGACCAGAGCGATTAACCTGTGCTTGAGTTTCCACGCGCCGAACATGCCATCCCTTTCGGATGGTCCGGCTTTCCATGATAGAAAGATGGGGACCTACAGCTCGCTGCCATTCCGGGCGGCTGACCATGCGTCATGCGGGCCGGCGGGCTCATGTTGCTGATTTACTGAAGTTGCAAATCGTGCGGCATAAGCAATCTGACTGTAAAGGAAGGTGGTTCTCAAAGTCTTACGATTCGACGCGTCGCGCGCAAACCATACAGCGCCATGCGCTCATCTTTTATCACCGCAGACGACCGATGACGCGATACGAGCTAGCTGCCCGAATCGCGATGACCGTGGCAAGGCGAGTCGGAGCGCATCGTGTCAATTGTAAAGCGCATTGTGCCTCTGCACATTGGGTCTCAGAAACTCTGAAAGCTCCAGGCAATCCAAGCAACAACCACGGCGATCATAATACCGAGCAGTACGGGCAAAAAATAATTCGAATTGGCAGCGCGCGCACAGGCGCGCAATGCTCCTCGGCGGAAAGGCCGCCTACCGCGATTGAAGAATGCCTGCGTTTGCACGCGAAGTTTAAAGCTTGTCAAAGTATAATTCCCTAGATCAGGAATGGTAGGATAAGTCGCGCGGCTTGCTCCAGGCCTGCCGAGATCAATCGCGAAGGTGCTTCAGCCATAGACCATTCCGAGCACAGCCTTCGTAACAGCCAAAGAACGCGAGGGATGCCAATCACCCGAGCAGCCATCGTCGAGGCGGTAGAAAGCCGCGTCGCACAAATCCGTCGCGACCAGCTTCGCTATGGCTGTGAGCAGCGTCCTCAAGATCGTTCAAGCCCACAAGACCAACTGAAGCCTCGCGATCACGTAAATGGGCGACTGCACGAAGTCGATTCTCTGCATGGCATTCCACATTTCGGAAATATGGCATAATGCTTCTTGTTTTCCCGGCGCAACGGATTCAAATTCAAAGACCCAATCACTTTCATGTTCGGAGACATGCTCGTCAGCGCGTGAGCGTCCGTCGGCCCCGCACGCAAAAAGCGCTGACCGTCGCGACAGCCGTGGACGGCCATTGCCCGAGCGCGCCGAATAACCTTGGCTAGGTTGAAATGGCGTCAGGCGCCGCGAAGGCTGCGCTCGCCTGCGTCGCGAAGTTGTATTGGCGCATCGTGCGCGATTATAAAAAACTCCAGTGTGAATTTGGCCTCGCGTATTTCAAGTGGGGCAGTCGATCACGAAAACTCACAACACCCGCTGCTTTAGCGGGCTATTTCAATCGTCATTTGTTGATAAACTTCTGGCGGTTGATTAACGAAGCCTCGATGACTCAGTCGGGAGCGTTGAGCGGCCTCGCGCCGCTATTCGATCGCGTGATTCTAGAGCCGCTATAGCCAGCAAAGCCCTGCTGATGCTTTCGTTGAGCTCATCGTAAGCCCGACATTCGGTTACAAGCGCATCCCAGGCTGCACCGAACAATGGCGGCGCTTCTCTAAGAGCGGTCTTTTTGCAACGATTGAGTTCATCAAACATTTGCGGTCCCCGCTAGCCTCTATCGGCGCACAATGATCGCTCAGGGTTGGCATTCCTCTCGCGGGCAGGCATTGGCTCATCCGCTGCGCCATCATCGTCGACCGCAATACAATGGCGCATTCCTTCCAACTCACTAATTGCATGGTCTATCGCGCTTCGTTTGCGATGCATAAGATTGATTTGGTTCAAGAGCCGGTCATTCGCAATGTGAAGATCGACGGCGACACCGGTGCTTCCGGGCTTTGGTTGCACCATTGACGCAATTTCGTCTAGGCTAAATCCCAAATTCTTTCCCTTTAGAACCAACTCGAGTTGACGGATGCTCGCTGAATCATACAAGCGAACCGTACCAACCCGCTTCGGTCGAACGAGGCCATATGTTTCATAGAATCGTAAAGCGCGAAGGGTCACATTGTATTGCTTTGCAACCTGGCGTATCAGAAATAACGAGTTTCCGTCCTCGGCTGTGATTGAATCGCTCACGGATGATAGGTGCATTGGAGTCTTCCTGAGGCTCGACGCTATGTTGGAAGGGCTGGCAATTCTTCTCTGGGGGCGGTTCGATTTCTGTGCGGACTCAAAGAGCCATGTTGCAGAATATATAAACCTTTCAAACTTGTCTGAAACTGGACGGCTCTGTTAAGTTGATCACCATCCGGCAGGGCCGAGGTTCGCCGAACTCACGCTCTGTTTGCCCGCAAAGCCGTTGGTGTTTCCGCCGCGTCAATCGCAGCACATCCTGAGCAGGGTTTTTGCGCTTGTCTGGGCATTGTTCAATTGGACGGTCCGTTCAGCGTGGCGCGACCGGAAGCTGCGGTTGAGTGCGCGACTAATATCGTCGCCGGGACCTGCTGCTTCGTCAAATCCCTCCGCGACAACAACCTTGACTGGCCCCCCGCGCAAACGCTCGCTACAGATGGAACACGGGTCCCCCACGCCAGAGGCCATGAGTCGCTATAACCTGCAGGAAAAGCCA
Source organism: uncultured Hyphomicrobiales bacterium (assembly GCA_903931945.1). Classification (GTDB taxonomy): domain Bacteria; phylum Pseudomonadota; class Alphaproteobacteria; order Rhizobiales; family Beijerinckiaceae; genus Terripilifer. The sequence continues at coordinate 152,531 of CAIZEI010000006.1, read as the reverse complement.
CCGTGTTCAAACTTCCAACTGTCAGTTGGGAGATTGAGCCTGCTTCGCGCCGTTGGACTGCCGCAATGCGAATGTTTTTGTCGAAACAGTCGCGAACAAGAAGGTCGAGGGTCTCGACCACAATGCATTGCTTTGCCTTCTTCTGGATTTGGAAACCTCCTGGCGCCGAAACAGGCGCTATGCGGCTCACCTGCGTGTAACAAGGCTGCCAGCAGCGGGAGAGGGGTAAAGACTTCGACTATCGAACGCAGCGGGGTCTTGACCTAGCGCTCGGTCAGAATCTGGTCGAGAGAGAATGGATCAACGTCCACGATCATCTGGTCCCGACGGGATCAACAGGGACCGGCAAGATATTGTCCAACAATCCCCGGACATCGGCTTCCAAAACCCAATCATACCTCTAATACGGCTCGCGCGTTACCGCGATCATGTCCAGTCCAGCGCTTATTTCCCTGGCCGATACCCGCAAGCCTTCCGCGGACAGAAGGGCTCCAGAAGGAGACGAGGACAATTTTGGCGGCAGTCTGCGCCACGCGCCACAATTGGAACGCTGGGAATTCGTTCCCCACTATGCCTTTTCTGAATGCCCCCCCGAAAGGCCGCCGGAAGTTGCTCCGAAACAACATCCGTTAGAAAACGGTGTGACCCGCCAACTCGAGTTCCACCAGCAGCTTTCGTACGGCGCATTTGTTCGACCGTTTGTCGATCTCGATGCGCGCCAGCACCAGCGTCGTGTGCGGCAAGTGCGCCTGAACATGTGTTTAGCCTCGAGAACCGGAGCTATGGGTACGAGCGTACAAGGCTGCCGATCAGAAGATTCCATCCATCGATGAGAACGAAGAACAATATTTTGATCGGCAAGGAAATGACGGACGGAGGCATCATCATCATACCCATCGACATCGTCAGCGCGGCAACGATCATGTCGATGACGAGGAACGGGAGCATAATCATGAACCCAATTTCAAACCCTCGGCGAAGCTCCGAAATCATGTAAGCGGGAACAAGAACGCGAAGGTCGACTGTCGCTCTTGAACGAATATCCAGTCGGCCCTTCGACAAATTTTCGAACAAGGCCAGGTCTTTTTCACGAACCTGGGCAAGCATGAACGAGCGAAAGGGTTGCGTAACTTCGGTGTAAGCGGCTTCCATTGAAGTCGTATTGTCAATCATTGGCTTGAGACCCTTCTGCCATGCGGCGTCAAAGGTAGGCGCCATTACGAAGAACGTCATGAAGAGCGCAAGGCTGATCAGAACCAGGTTTGCCGGAGTGCTTTGCAGTCCTAGGCCCGAACGCAGAAACGACAGCGCTATGACGAATCTGGTGAAAGAGGTGACCATGATGAGAAGACCAGGAGCGATCGATAATACAGTTAGAATTGCGCCTGCCTGCATCATGCGGCCGGTCGCAGACGCCTCGCCCGTCGGGATCAGAGAATTGAGATCTATTGTCTGCGCGCGAGCGTTCATAACCGATGCAAAAAGCACAAGAGTACCTATCAGTATTCGTTTCATTGAATCACCAGCGTTCGCACAATCAGTTCCGTTACCTTGCCGCCTGATCGAATTGCAGCACGTTCAAAAAGATCCTGCCTAAGGTTCTGCAGTCCCACGGCGCCCTCGAGTTGGGAGGCGGTGAGCGTTCGCAGATACGCCAGGAAATCGCCCGCTATCTCGATGCTAACGACTTCCGGATGCGTCATCGAGCGAGTATCAATAACCAGAGAGGCCTCAAGTCTTATCCAGGTGTCAGTCGGAGACGCGAGGTTCGTCACAAGTGGCGGCAGATGAAACACGTTTGGCGGCGCCGTCGCCAACGATGACTGCTCCGAATGCGGTTCCCCGGTTTTGCCAGGGAAGAACTGGAACGGTGAATAGGCCGCCGCTGCGCCGAGCGCCGCTGAAACGAGCGTTACGACAATGATCTCCAGCGCACTCTTTTTGGACGTCGCAGGCTTGGCGGAAGAGCCGTCCTTTCCACGGTCTGAATTGGACATGTTGAAACCCGCCTAAAACGGAACGACTGCGTCGTAGATCTGCTGGCCCCAGTTGGGCTGCTGAACGTCGCTTGCGCGGCCGCGACCGCCATACGATATGCGCGCCTCGGCAATATGATCGTAGGCGATGGTATTGCTTTTTGCGATATCGGATGGTCGGACGATCCCCGCCACGGTCAACTGGCGAATCTCGAAATTGACGCGAACCTCCTGGGAGCCGCTAATGACGAGGTTACCGTTAGGCAACACATCCGAGACCACAGCGGCCACGCTGACCTGGATTTGCTCCGATCGATCAATAGCGCCCTTTCCAGTGTAGTTGGAGGTCGCTGACGAATCAGTCTTGATTGTGGTGGCGGTGGAGCCGCTGCTAAGACTCCAATCCATGGATGTTGCCGTCTTGGAAGCCTTCGATCGATCAAGAGAATTGCCAAAGGTCGCCTTGTCGTTGATCGAAATGACGACTGTAATGATATCGCCGACCTTCGAGACGCGCTTCTCGGTATACAGACTTTCGGGGCCGCTCGATCCGCGCCCCGCACCCTGCCTGCGGGAAGCGGAGAACTCCGCTTGGTCAACGAAAGTGGCAGACAAACCGCTGCCAACCGGAGAGAGTTGCGGTTCGCGCATGAATTCGGCCGGATTTGTAGTACATGCCGATAGCCCCGCGCCAAGCAAGGCGGCGAGCACTGCGCGCGATGCAACGAAATTGATCATGGGGTTTCAACGTTCACGGGGACTCCGGACAAGATAGTAGTCAATCTCCCTGCCCGCGACGCGTCCATTTCGCCCAAGATGGCCCCTGCTATACCAGGCTTGAGCTTGCCGATGATTGCCGCTGCAAAGGATTCGTCGAGTTCTGCGAGTTGCAGCGCGGCTGGCTCCACGGGCATTTTGCCAATGATCGCCACGATTTCGTCCGTCGCCTGCTTTTTCATGGCTTCGCGCTTGGAAACCCACTCCCGGGCCGATGCGGCCGCCTTTTCGATTTCGTCCATTCGCTGCTTCAGCTTGGCGTCTAACTCGCCAAGTTGACGCATTTGCCAAGCGATCTTCGCCTCCTGAGCAGCTGGCGCCGCCAAAGTGCAAAATCGCTCAAGGCCAGCATCGACACGGTCTTTTGCCGGGGGAGGAGTTGGTGGAGCCTTCAACTTTCTCGTATCTTCGGCTTCAGCCACTGTCGTGATCAATACACAGCATGCCAGGATGATCGACAGTGTGCCAAGGCGAGTTGAAGCCATGCGGAGGACGTCGCCAGATTGAAGTTTCAGAGCCATGGACGAATCTCGCGCAACAGGCTTGCGCTAAGCTGGCCTGTCTATTGCGCGACGAGGTCAGCCTGGAGCGCGCCGGCCGACTTGATAGCCTGCAGAATGGCCATGATGCCGTCAGGCTTTGCGCCAATGCGATTGAGCCCGTTGACAAGATCTCGCAGGCTGGAACCGCCGACGACTGCAACAGGCCCTCCGTCCTGCGAAACGTCGATACTGGTGCCGGGCACAACAGTAGTCGTGCCTTTGGAACGGGGAGCCGGTTGCGACACCTTCGGCGTTTCTGTGATCTTAATTGTCAGCGTCCCATGCGTGATGGCGACCGTCGAAATTTGAACATCCTGTCCGATTACGACTGTTCCCGTCCGGGCGTCCATCACCACACGGGCCACCGTGTCTGGTTCAACGAGGAGTTCCCCTATCTCCGCCATAAATCGCGCCAAACTCACGGATGGAGGCTGCGCCAGCTTGATTGTGCGAGCATCGACTTCAACCGCAGCCCTGCGACGGTAGCGTTGCTCGGCAAAGGCGTTAATGACGTCAACAATCCGAACTGCGGTGGCGTAGTCCGGGTTGCGCAAAATCAATGACAACGGAAGCTCATAAGGCCAGTAGGGAGATGCGCGTTCGACAATCGCGCCGTTCGCCACTCTTCCAGCTGTCGGAACGCCCTGAGATACCGATTGGGCCTGGCCGGCCGCATCGAATCCGGTGACAGCTATTGCTCCCTGAGCCGTCGCGTAGACGGTCCCGTCCGCTCCGGGCAGTTGAGTCATCAGCAATGTGCCGCCCTGGAGGGACGGCGCATCGCCGAGCGCTGACACAGTGACGTCCATTCTGGCGCCTACGGTCATGTCAGGCGGCATATCGGCGGTAACGAGCACTGCCGCAACGTTTCGGTTGCGGAGAGCGGTTCCGTTCACGTTTATGCCCATTTGTCCGAGCATCGCCTGAATCGACTGTTCCGTGAACGGCGTGTTGCGAAGCGTGTCGCCTGTGCCCTGAAGACCGACGACAAGTCCATACCCAACAAGCTGGCTGTCGTGCGCACCTCGAAGGGACGCTATATCCTTCAATCTGACGACTGCATGACCCTGGCTGGCGATGCAGAAGGCGAGCAAAACAAACAGAATTCTCTGCATCAACTTCCCCTGACGCTGATCGAACCGTCCGACTGGACCGTACCGGTCACTGTTCGACCGCTGTCAGCGTTGCGCACCTTTACGGTAGCGCCGAGCGCGCCATCCTGCAGCGCGATGCCCGTCGTCGTGATAAGCAGCGCGCCTTCCGCAAAGACAATTCTGACTTCGGCGCCGTTCAAAACCAGTTTGGGATTATCGACGGAGGCGGCTGGGATCGCTCGGCCCGGCAGCAGAGTTTGTCGCGCTACTTTACCTACCAGCTGCGAGCGCTGGCGAATAACAGGCGCCATATTGCTTCCTGCCTGACTCGCTGGCCGGTCAGTTAGCATACCATCTAAAATTGTGTCGCCGGGATAGATCACGATAGTTGGCGTTGGGATCTGCTCCTCCGCGCGCGCGCCATCCAAGGACTCCGCTGTGAGAATTGTCACCGCGCATATCGTGCTGATGCAAATGTCCCGAAACTTCGACATGTCGCCTATCCACGCATATTCGATATTGTGCCGGACATCTGATCGGCAGCCTGTACGACCTTGGAATTCATCTCGTAGGCGCGTTGGGCGGCGATCATGTTGGTGATTTCCGAAACAGGATCAACGTTCGAGGCTTCGAGATAGCCCTGCTGAACGACACCGAAAGCAGTGTCCCCAGGGACCCCGACGCTCGGCTGGCCGGATGCGGAAGTCTGCTGAAAGAGATTGTTTCCGAGTGGCTGAAGTCCGGCTTCGTTAACGAAGTTGGCAATCGTCAGCTGCCCCAGCTGCTGCGGCGCCGTCTGGCCCTGGATCGTCACTGAAACGATGCCCGTCTGGCTGACCGCGACGTTGATGGCCGTTGGCGGAATGAGAATAGGTGGAATCACCTGATAGCCATCAGTCGTTACCAGTTGACCTGCGGCATTGGTATTGAAGGCGCCGCTTCGTGTGTAGACCGTTTCGCCGTTGGGCGTCGAAACCTGAAACCAGCCACGCCCGTTCAATGCAAGGTCGAGCGTGTTGCCGGTGCTGGTTAGCGAGCCTTGAATGTTGACGGTTCTTACGGCCGCCGTTCGAACGCCCAGGCCAATGCTGGCGCCTTCGGGAATCGACGCATCCCTTCCCCGGCTGCTGACGCCCATCAAACGTTCAGTTTGATAAATCAAATCCGTAAACTCGGCGCGCGACCGCTTGAAGCCGGTCGTGTTGATATTGGCGACGTTGTTGGCGATGACTTCAAGGTTCTTCTCCTGAGCACTCATGCCCGTAGCCGCGATCGCAAGCGCCCTCATGTCTCGTTACCTTTGCTGATATGCTGTTTAAATTGCCATCCGGGAAATTTCCTGGAATGCCGCGACCGCCTTGTCGCGGAATGCCAGCGCCGCCTGAAGCGTTCGCTGCGCGGACATCACGGTCTCAACGACCTTGAACGGACTGAGGTCGCCCTGGATGCCTTGGATAGCGGCTGCCTCGCCGCTCTGCATCGCGCTGGCTGCGCTCCCCGCAACCTGTCCAAGCATTTCACCAAACGAAAGTCCGGTGGCCGTCGACGCGGCATTTCCGCCGACGGCCATGCCCGCCCCAACGGCATTCGGTTTTGCCACACTCGACAGCGCCATAAGACCATCTACCATTAACCTAGCTCCCATTCGAGATTGGTCACGAAACCCGGACTGATCGTCGTGATTCGGAGGTTACGCATCCTTCAGCAAATTCACGGTCATCGTCATGAGTTCTGCTGACTGCTTGGCAACCTGAAGATTCGCTTCATAGCTTCTGTTCGCTTCCCGCATGTCGGCAAGCTCGGTCAGGACGTCGACGTTCGGCATCTTCACCATCCCGTTTTCGTCTGCCGCCGGACTGCTTGCATCATGTTCGATCTTGAAAGGAGTGGTATCGATGCCAATCGACTTGGCCTGGACGAGCTCGATCCCCGAGGCGCGATCGAGTTCGGTTGCGAAGGTAATCGTCTTGCGTGCGTAAGGATCAGCACCAGGCTGGCTACCCACCGATTGCGCGTTGGCTATGTTCTCCGAAACAACGCGCAATCGCGCGGACTGCGCACTGATGCCGGATCCCGCGATGCGAAGCGCCGCCTGAAGTCCATCCACCATTTTGATCACTTCAAAGACGCAAGCAGCATCTGGTGAAAGGCCCGCTGAATGTTCACATCCATCGTGTGCGACCTGTTGATATTTCCGAGTTCGACCATCTGCTGCTCCAGATTAACAGAATTGCCTGACAATGTTGTTTCCGGCGACTCAGTCTCGTGGGTCCGAAATGGAGCCGAAGCCACTGACGACGTGGAAATGTGCTGGGGGTTAGTGGCCGCCAGCTCGAAACGCGCGCCTGTATCCTGCATCGAAAACGGCGCAATCTGCCTGGCTCGATAGCCTGGCGTATTCGCGTTCGCTATGTTTGACGCCACCAACGACTGACTTTCGCCCAGCCATTGGACGTTTCGGGACGCCAGGCGAAAGATAAACATGTCGAACATGTGAGCCGTTTGCTACGTTGAAGCCAATCCCTTCTTCGCCGGTCAGCCTTGTCCGGAGCTTGTCAGCTTTGTTTATGCGACGACGAGTTCGTGGCTTTCGCGAAAGAGAACGAAGATGCGCGGCGACTGTTGAGGATTCCGGGCGCGGGCGTCACGATCGCATCGGCTATGAGCGCGGCGGTCGGAAAAGCAGAGGCTTTCGAACATGGTGGGCGGGCAATGGACCACCGGGGGAAAGCCAAAGGTGATGGGGATCAGCAAGCGTGGCAGCAAGCATCTTCGAAAGCAATTGATCCACGGCGCGCCCGCCGCGCCGCCGTATGTCCGGGAGCGGGACACCTCGTTGGGGGGTGGGCGAGCGAGCTGATGGCGCGCCTCCATCCCATTGTCGCCGTGGTGGCTCGCGCCAACAAGCTGGTCCGGATTGCCCGGGCGGTGCTCCGGCGCGACGAAAAGTCCGACGCCTGGGGATTGCATGGGGCGGCATAGAATTGGTTGGTCGGCCTGACACGGCGATCGAACAATGATGTTTGCGGATGGTGAATGAGAGATGGCCTGACAGTCGAATGGCGTTCTGGACTCCTGGTTTAAAAAGTGGCGCTCGACGCCGTAAGTTTTATGAGAACCGAAACGCGCGTATCTCCATCTTGGCCGGGGGCATCGCTTCAAGGCCGGATACTTTGAAGCAGACTGATCTCGGCGATCTCGAAAATATCGCATGCAATCGGGGCGAGCCATTATGGCGCGGTCGCGCGGAGAGATTGCGATAGCCCATGGCGCGCAGTTCCTAGCTCAGCGTCGGCATGGCGACCGTGAGGCGGAACTCCTCGAATATCCATTGCGTGAGATCGATCAGCCGCCAGCGCACGATACCGTGGATCGCCGGGATCGGACCGCTCTCAATCAACCTGGCGAGCGCCGCAGGAAGCGTGTCGTTCAAAATTGCCTGTTGACCAGGCGCCTTCCCATTGACAAGTCCATCCGCGCCGTGTGCGTTAAAGCGTTCCACCCAATCCCGAATAATCTGCGCCCCACGCCGCCGGCCTCTGCCGCCTTCGCCCGGCTCGCTCCATCATAGATGCTTGCGAGCGCCAAACGCCGAAGCGCCTTCGCGTCGAAATCTCCACGTAGAGGAACAGGCAAAGACATGGCGAACCTCCTCGTTTACCCAGAATGAATCAAACGAGCGCTGATTTGCATAGCCCACACGGGCCACGCTTCAAGGGAAGTGGCATAAGCGGCAATCTGCGAAGGCTATTGCGAACGCTGCGATCAAGGGAGTTTTAAGCGCGCCAAAATCGTGCGTTAGCGCCGGTTGGTCGGAACAGCGAGCACCGGACACGACGCGTGATGCAACACCCGCTCCGTGACGCTGCCTCTCAGGGCGTCGAAAACTCCGTGATGGCCGGCCGTTGGCATCGCAATTAGATCCGCGCTCACCTCACGAGCTACGGCGAGTATGGTTTCCACGACAGGTCCCGCGCGCAATTCGATTGGGAGATCCATCGCGTGGCCCGCCTCGTCGCGCACGACGGGGGACTTGGACCCCACATGCATCAAATGCACCCTTGGCCGTGGCGTGAACAACGATGCAAACGCTATGATGCGACGCCATGCCGGCGCGCAATTTAATTCGGAATCCACTGGAATTAGAATGACTTTCAGCGAACAGTCGCCTGTCGCTTGATCAACGAATCCGCGACGGTTCTCCTTGATAAATAGAGTTGACGCATGCGCCGCACGCGCCGTGAATTCGCCAATCGAGCCCTTGAACCAGCCTTGCAATGTTGTTCGCTCATGGGAAGCCATAACCAGCAGGTCGCAAGCGTTGGCTTCCAGAAAGGCAAGCAGGCCTTGGCTGGCGTCATGCGCGCCAATAGTGTTCTTGCCGACGTTTACGCCCAACTTCTTTACGACATCAGATTCAGTCGCGTCCGCATTCAGGAGTTTCCAATTCGCAAGGGTCGCACGAACTCGCGGGAAATTCTCCTCCCGCGGATCGCGTGGCGATCGCTCGACATGCACGATTCGAATGAGCGCGCGCGCGGCGACAGCGATGCGTAACGCGTGAGCAAAAGCAAAGTCGCTCGCTGGTGAAAAATCCGTCGGATGGACAATGGATTCAAATTGCTCAAATTTCATGGCGCGCCCCCGGACCGCATTCGTCGACACTTCAGCGCGACTATACTGAAAATAGCAGGCCTCCGGAGTCGCCTTTTGACCGGGATCAAGTCGCTGCGCCGGTCTGTGGACAAACCGAAGGCGAATTCAAGCGAAAAAGCGCCGGCGTTGACCAACAGCGTCGATCGCGAGCGACCCATCATTGAATTTCCAGTGCGCCAAAGCTCGGCATCCCGCCCCAGCGTCCAGACAAGCGCCTAAAGTTGGCGGCGCTTCCATAGAAGCGTCAACACATCTTGCTCTCGGCCCAGACCGTGCGGTCAAGAAAAATGGCGGCGGATCAGGCGGTTAATGCCGCGAAACACGAATATAAAGAAATCTGAAACTGCCTTATTCCAAGTGCTGCCCGGCAAGTGTCGAACAAATGTTTGGGGATTATCGCCCGATCCACAAAGGTCCGGCGGCAGGATATAAATCTGCGGCGGCGAGCGCAAGGCGCGCACGCCGAACGTGAGAAACAGGGATCCGGTAGTCAGGAGCACCCGGAAATGTCTGGGCACGAGCCCTCGCGGCCAGCGCCGTCGCGCGGGTATCGGTCGAGGGATCAGATATGCGAGAAACGGCGATTGCGGCTCGAACCCCATAAGGTCGCATGACACGCCAAACGGCTCGGTCTGTGGCACGACTGCAGCGTGTGATCACAGAGGCTCGAAGGATCGCTCGCAGGAGATATCCACGGCCGAATAAAAGTCGCCATAGCGATGCAGGATCATATAGCGAGCGGAATCGACGCGCTGGATGAAATCGGGATAGCTCAGATAATGCTCAAGCAGCTGCGGATAGCTTTCCCTGACTAACGCCGCCATTTCCGCATCCGCCCAGAACATGTATGTCCAGTCTGGATGATGGCTGCGCCATGATTTCTGGGCCTCGTGAAATTGCGCCGGCAATTCGCCAGCATGCCAAATCTGATGAATAATTTTGGGGATCACGGCCAAGCCTCGCTCGACGGCATTGATAACACGATCGATTCGAAGTTCGCGCCGTTTTTAGGCTCGCATACCACTATATCCCCGATATTGAGGTCGGCTTGAGCCCAACATTGTCGCGGCAAGCGGTTTTTGACAAGCCCACGCCCCGCAGTCAGGGGAAAAATCTACTCATCCCGCTCATCAGATTCCCGAAGCCGGCACTCTGCGAGGACGATTCGCGGCGCTGGTCGTCGGGCGCAAAACCCCAGGTGATGTTCTGACGGGCGCAATGGAACCGCAGGTTCGCCAACAGATCGAATTATTCAGCCGATGCCGTGATGTGCTCAATAAATACGCAGTCAGCGCTGGGCAAGCAGCAAAATCCGGGGAGACAAGCCCTCGAATTTGAACGCCGTCGGAGACGGGGGATGACTTGCGCCCAGAAACTGGAACCTCGCGCAATGCGCTCACCATGACACCGCGCCATCGATCCTTTCGAGATTAAATGGCATCGGCTCCGGTTTCATCCGTACGAATGGGGACGAAATGTTCGATATTTGAGAAAAATATATCGCCATCGCCAATTCGCGCCATTTGAGCGCCTGTGCGGATGGCCCCGTCGACTCAAGTGTCATTGACGACCATTTCAATCATCACTTTGGATAAAGATTCAATGAAACACGGGTCTCCACGACAGAGTTCGGCATGTCCCATTTGTCGCCCGAAGCCTCGGACTTCGGTCACCGTGATACCCGGACAAGCTGCCGTGACCAAGCCTTGCCTCGCCTTTCCAGGCTTAAACGGCTTGATGATCGCCACGAACGTTTTCATGGTGCGTTTCGCTCCCAGCAAGTTCGGGAGCGCCGATCATGCCAAGTCGGCGCGAGATGGACGGAGAAGTAGAAGAATTCGTCCGCATTCGCTTGCCTAGTCCCAACTTGGGCATCTGGAGAACGTCGGCTCGTGTCCGTCAGAACTCCTGAGGAACAGGCAAATTTTGAGCTGACTGCACACCTTTTTGCCTTGCAAAATTTCTTGTGCGCCGCACAATGCCCAACGTTTGGACTATGAAAATTGCCGTTCGGCCGGCTGCGAACGTGGATGACAGACGACCGAATAGAGGCGAGCGAGCTGCGTGGGGAGAAGGTTCTAATGGCCTCTTCAAACGCTGATGTTTTGTTCTCATGGGGGCATATGATGACGGTGAACGCTATGGTCGATCCCAAATTGGCTGGCCTAATTCATCCGAACGGCGAGCCTATTCGCTTGAACAAGAAAAAATTTGTCGCAATCGATCGGCAGCGCGATACGGAGTACAGGGCAACCTATCGCCCGCAGGCTCTCTACAGCCGCGCCGATAATGGCTTTCATGCCAATAACGAAGCTTTTCTCTTGCACGAGGTGGCGACCGATTTGCCGATCTATCGACCGGACACGGGCCCAACCGATTTCCATTTACATCTTCCGCCGGGCGGATTTCAGCTCGTGCTCGTCACATCAGGTGTCTTCACGTTCGATTACGATGGTCGCATTTTTTATGTCGGACCAGGCGCGGTGATGCTGCAAAGCGCCATCGTGCATCGCCAGCTTTTCTACAGCTGGTCTGGAATGTCTACGGAAGACAATCTGAGGACGCCACAATCGATTGTGCCGGATTCGACAACGATGGGCTATTCGGGCAAGTTTATCGAAGCCTTCGTGACCGACCCGACGACATTCCCGAACCCCACCGTTGTGGGCAACGATCATATCATCGAATCCGAAACATCGCGGACAGCCTGCACCCACCCGCTGCATGACCGGCCAGCCGACGCCTGTTTCTGGTTCCAGGATCCACTGTCGCTGGCGGCGCTCTACAAGCCACTGCCGTTGGCTCCCGCTGACAGGGCGATCAAATCAGACGCGACCATCTATATTCGTGACCTGGAAATCGAAATCCCGAGCGGTCATCTCGTCACTGGTCACATCATTGCTACGGACCCGCGCGGACAATCATTGTTGCCGAAGAGTTCTTCAGGCAAGGGCGACCTGGCCGCCTTCGCAAAAGGCGAAGTTGCAATGTATCGCATCATCCGCGGTTCCGCCGAATTCAAGGATGATGCAGGAAAAATATACGAGCTCGTGGCCGGCGATGTGATCACGGCCGGAAAGGACTCGATCAATCTCGCGCGCGTTGGCGAAAACACCCAGATACTCCGCCTGGGCCTCCTGAATGGCATGGAAACCCTACGCAGATGGACGCCGACACAGCGTGACCAGGTGGATGGACTGGCTGGCCAGATCATCACGCAGAGAGAACTGCGCTCTTTGCGAGTGGAAGGAAAGCCGGTCGGGTATCTGTACAGCTAAACACTCACCCAGACGCCCTTCGCCAAACTCTCGCCGACTGCGAAGGGATATCATTTTCCGCTCTTGTCGCCGATCGGCGCCTTGCCGAGAAGCCCACCCGGCGGCGAGACATTCTGGCAGGGTGCGGTATCGTGGGGTGAGCAGATTTGCTGCGATGGGGTAACTCGCAGGTCGGAGGTCGCGTGTGTTCCGATGTCAGTCGGTGGTGCGGGATGTATGGCCTAAAGCTCTCAGGGAATTGATTTTCAACGAGATAAGGCTCTGTAATCGACATATGTCGAAGCGATCTGAGGCGACCAATATCCGACAGCGAACGCAGTAGGCCAAGGTGGAATGCCGACTACGCTTACGCTCGTCCATCATTCACGGCTCGATCAGTTCGAGGCGGATTTTATCGGAACTGACGTTGCCATTTGGGTTCAGCTTGCGGGACTGCGCCTGAAACCCTCATACCCCTTCGCTCGCAATGCACAGGCCGGGCATTGCCCGCAACCTCTGCCCCAGTCGTGCATCGTGCCGGTATCGCCCTGATAGCAGGTGAGCGTTTCTGTCCGGATCAGTTCGACCAGGGCCCCGCCGCCAAGACGCTCCGCCAAAACCCAGGTCTGCGCCTTGTCAAGCCACATAAGCGGCGTCTCCAGCACAAAGCGCCGGTCCATGCCGAGATTGAGAGCAACCTGGAGCGCCTTGATCGCATCGTCGCGGCAATCGGGATAGCCGGAGTAGTCGGTCTCGCACATCCCGCCAACGATGCGCCTGAGGCCGCGCCGGTAGGCGAGCGCCGCCGCAAAGGTCAGAAATATGATGTTGCGGCCTGGCACAAAGGTGTTGATCAGGCCATTTTCGCCCATTTCGATGGTCGTGTCGGTGGTGAGCGCGCAGGCGGAGATTGCGCCAAGCGACGCGAGGTTGATGGTATGATCCTCGCCGAGGCGCGCCGCCCATTCCGGTTTCAGCGCCGCGATCCGCGTGCGGATTTTTGTCCGGAAATCGAGCTCCACCCTGTGACGCTGGCCATAATCGAAGCCAATGGTTTCCACATGCGCAAAACGCTCAAGCGCCCAGGCCAGGCAGGTCGTGGAATCCTGCCCGCCGGAGAGGAGCACGAGGGCGGAGGACATGGCTTCAATGACCCTGCTTGGCGAAATAACCAACAGCCGGCATGTCCTTGAAATGCCCGTCGCAGGTTAGCAATTCAGCGTCATGGGCAAGCGCGGTCGCGTAGATGATGGCGTCAGCGGTGGCAAGGCGGTGTTTCTGCGCGAGATCTGCGGCGGAAAGCGCAATGGACGTGGAGAGAGCAACGACCTCGCATTCCCGTGTGAAAGCAATCATTTCATCCACCGCGTCACCAGATATTTCCCGCGTCAGCCATTTGCTGAGTTCAGCCTGAACGACAGTTGGCGCCACGATCTCAACTGTTCCGGGTATCTTTTGCCTGATTTGTTTTCCGATTGGGCTACTGAGCAGCCATTCGATCCAGGCCGATGTGTCGATGACCCGCCTCAATATCGGTCATTCCGGTCGCGGTAGCCCTCGGGATTGGCGCCCTTGGCAAACCCCCACAAGTCGTCAAGCGAAGGGACTGGCGCCAGCACATAGCCGGAGCCCTTGGGGACAAACGCCAATTTCTGTCCGGGACGCCAATTCTGGCTTTCACGAACGTCCTTGGGGATGGAAATCTGGAACTTTGAGGACAGGATGGTGGAGGCCGCCACGGTCTCGCCTGTTATTGATCGATGCGCATCTGGTAGGAATACCATGTTCTTCGGAGGCCTTCCAGCGCAAACTCACCCCGGGCAATCGCCACGTACACAGACAATCGCCGCCATGCGCGCGAATTTTGTGAACGCCGTATGACATGGCGCGGCGGCGGTCGCAAACTGCAGTCGCGCAAGGCATTTTCCAGCAGCCTGCTAGTGGGCGCCAAGGCCTTCTACATTCACAGCATCGGTCCATATTTTTATATCCGATGCGATCGTCGCGGCAAACTCCGCCGGCGAGCTGCCAAGCGGCTCTACCCCGAAATCCATCAGGCGCCGGGCAAAGACCGGGTCGGCGACAGCGCTTCGGATTTCACCCGCAAGTATATCGATTACCGGCCTGGGGGTTGCCGCTGGCGCCAGCAATCCATTCCATGTCAGCGTGCGAAAGCCGGGGTAACCAGCCTCGGCGACGGTTGGAACCTCTGGCAATTGCGCGCTCCTGTGATCATCGGAAATCGCGAGCGCCCGCAACGCGCCGGCCCTGACCTGCGGCGTGGCGACCGAAAGATTGCCGAAGTAAACCGGCGCCTGACCTCCCAACAGATCGACCATTGCGGGGGCGTCGCCCTTATAGGGGACGTGAATCATCTCAAGACCGGCCCGCCGGAGCAGCAGCACCATGGAAAGATGCGCAAGACTGCCAATGCCCGCCGAGGCATAGGTCAATTTGCCCGGTCTCTGTCGAACATAATCGACAAATTCGGCCAGTGTTTTGACCGGGAGGCTCGGGTGCGTCAGCAGGACGAAGGGATTTGTGCCGACTGCGCTGACCGGAGCAAAATCCTTGACCGGATCATAGCCTGCGCTCTCCATCGCAGGCACAATCGCGATTTGTGGCAGAGCCGAAAAAAATAGGGTGTAGCCATCCGGACTGGCGCGCGCGACCGTTTTGGCGGCTATGGCCCCACCTGCGCCACCCTGGTTTTCGACGATGACAGCGACGCCGAGACGTTCGCCCAGCCATTGGGCAACGAGCCGCGCATTGCCATCGGTATTGCCGCCCGGCGCAAACGGCACGATCAGACGGATGGTGTTTTGGGGATAACCCTCCCGCGCGAAGGCCAACCGAATTCTGGCCGCCAACGCCCAGGCCGAACCGGCGGCAATCACTGCACGTCGCGTGCGCATGAATATCTCCTGATACGATCGAACGCGTCTATGCGCCCGCTCAAACCGATCCTGTCAATGCCCGGAAAGCAAATAACATTCCAGCGATAGCATGGCGAAGATGGATCCGCCTTGACGCATTGGCTGGCGATACCTACCTTTGCACAACTTCTGACAACGCCCCTGGCTGGCGGAAAGGATCTTTCATGTCGACGCAAAAGACCACAGACGCGACCTTTGAGGCTGACGTCGTGAAATCCGCTGAACCTGTTGTCGTCGATTTCTGGGCCGAATGGTGCGGCCCCTGCAAGATGATCGGCCCGTCGCTTGAGGAAATCGGCGCCGAACTCGCCGGCAAGGTGAAGATCGTCAAGCTCAATGTCGACGAGAACCCCGCAATATCCGGGAAGCTCGGCATTCGTTCGATCCCCACCCTGATGCTGTTCAAGGATGGCAAGCTGAGCTCGCAGAAAGTCGGCGCCGCGCCGAAAGGCGAATTGCTGAAATGGATCAACGGCGCGATCTGACGCCCGTTCAAGCGCTTGGCGGCATTAGGCCCGGGACTCGTCAGCCCCGGGTTTTCTGTCACTTTCCGGTTTTGACGCGGGTCCATTCGCGCGTGACGATTTTTTGCGTGGCCTGATCGTTGGCGGAGACGACGAACAGGTTTTTAAGTCCATCGTCATGCGGATAAATAGCGGGATTTTCCAGGATTTCCTTGTCGATGAACGGTTTTGACGCAATCACGCCATTGGCGAAATTGGTTGCGGAGGTGTTGCGCGCCGCAACCTCGGGCCGCAGCAGATAGTCAATAAACGCATAGGCCTCTTCGGGATGGGGAGCGTCCTTCGGAATGGCAAGATTATCCAATGACATCAGAGCGCCCTCTTTGGGTACGACGTAATTGATATCGACTCCATTGCCGGCTTCCCTGGCGCGATTGCGCGCCTGGAAACTGTCGCCTGCCCAGCCCACCGCCAGGCAGATATCGCCATTGGCGAGCGCATTGATATATTCGGACGAATGGAACTTCTTCACAAAGGGTTTCACGCGGATGATCGTCTCAGCCGCACGATGGATATCCTCCGGCCTCTTCGAATCCGGGTTGAGCCCGAGATATCTAAGCGCCGAGGTGAAAATATCTTCCGGGCTGTCGAGCATCTGGACGCCGCAGTCGGAAAATTTGCGCAGGTTTTCCGGCTTGAACACGGTCTCCCAGGAATCGATGGGCTTGCCGGCCATGCGCTGGCCGGCTTTGGCTGTGTCGAAGGCGATGCCGGTGGTGAACCACATATAATTCACGGCATATTGGTTGCCGGGGTCATAGGCCGCCAAACGCGTCATCACCTCGGGCCACATGCCTTTCAGATTGGGCAATTTTGACTTGTCGAGCTTGAGATAGACGCCGGCCTTGATCTGCCTTTGCAGGAAGGTGGCGGAGGGAACTACTACGTCATAATCCGTCTTGCCGGCCAGCAGCTTCGTTTCAAGCGTCTCGTTGGAATCATAGGTATCGTAGACGACCTTAATTCCTGTCTCTTTGGTGAATTCTTCCAGAACCTTCGGATCGATATAATCCGACCAGTTATAGACATTGACAGTTTTTTCCTGCGCCATGGCGGGCGCGACGAACGCCATGAAACCAAAAATCGAGAGCGTCAAAGCCCATTTGCGCCGGGGCAGGGCGTGAAAACAGTCCGGATGTCCCAACTCTCTCGCGCGCCGCACGCAAGCTGACGCCCGGTTCGACTGACAAAACTCCACAGTCAACATTGTACTCTCCCCAGGGTTATTTCTTGATTGCCCCGCGCAGGCGTTCGAGGCCAGCATCGAGTGTCGCATCGTTTTTGGCAAAGCAAAAGCGGACAACCGTGCGCACGTGATTTTCAGCGTAAAAGGCTGAGACGGGAATCGTTGCAACGCCAAAGTTTTCGACGAGATGTTTGCAGAATGCGACATCGTCGTCCCAGCCCGTCGCGCCAATATCGACATTAACAAAATACGTGCCTTCGCTGGGAATCACCTGAAAGCCGCATTGCGCCAGACCAGCGCAAAAGCGATCGCGGCTGCGCTGATACAGCGCGCGCATACCGGAAAAATAACTGACGTCCTTGCCAAGTCCATAGGCGACAGCGGCCTGCAGATTGGGCGGCGTTGTGAAGGTCAGGAATTGATGCGCCTTGGCGAAGATTTTGAGAATGTCCGGCGCGGCGGCGACAAGCCCGACCTTCCACCCCGTCAGGGAAAAAATTTTGCCCGCTGAACCGATCTTGATCGTACGTTCGCGCATAGCCGGTATATTCAGCATCGAAACATGCCGGCGATCATCAAAAATGACATGTTCCCAGACTTCGTCGCAAATGGCGACAGCGTCGAACTTGACACAATAGCGCGCCAGCAATTCCACCTGGTGGCGGCTATAGACAATGCCGCAGGGATTGAGCGGATTGTTGAACACGACCGCCCGCGTGCGGGACGAAAACGCGGTTTCAAGGTCCGCCTCGCTGAATGTCCAGTGCGGCGGCTTCAGCGTCACAAACCGCGCCACAGCGCCGGCGCGATGCACAAGCGGCAGATAGGCGT
This sequence comes from uncultured Hyphomicrobiales bacterium, assembly GCA_903931945.1. Lineage (GTDB taxonomy): Bacteria > Pseudomonadota > Alphaproteobacteria > Rhizobiales > Beijerinckiaceae > Terripilifer. The sequence continues at coordinate 134,752 of CAIZEI010000006.1, read as the reverse complement.
CATACATCGGCTGAAACAGAACCACCTCATCGCCGGGCTGGAGTGTCGCGAAAATCGCGGCAGCCAAAGCCTCCGTTGCGCCCGAAGTCACAATGGTCTCGGTCAGGGGATCGAGGTCGATGTTCTGGAAGCGCTTGTAATGCGCGGCGATCGCGCTGCGCAGTTCAGGCAAGCCGAACATCGAGGGATACTGGTTATTCCCGTCAAGCACGGCTTCGGCGGCCTTGCGGCGCACATCTTCCGGGCCGGGATCGTCAGGGAAACCCTGTCCAAGATTGATCGCCTGCCTGTCGCGGGCCAGTGAGGACATGACCTCGAAAATGGTCGTCGGCAAATCGGCAAAAACGGGGTTCATCGTTGCGTCCGGGCGGGCGTTTGGCGCAATCTAGCATGAGTGCGCAACGCTCTGGAAGCGGGCGTTTGTTCCCTGTAGAACTGCCTGATGACAAGCGAAAATCAAACGATGCTGGTTCTTGGCGGGGCCCGGTCCGGCAAAAGCCGCCACGCCCTTTCCCTTGTGGAAAACTCGGGACTGGCTCCTGTCATGATCGCAACAGCGCGCGCCGACGATGCAGAGATGGCCGCGCGGATCGAGCGCCACCGGCAGCAGCGCGGACCGCACTGGCGCACTGTTGAAGAACCGCTCGATCTTGCTGGCGCGTTAGCCAAATGGCGCAGTCCGGATCGGGCTGTTGTCGTGGACTGCCTGACATTGTTTTTGTCCAATCAGATGGCAACGGGCGCTGACATTGTTGGCGCCACGACCGCCCTGACTTCCGAACTCGCCCGCCCCGCAGGCCTGGTCATTCTTGTATCCAACGAAATTGGCTTCGGTCTTGTTCCGATGAATTCGTTGGGCCGCGCCTTCCGCGACGAGCAGGGGCTGCTCAATCAGGCTATTGCGCGCGTCTGCAACCGTGTGACCTTGGTTGTCGCCGGGCTTCCGCTTGAGCTGAAACCGGAGGCCATCCCAAAGTGGCGCTGAAACCGTCAGCCAATCAGACCAAGGCGCCATCGCAGGACCGCGCCCCGGTCTCTATCATGTTATAAAACGAGCGCCGGATAAACAGAACCATGGCCACTGCATTGCCCGCCGAAGAAGAACAATTCGACTATATCGTGGTTGGCGCAGGTTCGGCTGGCTGCGTTCTGGCCAACCGCCTTTCAGCCGATAGTAGCAATAGGGTCCTTCTGCTGGAAGCGGGCGGACGCGACAACTGGATCTGGTATCATATTCCGGTCGGATACCTCTTCGCCATTGGCAATCCACGCGCTGACTGGATGTTCAGGACCGCGCCTGAAGCAGGGCTCAACGGGCGTGCGCTCGCCTATCCCAGAGGCAAGGTGGTTGGCGGCTGCTCGGCGATCAACGCCATGATTTATATGCGCGGTCAGGCGGCCGATTATGATGGCTGGCGCCAGCTTGGTTTGCAGGGGTGGGGTTGGGACGACGTGCTGCCGTTGTTCAAAAAACAGGAAGATCATTTCCGCGGTGCCAGTTCCCTGCATGGCGCAGGCGGCGAATGGCGCGTCGAGGAGCCCCGCATTCACTGGCCCATTCTGGACGCTGTCAAAGACGCCGCAAATCAAATCGGCATACCTGAGGTGCGCGATTTCAATACCGGCGACAATTCCGGCGCAGCTTATTTCGATGTGAACCAAAAGAGGGGCCGGCGCTGGAGCGCGGCGCGCGGCTTTCTGAAGCCGGCCCTCAGCCGGGCCAATCTCGCGTTGCGCACAGGCGTCCACGTCAAAAAGATCAGCGTTGAAAATGGGCGCGCCGCAGGGGTCGTGTATCAACGGGATGGAGCTGAGATCTTCGTTCGCGCGGGCGGCGCAGTGATTCTGTCTGCAGGCGCCATCGGCACGCCGCAAATGCTGGAGCTATCGGGTATTGGCGATCCCGCAGTCCTTGCGCGCGCCGGCATCGGAGTTGTCCGTGCAAGGCCGGGCGTTGGCGAAAACTTGCAGGACCATCTGCAAATCCGGCCAATCTATAAAGTTTCCAACACGCCGACGCTGAATGTTGAATATCAGTCGCTTCTCAAGCGCGCGAAAATGGGCATTGATTATGCCCTGTTCCGTCGCGGGCCGCTCACCATGGCGCCTTCGCAACTTGGCATATTCGCCAAATCAGACGCCGGCTTCGCCACGCCGAATCTGCAATTCCATATCCAGCCGCTCTCTCTCGACAAATTTGGCGAGCCTATGCATCCCTTCGGCGCCATTACGGTCAGCGTATGCAATCTGCGCCCCACCAGCCGCGGTTCAGTCCATATCGACTCGCATGACTTCCAGCGGCAGCCAGTCATTGCGCCGTCTTATCTTGCGACGGAAGACGACCGGCAGGTTGCCGTCGACGCCATCAAGCTTGCGCGCAAACTCTGCGCTGCGCCTGCTCTGAAACCCTTCCTGCCCGAGGAGTTCAGACCTGGGACGGAGATTGTTTCCGACCGCGATCTTGCGCGCGCGGCAGGCGACCTCGGGACAACGATTTTCCACCCCGTCGGAACCGCGAAGATGGGCCGCTCAGACGATGTTCAGGCGGTTGTCGACGAACGGCTGCGGGTCTTCGGGCTCGACGGGCTGCGCATTGCAGACGCCTCAGTCATGCCGCGCATCACGTCCGGCAACACCAATTCGCCCACAATGATGATTGCCGAGAAAGCCGCCATGATGATTCTTGAGGATGCGCGTCGGTGAATGAGGGGCCGCCGCAACCACCCGTCGATGGCCGGCAATCTGAAGCGGCCCTGCGCATTGCGCGTGGCGCGCGGCGCCTGTTGCGCCGCATGGGCTACGCCACCATCACCGAATTGCCGCTGCGCAACGGACGGCGCGCGGACATTGTCGCGCTCGATTCAAGATCGGGTCTCGCAATCGTTGAAATCAAATCTTCGATCGCGGATTTTCGCGCTGACCGGAAATGGGCGGATTACCGGTTTCATTGCGATGAACTTTACTTCGCAATCTCTGGAGAAACTCCCGCTGAGATCATGCCGGAAGACGCCGGGCTGATCATCGCGGATCAATATGGCGCCCATATTGTCCGCGCAGCGCCGCAGCATCGTATGCCGCCAGCCACACGGCGCGAAATGCTGCTGCGCTTTGCTCATGCGAGCGCTGACCGTCTGCACGCGCTGATTGATCCGGATCTGCGGGCTTTCGATCAATAAATCGCGTACGGATTTAACGCGGCGCCCGCTTTGCTAGGATTCGTTGCAACGTGCGCCTGTGCATACTGAGCCGCCGGGCGGTCTCGGACACATTGCGCTCGCACATTTCATAAATGCGCTGGATATGCTCCCAGCGCACGCGGTCGGCAGACATTGGATTTTCGGGCGGTTCGGGCTTGCTGGCTGTCGTCGCCATCAGCGCAGCATAGATCTCATCGCCATCGGCGGGCTTGGCGAGATAATCGAACGCGCCAAGTTTAACGGCTGTGACGGCCGTTATAATATTTCCATATCCGGTCAGAACGATCCCCCGGGCGTCAGGCCGGCGTTTCTTCAATTCTCCAATGACATCAAGGCCGCTCCCGTCGCCAAGACGCAGATCGACAATCGCGAAGGCCGGAGAGCTTTGTTTGATTTCAAGCAGGCCTTCGGCGACCGATGAGGCTGTGCGCACGGTAAATCCGCGGGCTTCCATCGCGCGGCCCAGCCGTGTTTGAAATGGCTTGTCGTCATCGACAATCAGCAGTGATCTGTCGGACATTTCTGGCGCGCTTTCCCCATGCATTCGGCTGCTCCTGGCGATCCTGCACGGGGCCTGCTGTCCCGGCTCGCCATGTTGATGATGGCTTTATATCAAAATATTGGCGTCGCGCGCGAATCGTCCTTGACATTCCGGCGTTCGAAGGCGTCTCGCGGCCAGACGATCGTAATCCTGGCGCCGGAACCGGGGAGAGCTCCGTTCCCGAGAGTCAGCGTCGCTGCCGAGCGTTCCAGCAGCGTCTTTGCAATGAAAAGTCCCAGCCCCAGTCCAAAGGCGTCTTCCGATTGCGCAGCCCTGGCGCTGCGCGTGGTGACATAAGGTTCGCCAAGACGATTGAGCACTTCGGGAGCAAACCCAGGCCCGTCATCCGAAATGACGATTCGCACGTCCATCGTCGACCAATATGCGCCAACCCGCACGGTTTGCGATGCAAAATCGATGGCGTTTTCTACGAGATTTCCCAGCCCGTACAGGATGCCGGGATTGCGCGCGCAAATCGGCTCGGCCCCTTCGCCCGACAGGTCCACCTGGACTTGCAAGCCAAAGTTCCGTTGCGGCGCGACGACCTCTTCGATGAGTTGTCCGAGGCTCATGCTGTCCAGCATTCCGTCGCTTTCGCCGCCAAGCGAAGTCAACTTCGACAGGATAACCCGGCAGCGTCCGGCTTCCTGAACGATGAGGTTGATGTCATCAATGAACGGCGAGTCTTTGGGGGTCGATCGCGACAATTCCTTGATGGTCAGCGCAATCGTCGAGAGCGGCGTGCCAAGCTCATGAGCGGCCGCCGCAGCCAGGCCATCGAGCTGGGTCAAATGCTGTTCACGCGCCAGAACCAGCTCGGTCGCCGTCAGGGCGTCGGAGAGTTGCCGCGCCTCGCCGGCAACACGGGAAGCATAAACGGCGATGAATCCCGCCCCCAGAACGATAGACGCCCAAATGCCGGCCACATAGACGATCGGCATTTCGATTGTCTCATTCTCTCGCCATGGCAATTTGAAGTGATAAAACGCCAGAAGCGAAGTCGCGACCAGCATAACGAGCATCAGGCGTAGCGTCCAGCGCGGCGGCAACGAGACCGCCGAGGCCATGATTGGCGCGAGATAAAGTATTGCAAAGGGATTCTCGAGCCCTCCGGTAAGATAGAGCAGGCCGCTTAATTGCAAGACATCGTAGGTTAGCAGCCCGAACGCCGCTTTATCCGCCAGCCGGTGGCTGACCGGGTAGCAAAGCCGCAAACCGAAATTGAGCCAGACCGAAAGCAGAATGAGCGCCAGACAGAATCCGATCGGCAAGGAAAAGCCGAGAATAAAGTGCGTCGCGAGCACCGCCGCCGTTTGCCCGGCGACAGCCAGCCAGCGCAGACGCGCCAGCGTATCGACGCGGAGACGCCTTGCTCGTGGCCCGAGCTCAAACTTGTCAATATTGGCCAAGGTCTCTCCGGACGGAAGAATTCGGGTGGTTTGGAATTTATTTCCGATCGCGGGCGCACACTACAACAAGTCCGGGTGACTGGCGAAAGGACCGCGCCTGGAACGGTTGACCGCCACGGGATTTAATTTTGTTGCGTTGCAGCGTAAATTGGCGCATTGCACGCGAGATCCAAGAGGTAAGCACGTGAATTTATACGCGTATCAGATGTTTGAAGCCATGCAGCTCGCGCTGGCGCCGGCTCGCGCTTTTTCCGACGCGACGCGGCTCGCGCTTCGCAACCCGATCAATCCGATGTCCCATACAACGCTCGGCCGAAATATGGCGGCGGGCGCCGAATTGTTTGAACGTATGACCAGACGTTATGGCAAACCGGCATTCGGACTCGATTCCACAACCGTCAAAGGCGCCAAAATCGGCATTGAGGAGGAGGTTGTCTGGGCAAAACCCTATTGCAGGTTGTTGCGCTTCAGGCGCTCAGACGCCGCAACCCTTCCGCGGTTGCTGATTGTCGCGCCTATTTCGGGTCATTACGCGACGCTGTTGCGAGGCACGGTCGAAGCCTTCCTGCCACATTATGATGTTCATATTACCGACTGGACGGATGCGCGCATGGTCCCGCTGGCGCTCGGAAAATTCGATCTCGACGATTACATCGACTACCTTGTCGAGATCATGCAATTGCTGCACGCCGCCAGCGATGGGCTGCCCGTGCATACGCTGGGCGTTTGTCAGCCGGCCGTACCGCTGATTGCCGCAATCGCCCTGATGGAAAAGGCGGGCGATCCGGCCTCGCCCGCCTCGACGATTTTGATGGGTGGCCCGATCGATACGCGGCGCAGCCCGACGGCAGTGAACTTGCTTGCTCAAAAGCGTGGCGTGAACTGGTTTCGGCAGAATTGTCTCGTGCGGGTCCCCTTCCCTTATCCGGGCGTCGGGCGTGAGGTCTATCCGGGCTTTCTGCAACTTTCCGGTTTCATGGCCATGAACTTTAACCGCCACGTGAACGCACATGTCGAGATGTTCAATCATCTGGTTGAAGGCGACGGCGATTCCGCTGAAAAGCACCGTGAATTTTACGACGAATATCTTGCGGTCATGGACCTTGACGCTGACTATTATATGCAGACCATCGAAACGGTTTTCGTCGCCCACGCGCTTCCCAATGGAACGATGAGACATCGTGGCGCTCCGGTTGATCTGGCGGCCATCGAACGAACCGCTTTGATGACCGTAGAGGGTGAGAACGACGATATTTCAGGTATTGGTCAAACACAGGCGGCGCAGGATCTGTGCGTCAATATTCCGGCGAATCGCAAGATGAATTATGTGCAACCCAACGTTGGCCATTATGGCGTGTTCAATGGTTCGCGTTTCAGGCGCGAGATTGTTCCGCGTATTGTCGAGTTTGCAAAGGCTGCGGCGCCCGCGGCCAAATCTCCGCGTGCAAAAAACGTCCGGTAGCGCCAAACGCGGGATACTGACTTTTGACCCGAATCATATTAGCATCGGCTGATCCACACACGATCCGGGTCTCGCAATGCCGAGCATTCCACGCCGCGCCGTTCAACTGCCACCGCGTGTTGCATCGCTGGAACTACAATCGGTGGACGAAACCATCTATGTGAACCTGCGGCGTGTTTCGGGCGCCAAACGATTCACATTGAGAGTGCGTTCGGCAACCCGGGATGTCGTGCTGACAATGCCGCAACGCGCATCCCTGACCAGCGCGCGCGAATTTGCGGAGCGTCATACAGACTGGATTGGCGCACGCGTGCGCCGTCTGCCACAGCCGGTAAAGTTTGAACCTGGCGAAATGATCCCGTACCGGGGGGCCCCGCATATTATCGTCCATCGCCCGGAGGCGCGCGGGATTGTCTGGACCGAGACATCGGCGCTGGGCGCGGACGTAACGCCGATGCTTTGCGTTGCCGGAGGCCGTGAGCATATCGCGCGACGCGTGACGGATTTTCTGCGGCGAGAAGCCGCGAAACGCCTGCGGCAGGCGGCGATGAAACATGCCGCTGCAATTCATGTGTCAATCGGTCGGATCGGCGTTCGTGACACCACGAGTCGCTGGGGCTCATGCACTGCATCGGGCGCGTTGAGCTTTTCATGGCGGTTGATTCTCGCTCCGGATTTTGTGCTGGACTATCTGGCCGCCCATGAGGTTGCGCACCGAATTCACCTCGATCATTCCGATCGTTTTTGGGCGCTGACGCGTTCGCTGGCGCCGCATACCGATCGCGCGGAAGCCTGGCTGAAAGCGCATGGCGCGGGGTTGCATCGCTACGGCGCAGCATGAAAGCGGCCCGAATGTCGGAAGCCGGGCGCCTGAATCTACTTTTTGGCGAGCGGCTTTGTCGCTCCGGCGAGCCATTTTCTGGTAGCGGCGTCGAGTTTCGGCGATAGCGCCTTGCGCACGGTGGCGTGATACGCGTTGAGCCATGCGATGTCCGCTGCAGACAGAAGTTTTCTGTCAATCAGCGAGAGATCGATCGGCGCGAGCGTCAGGGTCTCAAATCCCAGCATCTCGCGTTCCGAACCTTTGATCTGACGCTTTTGCACGACGACAAGATTCTCGATCCGGATGCCCCATTTTCCGGCCTTGTAATATCCGGGCTCGTTGGACAGAATCATGCCCGGTTCAAGGGCGGCGCCGCCGCGCTTTGAGATGGTCTGCGGCCCCTCATGCACCGACAGGTAAGAGCCAACGCCATGGCCAGTGCCATGATCGTAATCGAGTCCCGCCTCCCACAAGGCGCGCCGCGCGAACGAGTCGAGCTGACCGCCCGTCGCGCCTTTCGGAAACACGGATGTTGCAATCGCAATATGGCCTTTCAACACGCGCGTGAAACGCTCGCGCATTTCCGGAGCGGGTTTTCCGACCGCGATGGTGCGGGTGACGTCCGTTGTGCCATCTTCATATTGGCCGCCGGAATCAAGCAGGAACAATCCGGGGCCGATCTTGCGATTGCTGCGTTCGTTCACCCGGTAATGCACAATGGCGCCATTTGGTCCCGCGCCGGCAATGGTCGGGAAAGAAATATCTTTCAGCACGCCCGTTTCGCGCCGGAATGTTTCCAAAGCTTTGGCGGCGTCAATCTCGGCGATGCCCTTCCGAGATGCAGGGCCAAACCAGGCCAGAAACCGTGCGAGCGCCACTCCATCGCGCATATGCGCAGCGCGCGCGCCACGCAATTCAGCGGTATTCTTGCAGGCCTTCATCAACGCTATGGGGTCCACGCCAACATCTGCTGCGCCGCCGGCATTTTCCAGCGTCTGGACAAGCCGGGCTGGCGCCGTGGCGGCATCAAACCGCAATTTCTTGCGCTCGCGTCCGAGTGTTTCAAGGTCGCGGGTCAGAGAGGACGGGGTCTCGATACGCACATATTCGGCAAGACTTTCGCGCGTTGCGCCCGATAGCTTGTGTCCATCTATATAAAGCGCAGGTTTGCCCTCGGATGGAACGAAGGCAAAGCAAAGAACAATGGGCGTGTGTGCGACATCGGCGCCGCGAATATTGAACAACCAAGCGATAGCGTGGGGATCGCTGACCACGAGACCGTTGCAGGCCCCGAGCGCTCCCTGCACGCGTGCAATTTTTTTTGCCGTGGTCTCGCCGGCAAATTTAACCGGATGCTCGAAGGCTTCTGCGCGCGGAGGCTGCGGACGGTCTGTCCATATCGCATCGACCGGATTGACACGCACCGGAACGAGTGTGCCGCCGGCCGCCTTGACAGCGGCTTCGAAGCGCGCGGATTGCGCCGACGTATGCAGCCATGGATCATAGCCCAGTCGCCAGGCCGGTCGGACGTTTGCTTCGATCCAGTTTTCAGGACTTGTATATGCCGGGTTCAGCGGCTCGAGCAAATTGACATCGACCTCCTCCCGCACCTGCAAGGTATATCGACCATCGACAAAAATGGCGGCCTTGTTTTTGAGCACGATGGCGAGGCCGGCCGATCCGGCAAATCCGGTCAGCCAGGCCAGCCGCTCTGCGCAGGGCGGCACATATTCATTCTGATGCTCATCGGCGCGTGGCACGATGAAGCCTTCAAGCCCCCTGCGGTCAAGCTCCGCCCGCAGCGCTGCGAGCCGCTCTGCGCCATGAGCGCGGCCTGTTGTAACGTCAAAAGTTTGGAAATGGCTCTCGAACATGGCGCGACACTAAAGCGACAGGGGCCATGCTGCAATCCCGCCTTCTGGCAGGACGGTTCGGCCTTGCGCCATCACGCGTAAGTGGGATGCGGGGCGGCGCCGCCGCGCCGCAGCAGCAAACAGGCCCATCCCTCGATATCGCCACGCGCGGCCAGTGCAAATCCGCCGGCCCCGTAGGCGGTCAGAACGCCGGGCACGTCACGCGCGAGAAGACCGGACAGCACGATATCGGCGCCTCTCGCAGCGCTGGCGCAGATTGACGGCGCAAGCAGGCGCAGGGGCTTGGCGAGAATATTCGCAAAGATGAGGTCATAGGGGCCGCCATTGCGCAGCAGCGGATGCTCCAATCCGCGCGCCGTAACCGGGCGCAGCCAGGGCGTAGCCCGGTTCAAGCGCGCATTGGCCCGCGCCGCCTCCACAGCCACCGGATCGATATCGCCAGCGACCACGTTAGTATGCAGATGACGCGCCGCCGCCAGCGCCAGCACTCCCGTGCCAGTGCCGACATCGAGAATGCGTCGGGGTCGGCGGGTTTTCAGAATTCTGTCGAGCATCCGCAGACAGCCAAGCGTCGTGCCATGATGGCCGGTGCCGAACGCCAGAGCCGCCTCTATCTCAAGACCGATGTCGTTGGGCGCCACCAGATCGCGGCTGTGCGAGCCATGCACGAGGAAGCGTCCCGCGCGCACGGGCTTCAATCCCTCCAGTGAGGAGGCGACCCAGTCGCGTTGCTCGACGCGTTCAAACACGGCGGAACGGGCAATCGCTTCTCCTGCGACACCGGCTATGATGCTGCGGACAAACTCATCGTCCGGTTCGTCGGCAAAGAATATCTCAACGATCCAGGATGGCGCTTCGTCCCAGCTTGGCGCGTTTCCTTCAATTTCGAAAGCGCCAGCGGCTGTTTCCGCCGGATCGAAACTCTCGACGACTATATCGGCGATAGCCCGCGCGGAGGCGCCATCGCAGGTGAGCCGCATGACATGGGCGGCATTGTTGGGAAGCAGACCTTCATGCATCGACATTTCAGGCGCCTAGCATGGCGGGGGCTGAAAGTCGATTGCGCCAGTTGTTTACAGGCAACCTGTGGTCAGCGCTTCAGCCACGCGAGCGCGCCGCGCGCCGCCACGACGCCGGATGAAAAACAGGCCTGCAGCAAATAACCGCCGGTCGGCGCCTCCCAGTCCAGCATTTCACCGGCAAAAAATACGCCCGGAATTGTGCGAGCCATCAGATTCCCGTCCAAAGCGTCAAAGCGCACCCCGCCCGCTGTCGAAATCGCCCGCTCGAGAGGTCGTGCGGCGTCGAGCCTCAGCGGCACGCACTTGATGCGCGCCGCCAGTGCACTGACGTCTTCCGGAATGGGTCCGGCCTCGCGCAACAGGGCAATTGCGATAACCGGAAGTCCTGCCGATTTACGCAGAAAATTGGAGAGGGATTTTTTTTCGCGTGGTGCGCTCAGCCGGCGGGTTAGCGCTTCAAGGCTGACATCGGGGCGAAGATCGATTTCCAGCAGCGCATGCGCTTGCGCTGCGATGGCCTCGCGCAAGGCGCGGGAGAGCGCATAGACGGCGCCGCCCTCAATGCCCTTCTCTGTGATCACAGCTTCTCCGCGCAGGGTATTTCCGCCAAAGGTCAGCGCGATGGATTTGAGAGGCGCTCCGGCAAATTTGTCCACAAAATGCCGGGACCATCGGGTTTCAAAGCCGCAATTGGCGGGCCGCAGCGGCGCGATGCTCACGCCCTTGCCTTCCAGCGCTGATATCCAGCGACCGTTGGATCCCAGGCGTGGCCAGGACGCGCCGCCCAAAGCGAATATGGCGGCGTCGGCCTTATGCTCAAGCAGTCCTGCCGGCGTCTCAAACCGCAAGACGTCGTTCTCGCCAAAACCTGTGAAGCGATGGCGCAATCGCGTTTCAACGCCCAATGCCGCCAGACGCCGCAGCCACGCCCTCAGCAAGGGTGACGTCTTGAAGTTTTTGGGAAAGACGCGCCCGCTGCTGCCAACGAAGGTCGGCTCACCCAGCTGTTGCGCCCATTGCCGCAACGCCGCTGGCGGGAAGGCTGTGAGCAGAGGGGCGATATCCGGGGCTGCGGCGCCATAACGCAACGTGAAGGCGTCGAGTTCTTCACTATGCGTCAGATTGAGGCCGCCCCGGCCTGCGAGGAGGAATTTTCGCCCCAGCGTCGGCATGGCTTCAAAGATCGTGACCCCTGCGCCTGCCTGCGCCAGAACCTCCGCCGCCATGAGTCCCGTAGGGCCGCCACCGATAATTGCAACGTGTTTGCAGGTTTTTGTCATGCCGCGCTGTAACACGTCAAAGCCTTCGTCGCGAATGCGCGCGGTCGCCTGTCGAGCAGAGCTATGCTAGGAAGCGGAATGAACCAGCACGCAAAACGCCGTTATCAGCACGAGGTCTTCGGCTCGAAGGCCCGGCCCAAAGCTGTCGAGGTCGAAGAAGCCGCCCCTCCGGTCAAGGCGGGGCCTGGTCTTGCGCCCGGCGTCCATGTTTTTAACGTCGAGGCGGCGGACCGGCTTGACCGCTTTCTGGCCGCCGCCAGCGATGGACTTTCGCGCACCCGCATCAAAGCCCTGGCGGAAAATGGGCATGTGCGCATTGATGGCGTCGACGCAACAGACGCCGGCGCCAAAGTCAGGCCAGGCCAGACCATCGAGATCGAAATTCCCGAGCCGCTCGCCGCCGACCCGGAAGGCGAGAACATCCCGCTGCGCGTCATGTTCGAGGATGACCATCTCATCATCATCGACAAGCCAGCCGGGCTGGTCGTCCATCCCGCCGCTGGACATGAAACAGGGACGCTCGTCAATGCGCTGATCGCCCATTGCGGCGACAGCCTGTCGGGGATTGGCGGGGTCAAACGGCCCGGCATCGTCCATAGGCTCGACAAGGATACGTCTGGCCTGCTGGTGGTGGCCAAAACCGATGCGGCGCATCAGGGACTGTCTGCGCTGTTTGCCGACCATGGGCGGGAGATGAACCTGACCCGGGAGTATCTGGCTCTGGTTTGGGGAACGCCGGACCGCCCCGCCGGCAAGATCGACGCGCCCATCGGACGCCATCCCACGCATCGTGAAAAACAGGCTGTGGTGCGCGAGGAGCGCAATGGACGCTTTGCAATTACGCATTTTGTTGTGGAGAGGGTTTTCAGGCTGGCGGACAAGCCGATCGCATCGCTTGTGCGTTGCCGCCTTGAAACCGGACGGACGCATCAAATACGGGTGCATATGGCGCATATCGGTTCTCCGGTGATTGGCGACCCGCTATACGCGACCGGATTTCAGACCAAGGTCGGGTTGCTGCCGCCCGCTGCGCAGGAATGCGTCGCGCGGCTGCGGCGACAAGCGTTACATGCGGCAAGCCTTGGTTTTGATCACCCCGCCACGGGGGACGCCCTGCTGTTCGAAAGCGCCCTGCCGGCGGAACTCGCGACCCTGGAAAAAGCCTTGGGCGATTAGTGTCGTTCCCCCGCTCAAGCCCTCTGGCCTTCCGGCGCGGGCTCTGAAATAAACCCGCCAACGCAGTCTCACCGAACCGCGACCGCGCGGAGGACACCATATGTCGTGGCGCGATTTCTGGAACCGGCAATCAAATTCGATCTATGTGAATGCGCGCCATTCGCAGGCGCATGACGCGCTGGTCGCGCAGGGGATCGCGGGGCTTGTGACTTCGCCCGCCGACTGTGTGCTTGACTATGGATGCGGCGACGCCTCTGCGGCCGACTTGATCGTCAGCAAATGCGCCAAACTTTACCTGTTCGATGCAGCGCCCAATGTGCGGGCGCGGCTTTCTGCGCGCTTTGCCGGACGCGCGGGAATTGAACTTGTCGGGGACGAAAGCCTGACCTCCATCGCCCCCGCATCGCTTGACCTCATCGTGGTCAATTCAGTGCTGCAATATGTAACGCAGGTCGATTTCGAGACCCTGCTCGACCGGTTTCATATGCGGCTCAAGCCCTCCGGCAGGCTGGTTCTCGCCGACATCGTCTCACCCGATACTGGCGCAGCCGATGACGCCAAGGCCTTGCTGGCCTTTGCCTGGAAGGATGGTTTTTTCTGCGCCGCGATTGCAGGTCTCGCCCGCACGTTCTTTTCGGACTACCGGACCCTGCGGGCGCAATTCGGGTTGACGCGCTATCGCGAGCCCGAAATGATTGCGCTGTTTGCCAAACATGGTTTTGCAGGCGCGCGGGCGGCGCAAAACATCGGCCACAACCAGGCGCGCATGTTGTTCGTCGCGCGCCCCGTTTGAAACGTCCGGTTTTGACTGCAACGTTCAGGACGGGTCGCCGATCCTGAACGTTTTGTTTGAGATCAGGCCCTGGCGTATTTGCCGGTCAGCTGCGGCGCGATCGGGTCGAGCCCCTTGTCCTGCCGCTCCAGCCGCGTTTCTCGCGACCAGGTGCGCTTCAGTTCATCCCGCACGTGGATGGTCAGTTTGCCAAGGCTCTCTACTTCCAGCTCGATCTTGTCGCCGTCCTGGAACGCATGGAGGCCGCGATGATTTGTGCCGGCGGGGATGAGGTCGCCGGGAACCAGAGGATGAATGGAGCTGACAAACTCCACGCAGCGCGGGATTTTATGGGCCATATCCGACGTATTATAATTCTGGCGCAGCACGCCGTTGTTCCATAGCCTGACCTGCAGATGCTGCGGGTCCCTGATTTCATCCGCCGTCACGATCCACGGACCGACCGGCGCAAACGTGTCGCGCGATTTCATCTGATAAAACGTGTTGCCCGCAGGCGGCAGGCCGCGCGCCGATCCGTCGATAAACGGGACATAGCCAAAAATGTAATCCATCGCTTTGGATGCCGGAACATTTTTGGCGTGTTTGCCGATGATCAGCGCAATTTCCGCCTCGCCTTCAAAGACCGTCGCGGGAATATCGGTCAACACCATCGTATCGCCTTCGCCGATGATTCCTGTCGGCGATTTGTGGAAAGCGTTGATCGGCGCGGGTTCCTTGCGGGTGCCATCCTCCATGTAATTGACGGCCATGCAGTCGATATTGACCGGGCGTGGCAGCGGCGGGCGAATTTTCACAGAGGAAATCGGAACGCCCGCATTTTTTGCGACATGCGCCTCGAAGGCCGAGCGCAGATGCGCGAACTGCTCGATCACCGCATTGATCAGATCGTGCGGGCCGGAGTGTTTGAGATTGGCGGCGAGCGCCGTGACATCGACGACATTTTCGCCTTTCACCACGCCAAGCCTGAAGTCGTTGAAAAAACCAAGTTTCATCTTTTTCCCCGGAAACAATTGATTGGCGATCGACTGCCGTCGCTGATCCAGCGCGGTCATTCCTCCCCGAAGTCCGGCGACATCATGGTTTGCCGGACCAATTTCGTCAATCAGGATCAGGCATGATCGATGTCCACCCAGCGGTCGCCGAGCTTTCGATAGCTGCGCTTCACCGCCGCCCATGCGATTCGTGCAGCAATTTCATCGCGCGCCGAATCGTCGCTATGCGCAGCAAAGGCGTTGTTGAACGCGGCACGGTAGATATTCTGTGCGTGGTCCGGCAAATGACGGCGGACGCTGGCAGGAAGATCGGAGTTTACGGCATAAGGCATGATGCTTCATGCCTCACGCGAATCCCGCGTCCATGACGCAAGTCAATTGGTTGCTCAAACAATCCTGATCGACATATCCGGCAAGCCTTCGATCTTGCAGAGGAGCACATCGCCCTTCTGGACCGGGCTGACCTTGTCGGGCGTGCCGGAATAGATGATGTCGCCGGGGAACAGTTCGAACGCCTCGGAGAGTTGCGCGATCTGCTCGGCGACGCTCCAGATCATCCAGGAGAGATCGGCCTCCTGCTGCACGCGGCCATTGATGGCCAGAGAGATCGCGCCCTTGGTGAAGTGACCGACATCTTCAACGCGGTGCAGCGGCCCCATGGGCGCTGACATGTCGAAACTTTTGCCGATTTCCCAAGGCTTCTGCTCTTTGCCCATGGCCTGCTGGAGATCGCGGCGCGTCATATCGAGGCCAACCGTATACCCATACACCAGATCGAGCGCTTTTTCCTTCGGGATATTTTTGCCGCCGGCTTTCAGCGCGGCCACCAGTTCGACCTCGTGATGATAGTTCTTCGTCAGCGTGGGATAGGGATGGTCAGCGACTTCGCCGACCTTCACATTCTGTACGGCGTCGCGCGGCTTCTGGAAAAAGAATGGCGGCTCGCGCGTGGGGTCGGAGCCCATTTCGCGGGAATGGGCGGGATAATTGCGCCCGATGCAATAAATGCGGCGCACAGCGAAGACATCGCTCGTTCCAACAACCGGTATGGTTGTGACAGCAGGCGTGAAAAGCGTCTTCGGCCCGGCCTGCGCGCTTGCCTCGCCCGCGCCGAGCGCTGCGCCTGCAAATGCCGCGCCCTTGATGAAATTGCGTCTGTTGCCGCCCATGTTTCCCTCCTTTGATTATGCCTCGATAAGCATCCCGGATGCGCACCCTGTCAATCGAGGCCGCTACCTCGCCTTCTTCTTCATCCAGTCATGCAGCATGGCTGCAATTTCCAGATTGTTTTTCTCGATCATCATCATATGCGCGTTGCCATGGATGCCCTTGTCGGCGAGATTGACATATTCCGCCGGCACGCCGCCCTGAACAAGATATTTGGCCATACAATGATCAGATTCGCTGTGATAGGAGGCCTCTGAAGCGACAATCAGCACGGGCTTGCCAACAAGATTGGGCAATTTGCGCGCAGGCTCTTTTTGCAGCGCGCAGGCGATGAGGCCGGGCGCGTCCGGCCTGTCCTGCACGACAAAGGGAAGGTCAGTTTTGGGGTCCCTGACGGGCGGATCGTAGGCGATCGGCGTTTCGGTCAGTCCATAGGCGCGGGGCGATCCCCCGGCGAATTTCGAAGGCAGGAAGGGCGGCCCTGCCGGCTCGATGGCGACGATGGCCTTCACCAGTTTCGGGCGGACATCGGCGATGATCCAGCCAAAGGCGCCCGACTGCGAATGGGTCAGGATGATTGATGGGCCGATCCTGTCGAGCAGAGCCGCAAAGGCATCGCGAATGAGGCTTTGCGTTTCTTCGGTTGACGCCAGCGATTCCACCTGCGTCGCATAGAAAGCATCGAAAACCGGATCGCCCGCCTTGCCCTTGCCCGGCCCCTCGCCCGGCCATTGCGTGTGTTTCACGGCATTGGGCCAGACCTTGTATTGTTCGGTCGCTGTGAACTGTTTTTCAATGGCGCCGGTCGAGAACATGCGCAGGCCGCCATTGACCTGGGGATGCCAGGGCGAGCGCCCGCGCGCGGGTTGATCGACCATGTAAACGACATAGCCCTGTTCAACGAAATAATCGGCCCAGCCCTTGCGACCGTCCGGCGTCTGAATCCAGTTGGTGGCGGTCTGCGCCGCGCCATGCACCAGCACCAGCGGCCAGGGCTGGCGCACTTTTTTGGGAACCAGCACCTCGACATACATCTGTCCGGCCATGATGCGGTTTTCACCTTCGCCGACATATTTGCCGCCAGCATAAAAATATCCATGCCGTCCGAGCGCTTTGACCTCAACTGTCGGGGGCAGGCTTTTCAGTGCGGGCAGTTCGTCCGCACGCGACGCAGGGGCCAAAGCAGCAATGGCGGCGAACAGGGTTGCGATGCGAAACATGATTCCTCCCGATTTTGTTGGGCGGATATTCGTCGATCCTGCCCGGAACAGAAAGTCAAATCTGCGGCCCTCGCAAACCGCCCAAAAACGCCATGCTATTTTTTTGGCAGTGAGCGCAGAAATGCGATAATCGCCGACAGGTCCTTCGCGGTCATGTTCGCATAATAAGCGACCGGCATTGGCGGATTGAGTTTGGATCCATCGGGGCGTACGCCCGTCGTGATGACCTTGCGCAATTCGTCATCGCTGTAATAGCCAATTCCGTTCGGGGTAATATTGGGCGCCAGGCTTACACCCCAAGGGCCGCGCAACTCCGCGCCGCCCGCGGCAAGTCCGTTGACGAAATCAGGCAAGCCGTTTTCGCCGCGACGGCTGTGGCAATCCATGCATTGACCGAGGCCGGACGCGAGATAACGACCATAGGCGACCGGATCGTTGTCCGGCGGAGCGGCGACTGTCGTTACCTCGGGACCCCAGGACTCCGGCAGTGGCAGCCGGTAGGTCGAATGCGGCACATGATTGGGCCTGGGCGGGATGCTGCGCAGATAAGCAACAATCGCGCGCGCGTCATCGTCGGACATCGAGCGATAGGTCGTCACAGGCATCGGCGGGCCGATGGTCGAGCCTTTGGGTCGTTTGCCGTCGCGAAGACCTCTGACCAACTGATCGTCGGTCCAGCCCGCAACGCCATTTTCCGGGTCGGGCGTCAAATTTGCCGCCCGCGCGGTATAGGCAAGTTCGGAAAACCTCATCCCACCGGCAAGTTCTGCGGCGCCTGGCGCGCTGTCGGTGTGGCAATTGCCGCAGGCGGCGATGCTTTTGACAAGGTAGGCGCCGCGCTCCTGCGGCGTTTCAGCGCGGGCGAGAAGCGGCGCTGCAAGCGTCGCGCATACCGCGATTGCTGCAATGCCATCTCTTTGCATGGTTCTCTCCGGCGTCTGGATCAGGCCATATATTGCCCGCCATTTGCCGACAATGTGGAGCCGGTGATGAAACCAGCGTCATCGGCGGCAAGGAACACCACGGCGCGAGCGATTTCTTCCGGTTCGCCCAGACGTCCAACGGGAATATGCGGCAGAATCGCTTTTTCGATGATCGCCGGATCAATCGCGCGGACCATTTCCGTGCCAATATAGCCCGGTGTAATTGCATTGACAGTGATGCCGAGTTTGGCGGCCTCTTGCGCCAACGCCTTCACGAAGCCGATGTCGCCCGCTTTGGCAGCCGAATAGTTCGCCTGACCCATCTGGCCTTTCTGGCCATTGATGGACGAAATGCAGATCACCCGTCCAAATTTGCGATTCCGCATGCTTTCCCACACCGGGCGGGTCATGTTGAACAGCGAATTCAGATTGGTGTTGATGACAGCATACCATTGGTCTTTTGTCATCCGGTGGAACATGCCGTCGCGGGTAATGCCGGCATTGTTGACCAGAATATCAATCGGCCCGAGTTCCGCCTCGACTTTTGCGACTCCGACCGCGCAGGCGTCGAAATCCGAGACATCCCATTTAAACACAGGAATTCCTGTTTCCGCATGGAATTTTGCCGCAGCCTCGTCATTGCCAGCATAATTGGCCGCGACCTTATAGCCCGCTTTCTGAAGGGCGATGGATATCGCAGCGCCAATTCCCCGCGTCCCCCCCGGTAATGAAAGCGACTCTGCTCATGCTTTCTCTCCCAAGTTATTGCAACGGCCCAATCTAGCAGATCGGGCCGTCGCGTCATTGCAGAAGATCAACATTTCGTGATTTTCAGGCATGAACTTTCGGTGAATGGCTGTTAGCGCTCCACGCACATGGCGATGCCCATGCCACCGCCGATGCACAGCGTCGCGAGGCCTTTCTTCGCGTTGCGGCGCTGCATTTCAAACAGCAGCGTATTGAGGATGCGCGCGCCCGAAGCGCCAATGGGATGACCGATGGCGATGGCGCCGCCATTCACATTGACGATCGCAGGGTCCCAGCCCATATCCTTGTTGACGGCGAGAGCCTGCGCGGCAAAGGCTTCATTGGCTTCCACCAGATCGAGGTCCTTCACTTTCCATCCGGCTTTTTCCAGCGCCTTGCGCGAGGCAGGGATAGGGCCCGAACCCATGATCGCCGGATCGACGCCCGCTGTCGCCCAGGACACGATGCGCGCCAAAGGCTGCAATCCGCGTTTCTTGGCCTCGGCGGATGTCATCAGAACAGCGACTGCGGCGCCATCGTTGATGCCAGAGGCGTTGCCGGCTGTTACTGTGCCGTCCTTCGAAAAAGCCGGACGCAGCTTGGCGAGGGAGTCGATCGTTGTGCCTGCTTTAATATATTCATCCTGATCGACAATCATATCGCCCTTGCGGCCGGAGACAGTTACGGGAACGATCTCGTCCTTGAACTTGCCAGCTTTCTGGGCGGCTTCCGCCTTGTTCTGCGATAGCACAGCAAACATATCCTGCTCTTCGCGGGTCAACTGCCAGCGGGCAGCAATATTCTCGGCGGTATTTCCCATGTGATAGCCAGCAAAGGCGTCTGTCAGCCCGTCCTTGATCATGGTGTCGAGCATTTTCAGCTCGCCCATTTTTTGACCGGCGCGCAGATATGCCGCGTGCGGCGACATCGACATCGATTCCTGTCCGCCTGCGACAATGATTTTCGCATCGCCATTGGCGATCTGCTGCAGGCCGATTGCGACCGCGCGAAGGCCCGAACCGCAGAGCTGATTGAGCCCCCAGGCGGTTTTTTCCTGGGGAATGCCGGCTTTCATGGCCGCTTGTCGGGCCGGGTTCTGCCCCTGTCCCGCTGAAAGAATCTGGCCCATGATGACCTCATCGACCTCCGCCGCTTCGACCCTGGCGCGTTCGAGGACGGCCTTGATTGCAACAGCGCCAAGATCGTGGGCCGGCGTGCTGCCGAACGCCCCGGTGAATGACCCGACCGCTGTGCGCGCCGCGCTTGCGATGACAATGTCTGTCGACATTCCTGAACTCCCTTTTGCCGGTTGAAAATCCAATTCTGCGAGGCGCCGGGGCGTTGCACTGCGCCGCAGCGGAGGCCCGCCACAATTCATCCGGCTACGCCTCCCCGGCGACGGGGTCAAGGTCAATATGCCGCGCAATAAGGATCAATTGGATGCGACAACAGGAGCAAGGTTGCTTCCTACCGCTTTGCAACACGCCATTATCCTGTCATGTTGCTGCAGGCGCCCCGCCGGGCGCCGAGGAAATGGGCGCCTGCCCGATAGGCGCTCCCCAAACGAGGCATCGGGTATGGCGAACGACAAAGAGCCAACTGTCATCAAGAAATACGCGAACCGCCGTCTTTATAACACGGGCGCCAGTGTCTATGTGACACTGGAAGACCTTGCTGTGATGGTCAAGGCCGGCAATGATTTTGTCGTGCATGACGCTAAAACGGGCGAAGATATTACCCGGCCCGTTCTTGCGCAAATCATCTTCGAGCAGGAAGGAAAGGAAGGACAGTCGATGCTGCCCATCGCATTCCTGCGGCAATTGATCCGTTTTTATGGCGACAGCATCCAGACGCTTGTGCCGAGCTATCTTGAATTCAGTTTCGATAAATTCGTCTCGGAACAGCAAAAGATGCGTGAGCAAATGAGCGCCGCCTTTGGCGTCAGCGGCCTGCCTGGCGGACAGATGTTTGCTGCGATGGAGGAACAATCGCGCAAGAATTTTGCATTGTTCAGTCAGGCTCTGGGAATGTTCAATCCCTTTGTTCCTCCACCCGCAGCGACAGCAAAAACCGCAGCGGAAGCGGAGAGCAAACAAGGCCCCGATCTTGAAGAATTGAGGCGACAGGTTGTGGAATTGCAGCGCAATATTGAAACCCTCGGCAAGAAAGCCTGAGTCTCAGAATTTGTTTTTGCGTTCACGAATTTCTGCAAAAACATCGGCAGGATCGCGTCCGCTCATGCCGAGGGCGGCCTGAACATCCTCGTTTTCCGCCCGCAAAAACGGGTTGATAGCAAGTTCCAGCCCGATGGTTGAAGGCAATGTAAACTTGCCCGCAGCGCGCTGGGCCGCAGCAAATGCGAGATGTTCCTTGAGCATGTCGTTGCCGGGATCGACAGTCAGCGCAAACTTTCCATTGGCGAGCGTATATTCATGCCCGCAATAGACTTGCGTCTCCTCCGGCAGATCCGCCAGCTTTTCAAGCGAATTCCACATGACCGCCATGGGCGCTTCCATGACGCGGCCGCAGCCAAGCGAAAACAGCGTATCTCCCGCGAAGAGCAGATTGTCGTCCTCGAACCAGTAGACAATGTGGCCGATTGTATGGCCGGGCGTTTCGATGACCCTGGCCGTCAGGCCGCCGATACGCACAAGATCGCCTTCGCCGACCGTGATATCCACCAGTGGAATACGATCCGCCTCGCCTTTGGGCGCAACCACACGCGCTTTGGGGAAATGCTGTTTGACTTCAGGAATCCCCTGCACGTGGTCAGCATGACGGTGGGTCACGAGGATGTCGGTGAGCGCCCAGCCTTTTTCGGCAAGCGCTTTCAAGACCGGCGCGGCTTCCGGAACGTCAATCGCGGCAGTGGCGCCGGTGCCGGAATCATGCACCAGAACGCCGAAATTGTCCTGAAGACAGGCGAATTGATAGACATGGACGGTCATGCGCAACTCCTTGGATGTAAATATAAGGCTGGTTTCTCTTCGAGCCAGTCGGCCGCGCTTTACGCAAATGCCTCAGCAACCCAGCGCGCCGCGCACTTCTCCCAGAACCGAATTTGCAAAAGCGACATGACCTTCAACGCTATAGTGTTGTCTATCGGGCAGGCGCCACGCGCCGGCAATAGCGTTGAGGCGCCCCATCGTCACCACTCGAGCCCCGTGCGCCGCGACATAGCTCTGGATCGCTGCGATATTGACGAACGCGTTTCCAGCCTCTCCTTGCCGCGCATCATTGCCGCCCGTCTGTAAAATCACAACCCTGGTGTCTTTGTCCATCGCGCCGGGAAGTCGGGCGAGCATTCCGCCCGTCGTATCGCCCGCCTTGCCGGCATTCAGCACGTGGACGCGACAACCTGCGGCGGTCAGCAACCGTTCAAGCTGCGCGGGGTAGGCGTGCGAACGAGGAACGCCATCGTGCGTGCTTCCACGCCCCTTGCCCTCGGTATTGCTGGCGCCGAGAGCTACGACCTCAGCAGCAAAAACATGCGCCACGCCGGAAAACAAAACAGAAGTCGAAACCGCAAGCGCTGGGACGTTCATGCAAATCTCCCGGAACGACAATGCGGTCGCTATTCTTCTTCGCCAAAGCGGTTCGCCACCAGCGCCGCAATAGCGTCCAGCGCCGCCTGCGACTGTTTGCCGCGCGCAGCAACGTTGATTGTTGATCCCAATCCCGCGCCGAGCGTGAGGATGCCCATAATGGAAACTCCGCCAACCGTTTCGCCACAGCGAGTGACAAAAATCTCGGCATCGAACTGCTCGGCGCATTGCACGAATTTGGCGGTTGCGCGCGCATGAAGCCCTTTACGGTTGACAATCTTGAGATCGCGCGAAATGGCCCCCTCGATCGAAGGCGGCGGCGGGCAATCCTCAAAATCTTCGCATTCGCTCATTTGACTGTCAAAATCCGGCTGGCCACAGATATATATTTGCGCCCCGCTTCCTGGGCCTGAACCACAGCCTGTTCCAGCGGTGAGGTTTCTCGCACCGAGGCAAGTTTGATCAACATGGGCAGATTGATGCCCGCCACGACATCAACCTTGGCCCCATCCATGACTGAGATCGCGAGGTTGGAAGGCGTGCCGCCAAACATGTCGGTCAGAAGGATGACGCCGGCGCCCGTATCGACCGACTGGATTGCGGCGAGAATGTCCTTTCGCCGCTGTTCCATATCGTCTTCGGGACCGATGGTGACGGTCTCAAGCTGGTTTTGACGACCAACGACATGTTCGAGCGCTGCGCGAAATTCTATCGCCAAGCGCCCGTGCGTCACAAGCACCATTCCGATCATGGGAATAGACCGTCCACATCAGCGAGTTGCGGACGATGACCGTCCCGCCCCGAAAAGTGCGCCATATTGTGCAATGCGCGGCGTTTGGCAAGTGAAACCTGCCGCGTGTTGAAATCCGGCGAGCTTGTCGACGACCCGGCGGGCGCCTTCGACGGGCGGCACGCTGCGGTCGAGCCTTAGCCGGGGCAGAACCACCCCGGCTATGCCGTCGCTCAAATCTTCCTCCGTGGGCATACGCGGGACGCCGGAGGCCCCGAGATCCACCAGAATGCGCACTATGACCGCCCTTTCATAGAGAGTTTCCAAAAGGCCGGAACCCCTTTCTTCGATCAAGCCCACGATGCCGGCGGGCGGATGGGCCACAAGTCGTCCCGCCTGCCGGGTCAGGGAGACCCGATCGTCAGCCACCAGCCTGGCGAACAGGCCCCGCATTATCCCCTCGGCGATCAGCGCCTGCGCAAAGCGGCTCTTGCCTGCGCCCGAAGGGCCGCGCGCCAGAATGCCGGCTTCCCCCACGACGACGATGCTACCATGGACGGACATCTGCTGCTGCGCCAAACTGGTCATCGGGCGTCCGGCAACCAGACAATGAAGCGCGCGCCGCCGGCGCCATCGGCCTGATCGCCCCGGTTCAATGCGCGGATAACGCCGCCATGCGCCTCCACGATCTGCCGCGAAATGGACAGGCCCAGACCCGAATTCTGGCCAAAGCCCTGATCTGGCCGATCGGTGTAAAAACGCTCGAATATTCGTTCGAAGGCATGGGCGGGAATTCCCGGACCGTCATCGTCGACAATGATTTCAAAGCCCTCGCCTGCCTGCCCGGCCCGCTGGGGATGGCGTCCGCGACGCAGTGCGACGCGGACATTGCCGCTTCTCGGAGAAAACGAGCGTGCGTTGTCGAGCAGATTGTTGACGACCTGCGCCAGACGCGAATCATGCCCCATCGCAACATAGGCTTTGCGCATGTCGTCAGTCGGAGCGATATCGAGAATGAAGCGCACGCCATCGTCGCGCTCAACCTGGTTGGCCATCGACACGACAGCTGTCAGCAATTGCGAGAGATCGACCTTTTGCATGTCGCCTCGGGCCAGCTCCGCATCCAGCCGCGAGGCGTCAGAAATATCGCTGATGAGCCTGTCGAGGCGGCGCACGTCATGCTGGATGATCTCAAGCAATCGGCTCTTGGATGCATCGCTTTTGGCGAGCGGCAGAGTCTCGACTGCGCTGCGCAGCGAGGTCAACGGGTTTTTGAGCTCATGCGCGACATCGGCGGCAAAACTTTCGATCGCCTCGATGCGGTTGTAAAGCGCGCCGGTCATATCTCGAAGCGCGCCGGAGAGATTGCCGATCTCGTCGCTGCGGCCGGTAAAGTCAGGAATTTCCTGTCGCGATTTGACGCCCCGACGCACCCGCTCCGCCGCCTCAGCGAGTTTTCGCATGGGTTCGGCGATTGTGCCCGCCAAAAACAGCGACAACAGGAACATCACGCCCGCAGAAACCAGAAAAATCCGGATGATGGCCCAGCGCTCGAATGTGATGATCTTGTCGATATCTCCGCCCTGGGTCGAAAGCAGCAACGCGCCGCGCACCAGATGAAAGCGTTGCACCGGAACCGCCACTGAAACAATGGTTTCGCCCTTGGCGTTGACGCGTACGATCGAAGAGGCCGCGCCATCCAGCGCATCGCGCACTTCGGGATAGGCCTTTCCGTTGCCGGCGTCCACAGGATCGCGCGGAGGCGCAGGAGCCGCCGCGCCAAAACGACCCCGCAACATATTCCAGGTCCGCTCCACAAGCGGCGCTGTTGAATCGCTGTGGCCGGGCGCGGGTAAATCGGAGCTCGTGATGTTGGCGCGTTCTGCAATGGATTGCGAATCCACCAGCAGATAGCCGTCGCGGTCATAAACGCGCGCGCGCGTATGCGTCGGGGACACAAGCCGGCGCAGAACCGGACCGATGCGTTCGGGATTAATGGAAAACTCGGTTTCGTTGTCCGGATCCGACGAGGGATCGTAAGATTGCCCCGGCGCGAGCTGCAACAGTTTTTCTGGATCGACAGTAATCGAGTCTGTCTCCACCCCCGCAGAGGCTGCAATTGCGGCTGCGATAATCTCGCTTTGCGCTTGCAAACTTTGGACGCGGGCGTCGATCAGGCCTTCACGGAATTGATTGAGGTACAAAAAGGCAGCCGACAAGACGACGAGACCGCCAACGTTCAGGACTACGATGCGGCGCGTGAGAGAGGACGAAAATCGAGAAACAAGGGCCGGCACTATGTTGCGCGCACGGCATATCAGGCCTGCGCCAGAAGCCGGCGCCAGTTCAAGACCGCTTTCACCCTGTGCGTCCACGCTCATACGGGGACCTGCCTGATATCGATCGGGGTCGGCAGCTTACGCCTCACGGAACCGGTAGCCAACACCGTAAAGCGTCTCGATCATTTCAAAATCGCCAGCTGCGGATTTGAATTTCTTGCGCAGCCGCTTGATGTGGCTGTCGATGGTGCGGTCATCGACATAGACCTGATCGTCATAGGCCGCGTCCATCAGCGCATTGCGGCTTTTGACAACGCCTGGCCGCATGGCGAGCGCCTGGAGAATCAAGAACTCCGTCACCGTGAGCGTTACCTGCTGGCCATTCCAGGTGCAGGTGTGGCGTTCCGGGTCCATCCGCAGGGAACCGCGTTCGAGAATTTTGGCTTCCGATTCCTTTTGCGCGGAGGCTTCTTTCGGGTTTGACCGGCGCAGGATGGCTTTCACGCGTTCAACGAGCAATCGCTGTGAAAACGGCTTGTGGATAAAATCGTCCGCGCCCATCTTGAGGCCAAAAAGTTCGTCGATTTCCTCATCCTTCGAGGTGAGAAAGATCACCGGGAGGTCAGATTTCTGTCGCAGGCGGCGAAGCAATTCCATGCCATCCATGCGCGGCATCTTGATATCGAAGATGGCAAGGTCCGGCGGATTTGTCTTCAAACCATCGAGCGCGCTTGCGCCGTCGGTATAGGTTTGCACCCGGTAGCCTTCGCCTTCAAGTGCGATGGAAACCGAGGTCAGTATGTTGCGGTCATCATCGACCAGAGCAATCGTTGGCATGTGAGCCTTGAGTTTCCAGGTTGGACCGCTTGCGGAAACGAAACGGTCAGCTTGGCCATTACAACGTTGCAGGCCTGAACGGGACATGAACGATGGCGTGACCTCGAGCTTAACACATTTGCCCGCCAGATGAGCCCAAAATGTGACAAGGGCCCGGCAGGAGTGCGGCAGCTCAAGCGCTGAGGGAAACACAACGACCGCGAAGGGCGCCTTCGCGACTGCAATTATTGTCGGCGAATCACCTTCACCCGAAGATTTTGATTGCGCTTTGCAAAGTGATCCAGACGCCCCAGGCAAGCGGGATGCCGACTCCGAGCCAGGCCAAAGTCACTTTCGCGTCAATTCCATCGACGCCAATTCCCTTGGCCAACCTGTCGCCGCCTTTCGAAGTCGCGCTGGCTTTGGCTTGCAGAGCGGCGACATCCGCCTCGCTCATGAACCATTTTGGCGCGACGGGCTTGATTAGCAGGTTGCAGACAAAACCCAGCGCAAGCATGCCGGCGAGCACATAGGTGGTGACATCGTAAAGCCGATCAGCGGGAACGCCGGCCGATTTGTTGAACTCACGGATGTAGTTCACCACGACCGGACCGATGATCCCTGCTGTCGACCAAGCTGTCAGCAGGCGACCGTGGATGGCGCCCACGAATTGCGTCCCGAACATGTCCGCCAGATAGGCGGGCACCGTGGCGAAACCGCCGCCGTACATCGACAGAATGATGCAGAACGCAGAGACGAACAGCGCCTTTGAACCCATATGCGCGAATGTCGGCGCCGAGGCGTAACAAACAATGCCAAGCGCGAAGAAGATGAAATAGGTCGCCTTGCGTCCGATCCTGTCCGACAGCGACGCCCAGAAAAACCGCCCCGCAATATTGAACAGCGAGATCAATCCGGCGAACCCCGCTGCGATGCCGGCGATCTGCGCCTTTTGTCCTGCATCGAGCGCCGCAAAGCCGAGCTCCGGCTTGCCGATGAGCGAACCTCCGAAAATCTCCTGCAACATCGGCGAGGCCATGCCGATGATGCCGATGCCAGCTGACACGTTCAGGCAGAGCACAGCCCAGATCAGCCAGAATTGCGGCGTTTTATGAGCATCCTTCAAATGCACCTGCCCTGACGTGATCATGGCGTTGGTGGTCGCGGGCGGCGTCCAGCCATCCGGTTTCCAACCTGCTGGCGGCACGCGATAGCCGAATGCGCCCGCCATCATGAACACAAAATAACCTGCCGCCATGACGAGAAAAGTTTGCCAGACTCCCACGGAAGTTGCGGACTTGAAATTATTCATCAGCAGATTCGCAAGCGGCGAACCGATCATCGCGCCTCCGCCAAAGCCCATGATCGCCATGCCTGTCGCCATGCCGCGACGATCCGGGAACCATTTCACCAGCGTCGAGACGGGGGAGATGTAGCCGAGGCCAAGGCCGACGCCGCCGATAACGCCCGAACCAACCCAGAGCATCCACAGTTGATGCCATTGCACGCCGATCGAGGAAATCACGAGGCCGCCACACCAGCACAACGCCGCGACGAAACCCGCCTTGCGTGGCCCCACGCGCTCCAGCCAGCTCTCCCCAGAGCGCCGCCGACGAGCCCAGAAGCACGAAGAACAGTGTGAACATCCAGCCGAGGTCGGCGACCGACCAGTCGCACGATGTTGTGAAAAGCGCGGTCAAAATGCTGGAATCAGCCGGGCATGCGACCGATTTTCCGATCCCGAGCGACTGGCTGAGCGGCAACCAGAAGACACTGAATCCATAGGCCATGCCGATACATAGATGGATCGCCAACGCCGCCGGCGGAACAAGCCAGCGATTGAACCCCGGTTGAGCAATGGTGCGTTCGCGGTCAAGAAATCCACCGCCGCTGCCGGCATGGCTTTTCAACAGGTCATTTGTAGAAGTCATTTTTCTCCCCTTTTTATCGATTCAAATATTACTTTACGTCCAAGCAAATCAGCCCTGCCGTCGGTGTAATTCAATGCAACCGCTCAAACGCGGCCCTGGCCAGCGGCGCAACGTCAGCTCCGCCAGCCTGCAAATGCGCGATCACATCGCGGCGCATTTTAGGCGTCCAGAAACTTTTGATATGCGCCGCAATATTGCTGACAGCCTCGTCCTGCGGCTGCGCCTGAAAGGCAAGCGCAATCTGATTGGCCATACGCACGAGACGGTCGATAGCGCTGCTGGAGCCTTCACTCATTCGGTCGTAGCCCCTTCAAGCAGAAGATCTTGCGCGACGCCCGCGGCGTCCGTGAAAAGCATTGCGCCATCGGCCCGAGCAATCGCCAGCAGCGTCATTCCGTGCGCGTGCGCGCGCTCAAGCGCCAGACTGGTCGGCGCGGAAATGGAGACAAGCGCGGCTACGCCAAAGGCTGCGGCTTTCTCGACCATTTCGAATGAGCACCGCGATGTGATGACAATAAAGCCTTGCGCAGGATCTGCGCCTGAACGCAGCAGCGCGCCAATCAGCTTATCCAGCGCATTGTGGCGTCCGACATCTTCTCGCACGGTTTTGATGTCTCCATCCTTGTCGCACCACGCCGCTGCATGAGTGGCGCGCGTGGCGTCGCCAAGCGGCAGATGCGCATCAAGATTGTGGATCGCGCGCTTTGCGGCCCGAAGAGACAAGCGTTGCGAGTGACGCGGACGCGGCGGCGCAAATGGCAATTGATCGATATCCTCAATGCCGCAAACGCCGCAACCCGTTCGGCCCGCCAGATTGCGGCCCCGCGCAAGATGCGTGCGCAACCGGTCTGGCGCCAAGGTGACCGACACCTTGAAACCCTTTGGATCATTGACGATCGCAACTGCGCGGATATCTCCGGCGTTTGTGATCACGCCTTCCGTGAGGCTGAACCCGTATACAAAATCTTCCAGATCGACGGGGCTTGCCATCATCACGGCATAGGGTGTCGGAGCATAAATAATTCCGACAGCCGCCTCGACTGGAAGGGCGCGATGAATTGCGTCCACGCGCCCGTCAAAGCCGAGCTTTACAGCGGGCGCGAGCGACGTCGCTTTTGAAAGGCCATCACTCCGCGGCATGGACGATCCTGCGCATGGAAACGGCGGTCTCGCGATCTTTCTCCTGCCAGTCCGACCAGTGATTGGTGCGGCGCACCTGCACCGCCGTCACCTTGTATTCCGGGCAATTGGTCGCCCAATCCGAGTAGTCGGTGGTGACAACATTGGCGCCGGAGTTCGGATGATGGAACGTTGTATAAACCACGCCCGGCTGCATCCGCTCGCTGATGCAGGCTTTCATCGCGACGTCGCCCGAACGGCTCGCCAGCGCAACCAGATCGCCGTCCTTGATGCCTCGGGTTTCGGCATCGAAGGGATGGATTTCGAGCACGTCTTCTTCATGCCAGACATTGTTGGCGGTGCGCCGGGTTTGCGCGCCGACATTGTATTGGCTCAAAATGCGTCCCGTCGTCAGCAACAGCGGGAAGCGCGGTCCGGTCCGTTCATCGGTTGGCGTGAATTCGGTGAGCATGAACTTGCCCTTGCCGCGCACGAAGCGATCGACGTGCATGATCGGCGTGCCTTGCGGCGCGGCATCGTTGCAGGGCCATTGCACGGACCCCAATTCGTCAAGCTTTGCATAGGAGACGCCGCGAAACGTCGGCGTCAATCGCGTCACTTCATCCATGATCTCGGATGGGTGATTGTAATGCATTTCGACGCCGAGCGCCTTGGCAAAACCCAGCGTGACCTCCCAGTCAGCGAGTCCCGCCATAGGCTTCATCGCCCTGCGGATGCGGTTGATGCGCCGCTCGGCATTGGTGAACGTGCCGTCCTTCTCAAGGAAAGATGCGCCGGGGAAAAACACATGCGCGAATTTGGCGGTCTCATTCAGGAATAGATCCTGAACAATCACGCATTCCATTGCCGAAAGGCCTGCGGTTACGTGATGCGTGTCGGGATCGGATTGCGCGATGTCCTCACCCTGTACGTAAAGTCCTTTGAAGTCGCCATATTGAGCTTCGTCGAGCATATTGGGAATGCGCAGGCCGGGTTCGTTATCGAGTCTCACGCCCCACAGGCTTTCGAATGTGTCGCGGGTGGAATCGTCCGAGACATGCCGATAACCGCTGAATTCATGCGGAAAGGAGCCCATATCGCAGGCCCCCTGCACATTGTTCTGACCGCGCAGCGGGTTCACGCCGCCGCCGCGTTGTCCAACATTGCCTGTCGCCATCGCAAGATTGGCCATGCCCATAACCATGGTTGAACCCTGAGAATGCTCCGTTACGCCGAGCCCGTAATAGATCGCGGCCTTGCCGCCCGTCGCATAAAGTCGCGCAGCGGCGCGCACATCCACAGCGGGGACGCCGGTCAATTGCTCGACCGCTTCGGGCGAATGTTTGTCTTGCGCAATGAACCGCGCCCAGGTCTGGAAATCCTCCCAGTCGCAGCGCTCGCGCACATAGGATTCGTTCGCCAGCCCTTCGGTCACGATGACATAAGCCAGCGCATTGATCATGGCGACATTTGTGCCGGGCAGCAGCGGCAGGTGATAATCGGCCTTCACATGCGGCGATCGAACAAGATCGATCTTGCGAGGATCGACAACAATCAGCCGCGCGCCTTGTCGCAGCCGCTTTTTCATGCGCGAAGCGAACACCGGATGCGCATCCGTCGGGTTGGCGCCAATGACCATGATGACATCGGAGTCGTCAACCGATTTGAAATCCTGAGTTCCCGCCGACGTGCCAAAGGTCTTGCTCAACCCGTAACCCGTTGGCGAATGGCAGACACGGGCGCAGGTATCAACATTGTTATTGCCAAAACCCATCCGCACCAGTTTTTGCATGACGAACACTTCCTCGTTCGTGCAACGCGAGGATGTGATGGCGCCAATGCTGTCCTTGCCATAGGCGCCCTGGATACGCTTGAATTCCGAGGCGGCGTATCTGAACGCCTCATCCCATGACACTTCGCGCCATGGGTCGGTGATTTCAGCGCGTATCATCGGCTTGGCAATGCGGTCTTTCGCAGTGGCGTAACCCCAGGCAAAACGACCTTTGACGCAGGAGTGGCCCTCATTGGCGCCGCCCGCCTTCCAGGGCTCCATATTGACGACCTGCTCGCCCTTCATCTCGGCCTTGAACGAACAGCCGACGCCGCAATAGGCGCAGGTCGTCAGTACGGAATGATCGGGCTGGCCGTGTTCTATGATGGTCTTTTCGCTGAGCGTCGCAGTCGGGCAGGCCTGCACGCAGGCGCCGCAGGACACGCATTCGGACGACATGAAATCAACGCCGCCGGGGGAGACTTTCGAATCGAAGCCGCGGCCCTGTATGGTCAGCGCAAATGTGCCCTGTACTTCCTCACACGCGCGCACGCAGCGCGAGCAGACAATGCATTTGGATTCATCGAATGTGAAATAGGGATTGCTGTCATCCTTGAGCGCATCAAGATGATTTACGCCGTCCTTGCCATATCGCACGTCGCGCAAACCGACCGCCCCGGCCATGTCTTCAAGTTCGCAATCGCCGTTGGCGGGGCAGGTCAGGCAATCCAGCGGATGGTCGGAAATATAAAGCTCCATCACACCCTTGCGCAGCTTGGCGAGCCGCGCGTTTTGCGTATGCACAACCATGCCCTCTTCGGCTGGCGTTGTGCAGGAGGCGGGCGTGCCGCGGCGGCCATCAATTTCGACAAGACACAGCCGGCAGGAGCCGAAGGCTTCAAGTGAATCGGTGGCGCAGAGCTTGGGGATTTTGGTCCCCATTGTCATCGCGGCCGCCATGACGGACGTACCCTCCGGCACGCTCACGCGCTCCCCATCGATGGTCAGCGTGACCAGTTTTTCGGCGAGGCGAATGGGCGTGCCCTGATCGATTTCCCGGATGAGAGCCATTTGTGTCTCCTATTCCGCAGCCATTCGAACGCCGGCTGGCCGTTCGAAGTCTTCGGGAAAATGGGTGAGGGCGCTGACGACTGGAATGGGCGTCAACCCGCCAAGCGCGCAAAGCGAACCATCGGTCATCAACTGACAGAGATCGTCGAGCAATTCGCGGTTCTTCGTGCGGTCCTTGCCAGCCATGATCTTGTCAAGCGTTTCCATGCCGCGTGTCGATCCGATGCGGCAGGGCGTGCATTTGCCGCAACTTTCGATAGCGCAGAACTCCATCGCAAAACGCGCCTGTCTGGCAAGATCGACAGTGTCGTCAAACACGACGATCCCGCCATGTCCGAGCATCCCCTTGACGGCGAGCATCTCTTCATAGCCAAGCGGGGTGTCGAGCAGCTTTTGTGGGAAATAGGCGCCCAGCGGTCCGCCGACCTGTACGGCGCGAATAGGCTTGCCAGTAAAAGTTCCCCCGCCAAAATCCTCGACAAGTTCCCGGATGGTGATTCCAAGCGCGAGTTCGACGAGCCCGCCGTGTTTGATATTGCCCGCAAGCTGGAAGGGTTGTGTGCCTCTGGATCGGCCAAGACCGTAATTGGCATAGGCCTTGGCGCCATGCGCGATAATCCACGGGCAGGCGGCAAACGATAGAACGTTGTTGATGACCGTTGGTTTGCCAAACAGGCCTTTGATCGCGGGCAGCGGCGGCTTGGCGCGAACCTGTCCACGTTTGCCTTCCAGCGATTCAAGGAGTGACGTTTCCTCGCCGCAGATATAGGCGCCGGCGCCAAGCCGCGCTTCCAGATCGAAAGAGCGTCCGGAACCCGCGATATTGGCGCCGAGCAGTCCCGTCTTGCGCGCTTCGGCGATCGCTCGCTCCATCATCGCGAATGCGTGTGGATATTCAGAACGGATATAGACAAAGCCTTTTGTCGCCTCGACCGCGAACCCGGCAATGGCCATGCCCTCGATCAGCGTGAACGGGTCGCCTTCCATCAGCATGCGATCGGCGAACGTGCCGCTGTCGCCTTCGTCCGCATTGCAGACAATATATTTCTGGTCCGCTTTGGCGCCGAGCACCGTTCGCCATTTGAGACCAGTCGGGAAGCCGGCGCCGCCGCGCCCACGTAAACCCGATGCAGTGACTTCCTCGACGATCGCCGCAGGCGCCATGCCCGCAGCTTTCTCCAGACCCATGAAGCCGCCATGCGCACAATAATCGGCGATGGACAGCGGATCGCTGACGCCGCAACGGGCGAACGTAAGACGCTGCTGACGCTTCAGCCAGGCGATATCCTCGATTTTCCCGTGCCCCAGAGGATGCGGATCGCCGCTCAGAAAGCCGGCGTCGAACAACGCGGCGACATTGGTTGGTTTGACCGGTCCATATGCGTAACGGCCATGCATGGTTTCAATTTCGACCAGCGGCTCAAGCCACATCATGCCGCGAGAACCATTGCGGACAATTTCGACCGCAACGCTGCGGCGTCTTGCCTCGGCTGCAATGGCGTCGGCAACCCTGTTCGCGCCAACCGACAAGGCGGCGGAATCGCCGGGTATATAGATGCGCGTCGTCATGCTCGCGCTCCCGTGTGCTGTAACACGATACCGTCAATCCCGGCGTTATCGAGGCGTCCCACCGGTTCGCCATCCAGCAGCGCAGCTGGCGAGAGCGCGCAATTGCCAAGACAATAAACCGATTCAATTGTCAGTTCGCCATCGGGAGACGTTCCACCCGGTTTCAGGCGATGCATCCGATCAAGCCGTTCGATCAGCTTTTCAACACCCATCGACTGGCAGGCTTCCGCGCGGCAGATTTTCAGCACATGGCGGCCAAGCGGAGCCGTTTTAAAATCATGATAAAAACTGATGGCTCCATGGACCTCGGCGCGCGAAATGTTGAGCGCTTCAGCGATCATCGGCGTCACACGCTGATCGACATATCCAAATTCGCGTTGCAGGGCGTGGAGAATCGGCAAGGCGGCGCCTTGCAACCCTTTGAGACCGTCGATGACCTCGCGCGCGCGCGCCTCGTCAAATCCGTCCTGCGCCGCGCCTGATGCGCTGTTATGGGCGCTCATGCCAATCCTCCACGGCGCCAGGGGGCGGCGCCTTCATCGCCATATCTTCGTCATAACGACAAAAATAGCCAATTGAATGTCCAGACCAATTGATAGGTAATTTCTATTAAGAGAGATGGGAGAACTCCTCTGGCGGGGTTAGGACCCGGCGTGGTTCAATGGCCGTGACGATCGAGAAAAGACCTTTCGCCAAGGGACTTAAGGGTTCCCGGTCGGCAATGATCAGGCCCACGGAACGGCTCGCTTCCGGCTCGGTCAATAGAAGGGCTTTGGTGTTCCTGGGTATACCAAAGAAGTAGAGCAGGGGACGCGGCACAATGCTCGACCAGCGCCCGGAAGCGGCATGGGAGCACAGATTGAATATGGAATTGGTTTCAACCTGCGGTTTGGGCGATGCGCCGACAGAACGAAATATGCCATCGATGATGCGGCGGTTCTGCATGTCCGGGGTCAGCAGGCAAAGCGGGGCTTCGGCAGCCTCGGCCCAGGTGATGGCCTCCCGGTCCGCATAGGCGCCGTCGAGCGAGGTCAGAAAGGACCATGTTTCCAGATAGGCCGGCTTGGCGCGAACAGCGGGCAGGGCCTCATTGTCGAGGTAGGTGACGCCGGCCTCCAGCTCGAAATTCTCGATGCCGCGAACAATCTCATCTGACGTCAGAGATAGTATTGTCACGGACACACGCGGATAGCGCTCGTAAAACGGCGCAATCAGATGTGACATCACAGGCAGGGCTGTGGGCACAGCGCCGATCCGCAACCGACCGGTCAGTCCCTGACCGAGTTCGGCGAGCCCCTGCCGCATGGCGTCGCCTTCGGCCAGCATCCGTTTGGCGTGATCCAGA
Source organism: uncultured Hyphomicrobiales bacterium (assembly GCA_903931945.1). Lineage (GTDB taxonomy): Bacteria > Pseudomonadota > Alphaproteobacteria > Rhizobiales > Beijerinckiaceae > Terripilifer. The sequence continues at coordinate 99,950 of CAIZEI010000006.1, read as the reverse complement.
ACGACATGCCCTTCAGGCGTAAACCCGTTGAAGCTATGCCCACGCTCGACAATGGGCGCGCCGATTTCCGATTCGAGATTGCGGATGGCCGCCGACAATGTGGGTTGCGAGACATGGCAGGCGACGGCGGCGCGTCCGAAATGTTTTTCGCGCGCCAGCGCCACAAGATAGGCGAGCTGCTTCAGGACCAAGGGGGCCTCCTGGAGGCAATGTAACCAGGCCCCGGCAAAAACCGAAACACCCCTTGGGACCCATCGACTACAGCGGGATTTCTTCCATCATGTCAGCCAGAATGCCTTTCCAGATATGGTCAAGCTGCCAGCTTTCGACGAGGCCTTCCATCATCCAGTTCAGCGCGCCAGGCGTCGTTCCGTGCTTGCGCGCAATCTGCAAAAGCATATGCGCGTGCTCGACATCGACTTCCGCGTGTTCCCTGGCGTTCAGCTGCTTGTCGAACGGGATGCCGAGATGTTTTTCGAATTGTTTGCCCATCCGGTAGGACATGCCGCCGCCATCGACCCATTCGCTTGAATTGCTCACTTCAAGCGCTGCGCAGACCGAAACGGCTTTCAGCCAATGGCCTGAATTGACGAGGTGCAGATAGGCGTAAATGCAGGTGCGCGTGCCTGCCCGCAAAGGTTCGTTGCGAAAATCGTCTGCGGTCAGTCCGATGGTGGCGCTCTGCCTGACCTGCAGCGAATAATGATCTTCGACCCCGCGGGTCTTGTTGCCGGCCAGTTCGTCTTCCTCATGTTCCCAGATCAGCTTTTTTACATCCATTGGCGCGTGGGCCTGCGCGAAAGCCCAGCAATCCCGACGGTTGATATTCCAGTGAGACTTTTGCAGCGTATAGAGTCGCGCGCGCGCCTGATTGAGCGGCATCGACAGGATGCGCTTGTACCCGGCTGTTTGATATTGCGCATTTGAGAGGGCGCGAACCTCTTTCGCAAACTTCGTGATGGCTGCGGTGTCGAGTGTATCGGTGCTCATCTTTGTCTTCCCTCCTGATTTATGATGCCGTTTTAAGGCGCGCGCAAAAAATGTCCATCCGAATCGGCGGGTATGGGCGAAAGCGATATTTCGGGCTCCTCGCGGTAGAGACCGAGAAACCGGATCAGCGGGATATCGTTGACCGAAAACAGCACTGCGTCCATCGTATTCGAGAGATTGCGATGTTCGTGCCAGCTCCAGTTTGGCACGGCGAAACAGTCGTTCGGCCGCCAATCCAGCGCCTTGCCATCGACAATGGTCTGGCCTTGACCGCGCACAACAAAGTAAACCGCGCTTGAGGTGTGCCGATGACTTTTTGTCGCCTCGCCCGGACGCAGCAGCTGCGCCCAGCAGGACAGCGCCGGGAGCACGCTGGCGCCGGTCGCGGGATCGACATATTCCAGCGTTGCGCCATCAAAGGGACTGCCCGGGCCTTTGGCGGCGGCGAGCAGCTTTGGCTCGACATCGCGCCAGGGGAAACACATCTGACGGTCGGGCGCGCGCGCTGACAGGACATTGCCGGGCGGCTGCAATAATGCCAGCGTCTCTCCGGCTGCATTGCCGAGCGGTTGCTGCTCCGGCCCGAAATTCTCGAAAAACACCTGATTGAGCGCATTGACGGTGGGCCCATCGAGCACATCGAGCCAGATCGCGTTTTTGGCGGCCTCGTTGTGATGATCATGCCAGCTCCAGGCGGGCGTCAGTATGAGATCGTAATCGGCCATCGGGCATTTCTGACCGTTGACCACAGTATAAAGGGCGGAATTGCCGCTGATGACAAAACGCAGCGCCGAAATCGAATGCCGGTGCGCCCAGGCAAGTTCGCCCGCGCGGATCAACTGGATGCCCATATTGATGCTTGTCGTCGTGCCTTTGGGCAAACCGGGGTTGTTGAACAGCAGCGATCGCCGCGAGGTATAACTTTGCGGCACTGCTTCAATCGAGCGGTCCAGCAGTCCCCGCACCATGGTCCACGGCCAGAGCCAGGCTGCGCCGCCGGGTTTTGGACCGAACACGCCTTTCTCGACCTCCTCAACGCCCGCCGCACCCGAGGCGCGAGCGGCCTCGTTCTGCCATTGCCCGCGCATAAAGGACTGTTTGAGAATGTCTTCCAGCGCGTCGCGACCCGATGTTTCCCGATGAGCCAGATCGTTCATGTCCCGCCCGCTCCCTCCATTGCTCATTTGCGTTTTTAGACCATCAAAAACGTATCGCGACAAGACCGACATTTTTTGATTGGGCGCGCTGTTGTCCTTCTTCGCAGATATGATGATCGAGGGACAACAAAATGCACGTTGGCGGCGCTGTCCAGCAAGCGTTTGACGCCCTTGCCTGACGCTCCGACCGCTCCGGGACGGGCGTGGATGTTCAGGCGCCGGTCGCCAGCCGGCTGCTGGCGTCAGCAAAAACGCCGGCTCCCGTCGTCGCCGATTTCGTCTCTGTTTTTTCAACAGCGCTCAAGCTGACTGACCCCGGAAAAGCGGTTCGATCTTTCAACCCAGATCGATCATCCGCTGCACGCTGGCGCGGGCGCGCCCGGTCGATGCGGGGTCGATGGTGATTTCCTCGCGCATATATACAAGACTATCGAGAATTTTGGGCAGCGTGATGCGCTTCATGTGCGGGCAGAGATTGCAGGGGCGCACAAATTCTGTGATCCCGCCGGTTTCCGCTGCAACATTGTCAGCCATTGAACATTCGGTCACCAGAACGACGCGGCGCGGCTTTCTCGTTTTCACATAGTCGATCATCGCGGCGGTCGAGCCGGCGAAATCCGACACGGCAACAACTTCGGGCGTGCATTCGGGGTGGGCGATAATCTGGATTGTCGGATCGTCGGCGCGATAGCGCATCAACTCCTCGGCGGTGAAGCGTTCATGCACTTCGCAGGCGCCAGTCCACGCGATGATTTTGACTTTCGTTTGCGCCTGGACATTCTTCGCCAGATATTGATCGGGCAGAAAAATGACACGTTCCGAACCAAAGCTCTCAACCACTTTCAGCGCATTCGAGGAGGTGCAGCAGATATCGACCTCGGCTTTCACTTCGGCTGACGTGTTGACATAGGCGATGACTGGCACGCCGGGATAGCGCGCGCGCAGCGCCCGTACATCCGCACCGGTGATCGATTCGGCGAGTGAGCAGCCCGCTCTGGAATCCGGAATCAACACGGTCTTGTCAGGGTTGAGCAGCTTTGACGTCTCGGCCATGAAATGCACGCCGCCCTGCACGATGATGTCGGCCTTCGATTCGGCTGCGAGGCGCGCAAGTTGCAGGGAATCGCCGACGACATCGGCGACGCAATTGTAAATTTCCGCAGTCTGGTAATTGTGGGCGAGAATGACAGCATTCCGCTCGCGCTTCAGGTCGTTGATCGCTTTGACATAGGGCGCGTGAAAGGGCCATTCGACCGGCGGAATAATCGCCTTCACCTTTTCATAAAGCGGCGCTGTTTCACGTTCGACCTCAGGCGTCCATGCAAGGTTTGGCATCGGTACGACGCCGTGGCGCAATACGGCGGGCGAATGGCCCTCTCCATGGAACACCCGGGCTGCGGCGAAACCAGCCTGACTGACAAGGGCCATGACTCTACTCCCATACGGTTTTACTAACTATGAGCAAAACTAGCACCCAAAAAACTCGCCCTTAAGCGAGGCGGCAACCGCCGTTACGGCTGACATGAAATTTTATTATACTCTTTTTGAGCAAAAGGCGAGTCGCAAAACATTAATATTTTGGCGGGCGCCCATCGACGCCACAAGCTGCGCCCCTTGCGCCTAATCCAGCGGGTTCAACGGCACGCCGTTGGCGAATGCTGCGCCTCCGGACCCCGGTTTGAGGGTCGCCGTGTCGGCTTTTGGCGCTGGGCTGACAATGTTCCCACTCGCCGAAGCGGAGGCGCTCACCTCGGGTTGCGTTGCAACGGGCAAGGTCTTCCCGGTCTGCGGCATCGCTGCGCTGTGGACATCAGCCGCTGGTTCGAGGGGGGCGGATTGCGGCGCGGGGATTGTTGCAACGGTCGCTCTTGGCTTCGTACGACCCTTGGGAGGCCGTGTTGCGGGCGAACCATCGTTCAGGAATGTTGCATCAGGTCGAGGAAGAAGATGGCTATCGCCTCCATCGTCGAATGCTGCGGAACTGTCGCTGCGGCGTACATTCGCCAGCGGACGCGGCTCAGTCCGGGCGAAGCGCTGGATGATGGAACCGGTGGCGGAGTCGATGACCAGCCTGGCGTGACGACCATCGGGCGTCACAGCATCTGTGAGCACGACATTGCCATTCAACCGCATCGGACCTGACGGCCGATATCCCTGTTGCCTCAGTCGTTGCGCGATCGCCTGTGGAGCTGGGGCCGGCGCTGCAAAAATGCGCGGGCCAAAGAGGTTTTCGAAAAACTGCGCATGGGCCGGCGCGCTCGCCGCAATGCCGGCGACGGCGATCAGGAAGCCCCCAAGAAATGATCTGGACATCACGCGATGCTCCTGAAACGGACGCATTAACGCCCACGGCGCCGGATTCGTACATGCGCTTGTGGACGAGAATGCGGCGGCGGGTTGGAAATTATATTTTATCGGCTGCGGCGGCAATGAAATCCTCAACCTCGCGGGCGGTTGTAGCGAATGAGGCGACCAGCCGCAATTGTATTTCGTCCCTGTGCGGCTTTTCCTGCGCGGTTAACCCGCGCGCGCCCCAGTCATAATAGCCAGCGCCGGCTGCTCTGAGCAATGCTTCCGCCTTGCGCGGCAAAACGACGAACACTTCATTCGCCTCACATTCCTGGGTTATGCGCGCGCCTGGAACCGCAGCCAATCCTTCAGCCAGGCGCCGCGCCATGGCGTTGGCGTGGCGAGCAAGCTCCAGCCAATGATCGCCGTCGAGATAGGCGAGCATCTGGGCGCCGAGATAGCGGCCTTTGGACATGGTGTGACCCGATCGTTTACGGCGAAACGTAAAGTCGCTCGCCAACGCACGGTCGAAGAAGATCACAGCCTCGCAAAACAAGGTTCCATTTTTGCTGGCGCCAAAGGACAGAACATCGACCCCCGATTTCCAGGTCAATTCTGCGGGCGTCAGATCGAGGGCGGCGACGGCGTTGGCGAAACGCGCGCCGTCCATATGCACGCGCAGTCCGTTGGCGTGAGCAAGCCCAGCCAGTTCAGCAATTTCGCTGCGTTGGTAAAGCGTGCCGCTTTCGGTTGCCTGCGTCAGCGTCAGAGCGGCGGGCTGCACCTGTTTGACGAGCCCCCGCGGAAAGGCGCGCAGCGCCTCGGCCAGCGTTTCAGGCGAAATCTTGCCACGCGCGCCCGGCAGGCCGACAAGTTTGGCGCCAGCGGTAAAAAATTCCGGCGCTCCGCATTCATCTCCCATCACATGGGAATCGGCGTGACAGAACACTGCGCCCCAGGCTGGGCACAGGGCCGCAAGCGCCAGCGCATTGGCCGCAGTGCCCGTCGGGACCAGAAACACCGCACAGTCCCGGTCAAACAGCGCGGAAACGGCGGCCTCTGCGCGGATTGAAAAATCATCCGCGCCATAGGGCATGGCCGCTCCCTCGTTGGCGGCGATCAGCGCGGCCATAATTTTGGCGGAGGCGCCGGACGCATTATCGCTGGCGAAACTCATCCGTGACACTCGCTGCGGGTTGCAATCGCGCTCTTGTGGCGAGTTTTGGCGCTCGCCGCAATCGCGATCGGGAGGATGCGCCGGGATCTGATAATCATCTGGAGGCTTTCTTTTTGGCCACGCAACAAATCTGCTGCTTGAGGACTCCCCGCGCTTGCGCAGTTCTCAACCAGCCGCTATATCCCCGGCCCACTGGCCGGCACATTGACGCGCCGGGCGATTAGCTCAGTGGTAGAGCGTTCCCTTGACATGGGAAAGGTCACAGGTTCGAAACCTGTATCGCCCACCATCTCCAAATCTGTATTCAGGGTCGGTTGCCAGTCGCGAGTTTGCGTAAGTCGGCGAGCGATATGCCTTTGGATGGCTTGGCCAGGGTGAAGTCCGGTTGCAGGGCTGGCGTTGGCAACGCGTCCTGATCGATGTAGCGAATCCCCGCCTGTCCACCGCTCCGCCAGACGACCTCGGCTGCGCGCGCGTCGCCTTCGCGTTTGACGGAGAGATAAAAAATTTTGGGAAGACTCTCGCTACGCAGGATTTCAATCCGCGCGCCAGTCGAGGAAATATCTTTGACTTTGACATCGGTGACGTTTCCGGCCCTGTCGATCAGCCGGCCTGGCGCATCCTTCACCAACCGTTCGCCCAGACGGCGCGATTTCACATCTTTCATCGCAGGCCCACAAAACTGTATATCGGTTCACAACTAACTTGTTGTACTTGCATATTCTGAATTATTTCCAAATCAGAACCCGGACTTTAATTAACAGCGGCTCACTTTACTCAAAACTTTCACGCTTCTGACGCAGTCATGAGGACCGCGCGATCGGCTTCAGGGCGCCGTGGCGCGAGGGTCGAGATCAGGCAAAACGCGGAAATAATCGGGCAGCATTGTCGCGATCGATCCCGGCGACAAGCGCGGCCGGAAGGTCGAGATGCTCAAATCCACGCACGGTGCTGGCGATCCCGACATAGGGAAAATCGCTGCCAAACATCAGATGCTCAGGCGGAGCCAGCGCGCGGATGGCGGCAATAGCGCAGGGGTTCACCGTCGAATTCGCGAGATCGAAATACAGGGTTTTCAACGCCGCGACGATGCCTTCGGGCACACGTTCGGCCACATTCGAATAGCGCGCCATCTGCCCCATGCGTTCGCTGATAACCGGCATTGCGCCGCCAGCGTGGGTAAAGATGAACTTTATATCGCGGTATTTGCTGACCGTTCCGCTGAAAACGAGACTGGCGATGGCCCGCGCTTCGTCGAAGGGAAATTCGAGAATCGAGGGCGGGGCGCCGGTCTTGAACGCCTTGCAGACATCCGGCGCGGTCGGGTGAGTGAACACAACAGCCTTGCGCCGGTTGAGTTCTTCAAAAACGGGTTCAAAGGCTGCATCGCCGGGCCAACGCTCGTCATAGCTTGTCATGAGATGGACGCCGTCGGCTTTCAGCACATCGAAGGCATATTCAATTTCGCGCAGGGAGCCTTCGACATCAGGCAGGGCGAGCGGCGCATAGAAGCCGAAACGGCCGGGAAAGTCGCCAGACATTCCGGCCATAAATTCATTGCAGCCGCGTTGCAGCGCACGGGCTTCCGCCGGGTCGCCAAACCACACGCCGGGATTGCCGATGGAGACTATGCTTGTGGCGACGCCATGCCGGTCCATCTGCTCGATGGCGCGCGCCGGCGACCATTCCGTCATGATGCCAGCCGAGTTAGCCGATGATCCCAGCACGAAATCGCGCTTGGCCTCAAACCATTTTGCGGGATAGCAGTGATGATGAACATCAATGCGGCCCTTGTGAACATGCTCTGCGGTCATGGCGTCGCCTCCAATGCTCAATCAGACAGGCCGCGAGGAAACCCAGTTCACGCCATTGACGCTGGCATGAACGGTCAACACGCTGCACGCCCGCCCGGGAACATCGCCATATCCGGTTCCCCCGACGATTTGGAGGGGCGCCGAGCCCCGACACTCCTCCAGGCTCCAACTCGTCAACTGCGCGCCGGAGACCTGCGCCAGCGCGGCCACGATCTGGGCGCCGATATTTTTGCCGGCGTCGTTGCGTGCGACCGCCCCGTCCATCGTGGCCTCCAGCGCAGCAAAACGCGCGGCCAGCGCCGGGTCGGTGGACACCGAGCGGGTGCGGCGGACCCAGGTTGATTTGTATGCGACAGACGCGCGGATCGCGAAGGCCGCGCCAATATCGCCAGCGCGATCCACGCGCACGAACCCGGCGTCCCTGCCAAGATCGGGGGCGAGCGAAACCTGCACATCCTCGGCGCGGTTGTCGCGCGCGGATTTCTCAACGGCGCCCAGCATATGGAAGGCGTTGCGATTTTGCGCTGAATCGATCTGGGCCAAAGCTTCGCGCGCGATCACGGCGGTATGAGCGAACAGCCCGCGTTCTGCGTCGTCGCGCTGAATGCGTTCCGCGCAAAACATTTGCGAGGCGTCGACAAGTTCAATCTCAGGCGCGGCGTCCAGCAATTCGGCGGCGTGGACGTTCGGCAACATGTCGAGTTCGAGCACGCCCAGCCGTCTGGCGCCCGAAGCCGCCAGTCGCCTGCCGAAATATTCGGCCGGTTTTGGCGTCGTCAGCAGCGCGCCAACCGGCGTCACCGCGCGCATCCATTCAGCCACGCGTTTGGATAGCGCGGTCGCGAAGTCCGGCGCGCCAGCAGGCGGCACAAACAACAATCCTTCCGACCAATAGGGTGTGAAACCGATCAGCCAAGACACCGCAGCGGGTCGAGCGATGTTGGTATAAAGAGCCAGGCCATCGAGCTTTTCCCTGGCCATCGCCCGTTGCAATCGCGCGCAACGCGCCTCAAGCGCGGCTTTCGGCAATTCAGCTTCGTCCCAGCTGTAAAATCCGCGACGCATGTCAGGCCTCTAGTACGCTACGGAGAAGAGTTCGCGCGACAGCGAGCCGAGCGACTCGTATCCATTCTCGCGCACGATGAGGGTATCGCCCAGCACCATGTAACCGGCTGAGGGATGATAGGTGTTGGGATGCACGATGATCGTGCTGTCGCCAATAACGGGCAGGTTCACGTCTTCGAGAATCTGTGGGCGCTGATCGGGAAAAAGCCCGATCCCATGACCTCGCACGCGCGTGTATTCCGAGGTCACGTAATCGCCGAGGCCGTATTTTCGAAAGATGTCATTCTCTGCTTTCGCAATTTCGCTGGCCGGCACGCCGGATTTGACAGATCTCAATCCAGCCGCCAGCGATTCCTGGTAGACCGCGAAGGATTTCAATTGAATCTCGCTCGCGGGGCCGCATACGAGCGTCCGGCAGACCTGCGCGTAATAGCCATCGACGCAAGGCGTCAATTCGGTTGTGACGAGATCGCCAGGTTTGATGATTTTGCCAACCGGCGGCGCCATGCCGCGCACCTCGACGCCGCCAACGCCAATGATCATGAAATTTTCGGCGACGCGATGCGCGCGAAAGAACGCTTCGATAGCTGCGATCAATTCATAATCTTTGGCGCCGGGAATCGCCGCGTCGCGAAAGACCTTGTAGCCTTCGTCTGCGAGCGCAGCGGCGCGGCGCGTCGCTACAACTTCGAAATCGCGCTTGGCCATCAACAGATGTTCGAGCAAGGCGGCGCCGTCCGAAATCCGGAGGTCCCTCGCTTCGCGCGTCAGTCCGTAAGGCATCAGCCGCCAGGGCGAGGCGGCGACCCGGCGGTTGCCCGCGCGCGCCAGCAGCGCCTTTGCCGCGTCAATCAGCTTTGGCGCAAAAACGACATCGCAATCGACTTCCACGCGCGCACGCTCGGCTTCGCCATTGTCATCAAGCAATAGAGTGGTTGCGCCATCTCTGCCAACGAGCGCTAGCGCCTGCCCTTCCTGAATGCCAAAATCCGTGGCGTAGCGCAGGGAATCGGCGTGCCAGTTGTTGCCGTAGATCAGCAGCGCGTCGATATCGGCGCGCTGCATTTCCTCGCGAAGAATACCGGTGCGCAGAATGTGGGCCGGAGTTGCGGGCATCGAGCGCTCCTATTGCGCCGCATCGGGCGTGGACACAAACCCCTCGCGCAAATCAGTCTCGATGGCCTCGGGTGTTCGCTCGTTCGGGTCGCCATAACCGCCGCCGCCCGCTGTGAAAAAGGCGACCCTGTCGCCCGCCTGCAAGGGGATTTGCGTGCCCTTCAGAACGCGCTTTGACTCTGCGCCATTGGCGAAATGAATTATCGCGTAATTGGCGCCGCCATCGCCGCCGCCGTGCAGGCCCCAGGGCGGCAGTTTCGTGCGTTCAAAATTGATGTTGACCTGACAGGGCACGAGCGTCTTGTAGGTGAGCTCTACGCCCAGACCACCGCGATATTTCCCGACGCCGCCGCTGTTCTCGCGCAGCTTGTGGTTTTCAACGAGAAATGGATAGCGAATTTCCTGCAATTCCACCGGGGAATTGCGGACGTCGCCTTGACAGACGGACACGCTGGCGTCCTCGCCATCTTCATGCGGACGCCCGCCCCAGCCCCCGCCAAAAATGTTCATCAACAAGAACCGCTGACTTTCAGCATTGACGCCGTAAAATGAACATCCCCCCATGTCGCCCTTGTGCGCGGCGGGGATTGCATCCGGCAATGCAGGCGCGAGCGCTTTCAAAATCGTATCGATGGTGGTGGGCAAGGCGATGCTCCACAGGCCCAGCGCCGCGGGTGGACGGGCGCTGACCAGCGTGCCTTCCGGAAGGATCACCTCGAGCGAACGAAAGCAACCCTCGTTGACATCGAGATCGGGCGAGGTCAACGCTTTGAAGGCGACTCGCGCCGCCGCAATACCGCCCGACCGGCCCGAATTGATTGGACTGTTTGTCTGTGGGTTCATTTCCGAGAAATCAATCGACATGGTTGAACCCGACACTTTCACAGTAACTTTGATGCGGAGCGTCTTTTCAAGATCCCGACCGTCATTATCGAGGAAACTTTCGGCGCTATAGACGCCATCTGGAATTTTCTCGACGACATTGCGCACGGCAAGATCGGCCTGGTCCCACACGCGCGCGATGCAGGCCTCAACGGTCGCGCGGCCATAACGCGCCAGCAATTCGCCATAGCGCCTCGCGCCCAACTGGCAGGAGGCGATCTGTGCGCGTAAGTCTCCGAGGCTCGCTTCCGGAAAGCGCACGTTATCATTGATAATTTGCCACAGTGTTTCGTTGCGCTTGCCGGCTTCGTAGATTTTCAGCGAGCGCAGCTGAATGCCTTCGGCAAAAATCTCCGTTGTGGCGGACGAGCCAAAACCGATGCGTGCGCCGCCGATATCGACCCAATGCGCGCGGTTTGCGGTGAAGGCGACAATTTCGCGCTCGTGAAACACCGGACAATAAATCACAATATTGTTGAGGTGCTGACCGCAGGTCTCGCCATGATTCATGATGAGAACATCGCCCGGCGCAAAACCATCAAGCCCCCAGCGCCGGACGCCATCTTCAATGGCAATGCCGAGATCCGCGAGAAAGATTGGCAGGCCGCCGCGGTTTTGCGAAATCATCCGCCCCTGAAGGTCAATCAGGCCGCAGCAATAATCGCGAACCTCATAGATCATCATGTTGTAGGCGGCTTTGCAGAGCGCATTGGCCATTTCATCGGCATAGGCGACGATGGCGTTACGCACGACCTCAACGGTAATGGGATGAGCTTGCGCTTCGTTCATGACTGGGCTCCGCCAAAGGCGACATCGATAACAAGGTGACCGGCTTCGGTCACGCGCACCTTATCGCCGGGGTGAATGAGAATGGTTGAATTCGGCTCTTCCACGACAGCCGGACCGGTAAATGCAAATCCTGCCGGCAGCGCCGGCCGCCACAGAATGCGCGCATCGAGCGGCTTCAGAGGATCGTTGAAAATGACCTTGCGCGATGTTTCCGCCGCTTCATCTGTTGGCGTCCAGGCTTGCGCCATGGAGCGTTCAGCGACAGTGTCGGCGCGCGGCGCTGTCAACACCAGACGCACATTGACGATCTCCATCGCTTCTTCGGCCGCAGCCTGCCCGTAGCGCTGGTCATGCTCAACGTGAAAGAGTTCACGCACCTTGCTGACGTCGCCCGTCAGCATGGATGCATCTGAAACCGGAATTTGCAGTGCGTGTTCCTGTCCGACGTAGCGAAGATCGGCATTGAAAATCAGCTTCGCGGATGCGCGGGGGATGCCGTCCAGTCGCAATTGCGCTTCGGCGTCGGCAGCAAGTTCCCTGAAGATATTTTCAACCGTTGCATGATCGAGACGGCCAAGACGCCCCACCAGCGTGCGCACGAAGTCCTGGCGCCAGGACGCCATCAACATGCCGAGCGCCGAAAATGCGCCGGGCAACTTTGGAATGATTACGCGCGGAATGAAAATTTCGCGCGCGATGGCAACCGCATGCAACGGCCCTGCGCCGCCAAAAGCGATCATTGTGGTTTCGCGGGGATCAACGCCCTTGTTAACGGACACGGCGCGAACGGAAAGCGACATGGCCGTGTCGGAAATGGCGGCAATTCCAATCGCCGCTTCCTCGATCGATAGCTTGAGAGGGTCGCCGACTTTCGCCTTGATTGCGGCGCGCGAGGCCTCGATATCGAGGCTCATGCCGCCGTTGAGAAATCGCTTCGGATTGATGCGTCCAAGGACGAGGTCCGCATCGGTGATCACGGGCGTGTTCGAGCCCTTGCCATAACAGGCGGGCCCGGGATCTGCGCCTGCGCTTTGCGGCCCGACATGCAACCCGCCGGTGGCGTCAACCCAGGCGATTGAGCCGCCGCCCGTGCCAACCTCCACAATATCGACAACAGGCAGTTGCATGGGCTGGCCACTCGCCATCGGGCCAATCACATAGCCCTCTTCAACAGCGGGCGCGCCATGCATGATAAGGCTCGATTTGGCCGTCGTACCGCCCATGTCAAAGCCGATCGCCATATCGATTCCAAGTTGCTTGCACAGAATGCCCGCTGCGATCATGCCTGCGACGGGTCCCGATTCCATCATCGAGACGGGCTGGGCACGCGCCTGCAGCGCCGACATAACGCCGCCATTCGAGCGCATGAGATGCATTTTGCCGACGAATTTCTCGCCGCGGAGCCACGTTTCAAGATTGGAAAGATAATCGCGCACGCGTGGCCCGACATAAGCGTTCAGCACCGTTGTCGATGTCCGCTCATATTCGCGGAACTCCCGCAGGATTTCATGCGAAAGCGTCACAAACAGGTGTGGAGCTGCGCGGCGCAGCGCATCGCCGATCAGCCGCTCGTGCGCCGGGTTGGCGTAGGAATGGAGAAAGCAGACCGCGACAGAGTCGACCCCGGACGCAAGCACGTCTTTCACGAGGAGCTCGACTTCAGCATTTTCGAGCGCCTTCAACGCGCGGCCATTCGGATCGAGGCGTTCGTCGGCCTCGAACGTCAGATGACGCGCCACAAGCGGCTTCGGCCGGTGGAAAAACAGGTTGAAGGCTTCGATCCGATTTCCGCGCCCGATCGCATAGACATCGCGAAAGCCCTTGGTCGTAACGAGCGCCGTTTTTGCGCCCTTGCGTTCGAGCACGGTATTGATCGCAATGGTCGAGCCATGCAGCAACTCGCCAAGACCGGGCAGGTCGCAATGCGCGAGTTGCAGGCTGTGCGCGACGCCCTCGCTTGGATCGCTCGGCGTCGTCGAGGTTTTTGACGAGACAATCTTTCCGTCAATAACGCCCACAAGGTCGGTAAAAGTGCCGCCGATATCTACGCCCACCATATTCATCGGGATTTGGCTCCGGAAAGATTGAGTTTGCCCGGCGCGCGCGCGCCGGGTGTCAAGCGCCGCTCGGCAACGCGCACGAGCGAATTGAACAGTATGGCGATCGTCGCCAGCGATCCAATCAGCGCGAATAGCGGCGCCGGGTTGAAATTCTCTGCAAACAGGCGGGTGAAATAACCGATGCCGCCCGTTGAAACATAGAGTTCAGCGAGAATAACGCCAAGCAGCGTCAATGTCATCGACAGGCGCAGCCCGACGAAAAACGCTGGAACCATGTTGGGAAATATAACGTGGCGCAACGTGTCAAATCGCGTTCCGCCCATCGATTGCACGGCTCTGAGATAGAGTGGATTCATGTTGCGCATTCCCGCTACAACATTGACGATCACGGGGAAAACGCCATGGCTGAATCCAAAGGCGATCTTGCCTGCCGCGCCAAGCCCGAAGATCAGAATAAACAGCGGCATCAGCGTCACTTGCGGAATCGCATAGAGCAAAAGGACGATTGGCAGAAAGCTCTTGCGAGCGAAATTCGAGACGCCAATCGCAATCCCGATTGTTGCGCCGCAGATGATCGACAAGGCATAGGCGACAGCGATTTCGACGACAGCATCCATCAACGCTCGAATGATGCGCGCATCGCTGAGCACAGGATCGATCCATGCGCGAAGAATGGCTGAGACCGGTTGCATGAACGCTGGATCGGCAAAGAAGCGACCATAGAGTTCCAGCGCCAGCGCCGCCGTCGCGACGATCGCCCAGCGCGTCAGCGCAACAGCGCGCGCGCGGGGCATTCCCATGAACACGCCCTCTGATGTGTCCATCACGCTCATCGCTCCGCCGCCTCATAGCTGGCCGCGCGATTCTCGATGAAGGTCATCAGGAAATTGAGCGTCACAGCCGTGCAGATGACAAAAGCTATCCACGCGTACATGCGCGCGGATTCCATCAGTTCGGCAGAGAGTGCGATATTGCGACCGACCCCGGCGATGGATGACAAGGCTTCGCCGCCAAGCACCGAGGCAAAGCAAATGAAGAAGCCAACGCGTAGGCCGGTCAGCAAGACGGGCAGCGCACCGGGCAGCAGCACGTGGCGGAAGGTGTCGAAACCCGATGCGCCCATGGACCTGGCTGCGCGCAGATAGCGCTCGTCGGCATGGGCGAGGCCGGCAATGGTGTTGAGCGCGATGGGAAAGAAACCATAGGTTGCGCCATAGGCGACTTTCGAGGCGGGCCCGATGCCAAAGAAAAGGATGAACAAGGGGAAGAAAAGCGTGATCGGGATTGTAAACAGGCCGGCGATTACCGGCTCCAGAACGTCTGTCCAGAATCGGGAGCGCGTGATGAGATAGCCGACGAATACGCCCGAAACAATCGCGATGCCATAGGCCTTTGCAATTGTCGTCAGCGTCACCTGAACAGCCGACCAGAATTGCGGCGTCGCGAGCAGTCTGGTCAAGGTCGCATAGACGGCCTGGGGCGGCGGAAGAAAGAGCGGGCTGACAACGCGCGCCTGCGTCAACGCATACCAGGCGCCGCCGGCGAGAATCAGAAACGCCAGCTGAATGGCGCGTTGTGCGAAGCCGGCGCTCATGCGCGGACCTTGAGCGGATCGCGTTGCAAGGCCATGGCTTGCCGAATTTCATCGCGCAACAGCGCGAAGAGGTCGTTGCGCATCTCGCCAAACCGCGGCTCCAGCATGAAGTCCGGCGCGCGGGGATGAGGTTCGTTGACATTGACAATGGTTTTGATGCGGCCGGGCCGCGCTGTCATCACAACGATGCGGTCCGAGAGAAACACGGCTTCGGCCAGCGAATGTGTGACGAAGACGATAGTCTTGCCGGTTTTTGCGAGTAGGATCGAGAGGTCTTCTCCCAGCACCATACGGCTTTGTTCATCCAGCGCGGCAAAGGGCTCGACCATCAGCAGGATATTCGTTCGCACGCAAATGCCGCGCGCCAAGTTGACGCGTTGGCGCATCCCGATCGACAGCTGCGATGGATAGTGGCGCGCAAAGCCGGCCATGCCGACGGCTTGCAACGCCTCCATCGCCCTGTCGTCGCGTTCGCTCTTTGGCGCGCCCTGAAATTTCAGCGCAATCCGGAAATTCTCGATAATCGTGTACCAGGGAAACAAAGTGCTTTCCTGAAACACAAATGCAATTTCATCAGGATGGGGCGCGCCATCGACCCTGCGGCCCGCAACTGTCACTTCGCCGCTGCTGGGTTTGAACAGTCCGCCAACGATGTTCAGCAAAGTGCTCTTGCCGCAGCCGGATGGTCCCAGCAGGCAAACGAATTCACCTGGCGCGATATCGAGCGAAACATTGTCGAGCGCCAGCACGCCGTCAGCCCCGCCTGCGGGCGCAAAGCGCTGCGTCACGTTGCGGATCGATATGGCGGGATTGACGCTGGCCTGTGGCGCGATGAGCGTGTCTCCAACCGTCATGTGACAGCGACCGCCTGCGGCGATTTTTTTGCCGTTCTGCCGCTGTCCGGTTGCGCCTCCATCGTTCCCTCCACGCCCTGTTCCGCCTCATTGCGATCTTGCGCGGGTCAAGGCAAGGGCTCCCCGGGCTTTACCACCTATAGTATAATCACTATTGCTTTTCCATGCTGATTCCGACCTTTCGACAATTGCAGGTTTTTATCGCCATTGCGGAGACTGGCAGTTTTGCTGGCGCGGCGCGGCGGCTTGGCATCGCCCAGCCATCGGTCAGCGCACACATCCGTGGACTGGAAGCGGAGGCCGGCGCGGATTTGTTCGAGCGGAAGACAGGACGCGCGGCGGCTCTGACCACGGCCGGCGAAACGTTTTTGCTGCACGCACGCGATTTGTTGGCGCAAGCCAGCCGGCTGGAACAGGGCCTCGCGGCGGCGCGCGGCGCCGGGCATCACGTCCTGACGATTAATTGTCAGCGAACATTGTCGGACCCGTTGTTGCGAGGCTTGTTGGCCGGCTTTGCGCGCCTCAACCGCGATATCCGCCTGGGGGTGCGCACCACCTATCAGGAGGAGGTGCTCGCCAGTGTCGCCCGAGGCGATTCGGATATCGGTATTCTGGTTGGCACGGATCCGGCGCCCGGCCTGCCCTGCAGGCTTATCGGTCGCCAGCGGTGTGTCGTCTATGCAGCGCCCGATCATCCACTGGCGGGCCGCACGCGCGTTCCTGCCGCAGAGGTTGCCCGACATGATTTCATTGGCGCGCCGCCGGCCTCGCACTTCGGGCGAACCATGACCCAGCTTCTTGCGCGCGTTGGCGTAACGCCTGTGCGGATAGCTGCCGAGGCGACCGATTTCGGCATGAGTCGGGATTTTGCCGCCGCCGGTCTGGGTCTCTGCGTTTCGCTGGAGATGTCGGTGCGCGAGGACGTGGCGGCGGGCCGCGTTGCCGTCATTGATCTTAGCGCGCCTGCGCTGTTCGCCGATATCTATCAGGTTGTGAATCCGCGGCGCATCAATGCCTACCCTGTTGAGCGATTTTCAGCCTGGCTCGACGCGGCGGGCGCTCAATGGGCATAATCGCGCCCGGCAATCATCCCGCGCAGGATTACAATTTCACTGGCGTGAAACGCGGATCGAACATCGTGGACGCCTCAGGCGCAGAATCAGCGATGCCAAGGTCCTTCAAAGACGCGCGGATGGTCTCAACCGCTTTGGGCGAGAACGAGCCATCGAAAGATATCATGCTCATTTCGGTATCGTAGGACTGGTCGACGATCGCTTCGCTGTAGTTGGTGGCCCTGGCGATGATCCGCACGGCGGCAGCCCTGTTGTCACGGATGTATATAACTGTCTTGAACCAGGCGCGCAGGAACCGCCTGACAAGATCGGGATTCTTGTCAATTAACGCATCGGTTGCAAAAATCGCATGGGTGATGAAATCAGGCGTAATCTCGCCAAAATTCATCAGGATTTTTCCCGCGCCCTGACCCTCAAAATCATAGCCTTCCTCAATTGCGGTTATACTGCCCTGCAATTCGCCCGCCTTCATCGCAATATTGCGCGTGCGCACTTCGCCCATCGGCACGGTCTGGATGCCATCGGGCCCCCAACCTTCTCGCACGGCGATCGCCCGCACCAGCCAGTCCGTCAGCGAGCCGGCTGTGCTCACGCCAATTTTCTGGCCCTTGAGGTCTGCGACAGTTTTGACGGGTCCGCTTTTTGGCACCACGAGGCACATGTTGCGCGGCGCATTGGCCATAACAGCGACCGCGTGCGCTGGCACGCCCTTGGACGCGTAGCCCATTCCTGGGCCAGAGCCAAAGCCGATGTCCAGCGCGCCTGCGGTCAGCGCCTGTTGAATTTGGCCGTCGCCGCGAAATGCAGAGATGATAACGTCGATATTTTCAGAGGCGAAAATGCCAGCTTCCTTGCCAACGTCGACGCCCGCCATCGGGAAGGAATTGATAATGGTCTTTCCGACCCTGAGTTGATCCGCGGCAGCGCGCGCCACACCGGGCGACATCACAAAAGCGCCAGCCGCCGACGCCAGCGCCTGACGCCTCGTCAATCGGGTCCCGGTCGCAAAAGCGCAGTCCGTGTCTGCGCCAGCGAGGAGAGTTGCTCCTTGACCCACCGGTATAACTTCTTGCATTGCGGCTATCTCACCCTGGCGGCGGAGCGGAATGGAATTCAGGATAATATGCGACGCGCGATCGAATTGCCACCTATTCCATCATTGCCCCAACCTTGGCGAGGACTTCGTGCGGCATCGCCAGCGTTTCTTTAACAACCAGATCCATATCTTCGCCGGCGGCGCCATCGATCATAAGATTGCGTTGCTGGCAGTTAGCCAAAAACTCAGGATCGCTGAGCATGGTCTGGAATGCGCTTCGCAACGCGAGCAGCCGATCTGGCGGCACGCCCGGCGTTGTAATGATTGAACGACCGATCTCGCCTGTACTGGCGGCGGCGCGCAGCACCTCGCGCCCTTCATCCGTTAATCCAAGTTCCGGCAACGTCGGGACATTGGGCAACAACTTATGCCGCTTAAGGGCTGCCTGATAAAGGATGACAGCCTCGCCATTGCTGATCCAGCCTGGCTGGCTGATTAAAATTCCGGGAAGGCCGTAGGCGCCGACAATATCGACCTCCCCGCGCTCCATGGCCAGCTGGATCTCGGTTGAGCCGGCGTAGCCCTTGACGATTTTGAACTTCGCGCCTCCGTAAGTGTTGAGCGCCGTAGGAAACAGGACTGTGGTGGACCCGCCGCCGGAGGCGCCGACCGTATATTGCCTGGCGCGAACGTCATCGAAGGATTTGATGCCGCTCTTCGGCAAGGCTACGCCGGTATCGATGTTGGTCACAACCCGGCCGACATAATTGAATTTCGCAACGTCAATCTTGGCGGTATTATTGACAACGCTGTCCATCGCCAGCGTCTGCGCGAGACTGCCGAACACCGTGCCGTCTTTCGGCGCGACGTCCGCCATATATTTCGCCGCCACGAAACTGCCGCCGCCCGGCATATTCGAAACTACGATGGCGGGATTGCCGGGCAGGAATTTCGGTAAAAATTCCGCCACTAGGCGACCATAAATATCGTAGCCGCCGCCTGGCCCGTAGCCGATCAACAGGCGCAGGGTTTTGCCATGGTAGAATTCCGCGATGGTTTCCGCGCTGGCCGGCGCGACTGGAAACATCATATAGGCGGCGACGATCGCCGCAAACCCGGCGCCCTCTTTGCTGCGCATTGCACTCCCCAGGCGTTGATTTTGGTTCTCAAAAAACCATTTGCCGATCTGCAATCGCCGGACGCTCGGGACGCCGCCGATTTCCGTTTATTTCCAGCTCCTCGCCAAACTGACGTTCGGGAATTTCGCTTGACCGGTCAATCCCGCAGGCCATACGGGGCGCCGATATCGCCAATACCTGGTGTCCGTAAGTACGATCAGCGGGGTCAGAGCCCTCCAGGAGCTTTCCGGCCCGCATATTCTGCGGACCGGAACACCCGGCTCAACCTTAAGCTGACGCTCGCTGGATTTCCTGACGCTCTGCCTTGAACAGGTCGTTCAGGCACCAATTGGCAAGATCGATTCCGGTGGGGAACCAGATGTTGCCCGCCTTCTTCATGTGTTGAATGATGCCACGCAGGGCCAGCGTGCGCCCCGGGCGGCCAATGATATAGGGATGCAGCGTGAACGGGATATACGCTGGTTGACTGGCCGATTCCGCCCACTTCTCGTCAAAATAGGCCTTCCATGTTTCAAGACCATGAAACGGATTGCCATATTCGCCGTGGCGGTGCCCGAACAGCGTGCCATCGCCAAAGGGCTGCCGCGGCAATTCCACCATCACCTTGCCCTTGCTTTCATAAAGGAACGGGACTTCCTCGTGGAAACAATTGCTGTTCCAGGTGAAATCATTCTCGATCAGAAGTTCGAGCGTGTTCGTGCTTTGTGTGCAGGAGCGCCAACCGGTCGGGCGACGGCCTGTCCGCTGGGCAATCATCGCGATGGTCCTTTTCATCACAACGTCTTCTTCGTTGCGTGGCAGATAGCGCGCGATTTCATGGTTATAACCGTGCCCCTCAATGACGTGCCCGTGTTCCAGGATCGCCTTGACGGCTTCGGGGTATCGCTCGGCGATCGCCCCACAGGTCATGAAGGTCGCCTTCACTCCTTCCTCTTTGAGAATGCGCAATAACCGGTAAATGGCGTGATGCGGACCGTATTCTCCCTGGCTCCACATTTCGTAATTGAGGAAGCCGTTCTTGTCCGGCTTCACATCCTCGCCGCCCTGAAAATCGAACGTGAAGAACACTGCGGCGCGTTGGCCTTGCGGCCATCGGATGAGATTGTCGTAGTGGTATTCCTTGAGCATGGCGTTTCTCGCGGCTAGATTATAGGCATGCGGATGGGTCCGACGCCGCGAAAGAATACGCCGCGTCGGCTGCCTCCGGTAGCCACTTTAGCGGAATGACAGTTGTTCTGAACGTTTGCGATCGGGCACTCGAAAAGCAGGCTCCCGGACGGACTTGCAGACGCAAGGCGTCTCGCCTCATAGTCAGTGGACAGGAGTTCCCGAAAAGTCGGATCCGGACAAAAGCATTTTTCAAGTATTACAGCGAAGTGGGAGAAGGTACGGGAGATGTCACTGACTGCGGCGCTGAGAGACCTGAACAAACTCAACACTTTTGTCAGGGTTGCCGAGCGGAAAAGCTTCACCAGGGCGGCAACGGATTTGCGCACGACGCCCTCTGTGGTCAGCAAACGCATGAAGGAACTCGAAGATGCGCTTGGCGTGAGCCTTTTGAACCGCTCGACCCATGGAATCGTCCTCACGGACGCGGGAGAAGGTCTGTTCCGCACATTCGTGCAAGTGCTCGCAACCCTTGACGACTATTTGCTTGATGCGCGCAATTTGCGTTCGGAGCCGGTCGGCACCTTGCGCGTGCAAGCCCAGGGTGAATTCGCCAGATGCATTCTGACGCCGCTGATTGTCGATTTTTCGCAGGCGCGCCCGGGCTTGCGTGTTCATTTGTCGGCGATGCCGGACTACGGGGTCGCCTCGGACGACGTATTTGACGTCATTGTCGCCAGCGAAAAGCCATCGATTCCCGGCTTGGCCAGAATGGATCTTGGACCTGTGCCGTTTGTCGTTTGCGCGTCACCCGAATATTTCAGGCGCCATGGCAAACCAGGCGAACCCCGCGAACTGCGTGACCACAACTGTTTGGCAAATCAATATTCCGGTCTGAAAAATTGGGAGTTTCGCCGGGGGGCGCGTTCAAGTCATGTTGAAGTGAAGGGCGCGCTGTCGTCGGACAATTATTCAATTCTGATACAAATGGCCCTCCGGGGGGCGGGGATCATACGAGTCCCACGATATGCGATCAAATCGGAGATACAAAACAACGCGCTGGAACCCATTTTCGAAGATATAGCGATATCCGCCGAGCGGATATGTATATATTATCCAAAGACGGAATACCTGCCATCGAAAATCGCCGATTTTGTTGATTTTGTTCAAAAATATATCTGAACCTCAATGGCGCGGCGCGATTTCCGGAATTGGGAATTGTTCGCAAGCCGCCGGGTCATACCAAGGGCGCTTCGGATTGACCGATGGTCAAACCGAAGCATTCGGCGCGTCAGCGCCGGCGCGCGTTCGCGCTTGCCAACGGCGATGTGTCAAGTCACATCGCCGTTGGTATCAGTGAATTTCTGAAGCGCTACGAGACAATTTCTTTTATATAGATGATTTTTGTTGAATGATTCCAGAAAATATTTCTAATATATAATTCTGAAAATGAACTCGTCCGATGCGGAGCAAAACAATGGACGCCAGCGGAAATCCGCCCGAAGATGCGCGACGCCAGGCTGAAATCTCAGAGATCGTCCGCATCCAGCTCGCACTGATGAAACAGACGGGCGAGGGCCAGCGCGGCCAGCATTACAAGCAACAGGCCTGCCTGCAGGCGCGATTTGAGGTGCTGCAGGATATTCCCGAGATGTGCCGTGTGGGCCTGTTCGCCCGCCCTGCCACCTATAACGCTTGGCTGCGCCTCTCCAACGGGCGGCAAGCCGACGATACCCATTCAGATGTGCATGGTCTGGCGATCAAACTTCTGGGTGTTCCGGGGATGAAAATTCTGGAGACGGAAGCCGTCGCCACGACGCATGATTTCATCCTGGCCGACAACCCTGTTTTCATTATCCGCGATACCTCTGAGTATCTGCGTTTCATGAAGGAGTTTGACGGCGGCCAGCCCGTTTTGGGGATTCCGTTTGCGTTTATCGGATGGCTTTTGCTGAATCATCCACAGGACATTCCGGTGCTGATGAGTTTTGACAAGCATTTGCACGACAGTCCTCTGGTCGCGCAATATTATTCCCAGACGCCCTATCAGCTTGGCGCAGGCGCCTCGACAATCGTCCGCTATGGCCTGACGCCGCAGCCCGGCAATATCATCGAACCCATACCGAAAGCCTGGCGCGATGCATCCTATCTGCGGCGCGCCATGGTCGATCACCTGACGACGGCGGGCCGTGAGGCGGTTTTCGATTTTACGATGCAATTGTATGAAAACGCGCCGCCCGAGGCGATCGATAACCCGACGGTGTCATGGAATGCGCCGGTCCACACGGTGGCCCGCATCACCATCCCTGCGCAGGCGTTCGACACCACGGCCCGCGCCGATTATGGCGAACAACTGTCGTTCACGCCATGGCACGCCTTGCCCGAACACCGGCCTGCCGGCCAGATCAACTGGATACGTCGGGCTGTTTACATCGCAAGTTCGGGCTTGCGCCATGACGCGACCGACAAACCCCGGATCGAACCCGAGGGAGCGGAATTTGCAGTCCCGTAGGCGCAGCGACATATGAAGAAAACGCAGGCATGTCTTCCGACGCGGCGTTTCGCCTCGGAAAATACTCTGGCGTTGGCGCCAGATCTTGGCTGAATTTGCACCCCGTGCGTGATCCTTCAACGGCGGAAAACGAACGCGACTATTCCGGGCTGCGGGCGCGCGCCGCCGGACCTGACGCCAATTGCGATCAGAGACAGTCGAACTGAAGTTGGTCCAAGGGCTCCTTGGTTTGACCTACGTTCAAACCAAAGATTTGCGCGCGTCAGCGCGAACGCGCCCTTGGCATCAGTGGAAAGCTCCCACTCCCCGCCAAGATCTCCATCCCTCATAAAGCTGACAAACCCGGCGGACCGTCGGCAGGCTGTTGCGGCGTTGCAGTTTGTTGAAAGGTAGCGGGGCTTGATTTCTCAGCCGCTGAATCGGCGGCAAAGCCGACAGCGATGAGTGGGGCTCAACGCTCTTGGCGCAAATCACAACAATTTGATTTATATTGATAATTTTTGCCGATTTTGGTGCCGGATGAGGGAATCGAACCCCCGACCTTCGGTTTACAAAACCGCTGCACTACCGCTGTGCTAATCCGGCGCCGAATCGACCGCCGCAAATGCGACCGTCAAAAGCATGGGCACCCCATAAACCAAAACAGGTCGCGACGCCAACACTCCCGGAGGCATTTTATGATCCGGCGCGCCGAGAGACGACGCCGGGCGTCTTAGTCCAACATTCCCAAAGCGGCGCGCAATTCGGTCTTGGCCGCCGCAAATTCAAGCTTGAAGTCTTCGTGCGAAGATATGTTTTGCGCGATAATGGAAGCCGCAATCCGCCCCGCCTCGATATCGCTGGCGTAGTGAACGCCTCCGACGATGCGGTTCCTGCCGTAGCGCCAGGCTCGGGCAAATATTTCGGCGCGCTTTTCCGGCAGCATATTCGCCAGCACAATGCCGGCGAGCGTCCCACCCGTGGCGTGGCCTGAAGGGTAGGAGCCGGATTTGGACGGCGCAACAGCAGGCTTCACAAGATCGCTGTAATCATAAGGGCGGGGACGATGATAGAACGCCTTCACGCGGTTGAGGACGGCGCCTTCGCTCTTGAAAACACGCTTGAAAAAGGCATCGGTCAGCGGAAGTTTTTCGGCTGTGAACACCGGGTTGTCGATCACGTTGGCGTAGATCCAGACATTTTCCTTCTCATCCGCCCTTGCCTCATCGACCCGCTTTTGCGATCGCGTGACCTGAAACTTCAGAACCTCGGCAAGTTCATCCTGCATCTGCTTGGAACCATTGGCTGGCGGCGGCGGCAGAACCGTCAGAAGGTCCGTCTCTTCCGGGTTGGAAAAGGGCTTGGCCGCGGGCGCCTTCGCCTTGACGACAGCCGATGTTTCGGGCGCGCCGGAGGGCGCTGGCGCCTGGGCGTAAGCGGGAAGCGCCAGCGCAACAAACGCGACGGCGGCGATCAGAATATTGCGCATGAACAAACCCTTGGGCGGATGACGACACAGGCTTCATGCCGCAGGCCTGTGACGCAAGCGCGACGGCCCGCCTATCCCTTTTTTGCAGCGAGATCTCGCAGCATTGCCTCGACGGCGCTCACAGCGGCGTCCATGGTGGACGCCTCTTTTGAGCGCACCACGATCTGGTTGTGAAACCGGCCTTCGCCGAATTGCGGATAAGAACCGATGATGACCGACGGATGCTCTTTGGCGATCTGGCCAAGATCGGCCGCATAGGTTCCCTCGGGAATGCCCATGGCGTCAATGGTTCTGGACAACATTCGCGCGCCTGTCGTCAGTTTTGGCGCGACATCGTCCAGCATCGCCTGCATGATCGCCGGCACGCCCGCCATGACGATGACATTCTCGATGCGAAAGCCCGGCACTTTCGAAATGGTGTTTTTCACGTGCTCGGCGCCCACGGGAATGCGCGCCATGCGGCGGCGCATTTCATTGAGGTCTTCGGGCTTCAGGCGCTCCAGCATCATGGCGATGATGCGGGGGTCCTCGTAAAGTTCGACGCCAAACGCCTTGGCGACGCAATCGGCGGTGATATCGTCATGCGTCGGACCAATGCCGCCTGTCGTGAACACATAACTGTAGCGCTTGCGAAGGGCGTTGAGCGCCGGAACGATCTCGTCTTCGTCATCGGGGACAACGCGGACCTCCTTCAGATCGATGCCGATATTGGTGAGGTATTCGGCGATATAGCCGATGTTCTTGTCCTTGGTGCGCCCGGACAGGATTTCATCGCCGATGACGAGCACAGCGGCAGTAATGTTTTTGGCGGTCATGTGAATCTCCCGGCGACAGGATTAGCAGGTCGCGGAAGAATGGAAAACCTGCGACGGGGAATGCCGTTCGCCGCCCTACCGCTTCATGCCCGTTGCGGCGCGGGTTTTCTCAATGATATCCTCTGGCGTCGCCATCAGGCGCTGCACTGTTTCGGTCAAAACCGCGCCGTTCATCGGTTCGACAATTTCAAGTTTCAGCCGTTCGGCTTCGGCCAGAAAATCCGGGTCGGCGAGCATTGTGGCAAAAGCCTTGCGCATGGCCTCGACCCTTTCGGGCGGGGTTTCGGGCGCCATCACGAACGGTCTGCCGAAGGTGGACTGGGCAAAAACGAATTCGAGAATGGCGCGCGCGTCCGGCGTTCTGGCGAAATCCACGGTCAGGGGAACGCCCAGTTTGGCTATATCCGGATTTGCGCGGGTGTTTTCCTGCGCCAGCAAACGCATCTTGCCATCGCGCAGCCAGTCGGGATGGCCTGTTGTCATCGTGGACCAGGCCGATCCACAGGTCCCGTCAATCTCTCCCTTTTCGAGCGCGAGGCCGATTTCGGTGATCCCGGGATAGCCCGCCACCACGCGGAATTTGGTTCCGAGCAGGGCGTTGTAGAGGGCGGGATAATCCGTGCTCGGGCCGCCAGAGCCGGTCGCGCCCAGAATGACTTCGTGCGACAGCGCGTCCTCGAATCTTTGAACGGGCGCATTGGCGCGCACGAAACAGATGAAGGCGTCGCTGTTCAGGCTGCCAATGAAATGGAATTTGAGCGAATCATATTTGACGCGGTTTTTGTCGCCAAGCAGGGGCTCCATGACAGCGTTGGGGTAGAGTTCGCCGATGGCTGTTCCGTCTTTCGCGCCGGCGGCGTAGATGTATTGCGCCGCGACGACGCCCGCTGCTCCCGCCATATTGGCAGGATTGACATTGGGGGCGCCCGGAATGAATCGCCCGAGGTGACGCGCCACGAGGCGGCCATAGAGATCGTAGCCGCCGCCCGCTGTCGAGGGGATGACAAGCTGGACGTTCTTGCCATGGTAAAATGCGGCGACGGACTCCTGCGCGTTGGCGGAAAAACCCGCCATGCAGGCCACCGCCACAACGACCGGGCCAATCATATGGCGCGCGCTCATTCGTTTCTCCATGTCGCGCGTCAGAGTTCACGCGCGCGGACTGTGGGGGAAAGCTCCGCCATCGGCAAGCTTCAGGGCTTCTTCGGGCAGGTGCTGACGCCGACAATGCTATAGAGCGGGCAATTGCCGACCAATGCCGTGCCGAGCGGGATGAGGCCAATCCAGCCGACCCAGTTCCAGCCAGTCATCGGAAAGCCGAGAGGAATGGCGTAAGCGATCAGGATGAGACCGAAGATGACGCGCACAATTCGATCGATGTTTCCAACGTTGACAGACATCGCGCCACCCTTTTCCCGGCTTCGGTTTCGATGGCGAATCGAACATGTCTTGACCAGCGAATCGTTGATCTCGAATATAGCGGGACGCGCGGACTTCGGCTCAGGCGCATTTTATTCCGCAGCAGCGGGCAAAGAAACCTTTTTCGCCGGCGATTTCCGCGCAGCGGCTTTTTTTGCGGGCGTCTTCTTTGCGTCGCCCTTTGCGGCGGCATTGGTTTTCACCGGCCTTTCCAGGACAGGCTTTTTCTTGCCGCCCGGCTTTTTCGGGTTTTCCATGATGATATGTCCAACGGCGGTGTTCGAGGCCGGCACCGTATAGAAGCGGTAGGCTTCCGTGACGCTTTCATCGAGCGCGCCGCGCGCAATCAGCCACATCACCATTTCAATGCCTTCGGCTCCAGCCTCGCGCATGAATTCGACATGCGAAATCCGGGTCAGTTTCTTTGGCTTGACAACCAGGTTATCGAGGAAGGCCTTGTCGAATTTCGAGTTGATGAGCCCCGCGCGCGGGCCGGAAATCTGGTGCGACATGCCGCCTGTGCCAAAGATCACGACATTCAGGTCTTCGGGATAGGACTCCACTGCCTTGCGGATCGCCTTGCCAAGATCGAAGCAGCGCTTTGCGGTCGGCGGCGGGAATAGGACGACATTGACCGCAAGCGGTATGACCGGGCAGGGCCATTCCTTCGGCTGACCGAACAACAGGTTCATCGGCACGGTCAGGCCGTGATCGACTTCCATCTTGTTGACGATCGTCAGATCGAATTCATCAAGAATCACCGATTGCGCGATATGCGCCGCAAGCTCTGGATGGCCCTTGACGACGGGCACGGGGCGCGGCCCCCAGCCCTCATCGGCGGGGGGGAACTCCGCCGCGCAGCCCAGCGCAAAGGTCGGCACAATGTCCATCGAAAAGGCCGAAGCGTGATCGTTATAGACAATGATGCAAACGTCCGGCCTGGCCTTTTCCATCCATTTCTTGGATGGTTCGAAGCCAGAGAAAACCCGCTTCCAGTAAGGCTCTTCGGTCTTGCCGTTGTCGAGCGCCGCGCCGATGGCGGGGACGTGCGAGGAGCAGACGGCTGCTATGATTCTCGCCATATTACTTCTTCCACTCTGATTTGCTGCGGTTGCCATCGACGGGTCGTCCACCCGCCAGCATCATTGCGGCATATTGTTCCTGCGTCGAGCCGGTCATGATGGCCGCGACCTGCTGGAACGAAAGACTGTCGGTCGCGCCGAGTTTGGCGGTAAAATAGATATTTCCGCCAAGTTCGAGCATCCGGTTCCACTGACGCTTCAGAACGGCCTCGGTCTGTTGCGGCGTCAGTTTGAACGCCTTGAGATAGGCTGCTTCGTCAGCCCTGAAGGCCTTGCGATTTTCATCCTTCATCAGCGACATGCAAAACATGTTGATGCCGTAGCCCTTGCGCGACTGTTCCTGATCGAACACAGTCGTGCCGGGAATGTCCATATATTCCTTCTCGGCGACTTTCGCCTTCTTGCTCTGCTTCATGGCCTAATCCCCAGCCTCTGGCCAGCAGTGCCGGCACCTTGTCGATCTCCGGAATGTTTGGCCGGACAATAGCCAGAATCCGCTTAAAGTCGAGAGCTGGCGTCTCGCCTGCAGGGCAATCGGGTGAAGCACAAAACTCCCCTTCCTCATCCTGAGCAGCGCCTGAAAGGCGCGTCTCGAAGGACGGGAAGAGGAGATTGGCAGGTCAAACTGGCCATCTCAGGCTTTCCTCGCCATTCGAGACGGCTGCTTTGCAGCCTCCTCAGGATGAGGAAATCCTTCACCCGCTTCCCCTGTCCCAAACCGGCAGGCGCAAGCGATCAGGCGTCGCCGAGCGCGCTGAGATAAAGATCGAGGATGGTTTCTTCCTCAATGCGTTTGTCGCGATCCATCTTGCGCAATGAAATCACCTTGCGCATGACCTTGACGTCAAAGCCGTTGCCCTTGGCTTCGGCATAGACTTCCTTGATATCGTCAGCGATGGCTTTCTTTTCTTCTTCCAGGCGTTCGATGCGTTCGACGAAAGCCCGCAAATGACCGCCATCGACATGGTCCGAACCGCCGATTTCGTCGGAAGCGCTGGCGGTTTTGGCCGCGCCACGTTGAGGTTTTTTCATCGATAAATCCTGCGCCGATTGGCGATTGTTGGAATTGGCGGCGACCATGCGGGTTTTGCCCCGGTCGGGTCAAGCCACGGCGCCGCGCTGTCCCCGTTTTCCCGACTTCACCCGCCCGCCTTCAAAACCTCCCGCAGCTTTTGCCGGCGCGCGGGCTTGTACATATCGTCATAGGCGCGCGGCCCGATCGGCCCCTGCTCGATCAGGAGATCGGCGAAGACAGGCCCTTCCTGTTTCAATATACCGCCAATTTGCTGCTCGAAATTACGGAAATCATCGAGCGTGTGGACGTGCTTGACGCCGGCCGAGCGCGCCATTCCGGCAAAATCCACATCGCGTTTGGGCAGGGGATGGCCGCCATTGGCTTCATAGGAGCCATTGTGGAAGCAGAGATGCACCAGATTCTTTGGCGCCGCGGCGGCGATGGTGACGAGCGTGCCGAGATTCATCAGCAGACTGCCATCGCCATCAAATACGATGATGCGCTTGTGTGGCAACGCCAGCGCCATGCCAAGTCCGTGCGATGAGCACAAGCCCATCGCGCCATGGGAATAATAATTCAACGCGCGGTCCGTCATTTCGACCCATTCGGACGCCGTCGAATAGGAGGATATGACGATCTCGTCTGTGATGAGGCCCTTCAGCACCTCAAGGCATTTCGTTCGGTTCATCATGTCAGGACGGCCTCCGGCCAATCAGGAAGGCGACAGGTTGCGAGCGCTCCCAGGCGCGGTTCAGCGCAGGCGTGATTTTCGCGATATCCGCGTCAAGATCGATATAATGGCGCTCGATGCCCATTGTATCGAGAATTGGCTCGACAATGCGCAGGCCGAATTTGCTGGAGTCCTGAGGCGCCACGCCCACTTCCTTGCTGAGCAGGCCGATCATCATGCACATGGGCAGTTTCTGCTCACAGGCGACGCCACGGATGGCGTTGATTGCATAGAGAAACCCCGTGTACTGAATCAGGATCAGCGACTTTTTGTCGCCATAGGTGAGTCCGGCTGCGATGCCGAGCGTCTCATCCTCCTTGCAGACGCGGATCAACGTCAGGTCCTTGTCGGTCGTGACACGGCTGAGAATGCCCTTGGCTGTGTGCAGATCGGGCACTGATAACACGTGAGAAATGCCGGCTGCCTTGACGGCGTCAATGATTTTGGCGCCGGACAGGGTCTCGCCCGTGCCCGGCGCATGCGCTGGCGAATTCATTTGTGTCCTCCCAAACTGCCCGCAAGAAAAACAGATTTGCAACCGTTTGTCGATTCCGTGCCAAGCTTGATGCGCGCTTCGGTAGAGCCTATCTCAACATCATGTCTCACGCCGGCGTCGACGTTGATATCGCTATCATTGGCGCCGGTGCGGCAGGGCTCGCAGCCGGTCGCGAACTCCTCCGCGCCAACGCCTCATTTATCATTCTGGAAGCCCGTGACCGCGCCGGCGGGCGGGCGCGGACTTTTGACGCGGGCGACTGCCCCATCGATCTGGGTTGCGGCTGGCTGCATTCGGCGGACGAAAATCCGTTTGTCGCGGTCGCGGAGGAGCTGGGCGTGCAACTCGACCGCTCCGGCGCCCCCTGGCAAAAGCCTGCATGGCCGGGCAATTTTCCTCTGAACGAACAAAAGCTTTATCGCGAGGAATGGGCGCGGTTTTACGAGCGGCTGGAGGCTGGCGCGCAGGACGCAGTCGACCGGCCCGCCAGCGATTTTCTGACGCCCGGCCATCCCGCCAACGCCATGCTCGATGCGGGTTCGACATTCATCAATGGCGTGGAATTGGCCGGTCTCTCGACCGTCGATTACAGCCGCTATCACGACAACGGAATAAACTGGCGGGCGCCGGCAGGTTTCGGCGCACTGATTGCCGGCATGGGCGCGGGCCTGCCTGTGACATACAATTGCCCGGTAACGCTGATCGATCACTCAGGTAAGCAACTGCGCCTTCAAACGCCGCGCGGGACGATTTCCGCGCGCGCTGTCGTCGTCTCCGTTTCCACCAATCTCATCGCCGGCGAGCATTTGCGATTTGAACCAGCCATGCCTGAAAAGATCGCAGCCGCCGCCAATCTTCCACTGGGGCTTGCCGATAAACTGTTTCTCCACGTGGAGAGGCCGGACGATCTCCCGCTGGAGGGCCGCGTGTATGGCGCGCGCGACAAAGTGGCTATGACGAGTTTTCACACACGCCCGTTCGCGCGTCCGGTGATTGAATGCTATTTCGGCGGCGCGTTTGCGCGCGAGATGGAAGCGGGCGGCAAGGCCGCTTTCGCCGATTTTGCCATCGGCGAACTTGTGGCGGCTTTCGGCGCTTCGATACGTGCGCGGCTGACGCCGGTCGTGGCCACGCAATGGGGGCTCGACCCCTTTGCGCTGGGCTCCTATTCGCATGCGCGCGTGGGACACTCGGATGCGCGGGCGGTGTTGGCGGCGCCCGTGGAAGGCAGGATTTTCTTTGCCGGCGAAGCCTGTTCACGCCGCGATTTTTCGACAGCCCATGGCGCATTCAGAACCGGCGTTGCGGCGGCGATAGCGGCGCTCGCGGTCTAATTGCGCGCCTTCTTCCCCAGATAGGGCGCCATGCCCTCGCGCGCGAGCTCATCCGCGCGTTCGTTCATCTCATGGCCAGCGTGGCCTTTTACCCAATGCCATTCGATGTTGTGGCGGGCCTGAGCAGCGTCGAGGCGCTTCCACAGATCGTCGTTCTTGACCGGTTGTTTTGACGCCGTGCGCCAGCCATTGCGCTTCCATGAATGAATCCACTGCATCACGCCGTTGCGCAGATATTGCGAATCGGTATGCAGATCGATCTCGCAGGCGCGGGACAAGGCCTCCAGCGCCATGATCGCCGCCAGTAATTCCATACGGTTGTTGGTGGTGGGAGATTCGCCGCCGCTGAGCTCCTTGCGGTGTTCGCCAAAGATCAGGATCGCCCCCCAGCCGCCGGGGCCGGGATTGCCCGAACAGGCGCCGTCGGTATAGGCGGCGACGCGCTGGCTCATAGCGACAAACCGTATTCGCGCGCGCTGGCGACATGCTGATGGAAACGCAGTTTACGTGCGTATTCGAGGGGGTCTTTGGGCTTCACGAGCGCGCCCTCCGGCTTGTTCAGCCAGTCCACGAGCCGCGTCAGAAGGAAGCGTAGAGCCGCGCCGCGCGCCAGAACCGGCAGCGCGGCGATTTCGTCCTGTGTCAGGGGCCGGAGCCTTTGATAGCCGTTCAGCATCGCCATGCCCTTCGTCAGATTGAAGGAGGCGTCGCTTTCAAAACACCAGGCGTTCAGGCAGATGGCAAGATCATAGGCAAACGCGTCATTGCAGGCGAAATAAAAGTCGATCAGGCCGGACAGTTGGCCCGCGATAAAGAACACATTATCCGGAAACAGGTCCGCATGTATGACGCCCGACGGCAATCCGCGCGGCCAGACACCCTGCAAGTGGGCAAGCTCCAGCGCAATGATTGCAGGCAGGCCCGGAAACGCCGCTTCCCCGCGTTCGCCCGCCGCCAGCAGCAGGGGCGGCCATCCCTCAATGGAAAGCGCATTGGCGCGCGACATCGCGAAATCTGCGCCAGCAACATGCATTTTTGCGAGCGCCTCGCCGACTTCGGTGCATTGCCGTGCATCGGGTCGCTTCGGCCACATGCCTTCAAGAAACGTGACAATCGCGGCTGGCCGTTCGGCGAGGCTTCCCAGACTCCCCCCTGCGCGGTTGCGCACAGGCTGCGGGCAATTGACGCCGCGCCGCGCCAGATGCTCCATCAATCCAATGAAAAAAGGCAGATCGCCCGCTGCGACGCGCTTTTCGTACAAAGTGAGGATGTAAAATCCGGCCTGCGTATGCAGCAGGAAATTGGAATTCTCGACGCCTTCAGCGATTCCCTTGCAGGATAGCAATTCGCCAATGTCATAGCCCGCCAGAAAGGCCAGAAGGTCTTCGTCGCTAACGTCGGTGTAAACGGCCATGGGCTTTCGAAGGGCTGGCGCGATGCAAACGCGCTTTGCGGACCAATCGCTTCGTGTTAGCGAGGCCCGCCGGCAGCGTCAAACCGGTATCTTTCCAAGGTTACGCGGTTGAGCTTGCTTCCTTCCTGGCTGTGGGTGGTTTTCACACTCACCGCATCGACCGCGCAGACCGCCCGCAACGCCATGCAGCGCGATCTGACCCAAACCATCGGTACGCAGGGCGCCACCTACGTGCGATTCCTGTTTGGGTTCCCCTTCGCGGTCCTGTTTTTGCTGATCCTGCGGCTCGCAACGGGCGCAGCATTCCCGGTTCCCGGCGTGGCCGCCGCGCTATGGGCCTTCGCCGGCGCAACAACGCAGATCGCGGCGACCGCGCTTATGCTGATGGCGATGCGCGAGCGCTCGTTCCTGGCGACCATCGCCTTTACCAAAACCGAGCCGGTTCTGGTCGCGCTTTTCAGCATCGTGTTTCTCGGCGAAACGCCGACAGTGATCGTCGCGATCGCCATTTTGCTGGCGACGGCGGGCGTGCTGCTGATGTCCTGGCCGCGCGGACTTGAGCCTGATGGCGGCAAGCGGAGTTGGCGGCCTGCCTTGATCGGGCTTGCCTCGGGCGCCTGTTTTGCGCTGTCGGCGACAGGCTTTCGCGGATGCGTGCTGGCGCTGGCATCGCCATCCTTTATCATGACTGCGTCGATGACGCTGTTTCTTGGCCTTCTCATTCAATGCGCGCTGATTATCGGCTGGCTGTTGCTCCAGGACAGGGCCTTGCTGCGCGCGATCGCGGCGAACTGGCGGCCTTCCTTGCGCGCAGGGTTTATGGGCGCATTTGCCTCGCAGTGCTGGTTTCTGGCCTTCGCGCTGACAGATGTCGCCAAAGTCCGCACATTGGGACTGGTCGAGGTGCCGATGGCGCATGTCGTCTCGCGCCGGATATTCAATCAGGGCATGTCAGTCTGGGAGATCGCTGGCGTCGCGCTGATCGTTCTGGGGGTCGCGACGCTGATCCATGGGTAGAGGCGGAAAACGCCGCCTACTTCCGCTCCGCTTTTGCAATAATCTCCATCATCTTTTTCTTCTGTTCGGGCGTCGGGTCCGTCACCACGCTGAGCGTCGCCTTGCGGGTCTCGTCCGCGCCAATAAAACCGATATAGCGTTCGGTCTTCTCGCCTTCCGCGACGAGGTCCGGATCGGTCAGCGCCTGCCGGACGGCCTCGCGCATAAAGGCGAGCCGGGCCGGCGGCATATCGGGCGGCGCCACCAGAATGCGTCCGAGATTTTCAGCTGTGGAATGAAAATCGAAGATTTGCGCCGCCTCGGGAGACAGTTTCACGGCTTCGAAAATCGTCGGCAGATTGGGGAAGAAGCGCGACTTCACCCGGCCCATTGTGGCGACCGCCTTGTTTTGCCCTGATTTCACGTAATTATTGGCCGAGGTGTCGGAGACATAGATCATGTCCATCTCGCCCTTTGTCACAGCCAGCGCCGATTCATTGCTGCCCGGATAGCCCATCACAATGCCGCAATCCAGTTTCAGCGCTTCACAGGTGAAAGCAGCGCCATCCGAAAGCCCGTCGATCGGGCCGCTTGCAGACCACATGAAATGTTTTTTCGCGTCGAGCGCCTTTTGCGGCGTGTCGATCGTCGCATTGGGGCCAACCAGCCAGACCCAGGGCGAGGCGCTGACTGTGCCCAGATGGCTGAGCTTGCCCAGATCGAAGCGCACGCCGGGCTGCTCGGTCAATTGGGCAAAGGCCGCGCCAAGACCGTTCACCAGCATGATTTGCAAACCATCGGTCGGGGCGGTCATGATGCGGTTGAGCGCGGTGATGCCGCCCGCGCCGGGCTGGTTTTCAACCACGACGGGCCCGCCAATCGCCTTGGCGAGATAGGGCGCGATCATCCGGGCGTAAATATCATAGCCGCCGCCGGGGCCGTAGCCGACGATGATGCGAACTGTCTTGCCTTTGAAATAAGTCTCTTCGGCATTTTGCGCGCTGGCGGGCAGGACGACCGCGGCGAGCGCCGCAAGGCCAGCCGCGGCGCGAAAAAAAGCGCGAATGAAATGCTTGGCACCGGGCATGGCGTCTCTCCCCTGAAAGCGTTCCGTTCTAGCTGAAGGCGTCCTGAGTTGCGAGCCCCCGCCCCTCAATCGAAATCGAACAGGGCGGTCGGGGTCTCGACCAGTATTTTTCGTCGGTGTTCCTCAGACGGCGCAAGCTCCAGCAGCATGTCGAGGAGGTCGCCGTCGTTGGGCATTTTGCCAGGCTGGTAGACCGAGGAATGCGGCCAGTCCGTGCCCCAGATGACGCGGTCCGGCGCGACAGACAGATAGGCCTGCGCCATTTTGACCACGTCAGCAAAGGCAAGGCCCATATCGAGAAAGCGATTGGCCCCCTGTATCTTGACCCAGACTTTCCGGCTTTCGAGCAGTTTCAGCATAGCGCGGAAGGCTGGTTGCTGGACGCCACCCCCGCGAATGTCGATATAACCATAGGTGTCGATGATCACGGGTGGTCCCGCGC
This sequence comes from uncultured Hyphomicrobiales bacterium, assembly GCA_903931945.1. Lineage (GTDB taxonomy): Bacteria > Pseudomonadota > Alphaproteobacteria > Rhizobiales > Beijerinckiaceae > Terripilifer. Next base: position 64,998 of record CAIZEI010000006.1, on the reverse strand, counting down.
CCAAGATCAGGGCGCTCAAAGGCTCGATCGCTTCGCCGTCAATCTGGAGATCCAGCGGCCAGTTCATGGGCGCAATCAACGCTGCCATCCGGTGAAACAGATCGGGATTGAACACATGCCCGTCGCGTTTGCGCAGCGCCATCCGCAGCCCCCGCACGCCGCCCGCATGCAGACGTTTGACCTCATGGGGTGTGAGCGCAGCGTCAGCGCGGATCATGCCCCGGAAACGGCCCCTTGATTTTGCGATGGCGTCCAGTGTCACGCGCGTGTCGGTTCCGTGCGCGTTGGGCTGCACCATGACGCCGCGCTGGAGCCCCAGCACGTCGGCAACGCCAAGATAATGTTCGACAGGCGCGGCGGGCGGGGTGTGATTGCGTTTTTCGGCATAGGCAAACAAATGCGGCGCCCAGACGTGGAAATGCGTGTCCCAGCTTCCAGGCGGAACCTTGAGGCGCGGCGTTCTGGGATTGGGATCGGGTGGAAAATTCACCGGCGGCATCGACTGCATGGTAAGCCTCAAGTCTCCCGCCCTCGTGAGGAGCGGGTCTTCATTGGACAGCGCGTTGCGGATTTTCTAGGCTCGCAGAAATAACGGCGCAAGTTTTGGGAGAGACGCTTGAACAGGCTTGGCGGCGCATTTGCGCGAATGGGGCTCGCGGTGCTGATGACGGGCGCAGCAGCAGGCGCCCGCGCACAGATCCTTCCCCGCATTCTTCTGGTTGTCGGCTCGCCTGCTGGCGGCGGTTATGACGCCAATGCGCGCCTTGTCGCGCGGCATCTCGGCCCCCTGCTGCCGGGCGCGCCCGGCGTTGTCGTGCAGGATATGCCGGGCGCCGGCTCGCTGATCGCGGCCAACTGGCTGGCGAATTCCGCACCGCGCGATGGGACCGCCATCGCGATCCTGCCCAACGCCACAATCTTTGAAGCCATGCTGGGCAACGCCAATGCGCATTTTGACGCGCGCCGGCTGAACATGCTCGGCAGCGCCAATGAAAGCACCGCTGTCGCCGCCGTCTGGCGCACGGCGCCGTTCACCCGCGCGCAGGAATTTCTGGAGCGCGAGATTCTGGTCGGTTCGAGCGCCGCGACCTCCAACAATTCGGTTCTGCCGAATCTGCTGAATTCCCTGTTGCATACCAAATTCAAGGTAGTGAATGGCTATCCCGGCGGATCGGGCGTCGATCTTGCGCTGGAGCGGGGCGAGGTGCAGGCTGCGGTCGGCGCCGATTACGATCTCATGAAAGTCACCCGCCGCGACTGGTTGCGCGAGGGCAAGGTCCGGATTCTGCTACAGGCCAGCCTGACCCGGCATCGCGATTTGCCGGATGTGCCCACGGTCTTCGATCTTGTCAGCCCGGAAAATCGCGATGTCCTGCAGTTGCTGATGGCAAGGCAGACCTATGGCGGGCTGTTTATCGCCCCGCCGGATACGCTTGCCCCCATCCTCGCGATGCTCCGCGCGGGATTTGAAAAAATGTTCGCCGAGCCGGACTTTCTTGCGGATGCTGCGCAAGCCGACATGACGATCCACGCTTCCAACGCGCCACAAATCGAGGCGACTCTTGGCCGGTTGCTGGCGAGCCCGCCCGAGGTAATCGCCCGCGCCACGGCGGAACTGCGACGGCTTGACCCGCAGTGAGGGGGGAGTGTTTTTGGGATACGGTAGAGCGAAGGGTTGGTGGCGCGTTGCCCCCGCCTTGACGCGCCAATCCAATCCATGTTCACAGCTTGCAGAATAGCAACCCGCCACCTCCGGAAACGCCATGATCGCAGCCCAGCGCCTGTCCCACGCCACGATTGCAACGCCCGATTTGCAGCGCGCGCTCGATTACTATGTGGGCGTCAATGGACTGGTTGAAGTCTCTCGAGCGGGAAAACAGGTCTGGCTGGCGTCCAAACTCGGCCAGCTCGCCATTGAACTTGTCCGGGACGCCGAACCCGCCTGTCTTCGCATGGCCTTTGAGGTTGCGCCCGACACGGATTTTGGGGCCGCGCAGCAGGGCCTTGCGGCGCTGGGCGTCAATAGTGAGTTGCGCGCCGATCCCTTCCCCGGCTCGCCGCAGGTCCTGTCCTTCGCCGACCCCTCCGGCACAAACATCGACCTGTTCTCGAAATGGGATTTTGTCGCGCCAAACCAGAACGTCGCCGGCGTCGGTCCGCTGAAAGTCGGCCACATCGCCTTTTTTGTCGATGATCTCGAAAAGACCATCGCGTTCTATTCAGATATTCTGGGTTTTCGCGTCTCGGACTGGATCGGCGATCTCTTCGTGTTCATGCGCTGCAATCCGGACCATCACACGTTGAATTTCTTTCGCGGCGGACCTGTGCGGCTGCATCATCTCGCGCTGGAATTAAAAGACTTCATCCACGTCAACAACGCCTGCGAGACGCTGGCGATGCATCGCATCCCGCTCGGCTGGGGTCCGCTGCGCCACGGGCCGGGGCACAATGTGGCCGCCTACCATCGCAATCCAGACGATCATGTGATCGAGTATTATTGCGAACTCGATCAGATGAAGAATGAGGCGCTGGGCTATTTCGAGCCGCGGCCCTGGCACGTCGACCGTCCGCAGCGCCCGAAAGTCTGGCCGCCGCGGACATGGGTCTCGGGCTGGGGCACGCCGCCGGCGCCCGATTTTGGACGCAACGAACGCGCGCTGGGCGCCAAGCAGTAACGAAAAAGCTATTTCTCGCAGGGTTTTTGCGGCAACGGTTCAAATTTCACCATCGCGCCTTCGAGCACATAGGAACCGTAGTCGATGCGCAGCGCGCTCGATACGCCGTTCTCGAAGAGATCGAAAGCCAGGATGTAATTGGGCGCGCCATCGCGCTTGTTGTGGTCGAAATAGCTCACCGAAACCGGCCAGCGCGAGACGCCCTGAAGCGCTGCAGCCTGGGCGGCCACAGGTTCGGCTGAATCCGACGTTTTCGCATGGCCGATAATCGTCATGGTGTCGAAAACCTTTTGACCGGTATCCGAGCCATCGAAAATGGGGATTTCCGCGGTTTTGTCGCCCGCGCGCGCCGCCGCCATGATGCGCAAGATCTGCGCTGTCGGAAAAACAGCGGGGGCGGCGATGCTGGTTGTGCTCGTCGCAGGTCGCGTCAGATTGACGGCAATCGCGGTTTCGCCGGATTTACGGGCGGCGCCGTCGATGGTCTCGACCGTTTTGCCATTGATCAGCGTGTCGGATTTGAACTGGAAGGCCGAACCATCGGCTTCCTCGAAGGTCGATGTCCGCATGTCGGAAACGCGCGGATCGGCCTCCGGCATCTCCAGTTCCGTGAGCTGGCGAAAATTCGTCACCCAGCCCTCACAGGGCGAGCCGGTGAATTCATAGGCGATCCGCCCACGCGCGGCGACGGGCGCGGAATGGCTCTCGTCCGTGCGGCCCAGAGAAAGATCATAGACGGCCCGGTGCGCCAGCAGCGGCGCGCCTACGCCCGCCGGGTCCGCAGTCGCGGGGGCGCAGCCAATGGCTAGAACCAACGCGCCTGCGAAAGCCAGGACGCCTGTAAATGTGCTGCACATATTCTGATGCTCCAATCCTGCTGACCGGGTATAACAGCCAATAAGGCAGCTTCGTGGCGGGCGCACGCCTGCCGTTCAGAGACTCATAGCAATTATGGCGCCTCGCGCGCAAAAAACTGGAGGCGGCATGTCGGCAGAAGCAAAAATAGCCGCATTGGGGCTGGCGTTGCCAACGGCGGGCGCAGCGCTGGCCAATTATGTCCCTGCCGTGCGCGCGGGCGGGCTGTTGATCGTCTCCGGGCAATTGCCGCTTGTTGGGGGGCAGCTTGACGATTCCTGCAAGGGCAAGGTTGGCCATGACCTGTTCAACGAGGCCGGTCAGGCGGCGGCGCGGCTGGCGGCGCTCAATGTTCTGGCGCAGGCCCGGGCGGCGCTCGGGTCGCTGGACCGGATCAAGCGCGTGGTGCGGCTCGGCGGTTTTATCAACGCCGCGCCGGGGTTTCACGCTTTGCCTGCCGTCATGAATGGCGCGTCTGATCTGATGGTCGAGGTGTTTGGCGAGAAGGGCCGTCATGCCCGCACGACAGTGGGCGTCAGCGAATTGCCGCTCGATGCTGCGGTAGAGATCGAAGCCATGTTCGAGGTGGAATGAGCGCGCCGATGGCGCCGGACTGGCTGACAGCGCGGCCGATCGCGCATCGCGGGCTGCACGATGCGGCGATCGGAAAGGTGGAAAACTCCAGATCGGCGGCGCTTGCCGCCATTTCCGCGCAATACGCCATCGAATGCGATGTGCAACTGAGCGGGGATGGCGAGGCGATGGTGTTCCACGATTTTTCGCTGGAACGGTTGACGCGCGGCAACGGACGTATCGACACGCGTAAAGCGCAGGATCTCGCCGTTATCGCCTTCAAAAGAGTCGATGAATGTATGGCGACCTTGCCCGAGTTCCTGACTCTGGTTGGCGGGCGCGCGCCGCTCATTTGCGAAATCAAAAGCCGGTTTAACGGCGATGTCAGGCTGGCCGACCGCGTGGCCGGTTGCGCGGGCGCCTACCGGGGGCCGCTGGCGCTGAAATCCTTCGATCCGGCTGTGATGGCGCATCTGCGGAGGAATCGCGCCCGGCTGGGTATTCAAAGCGTTCCACTCGGCATGGTTGCAATGTCGAGCTATGATTTGCCTGGCGATGAATGGGCCGGGCTATCAACGGCGGACAGGCTTGGCCTCGCGCAATTTCTGCACTGGCCGCAGACACAGCCCGATTTCCTGTCATGGTCCCTGCGCGATTTGCCAGCTGCGACGCCATTTTTGTTGAGACAGATTGTCGGCCTGCCGGTGATGGCCTGGACCGTCAGAAGCCCGGAGCAGGCCCGCGATGCGTTAAAATGGTCCGATCAGGTGGTTTTTGAACGATTTAGGCCGTAACAAGCGTCCATGCTGTTCATTTTCGTCCTCTGCGGCCTCGCCAGCGCCATTTCGAACCGTTCGCTTGACCCGCTCATCACCATGATTGCGCGGGATTTCGACGTGCCGGTCGCCACCGCGGCGCTGATGTCGTCCGCCTATGCCTTTCCCTATGCGTTCAGCCAGCCGGTGCTGGGGCCGATCGGCGATTTTTATGGCAAATCGCTGGTGCTGAAATGCTGCCTCTGGCTGCTCGCCGCTGTGATGCTCGGGATTGCGCTGGCGCCCGATTTTCACGTGATGCTGACAATCCGCCTGATTGGCGGCGTTGCTGCCGGCGGCATCATGCCGGTAACAATGGCGCTGATGAGCGACAGATATCCGCCTGCCGTGCGTCAGCTCGCCATCGGGCGGTTTTTGACGGCGGGTCTCACAGGCATGGTGTTTGGCGCCAGCGTCGCCGGCGTCATGGCTGTCACCGTCGGCTGGCGCAGTTTCATCTATCTTTCAGTCGCCGTCTCGCTGGCGGCGGCTATTGCAGCGACATTTTTTCTGAAACTTCCGCCGCCCGCCAGGCGCGATCACGCCCATATCCGTCTGTCTGACGCGATCTCCGGCTACGCCGCGATATTCGCCAACCCCAAGGCGCTGCTCTGTTTCGGGACGGTCTGCACCGAGGGGCTGACGCTCTATGGCGCAACGCCCTATATCGGCAATTTGCTTGAAAAAGCCGGGCAGGGCACCGCGCGCGAGGCGGGTTTTGCGCTGGGCGCGATCGGCGTTGGCGGCATCTGCTATTCGCTGTCGTTGCAATGGACGCTGCGGCTGATGCGGCGCACCACGATGATGATGGTAGGGGCAAGCCTGCTGTCAACGGGGCTGATCGCGCTGGCGCTGTCCGCGCCCTGGCAGATCCTGGTCGGCGCGTTTGTTGTCACAGGCTTTGGCTTCATGCTGTTGCACAATTCCATTCAGGCTGAAGTTGCGGGTCTGGCTCCCGCCAACCGCGCTTCGGCCTTCTCCATGCATTCCTTTTCGTTTTTTCTCGGCCAGGCATTCGGCCCGATCATTTGCGGATTCGGCCTCGACCATTTCGGCAGGCCGTGGCTGTTCCTGAACGTGCTGGTTTTGACGGGCGTTGGCCTTTTGGCGTCACAAATGTTCAGGCGCTTTCCGACGGCGTCGGGACAATTCTAGAGCGTTTTCCAGCGAAGTGGATGCCGGTTCGCGTTAAGAAACGTGTCACATCATGGCCTCTGGAGCCCCTATCTGATTCCATCAGATAGGAATTGGCTCTAGTCACACCTGAAAACCCGGTCCGGCATGTCATCCACGACGGGCAAAAAATGCTCTGCGTCAGGGTCGCGCACCAGCAGGCGGCCCGTGGAAATGCCGAAATAGGCGCCGTGCAAATACAACTTTCCCCGCCCGACAAGTGTGTTGATGCAGGGGAACGTCATCAGATTCCGCAGGCTGAGTTCGATGGCGGCAAACTCGAGTCGGCTGAGCCAGACGCTGTCGCTTTGGACGCCGCGCGGCCCCAGGCTGCGCGCTGCGGGTTCGATCTGCGACATCCAGCGTCCGATGAAATCACCCGGCGACAGCGGCGCTCTGTCGTCCGAAAACGCCCTTATGCCGCCGCAGGAGGCATGGCCGAGCACGACAATGTGCTTGACGCGCAGGGCCATCACGCCGAACTCGAGAGCAGCGCTCACGCCATGCTGCGAGCGACCGTCAGGATCATACGCCGGCACAAGATTGGCGACATTGCGCACAACGAGCAGTTCGCCCGGCGAAGCATCGAAAATCACCTCCGGCGACACCCGCGAATCCACGCAGCCGATGACCAGAATTTCCGGTTTCTGGCCCGTATCGGCCAGCCTCTCGTAGCGCTGCCGCTCGGAGGAGAAGCGCCCCTCGATGAAGGACGAATAGCCTTTGGTCAGCCGTTCGGGAAACATAATGCGCGGCGCTCTGCAAACCTGGAACTTCTGTCAGTTTAGCAGACGGGAACCCGCGCCGCCATCTCGGGGTCGCGCCGGTCTTCAGGTTCGCCCGAAGACGGTTGTAATCCACCAGCGCGCGCCGACCAGCAAAAAGCGCCAGTCATTGAAAAATTCCGGCCTTCTGCCCTCAAAAAAATGGCCAAGGAATTGCAAGAACCAACCCAGGCCAAAAACCGTCGCAGCCGTGGTCCAACCGGAGTTCGTAGCCAATGCCGCGCACAAGAGGAGCAGGCCGAGCATGACAAGGGGGATGCCAAACATATGGCACAGCCGGTTGCGCGGATCCTGATGACCCATTTCGTATCGGGCGATCCAGTCGCTCCACGCGCGTCCGTAAAACATTGGCGGCTCCTTCGCGGCGCGAATATTACACGTGCCATTGACGTGACGCCACTGGCTTCAAACGTCCGGACTTGTGACGTCAGGCTCTCGACCCTGCGTCGTCAGAAGCCTAAACTGAGCCTTCCTCGAAAAGAGCGCGCCCATGTCAGGTCCTCTCCATCTTCGCATTGTGAAATCGCTCGCCGAGGTTGATGCTGCGCGATGGGACGCTTGCGCCAATTCGGCCGAGATTGCGGAAGAGTCAATCCTGCAAAGGGAGCGGTTCAATCCCTTTGTCACCCATGCCTTTCTGAATTGCCTGGAAGCATCGGGTTCGGCCACGCCGCGCACAGGCTGGGGCGGCGCGCATGTGCTGGTTGAAGATGACAACCAGCAATTGCTCGCCTGCGCGCCGGTCTATGTAAAGACCCATTCGCAGGGCGAATATGTGTTCGATCACGGTTGGGCCGACGCCTATGAGCGGGCTGGCGGGCGCTATTACCCCAAACTCCAGACCTGCGTTCCGTTCACGCCTGCGCCGGGCCGCCGCCTGCTGGTCGCCAGCGGTCCGCGTGAGGACGAAGCGCGCAAGGCGCTTATGGCCGGATTGCGCGCGGTCACCCAAAAACTTGGCGCCTCCTCGTTGCATGTGACGTTCTGTCAGGAGCGCGAATGGAACGAGTTGGGCGCGCAGGGGTTTTTGCGCCGCACCAACAAACAGTTCCATTTTCTCAACCGGGGCTACAAGACCTTCGATGATTTTCTCGGCGCGCTGGCCTCGCGCAAACGCAAGGTCTTGAAACGCGAGCGCCGCGATGCGCTGGCGGCGGGAATCGAGATTGAATGGGCGACCGGCGCTGCGATCACCGAAGCGCATTGGGACGCGTTTTTTGTGTTTTATATGGACACCGGCGGTCGCAAATGGGGCACGCCCTATCTCAACCGGAAATTCTTTTCGATGCTGGGCGCCGCGATGGCGGATCGCGTGTTGCTGGTGATGGCCAGGCGCAACGGGAAATTTATCGCCGGCGCCCTGAACCTGATCGGCGATGACGCGCTGTATGGCCGCAACTGGGGCTGCACCGAGGAGCATCCCTTCCTGCATTTTGAGGTGTGCTATTATCAGGCTATCGATTTTGCCTTGTCGCGCGGCCTTGCGCGCGTAGAGGCCGGGGCGCAGGGCGAGCATAAATTGCTGCGTGGCTATGAGCCCGCGCCGACCTATTCCGCCCATTATATTCCTGATGCCCGTCTTGCCCGCGCGATCGATGATTTTCTCAAACGCGAACGTGCAGAAATGGAGCGGATGATTGAGGCATACGGCGAACATACGCCGTTCAGGAAGGGGGACGCGCAACAGGCGGGGATCGAAGAGGATTAGGTTTTGAACGGCCTCAGCACACGCAACTTTGGCCCGGATCGGAATTGCGCGTCATTGGTGACAAAAAATTCGCAACCGCGCTCCATCGCGGACAAATAATGAATGGCGTCGATCAGCTTGAGCCTCAACGCGCCGCCGAGCATGGCCGCGCGTTTGGCCAGCGCGCCATCGAGCGCGATTAATTCTATCTCGTCGCCGCCAAACAGCCTTTCGTAGGCTTTGATTGCTTCCAAATTGCCTCCTCTGGCGGGACGATGGAGGCATTCGGCGATCGTGATTTCGTTTGTTATGACCCGCGCTCCGACATTATCCATCTGGCTCAGGAATGCGCGCGCGGGTTCAACAAAAAGCGGATTGCCTTCGATGAAATAAATAAAAATATTTGCATCGACATAAACGGCGGAGCCCGGCCCCACGCTAATCATGATCGCGCAGCCACCGGATGTGTTCGTCAATTTCCTCTATCGTAGGTGGGTTTTTGGAATCGACCCCCGCGCCAGCGAGCGCCAGGATGCCCGTCAACTTCCCCTTGAGCGGCATCGGCGTTTCCGCGCGCTCGATCTCGTCGAGATGCAATTCAAGCGCCCGTTGCATCAGATAAGAACGAGAGCGGCGGGTTTTGGCGGTCGCCTTGTCAAGGCGCGCGCGCGCATCCGCAGGTAGTCTGATGGAAATCGTTGGCGAGGGAGCCGGCATTTGCAGTCGCTTTATCATTAATATGTGATCGTTTGTAACACAATGTGCTCGCCGAAGATCATTGTCAATTTTGAATTTGAATACCTCCAGTTCAATCAAGGCTCAGCGGAACTTCATGGCGCGCGCCGGTTGATCTTTCTCCCCGCCCGTCGCATTTTGCGCCCGAAACGAAGCGCATTCACATCGCGCGCAGCAATCAGGGATGAAACGTATGGATTTCGAGGCCTCTCGCAGGAAAGTCGCAGCGCTTGTCGCGCCAAAAAACGTGGTCGTCGTTGGCGCCAGCGACCGGCCGGGCAACTGGGCCTTGCGCGCGCGCAACAATCTCAGGCGTTATGCGTTTCCTGGCAATGTCTACCTCATCAATCCGCGTCGTGACGAAATTCTAGGAGAGAAATGTTATCCCGACTTTGCCGCCTTGCCCGAGGCGCCCGATCACCTGCTGGTGGTTGTTCCAGCCCCGGCCGTGTCCGACATACTCGCCAGCGGCGCAGCGGCGGGCGCACGCAGCGCCACGGTGTTTTCCTCCGGCTTTGGAGAAGCGTTCGACGAGGCGGGCGCCGAACTCGGCAAGACCTTGCGCGAGACGATCGCCCGAACCGGGCTCGGCGTCTCCGGCCCCAATTGCATGGGCAATATCTGCAAACCCTCGCGGCTCATCACCTTTACCGAAGATCGCCCGATTGACATGACATTGGGCGACATCGCCATGGTGGGGCAGAGCGGCGGCGTCATGCTGTTTGTCAATCAGGCGCTCGAAGAACGGGGCATGTCCGCCCGCTACATGATCACCAGCGGCAATGAAGCCGGTCTTCATATCGCCGATTACATCGCCTATTTCGCCAGCGAGCCCGATATCAAGGTCATATTGGTCTATATCGAGGCGGTCGCCGACATCGGCGAATTCACAGCCGCCTGCAAATATGCGAGGGCCGCGGGCAAATCTGTCGTGGCGATCAAACTCGGGCAATCGGAGGCGGGGCGGGAGGCGGCGCTCGCGCATACCGGGTCGCTGGCGGGCACAGTGGCGGCGTTCGATGCGGTCACCGCTGACGCTGGCGTCATCCGCGCCGATACGCTCGACGACGCCGTGGAGCTTTGCGAATTGTTATCGCACACCGGCGCGCCACAAGGCCGGCGGCTCGGCGCGGTGACGCTTTCGGGCGCCTATCGCGGCCTGCTGCTGGACGCCGCCGAGCGCAATGGCCTGTCCTTTCCCCGGCTCGCGCCGGAAACCTATGAGCGGCTCGGCAAGGTGCTTGGCGTCGGATCGATGATTTCAAACCCGATCGACGGCGGCTTTGGCGTGCTGCAAAGCGTCGACACCTATAAGGAATGCATTGACGCGCTGGCCTGCGATCCCTCGGTCGATATGGTGCTGGTGCAGGAGGCGATCCCGCGCGAGCAAGGCTCGCCGCGCTCTGAAAAATACATTGCCGTCGCGAATGAATATGTCGCGTCGGGCAAGGCCAAAAAGCCGGTGACGTTTGTGACGCTGACCTCGCACGGGCAGACGAACCACAGTCGCGCGATCCGCCATGCCGCGCCGCAGGTTTCCTTTTTACAGGAGGCGAACAAGGCGCTGCGCGCCATCGCCAGCGCAGCGCGGCGCAATGAGGCTGAGGCCATCGCCGCCCATGCGGCGCCAGCAATGGCGGCAACTCCGGCAATCGCCGCTGAATTGCGCGCGAAAGCCAAAGCCGGAAAGGGCGCATTCGCGCTCGATGAAGCCCAATCCAAGGCTTTGCTGGCGGCTTATGGATTTCCAGTTGCGCGGGAAGCGCTGGCTCATGACGTCGATGAGGCCCGGAAGGCGGCGGAGAATATCGGCTATCCGGTCGTGCTGAAAGCCGTGTCCGCCGAACTGACGCACAAGTCGGAATTTGGCGCAGTCGTTCTGAACATCGGCGATGACAAGGCGCTCGCCGCCGCATGGGCGCGGATTGAAGCCAATCTGAAGGCGCACAATTTTACCGGGACGCTCGAGGGAATGCTGGTCGGCGAGATGATCAAGGGCGGGCTTGAACTCGTCATGGGCGTGCATCGGGACCCCGAGGCCGGTCCTGTCGTCATGGCGGGTTCTGGCGGCGTTCTGCTCGAACTCGTGCGCGATGTCGCTTTCGTGGCGCCGCCCGTCACGCGGCAAAAGGCGCTCGATTTGCTGGAGCGCACGCGCGCGGCAAAATTGGCGAAAGGGTTTCGCGGTTCGCCTGCGCTTGACACCGAAGCATTCTGCGAAGCGCTTGTCGCGCTCGGCCGGCTGGCGCATGATCTTTCCGATGTGATTGAATCCATTGATATAAATCCCTTCATGCTGCTGCCGAAGGGCGGCGCGGCGGTGGATGCGCTGGTTGTATTGCGCGGCGCGTGAACGCGGCGCCGCCGGGAGACACTATGTTGGATATATCCAGACTCGACCGCAGCAATTCGAGTGAGATCGATCTTGCTGGCGCCGAATTCAAGGCCAACGCCCGAGAGCATCTTGCGCAATGGGCGCGGCGTCCGCCGTTCTATGTTTTCAATCAGGGGCCGCCGCAGGTCATCGCCGGGCGATATGCGGATGTGCGCGAGATTTTCGAGGATGCAGAGCGTTTTTCGTCGGCCCTGCCGACCGGACCGGGATATGAACAATATGACAAGTTCATGGGATCGCGGTTTGTCACGCAGATGGATGGCGAACAGCACGGAAGGTTGCGGCGGCTGCTGATGCCAGCTTTTTCCATGAAGCGAATGGCGCAGATCGAAGAACATATTACCGCGATCATTGAATCCATGCTCGACAATATCGAGCGCGGCGGGCGGCAATTTGATGGCATGACGCAATATGCGGCGCAGCTCGTGGTTGGCGTGCTATTGACAGCCATGCTCAATCTCGATGCAGCCCAGCGGAAAATTTTGCTCGAATTTCAGGAGTTGCAGCCGGTCATCACATCGCTGAAACCCGGCCAGCCCTATCCCCGGGAATGCCTGATCGCCTATCAGCGCGCGTGCGATCTTGTAAAGCACGTCATTGCGGATCGGCGTCGCCGCCCCCGTTCGGATTTTCTTGGCGATCTTGTCGAGGCCTGCGACGCTGGCGACCGCCTTTCAGACACGGAATTGTTTGACCAGATATTCGGGCTTTTCGGCGCTATCGCGACGACACCCCGGTCAGCCTCCGGAGCGCTGTTGCTGCTTTATACGCATGACAGCCAGAGGCGCGAACTGATTGGAGATCCAGGCCTTATTCCCGAAGCGCTGGAAGAATGCCTGCGCATGGCGGGAAATGGCTATTTCACCTTCCCGCGCTTCGCCACGCGCGACACCGAGGTTGGCGGAGTCGCAATACCAAAAGGCATGGTGGTGCGCGCTTCGCCACAAGCCGCCAATTATGATCCGGAGGTATTCGCTAATCCGCTCCAATTCGATATCCATCGCCATCCCAAACGGATCATGACCTTTGGCGCAGGGCCGCATCATTGCGTTGGCAATCTGCTGGGGCGCATGGCGCTGCTGCTCGCGATCCGCGGGATGTTGCGGCGGTTTCCCGATGCGCGGCTCGCCGACCCGGCGTTTCAGCCGGTCTATGGCGGCGCGGCTGGCGAGTTGCGCATGAAAAGCCTGCCGATGCTCACGCACTGATGCATTGCCAAACGCGGCGGCGAGCGCCTCTCAGGCCGTTTTTATACCGGCGAGCGTGCGGTACATGAAACCCGCGATCAACCCCATGATTGCATCCGTAACGCTTGCGGCTTCGCCAACATTCAATACCTGCATCAGGTAGGCGGACGCCACACCCATGACGGCGCCACAGATCGCATAGGCGATGGGTGAAGTCATGTTGAGCGAACGTAATCCAAAATGCGAGAAAAGCAGGGCCGAGGCAGCGTCCTGTCCGCCCGACCAGAGCCCATAGGCGATCAGCACAGGAGCCGCCGCTGTCCCCGCGCCTCCAATTTCAACGGGAATTCCCGGCAACAAAGAGTTCGGCGACTGCGCCGCCAAAACCACCGCGCCCGCCTGGAGGCAGGCTGCCGAAACGCCCGCAAGCGTTGCGGCGCGCCATGACCACGGAACAACGCCGGTCCTTGCGTTTACGATGTCCGCCTTCGCGTCAGCTTTATCCGAAGGACTTGTTGCGAGCAGCTTTTTGGCGATTTCTTCCAGCGGCAGACCGGATTCGGTCATGGTCAGCGCCGTTTCCCGCGTCGGACGTTGCACGAGCGTTGGGGTTGCGTTGCGGGTGACTGCTCCGCGTTTGCCGAAAGATGCCGCTTTTGCCTGTGCCATGACGACGTCATAGTGCGACCACGTTTAATTACCGTAAACGTGCAATATAAATTTTTATTTTCGTCTAAATTATTTCAATCCGGGAATAAATTGAGCAAATATACACAAGCGTCGCCCAATTGCTCTAGCTGCGGAAAGCTCTTGGTTCCCGGCAAGGTCCAGCCTATAAGACCGGCGGATTTGCGGGCGTGGCGAAACTGGTAGACGCAACGGACTTGAAACCAATTTGAGTGCTCCCCGGGAAACCGGGGAAGTAGAACTGCTCAAAGTCGGGGAAACCTCGCGAGTGGCAATCCCGAGCCAAGCCTGCCGCGGATCTGCGGCGGGAAGGTGTAGAGACTAGACGGGCAGCGCCTGTAGCCTGCGCCTTCGGGCGTATCGGCCAGGGCGAAGGGATAGTCCAGACCACAAACCCGCGCAGGCGGGGCGGCGAAAGCCGTAGTGGTAAGAAAATCCGTAGGGCCGAAAGGCCTGTGCCGGTTCGATTCCGGCCGCCCGCACCATGTCCAGTCGATCAAAGTCCTTCCAATGGCCCTATCTTTGACTTTTTTGATGCGCCGCGCGAACACGGCGACTTGGCACCAACCGGGAGAAATCAATGTTGCGGCTTGACGAGCGCCAGAAGCGAATTTTGACAACGCATACCGGCAGCCTGCCACGCCCGGATGAACTGTCCGGCCTGCTCTTCAAACGCATGACCAAACAGGAGTTCGATACGGGCCTGCTGGCGCAACGCATTCGCGAAGCCGTGGCGGAGACTGTCGGTCAGCAGATGAAGGTTGGCGTCGACATCGTCAGCGATGGCGAACAATCCAAGACCAGTTTTCAGATTTATGCGACCGAAAGATTGCAGGGCCTTGGAGCGATCGCGCCCAAAGCAGGCGAGCGGCGGACGCGCGAGAACGCGGCCTTCCCGAACTTCTACAGGGGTGGCGCGCATTCGGGGTCTGCGCAGGCGCGCTTTGCGTGCGCAGGCCCGATCAAGTACACCGGCCATACCCAGGTCGCCGAGGATATCGCCAATCTCAAGGCTGCCCTCCAGGGGCGCGATCCCGTGGACGTTTTCATGCCGTCCGTGTCGCCTTCAAGTTGCGCCGGATTGATGGAAAACCGCTATTACAAAACCGATGAAGAGCATGTATTTGCTGTCGCCGAAGCGATGCGCGAGGAATATGAGGCCATCGTCGCCGCCGGATTCTGTGTGCAGATCGACGATCCCCGTCTCGCCATGCACTATATGCTCACCCCCGCTGATTCTATTGAAGAGTCTCGCGCCTGGGCCAGGCGCCGGATCGAGGCGCTGAATCATGCGTTGCGCAACATCCCGGAAAGCCGGGTTCGACATCACACCTGCTATGGCATCAACATGGGGCCGCGCGTCAGCGACATGGAGATGAAGCATCTGGCCGATCTGATCGTGACCATCAAGGCGGGATATTATTCGTTTGAAATGGCCAATCCTCGCCACGAACATGAATGGCGGGTGTGGCAAAACGTCAAATTGCCGGAAGGCCGCATCCTGATGCCAGGTTGCATCACCCATGCCTCCGTGATCGTCGAACATCCCGATCTCGTCGCCGAGCGCATCGTCAAGGTGGCGGAGATCGTCGGACGCGAGAATGTGATCGCCTCCACAGACTGTGGATTTGCCTCGACGCTGGCGCCCGGCCAACCGCCGGAAATTGAACCCGAAGTCGTATGGGCGAAGTTTGAAGCGCTGGCGGAAGGCGCGCGGATCGCCACATCGGCATTGTGGAAGAAATAGAGGCATTCCGGGCGCGGCTGGCAGTCGACGCCCGGCCTTGTTCTGCTATAGAATCCGGTTCTTGAGTTTTGAATTAAAAGCCCTCATTCCGGAGTCTCGCCCTTATGGGCAATTTCCTGCAACAGTTGATCAATGGCGTTACGCTCGGCTCGATCTACGGGCTGATCGCCATCGGCTACACGATGGTTTTCGGAATCATCGGAATGGTCAATTTCGCGCATGGCGATGTGTTCATGTTGTCTGCTTTCATCGCCCTGATTTTCTATCTGGCGTTGACGCAGATGTTCGGCGTGCTGTCGTTGCCGCTCGCCTTCATTCTTGTGCTGCTCGGCGCAATGGTCTTTACCGGCCTTTGGAACTGGGCGATTGAACGCGTTGCGTACCGGCCCCTGCGCGGTTCGTTCCGTCTTGCGCCACTGATTTCAGCCATTGGCATGTCGATCTTCCTGTCGAATTTTGTGCAGGTTGTGCAGGGTCCTCGCAACAAGCCGACGCCGCCGCTCTTCACCGACCTTATCAAAGTCGAGGTCGGCGGCTATGATGTGACGCTCTCCTACAAGCAGATCATGATTGTTTCGGTGACGGCGCTTCTGCTTGCGGGGTTCTGGTTTCTTGTTCAGAAGACCTCGCTGGGGCGTGCGCAACGCGCCTGCGAGCAAGATCGCAAAATGGCTGCGCTGCTTGGCGTTGACGTCAACCGCACAATATCCATGACCTTCGTGATCGGCGCGATGCTCGCCGCCGTCGCGGGCACGCTCTATATGGTTTATTATGGCGTGGTGAATTTCGCCGACGGCGCTGCGCCGGGATTGAAGGCTTTCACGGCGGCTGTGTTTGGCGGCATCGGTTCGCTTCAGGGCGCGGTGATCGGCGGGCTCATCATCGGTCTCGTCGAAGTCTTTTTCTCTGCATATTTCTCCAGCGATTATAAGGATGTCGCGCCCTACGCCATTCTGATTGTCACGCTGATCTTCATGCCGTCCGGCCTGTTGGGTCGCCCCGAGGTCGAGAAAGTCTAGGCATGGATTTGAGGCAGGAAACCGGCGGCGGACTATGGGAGGCGTTACGCGATGCTGGCGCCGCCGCTCTTGTCACTGCGGGGCTTTCATTTCCCATTCTTGCGCTGCGGACTGTCGAAAATCTCGACAACAAGCTCGAACTTGAACAGCGCTGGCCGCTGATGTTTGGCGCGGCCATGCTGGTCTTTTTCGGACGCCTTGCAGCGCGCGTTCCGGGAGCGGGGGTTGCTGCGCGCTGGATAGTGTTTGTCTGCGCCGCGTTTGCAGCGATCTATTTGGTCATCGACGCCTGGGGAATGGACGCTGATTTTCCGGCGCCGGAGCTCGTCGCATTGGCGGTCGCTCTGGCGGCGATGGTCGGCCTCTGGTTGACAGCGCCGTTCGCTGCAACGTCTGCGCTCGCCCGCAAACAGCAGGGCGCGCGCGCGTTTCTGGGCGCCCGATCGCGTCACATGGAATTTGCGGGCGTGTTTGCCCTTTTTGCGTTTCCTCTGCTGGCGCTGTGGCTGTTAGGTCCGCAGGGTTCGCTCAAATGGATCAACAATTACGGCGTCCAGATCCTGATCTATGTCATGCTCGGCTGGGGCCTGAATATTGTTGTCGGCCTCGCCGGATTGCTCGATCTTGGCTATGTCGCGTTCTATGCTGTGGGCGCCTATACCTATGCGCTGTTATCGACAGTCTTTGGCCTGTCGTTCTGGATTTGCCTGCCGCTTGCAGGTCTCTTTGCGGCATTCTGGGGCGTGTTGCTCGGGATTCCGGTGCTGCGACTGCGCGGCGATTATCTTGCCATCGTCACATTGGGCTTTGGGGAGATCATCCGGGTTGTTTTGATCAACTGGACCGATCTCACCAACGGCTATGCAGGAATTTCATCGATTCCGCGCATCACCTTTTTCGGCATTCCGTTTATCGATGACGACGAAACAGGTTTTGCCGCGCGATTCGGGCTTGAATTCTCGCCGATCCACCGCACGATCTTTCTCTTCTACCTCATTCTGTGTCTGGCGTTATTGACCAACGCGGCAACCCTGCGGCTGCGCCGGTTGCCAATTGGCCGAGCTTGGGAAGCCCTGCGCGAAGATGAAATCGCCTGCCGTTCGCTGGGCGTCGACACTGTCAGCACCAAACTCACGGCTTTTGCTTTAGGCGCCATGTTTGCCGGATTCGCAGGGGCTTTCTTTGCCGTACGACAAAATTTCGTCAGTCCGGAAAGCTTCACATTTGGCGAGAGCGCGACCATCCTCGCCATCGTTGTGCTCGGTGGGATGGGCTCACAACTTGGCGTCGCCGCAGCTGCAGTCGCGTTGATCGGAGGTATGGAAATCCTGCGCGAGCTCGACATTCTGAAGCAGGTTTTCGGCGAATCCTTCGATCCTGCGCAATACCGGATGCTCGTGTTTGGCCTCGCCATGGTGGTGATGATGATCTGGAAACCACGCGGCGTCGTCTCCTCACGGGCGCCTTCGATCTACCTTAGATCGCGTGCGGCAATTTCTGGAGAACATGTCGGGGAGGGTCGCGGTTGACGCGCTGGCTTTCTGAACCATTGCTCGCGGTCGATCATCTTTCGATGCGTTTTGGCGGTCTTGTGGCGGTCGATGACTTTTCCTTCGTCGCCGGGCGGGGCGATATTACAGCGCTGATCGGCCCGAACGGAGCGGGCAAAACGACGGTGTTCAATTGCATTACCGGATTTTACAAGCCGACCATCGGGCGCATTGCGCTTGCGCGCAGCGGCAAGATCGAAGCGACGGGCGTTGAAGCCTTGACGCGTTCAGGCCGCCGAAGCGCGGTCTCGCAAACCTGCGATCTCTATTTGCTTGAACGTATGCCGGGCCATGAAATCGCACGTTCCGCGCGCGTCGGCCGGACGTTCCAGAACATCCGACTGTTCCAGGGCATGACCGTTCTCGAAAATCTGATCGTCGCGCAACATAACGAACTCATGCGCGCCTCGCTGATGACAGTCGGCGGATTGATTGGCCTTCCCTCCTATTCGCAGGCGGAGAAATTGGCGCTCGACAAGGCCGCAAACTGGCTCGAACGCATCGGGCTTCTGGACCGGGCTGACGACGCTGCCGGCGCTCTGCCCTATGGCGATCAACGCCGACTCGAAATCGCGCGCGCGATGTGCGCTGACCCCGTGCTGCTCTGTCTGGATGAACCAGCCGCGGGGCTCAACCCGCGCGAATCCGGCGAGCTGAACGATCTTCTGCTATCGATCCGCGATAAAGATCGGGTATCGATCCTGCTCATCGAACATGACATGAGCGTGGTAATGAAGATTT
The DNA here is from genome assembly GCA_903931945.1 of uncultured Hyphomicrobiales bacterium. Classification (GTDB taxonomy): domain Bacteria; phylum Pseudomonadota; class Alphaproteobacteria; order Rhizobiales; family Beijerinckiaceae; genus Terripilifer. Next base: position 46,374 of record CAIZEI010000006.1, on the reverse strand, counting down.
CCGATCACGTTGTCGTATTGGACTACGGGCGCAGGATTGCAGATGGAGCGCCGGTTCAGGTGCGCGAGGACCCCGCAGTCATAGCCGCCTATCTTGGCGTCGCCGATGCCGGGGAAACCAAAGCAAGCGTGGGGGGCGGGCAATGAGCGCGACGCTTCTCGCGCTTCGCGGCGTTGAAACCTGTTATGGCAATATCATCGCGCTGCGCGGCGTCGATATCGATGTGAACGAGGGCGAGATTGTTGCTCTGATCGGCGCCAATGGCGCGGGCAAATCGACGCTCATGATGACAATCTCCGGCGATCCCAGAGCGCGCCGGGGGTCGATTACGTTTGCCGGGCGCGACATCACAAAAACGCCAACCCATGAAATCGCCCGGCTTGGCATCGCCCAATCGCCAGAGGGCCGGCGCATTTTTGCGCGGATGAGCGTGCTTGAAAATCTGCAAATGGGCGCCGCCGTTTGCGGCTCTGGGCATTTTGTCGAGGATGTCGAGCGTATGTTCGCGATCTTTCCGCGCCTGAAAGAACGCGCGCAACAACGCGGCGGCACCCTGTCTGGCGGCGAACAGCAGATGCTCGCGATCGCGCGGGCGCTGATGAGCCGGCCCCGGCTTCTGATGCTGGACGAACCCTCGCTGGGTCTCGCGCCGCTCATCGTCAAATTGATCTTCGATGTCATTGCCGATCTCAACAAAACGCAGGGCCTGACGGTGTTTCTGGTTGAACAAAATGCGCATCACGCGCTGCGTCTGGCCCATCGCGCCTATGTGCTCGTCAATGGCGCTGTCGCTATGCAGGGCGCGGGACGCGAATTGCTTGAGCGTCCGGAAATCCGCGCCGCCTATCTTGAAGGGGGACAGTGATGTCCGCCCTTCCCGCGACCACGCACGATCTGCTTGTCTGGTTTGCGGTGACCTTGCTGCTTGGCGCGCCCGCCGCCGTTGCGTCAGGGCGAGCGCTTGCCCAATCCTGGCAGGGTTTTGGCCGCTGTTTTATTTTCGCAGTCCTGCTGGCGGCTGTCGCCGACTTCCTCTGCTACGCCTTGTTTCAGGTTCCCATCCTGCCGCTCTATGAATTGGCAGGGACAATTGTTGCAGGCGATTTTTTCGCCACACTGAGCCTTCTATCGGGATTGATCCTGACGGCGCTTGTGCTTCTCGCCTTCGCTTTCACGGGTTGGCGCAGGACGCGCGCAAAGCAGATGCGCTCGCACTATCCATTTCTGTAATCAGACCCCGTTTCAGCTGAAAAAATCAGCGCCAGCGCGATAATCCCGCGCGGACTGCCCGGGATTTCGATTGATGAGCGGGCGATTGTACATGGGATGCGTCATGGCGCGCATTTCATGATCGAGCGTGAACAACGCGCGGCCATCCACCGGATCGAAAATGGTTTTGAACCGGTATTGCCAGGGACCGGACTCCTCGATCTCCGCGCCAAGCTTTTGCAACGCGCGGTAAGGTCCGGAAAAATTCGCGAGATAGATCTGGATGTGATGATCCGGACAGGCGGCGGCAGGAGCCGCCTTTTCCTGAAAGATCAGATATTGACGATTGCCGCAGACAACCTGCACGCGCGCGCCGTCCTCACCCGGCTCAACGGACACAAGTGCGCCCATCAGATCGCGGTAGAAGCGCGCGATCCCCTGCGCCGCCCCGCGCGGAATTTCAAACGAGACATAGGCCATGCCAAGCGTTGTCGGACCGAACCGCGTGTTATCCGGCGCGTGGCAGGCGATGCGATTGCCCCAGGGACAGATGACTTCCACGCCATCGTTCCCGGCATGGAATTCAAAGCGCGTGCCGGCGAGCTGGGCGCGCACACGCGACAGGCGCGCGGAGAGTCCCTCAAGGTCTGCAATGACAAGGCCTGTCAAAATTCCCGGCGCGACAACCGCCGGACCGGTTGGCAGGTGAAACTGGCTGACCCCTACATTCACCCACATATTATCGACGCTTGTCATCATCGCGGGGTCGCGCGTCAGACCAAGACCCGCGACGTAAAACAAAGTTGCGAGCCTTTGATCTGGAACGCGATAATTGACGTGGCCAAGATTGACTATATTGCCGAGGTCTTCGGCTGCTCGATCGTAAACTGGGATTGTCATCGGCTTTGCCCGCGTTTTCGCAAGGCCTTCATCTTTTCACGTCGTAAAGGCCCCGTCGATGGCAAAATCTATTTCCCGTCCGGCGCAGCGCCAAACCAGTCCCCGGTCCAGGGCTGACGCTTGACGGGATCAAATTCAGTGATGGTATAGCTCGCGAGTTCTCGCGGATTGTCTCGATTGGCGCGGCGTAGGTCGCCTCCACGATAAAATGTTTTATTGCCTTGTTCCCAGGCTGGTTTGTGCGCAACAACGTCGTTATCGCAAAAGAACAGCGGTCGCCCACCAGTTCCTGTTGTCCCTGCGGATCACGCGCGCGGCGCGGATCGCGCCCGAGCGCGTCGCGAATAATCCGAAACAGGTGGCGCCAGAACCCGACATGCGCGCGAGACGGCAACCTGGCGCAGCGGCAATCACAGCCAGCACATGCGAAATCGCCGGCGCGTCAAAAATGGCGGCGTCTTCAAGATCGTTGCGGCCTTTGCGCAGAGCCGCAATCATCGCGTCGAATGGCATGCCGTCGGCAAAGGCTGGAGGTTTTCCAAAGCCATGGACTTCGCCCGGCTGCAAGCCGAGGCGAGCAAAAACCTGTGGCGTCGAGACGCCAACGCCGGGGTTCACCAGAACCGCGAACAGCGGCGGCAGATTCAACTGCGGCCCCAATAGTTCGCCGGCGCCGCGCATCGCCCGCGCCCGCGATTCAAGGCACACCGGCACGTCCGAACCAATGCGCCGGGCGGCGTCCAGCACGCGCGCATCGTCAAGGGCAAGCCCGTTGGCGCGCGCCAGCAAGCGCAAGGCCGCCGCAGCATCGCTGGATCCGCCGCCAAGGCCCGCTGCGACGGGAAGGCGCTTTTCGAGATGGAACGCGCCACTTGCGAGATGCGGAATGCCTGCGGCAAGTTCGCGCGCTGCCTTCAGAACGAGATTGCCGTCTCCATCGCCTGCTGCTGCAGCGGTGGGTCCTTCGACCCTCAGCGACAGAGCCGGGCCCGGCGTCAGCGTCAAAAGGTCGGCTGCGCTGGCGAAAGCAACCAGGCTCTCGAGATCGTGATAGCCGTCCGCGCGGCGGCAGTTGACGCGAAGGGTCAGGTTGACTTTGGCGTGCGCGCGCTCAATCAACATCATGCGCTTTCCCGCAGTTCGTTTCCTGTTCGACGAGATCGGCCATTCTCAGGGCGGCTCCATCGCCTTGCGCCCGGAGCCCGGCAATGACGCCATTCCGGTCGATCTCATTCCGGTTCTGGCTGACTTTCCATTTACCCTCGATCGATGTCACGGTGATTTCGAGACCGACAATAGCGTCCATCATGCGCTCAAGAAAATCCCGAGGCGCGTCGGCAGGGGCCCATGGGACAGCGCGTGTCGATTCTCCGGCAGCCGTCAGCGCATCGAGCTGGCGGCGCAACCAGACGCGATCCTCGATCACGCGCAAAATCCCGCGCGCCTGCACACAGACATAGTTCCAGGTCGGAACAACTTCATGCGTGAGCGACTTGGTGGCGTAAAAGGAAGGCGTCACATAAACGCCAGGGTCCTGGAACACGACAAGCGCCTCGCCCCCGGCCTCGCGCCATTGCCGATTGGCGCGCGCAACATGAGCGCGAAGCGCGCCTTTTTCCCCGGCGTCCGCGTCAAGATGAAATGGCAGAGGGTTTGCCATCAGTCCGCCTGCGCCCGACGTCACCAGCAGGCCGAGCGGATTCCCGCGCATGAATGCGTGCTTCCGGGCAAGGTCATCAACCCGGTGAAGCCTGGGTTGGTGCATCCCGACCTCCCGAACGGACTACCCGCCGTCTTTGGTCGGGGTGGATTCCGGCGCTGTCGGGGCCATGGCGTCCGGCTTTGTTGTGTCAACCAGACCATTCGATATCTTGTTCAAAATATGGTCGAGATCTTCAGGTTCCGGCTTCATGTCGCGCGCATGGTTCCACTGGAACGCGGCTTCCAGCTTGCGACCGACGCGCCAATAGATGTCGCCAAGATGATCGTTGATCACGGGATCGCCGGGCTTCAGATCGATCGCGCTCTCAAGCTCCCGGCGCGCATCGTCATAGCGCCCGAGCTTGTAATAAGCCCAGCCGAGGCTGTCGATAATGTACCCGTCTTCGTTTCGCGTGAGATCGACCGCCTTGCGCAGCATGCGGAAGGCTTCGTCAAGATTGAGCCCCTGATCGACCCACGAATAACCGAGATAATTGAGCACCTGTGGCTGATCAGGCTTCAGTTCCAGCGCCTTCTTGAAATCAGCCTCGGCCGCTGGCCAGTTCTTGTTGCGCTCGTATGCGATTCCGCGTGAATAAATCAACGTCCAGTCACTCGCCTTTGGCGCGCCAATCAGATGGAGCGCCGCGTTGTAGGCGGCTATGGCCTCGGGCCACTGTTTACGGTCGCGATACAGGTTGCCCAGCGAGGCCGTGGCATCGATATCGCCTGGCCGCTCGGCGGTTATCGCTTTCAAGTGTTTGAGCGCTTCGTCCTTGCGATCCATGGCCGCAAGAATCAAGGCTGACTGGGTCTCCGCATTGGCGCGCAGCGGCGAGCGATCCGGCATGGAACTGTAGACGTCAATCGCTCGCTCATATTGTTTCAGCCGCTGGTATTCATCGCCGAGCAGCGCGAGCGCCTGGCCGTTCTCCGGTGCGAGATAAAGCGCCATGCGAAGATAGATCACGCTGGCGACCGGGTCGGCCTGCTGGCCGCCCGAGGCGCCCAATCCGTAAAAGACTTCGCCGGCGCCAGCAACGAGGCCGGAAAGGGTCGGCTCAAGCTGTTTGCCGGCGGCAAGATCTTTCAGCGCAGCCTCAACGATCGGGTGGCGCGGCAGCAGGGCGTCGAAAGCCTGATAAGCGTTGCGCGCTTCGTCCTGCTCCCCGTGCCGAGCCTTGAACCGCGCATAGGCGTCCACAACGCTCAGGCTGTTCCGCTCGCCGTCATAAGCGGATTTGAATCGTTTGGCCGCCTCGGCGGCATTGCCGCCCGCGTCCGCGATCAGGCCCGCGTGATAATCGCGGAAAGCCTGGAATTGCGGCTCTTTCAGCTGATCGAGCGTTTCAAGCGCCTTGGCCGTATTGCCAGCGCCCGCCCATGTCCAGGCGTTCAGCATGATGACTGTAATATCCCGCGCGCCGCTTCCGCTTTTGGCCAGTTCCTGCCGCGCATTGCCCCATTGCTTGGCCTTGATCGCCTTCACCGCCAGAGCAAGATGCGCCAAACCATGGCCGGGGTTGGCTTTCAGCAAACGCTGCGCCAGTATGAAGGATTCCGGCATGTCGCCATTGGCCAGCGCCGCTGCAAAGGAACGTTCCAGCAATTGGCGGTTGCGGGGATCGTATCGCAGGGCCTCACGGAAATAGGTCGAAGCCGCCAGCGTATCAGTCTCTGCGCCTGCAACGAGCGCGGCCAGATAATTGCCCGAAGGGCTGCCGCCGACCTCAAACGGGTTAGATACGCTGATATTCTGCCGCGACAAAGCTGGGGTCGCGAGCGCAGCGGTCAACACAAGAGCCGATGACCACTTGAATGTCGTCTTTACGGCGCATTTGAGGGTCGATGGAGAGCGACCGGGGCAGGCAACTGAAAAGTGCGGCACGAATGTCATTCCGTAGAACAGAGCCAGAGCGGACTCGCGTCAAAACGCGCCGCCAATGCGGATTCGCGGGGGAACATGGCGGTTTTAGGACAGATCGGCAAGGGAAAACCGTCAGGCGGGAAAATTCCGAAACCGCGCCCCGAGGCCGCCGACGGCGCATCCGACATATCCGGGCCAATGGAGCCCCGGATGCGTCAAAAGCCTTTCGGCGAATTGACTGTTTTGCTTCCACGCTTCTCCTGCGCGCGGTACTGCCCGATTTTTTCCAGCAATGGTCGGTCGCTCATCGTATAGAGGATGGCATCGCCCGGTCCCCTGGCGACATGCCTGCGCCAAAGAAAATTGGGTACGACGAAAATGTCGTTTTCCTCCCAGGGATAGGTCTTGCCGGCGATTTCGGTCTCGCCGCGTCCGGAGATGACGACATAGACCGTGCTCGACGTCTCGCGCTTGAACGCTGTTTCCTCGCCGCCACGCAAAAGCTGGGCGCCGTAGGCGAGCGTCGGAAACACCGGGCCGCCGTGCTCAGGATTGACAAAGTCCAGAGCAATGCCCTCGCAGGGGTCGCCCGCCTCGCCCCGCAAGGCGCACAGGGCCTCGCGCGTATCTGCGCCGCGATAATGGAAACACGGGCTGACATCCTGGCCGATGCCGCGCGCGCGCGTGGCGAAGGCCGGTTTCAGGCCGCCCTTGCCATAGAGCATTCGGGAATAGCCGTCGGGCGCGCTGCGCTTTTGCATCCGCAGATTGTCGGCCCCGATATCGCCGGGCATGTCTTCGTCGAGCCAGATGATGTCGAGAAACTCCATCAGCGGCCAATCCAGCGTATCGATCCAGATCACCGGCGTTGCGCCATCGTTGCCATGGTCATGCCAGGTTCCGTTCGGCGTCAGGATCAGATCGCCCCGGCTTGCTGCGCACCGCTCGCCCTCAACCGTCGTGTAGCCGCCGTTTTGCGACATAATGGTGCGGCTGGCGTTGGGCGAATGCAGATGCGCGCGGGCCAGATCGCCCGGATTATAGATCGACAGCGCGCAGCGAATGCTGGCTGAGACTTGCAGGCGCCCGCCAAGGCCGGGGTTGGTCAGCAGGAATTGCTGGCGATCGGCAAATTCCACCGGCGGAATCTCGGCTTCTTTGGCAATGCGCGCGATCTGATCGAGATAGGGCGAAATGTCCGCCCATTTCCATAAATGCGGCAAGGCTTTCATCTGGCCGGCGCCGACACGCCCATCGGCAAGCCTGCCGGCTGGCGAGACGCTCGTGTCTCGAAACCAGGGCTGCTGCGCGGGCGCGTTGGCCTGCGTGCGCAACCAGATCGAGAGGTGTCTTGCCTGCGCGTTCAGCGCCTCCATGCGGGCGCGAGCGTCGGTCGAAAGGGGCTTGGGTGCATCGTTGGCCATGGCGCTTTGTGGCATATTTGCGCCGCACGCGCCAAGCGGTTCGGACCTGTCGCGTCATCGCGCAATCGTGTATGGAGCGCGGGAAGAAGTCCGGCGCGGGCCGGACCGGCAAAGGGAGACAGGAATGCTTGAGCTTTACGCCTGGGGCACGACCAATGGCCGCCGCGCCCTGATCATGGCCGAGGAGGCGGGCCTGCCCTTCCATCTCCACCCCATCGACATTCACAATGGCGAACAGAAGACGCCCGAATATGAGGCGATCAACCCCTATCGCAAAATCCCGGCGCTGGTCGATCCCGACGGCGCGGGCGGCAGGCGGCAAACAATCTTCGAATCGGTCGCCATCTGCTTTTATCTTGGCGAAAAGACAGGAAAATTTCTCGGCTCGCCCGCCGATCATCCCAATGTGCTGAAATGGTCGATGTTCCACGCCACCAATGTGCTGTTTACCATGGCGCAGCTGGGCCGGGTGGATTCGCCCGTGTTCGAAAAAGGCTCGCACCAGCAGCTTGACGCCATGAACCGGCATCTCAAAGGGCGCGAATGGTTCTGCGAGAACTATTCCATCGCCGACATCATCCCCTTTACGCGCGTCAATGGCGTCAAGCATGAGCGGGTGAAATTGTCTGATTATCCAAATGTTGTGAAATGGCTGGAGCGCGTCGCCGCGCGCCCGGCCGTGCAGAAGGCGATGCAACAGAAATTTGGGTGAGAGGATTCTTCACGCGAGGCCGGTCGGATCGAGTTTCGAAACTCAATGTCGCCGGGCGGTTTTGGGAAGCCCTCTTCGAGAATGAGTTGTGAGAAGCATCTTGATGCATTTTCAGCGTCTTGGGTGCGTCGCGCCTGGACTTCTGAAAAACCGACCTTATTGAGAAGTCCCGAATTTTGCGCCTGTCCCCTTTTTGGAAAATTGACCACGGGGGTGGGCAGAATTCTTTCTGGCTGCTCCTGACTCGCCAGTGAAATTCCAAAATGCCCACAGTCCCATTAAGCCTGTGTGTTCGATTGGCCGAAGCCAACCTCGCGTGCGCGCACAATTGTCTCAGCGCGACTGTTCAATCCGGACTTGCCAAAAATGATAGATATTTGATTTCTGACGGTCTTTTCAGAGATTCTAAGCCTATTGGCAATCAACTCGTTATCGAAACCCCTAGCGACCAGTTCCAGAACCTGATGTTCTCTTGGCGTCAGATCGTGAAAGAGCACGTTCGACGCGGTGCTTTCCTCTGACACTGAAGGCCGAAGAAATTCGTCGAGCAAGACGGTCATCATTGGCCATGCGGGCTCGTTATCAAGGAGCAAATGATTGCTGCTTTCCAGCGATACAAATCGAGCATTGGGAATTAGCGCAGCCGCATCTCGCGCATCGTCGAACGGCAACAACGGATCGAAGCGGGAATGAAGGACGACAGTCGGGCATCGTATTTGGGGCAATGTATCGCGCAGATCGGCGCGAGCGAAAGTTGGCAACAACTTCCTGGCGGTGTCGGCGGTAGAGGATTGTCGGAGAATTTCTTGATGGGCTCTTCGCTGATCGGGCGTCGCGACGATCAAATGGTGGCCGATGACAAACTGCTCATGCGGTGGATTTTTTGCGGACCATCCAAGCTCTATGATCTTCAATCGCGCTTCCAGGGCGTCGACCTCTTCCGATGTCGGGCTTGCGCCCAAACGTCCCCGAGCTTGTATGCCGTTGAGAAACATCCGCGTGACACGATCGGGATGGCGCGCGGCGTAGACCACGCCGAATATCCCACCGTTCGATATACCAACTATCGGAAATCGATCGAGTTTCGCCGCCTCGACAACCGCTTCGAAATCCTCCACGTATCTTTCAGCCGCGAAATCAACTCCTTCACGATCCGACAAGCCGCAACCGCGCCAGTCGAACTGGATCACTGTGTGATGTTTCGTGAGCAGTTCGAGCCACGAACGCCACATAGGACTGGTCCAGTCATGATCGAGATGGTGGACCCAATGTTGCCCAAATAGCAGCGGGGGGCCATTGCCGCACGTCGCGTAAGCGATGCGCGTGCCATCGCGGCTCGTGCAAAAGCGAATTTGTTGTGAAGATCGAGACATCGGTGCCCGTTTCAAATGAACGAGCCATGTTATGGCACGAATCAATGGCGGTCGAGAGCGGGGCAGGCCTGTGCGAGATGCATTTCAATGGCGCATATAGCCCCAGCTGATTTCAAGACAGATCAATCCGCTCGCCATCAACGACAGCGGTGGTCCCGATTTCCCGCATCATGATTTCAGGCGTTCGCCAGGCGCGGAGTTTTCGGGTTTCCTCGCTATTCGGTAGCAACGGTCCTATTGACGAGCCAAGATATCGGGCGCGTTCGACCATCTGCTTGCCAGCCGCCGTCCTGAGCCGGTCATAGGATGCCAGGGCCACGTCGATGTCGTTACCGGAGTCTGACAACGCTTTTGTCAGCGCTTCTGCGTCGAGCGCCGCCTTGGTCACGCCGGCTCCGACATGGGGCCTTGCGACAAAGGCGGCATCGCCCATGAAGGCCACGCGGCCATAGGTCATGCGGGGCGATTCCAGATCGTAGATCGCTTGAAGAATGGGCTGCTTCGCGCGCATAACGAGCTCAGCGATTTGGGGAGCCAACCTCGCCTTCGCATCTGCTTTAAGACGCTCGATGACTGCCCGCCGGATCAGCGGCGGCGGGATCGCCACACCATGTTTGATCCCGTTGGCATCGGTGCACAATTCTGGCAGTTCGTTCACGTAATCAACCGGGCGGAACCAGACAAATTGGACCCTGACTGAACTCGCGGAGTCCGCCGGCGCTAGGGGGACGGAAAAGGCCTGCTCTCCCTCTGGAAAGCAGAAAACCATATGCCGGCTCAGTAGCTCTTTCAGCTTCGCCGGATATTCGGCTGCGACAAGCACGCCACGCCAAGCAACATAACCGGCGTAACGCGGTTCGATCTCCGGCAGGACGTGTTGGCGCACGACGGAATGAACTCCGTCGGCAGCGATGAGAAGATCGCCTCGCGCGCTGTCTCCATTTGAGAAAAACGCGGTGACTCGATGTTCTTCTTGCGCGAATGTGTCTAAGCCAACGCCCGCGTGGAAGCAATCCGGCGGCAGCGCCCGCTTGAGCGCGCGGTACAGCCGATCCCAAGCGGACGACAGGTGCGAAACCGGCACTTCGCAAGCAATATCGCCAAATCGGTCGAGGCAAATGTGCGAGTGGACTTTGACCCGCAGCGTCGGCTCTAGAACGACGCCAATTTGCCGCATCACCGCGAAAAGTTCCTCGCTCGTGCCGAGCCCCGCCCCCCGCCCCGCGAGATCGCCGGCGGTACGTTCGTAGACATCGACGCTCCAACCAATAGTTCGCAACAAATGAGCCGCAAACAATCCGGCCATGGAGCCCCCGATAATCAGGGCGTGCGGGTTGTCCATGACGTTCACTCCGCCTTGATATCGAGCTTTTTGATGATTTCTCCAAAGCGGGTGGCTTCCTGCTTGAGCATAGTGTCGGTATCTGCCGGAGAGCTGCCAACAGGAATGACAAACTGCGATTTCAATCGCTCCAGAATGTCAGGCTCGCGCATGGACTCCGCGATCGCCATTGAGATTTTCTCGGCTATTTCGCGTGGGGTTCCGGGGGGCGCGACCAAGGCGAACCAATCGGTGGTCATCAGACCGGGAACAGTTTCTTCCGCAGCGGGGACTTCCGCCAAATCTGCGACGCGTTTTTTGGTGGCGGCCGCCAATATTTTGAGCCTGCCATCGCGTACGCGCGGTATCGCGTTACTGGCGCTGTCGATCATAAAATCGATGTGCCCCGCCAGTAAATCATTCCCTGCCGGTCCGAGGCCCTGATAGGGGACGTGCACGTAATTCGCGCCGGTCACGCTCATCAACTCCATCAATTTTATGTGCGGGTCCGAGCCCTGCCCGGCGGAGCCGAATGTCAGTTTGCCAGGATTTGCCCGTCCATAGGCTAATAACTCCGAGAAATTTGAGGCGGAAATTTTTGGATTGGCAACCCATAACAATGGGAGCCGGAACATAAGGGTCACGGGCGTGAATGCGGCGGGATCGTAACCCAGCTTGGGGAAAAAATGCTGCGCCTGAACCAGGGGGTTCGGCGGAGTGAAAAGCAGCGTGTAGCCGTCGGGCGCGGCCTTGCTGACATATTCCGCGCCGATCATCGAGGAAGCGCCGGGCCTGTTTTCGACAATGACTGGCTGCCCCCAGCGGGCCGAAAGCTTTTGCGCAATGATGCGGGGTACAATGTCGATGATCGGGCCCGCTGGCACGGGCACGACAATGGTAACTTGCCGGGTTGGGTAACTCGTCTGCGCCAAAGAGGGCGGCGACCCGGCTTCGATCACTGACACCAAAACAGCTAGTCGCGCGATGCCTAGCTTTGACATTGTCATCGTCATGTTCATATCCGTCCAAAGGGCTGCGTTGGCTCCTACGACCGTAAAGTGATCACGCCTCAGGCGTATGGTCATGAGGCAAATGTCCCGGGGCGAAGAAATGTTCTCGTCGGGAAATCCCGAAACGCGGGATCGTCGATTGAGTGAGGCAAGAGCGCCCGCGCTCGGGTTGATGACCGATTGGCGCATTGCAAACTGCGGTCCCACAATGCCTGCCCAACCGGCAGCGTCCAGTGTTGGGGGGTAAAGCCGCCAGCCGCGACCGCGTGAATACGCCTCTCAGAACAGCTATGTTTACGCTCTCAGAACTCAATCGTTTTCGAGCGTTGATCAAGATATCATATTCTCAAAAGTCATTCTCACTCGGCTGAGTTGCGAGCGTCTTAAAACTCACGAACGCCTCTGATATTTCGCGAAATCCGGGAATCCTACCTTATTGAGAAGACTCGAAATTGCTGCGCGGTCTGCTTTCCAGAAAGCTGTCTACCATGAGGGCGTCGCGCTTGCGGTCGAAATCGCCTCCCCCATTTACATCCCGCTTCCCAGCCCCCACACTTCGTGCAACAACGCCATTCCGAAGGAACCGCCCATGACCGTCATCACTCGTCGCGCTGTTGTTGCATCCGGGCTTGCGCTGCCTTTCTCCACGTCCTCGCAGGCTGCAGGCTGGCCCGAAGGCCAGACGATCAAGGTGATCGTGCCTTTTGCGCCCGGCGGCTCAACCGATGTCATCGCCCGGCTGACAGCCGAGGGCATGCAACGGCGCCTTGGCGCGAATGTGATTGTGGAAAATCATCCCGGCGGCGACAGCGCCATCGGGGCGGCGTTTGCGGCGCGCGCTGCGCCGGACGGGCTCACCTGGCTGAATGTGTTCGATTCCCACGCTGCGCTGGGCGCGCTGCACAAGCTGCCATTCGATATCGACAAGGACCTTGATCCGGTGATGCTGATCGGCGTGACACCGATGGTGGTGGCCTGCGCCACGTCCAAACCCTATAAAAGTTTTGCCGACGTGATCGCCGCAGCCAAAGCCAAGCCGGAGGTTCTGACCTTCGCTTCGATCGGCAATGGCAGCCTTGGCCATCTTGGCATGACGCTGATGGAAAAGAAGGGCGGTTTCGCCCTCACCCATGTGCCCTATAATGGCGGCGGGCCGGCCATTAATTCGGCTGTGGGCGGGCAGACGGACATGGTGATCGGATCGGCGGCGCTGGTGTCGCCGCAGATCGCAGCGGGCGCCTTGCATCCTCTGTTGCAGACGGGCGCCGAGCGCCTGCCGAACCTCAAAGACACGCCGACGGCCAAAGAATCCGGCTTTCCGGATTTTGTCGCGCTGTCGTGGTGGGGCGTCTGGGCGCCCGCCAAAACGCCGCGTACGATGATCGATCGTTATGGCGCAGACCTCAAGGCCACGCTGGCCGACGCCAATGTCGCAAAGGTGCTGACCGATGCCCAGCAGGTGACGATCCTGGCGCAGGGGCCGGAGGATTTTCTGAAATTTTTTCGCGAGCAGGAGGCCATCTGGGGCGCCGTTGTGCGGGAAAACGGCATCAAGGCCGATTGAGGGGCGCGCCTTCGCTGATATAAGGGGCGCACTCTGCAAGGGTTCGCGCAACCATGACTACGCCGACAAAACCTGCCGCCATCGCCAGCCTGCCGTTCGAGGCTGCGCTGGCCGAGCTTGAAGCGATTGTGGACCAGCTCGAAAAAGGGCAGGTCGGGCTTGACGATTCGATCAAGCTTTTCGAACGCGGCGAGGCGCTGAAAAAGCATTGCGACGCCCAGCTTAAAACCGCCGAAGCGCGGATCGAAAAGATTACGCTTCGAGCCGATGGCTCCCCCACCGGGACCGCCCCGCTCGACGTTGAATGATGGCTGGCCGATGTTTTGGGGTTTGGGGCGCCGCGCCTCTGGCAAAAATCCACCCCTTGACCCAGCGCCCGTGAACAATGCAAAAGTTCACTCTGGCGCGCGCGGTCCGTTGCTGCGCGGCGCCGCCGCGAGGTCGCGGCCCCCGGGAATGCGTTGGAATGCCTGAATCAGCCAGCAGTTTTTTGTCGCCCATTGCAGACATTATCGAGGACGCCCGGCAGGGCCGCATGTTCATCCTGGTGGATGACGAGGGCCGTGAGAACGAGGGCGATCTTGTGATTCCGGCGACGATGGCGACGCCTGACGTCGTCAATTTCATGGCCAAACACGGGCGTGGGCTGATTTGCCTGTCGTTGACGCGCGAGCGCGCGGATTTTCTGGGCCTCCAACCCATGGCCTCCAAAAATCAGGCGCAGCATCAGACCGCCTTTACTGTGTCGATCGAGGCCCGTGAGGGTGTGACGACCGGTATTTCCGCCGCCGACCGCGCCCACACCATCGCTGTAGCGATTGGCGGCAACCGCACACGTGACGATCTCGTTTCGCCCGGCCATGTGTTTCCGCTGGTGGCGCAGGATGGCGGCGTGATGGTGCGCGCCGGCCATACGGAGGCGGCCGTCGATGTGGCGCGGCTGGCGGGGCTCGACCCCTCTGGCGTCATCTGCGAGATCATGAACGACGATGGCAGTATGGCGCGCCTGCCCGATCTTGTCGTCTTCGCCAAACAGCATGGTTTGAAAATCGCCACGATTGCCGACCTCATCGCCTATCGTCGACGCACCGAACGGTTGGTCGACGCCATCGGAGAAACCACAATCGATTCGCGTTATGGCGGCCCTTTCAAGGTCCGCATCTACGCCAACAAGGTCGCCTATGCCGAGCATGTTGCGCTCATCCTCGGCGATTTCCCGAACGACGAACCCGCGCTTGTGCGCGTGCATCAGCACAATCTGTTCGCCGACAGTCTGGGCGATATGACGCCGGGCGAGTTTTTCCGGGGCGAGGCGCGTTCGCGCGACCGCGATCTGCAAAATTCGATGCGCGCGATTGCCGCAGCGGGGCGGGGTGTGATCGTGCTGATCCGCGAGCCCACCATCACCACGCTAAGCCGCATGGCGAAGGAGCGCGCAGGGCTGCCGATGAGCAAGCCGATGGACGAATTGCGTCAGTATGGAATCGGGGCGCAAATATTGATGGATATCGGCGTGCATGAAATGGTTATGCTCACCAACTCGCTGCATCGCATGATCGGCATTGAGGGTTATGGAATCAAGATTGTCGAGCAGCGGCCAATACCGGAATTTGGGGATTGAGCGCGCCGCCAAAAGGCGAAGTCGCTTTCACAGAACCCGGTATTTTTTAACAATCTCCATATCGACTTCAATCCCGAGGCCCGGCGCCTGTGGCAGCGCGAAAGCGCCATTGCTCCAGACGCCATAGGGATGCAGCGGATTGGCTTCCAGATCGCAATAGCGCAATTCCAGCGGCGCATTGCCGGGAAGCGCCGCAACGACATGCGCCGCAGCGATCAGCGCAGGCCCGTGAAAGGGCGAATGCGGCACGCAGCGAACGCCCGCCTGCAAGGCCAGTTGCGCGCTGCGCCAAACGCCGGTAATGCCGCATAACTTGGCCGGACTGGGCTGCGCGATATCAGCGCCGCCTGCCGCCAGCAGCGCTTTCAGGTCCGCAACATTGCCAAGATTCTCGCCATGCGAGATGGGCGTCTGAACGCGCTTGCGCAGCGCGCCATGCGCAGCGTAATCGTCTGAGGGATAAAGCGGCTCCTCGAGCCAGGCGATATCGTAGGGCGCTGTGGCCTCGCAAAACGCCACGACCTCGTCGGGGTCGGTCCAGTAGCAATTCACATCGACCATGATGTCAACGCCGGCGCCGGCGCCCCGCCGTGCGGCAGCGACTGCTTCCACCGAATGTTCATGCAATTTGATTTTGCGAAAACCTCGGGCCACAGCCGCCCTGCAGACATTTTCCACATGTTGCGGAATACCGATGCGAAACAGGCTGGCGTAGGCGTCGACGCTGTGTTTGGCGCTCCCCCCGAGCATGCGCCAGATCGGCAGTCCCGCCGCTTTGCCCTCGATATCCCAGAGCGCAATATCGAGCGCCGAAAGTCCGAAGGCGACAGGCCCGCCGCCGCGCGCAACCGAATTGGTTTCGCGCTTCAATTGATCGGAAAGCTCGGACGCCGTCACGAAGTCGCGCGCGATAGCGACTCGCGCCACCGTTTCAGCGATGGCTTTGTGGGTCACTGCGCCGCCGGAAATGGCGAATGCCTCCCCCCAGCCGGTAATTCCCGTATCGGTCTCAACGCGCAAAAACAGGATGTTGATATGATCATAGCCGTGCGAGCGCGTGGCCGGCGGACGGGGCGCCCCATGTTCAAAGGGAATGGACACCAAAATGGGTTCGATCGCGGCGATTTTCATTTTATTGGGATCCTGTCCTGTCGATTCTAGATATCCGCGTTTTCCAACGCATATTTACGCATGGCCTTGACATCAAGGCCCTGACTCCAGCCCGGGCGATCGCCAGCATGGGCGAAGCCAGCTTCAATCTTCACTTCGCCCTCGTAGAAGGGCGCCGACCACGGCATGACCTCAAGGCAACAGGCATTGGATTGGCTGGCCATCAACGACAGGGATATTTCAGGCAAAGTATGGCCCGAAACCTTGATATGGGAGGCGGCGGCAAGCTCGCCAATTCGCAGAAATTCCATGGGTCCTCCAACGCGCTGCACGTCGGGCATCAGCACATCGGCGCTGTGCATCTCGATCATGGTCTTGAATTCGCCGAGACTGAAAGCGCTTTCGCCAGCCGCGACCTGCGTATCGAGCGCGGCGGCGATGCGCGCCTCGCCGGCATGATCGCGCCCGTCAACGGGCTCCTCGAACCAGTAGATATCGTAGGGCTCGATCGCGCGACCGAGTTGCAGGGCGCGGCGTTCGTCGAGGCGCTGGTTGATGTCGATCAGCAGCTTCACATCATATCCCACAGCCTCGCGGATCGCTTTGACGCGATCGACCTGATCTGTGAGCGTCCCCGCCCCGGCGCGCAGCTTCATCCCCCAAAAGCCCTTGGCGACAATGTTTGTCGCGGCCTTCTGCAAGCCGTCGAGGCCAACATGCGGCCACAGCGCCGCGCTGTAATAGGCTGGCAGTTTCTCATGGGTGGCGCCGAGCAGGCGATGCACCGGCATTCCCGCGATTTTCGCACGCAGATCGAGCAACGCTCCCTCAATGGCGCCGACTCCCATCAGGGATACGCCGCTCGGCCCCAGATGCCGCGCCTCGACCCGGGCCTGCTTTAAAAACGCGCCGGGTTGCAACGGGTCCATTCCGATGACCAGCGGCTCCAGCGAACGGATCATTTCGGCCATCACGCGCAGGCCCTTGCCATTGTTCGCGATCAGCAGATTTTCACCTGCCACGCTCGCGTCCGTGCGCAGCAGCACCGCCAGCCCGCCAATTCTGTCCCTGGTCGAATAGGGCTCGCCCATCGCGCAGAGATAGGGCGCCGCCATTGGCAACACGATCATCGATGCAATCTTCATGGACCTACTCTCCTGGCGGTACGATTTCGTTGTAACGCGCAATGATCTTCCCCGGCGTCGCAGCGGCCTTGCGAATCAGCGCCAGAACCTGTGCTCCGGATATCGGCGAGAGATCGACATGCATCGCCTCGGCCTCGCGGCGGAAGTCGGCGTCCCCGGTCATTGCGACAAACGCCTGTTGCAACGCCGCGAGCCTGTCGGGCGGCACGCCCGGTGGCGCAATGACGGGCAACGACATGAAGAATGCGAGCTCGGCGAACTCAAGCAGCGGCATGTTTTCCGGGTCGGTCACGAGTTCGCGCGCGGTTGGCGTATCGGGCAATTCGGGATGCCGCGTGGATCGCCCGAACTGCACCAGCGCTTTAAAGGCTTGCGACCGCCAGAGATCGGGATGCGTCGATTTGATCGAACTCATCAGCACGACCTGACCGTCGATTTCGCCCGCCTCCATAGGAACAAAGGGCGCGGAGTTATAGCCGCGCACAATCCTGAGATCGAGGCCAAGCACGTCGCGCCCGATCAGCGCGAATGTCAGGTTGGTCGAGCCCGGCGTGCCAGAGCCGAGCGTCGCCGATACGCCGGCACGCAAGTCGGCAGCCGATTGCGCCTTGTGGCGTGGCGATACGATCAGCAGATCCGCATCGTCGCCAAACGATGAGACGCTGCCCAGCCAGTTAAACTTCGTGGGATCGAATTTGGCTGTGGGCACGCCCTGAATGGCTGTCTGCGCAGCGCCAGGCTGCAACACGGCCAGCGTCGCGCCGTCGCGGTCTGCGGTATTGTACATGCGGTTGGCCATGACCAGCCCGCCGCCGCCGGCGAGATTTTGCACGACGACGTTCGGATCTCCCGGGATGAAGCGACCGAGATGCCTTGCGACAAGACGCGCGTTGAGGTCATAACGCCCACCGCCCTGGTTGGCGACGAAAAGATTGACGGTGCGGCCCTTGTAAAATTGCTCAACGGAGGCAGGCGCGCGCTCCTGCGCCCCAACGATGTGCGGCGCGGACAATGTTGCGCCAGCGAGCAGCGCCGCCATGAGCGCTTTTGCCATCGACCCCTCCCGCTTCGTTTCTCACGTTCATCCCGCATTCTGCGGAATTCAACATGCAACGCATCCTATTGCTTTTCAATGCCCGCTTTTGCAATCACGTCGCTCCAGCGCGCGATTTCGGTTTTCAGTTTGGCGCCAATTTCGGCGGGCGTTGTCGGCCAGGCTGTGATGCCGACATCGAACATCGCCTTTTTCGTGTCGGGCGCATTCAGAACGTCTGTGATCGCCGTGTTCAGGGTCTCGACAATTTTCGGAGACACGCCTGCCGGCGCAAACAACGCATTCCAGGATGGCACGTCAAAGCCCGGCACCCCAGCCTCTGCGACCGAAGGCGCGCCGGGCAGGTAATCGGAATGGACTGCGCCTGAGATCGCCAGCGCCCGCAATTTTCCATCGTCAAGATTGCCTTTCATCGAGGCGGGAGAATCGACAATCACGGCCACATCGCCACGCATCGCCGCGACAATCAATTCGGGCGTCGTGCGATAGGGCACGACGCGCATATCGACGCGGGCCATCGCCTTGAACAATTCCGCCGACAGGTTCTGCGTGCTGCCAATCGCTACAGTGCCGATATTCAGCGCGCCGGGCTTTTCTTTTGCAGCTTTCAGAACATCGGCGAGCGTTTTATAGGGGCCATCGCCGGCAGTCGCGAATGCAAAATCGAAATAGCCGATTCCCGAAACCGGTTGAAACTCTTTCAGCGGGTCGTAACGCAGATTGTTGAACATGCCGACGCTGATGGCGGTGCCATTGGTGAACAGCGTCAGCGTGTAGCCATCCGCGCCGCCGGCCAGCGCCGCGCGCGCCGCGGTAATGCCGCCAGGGCTCTGCTGATTGTCGATAATGAAATTCTGGCCGAGCTTTCTGGACAGGCGATCAGCCAGAATCCGCGACGTGATATCGGCGATTCCGCCCGGCGCGAAGGGAATCGTGATGCGCACGGGATGATCGGGCCAGGTCTGCGCATGGACATTCGGTGCGGCGAAGGCCGCCAGCAGAAGGATCAAGACAAGAGGCCGCATGAAAATCTCCGGATCGGGTCGTCACTGTGCCAAAACGCAGACGTAAGCGCAAATTGCGGGCAAAAATCTGGACAGGCGCCCGCCCTGCCCCTATCGTCCCGGCGAATTCAAAACCCGGCGGGAGGCCCGGCAACAATGGCGCGGATCGATCAATGCTACAATATCGCCGATCTGCGCGAGGCTGCGCGACGACGCCTGCCCAAAGGCGTGTTCCAGTATATGGACCTTGGCACGGAAGATCTGATTGCGCTTCGCAACAATCGCGCCTTTCTCGAACAGACCAAACTGCTCAATCAGGTGCTCGTCGATGTCTCCGCCATCGACACGTCAACCGAGATCTTTGGCAAGAAGATCAACTTGCCGATGGCGATTGCGCCGACCGGCATCGCAGGTCTTGCGTGGTATGAGGGCGAGCTTGAACTCGCCAAAGCCGCCGCCAAGGCAGGCATCCCGTTCACGCTCGCCACCGGCTCCAACACATCGATGGAAAAGATCGCCGCGGAGGCCGGAGGGCGCTTGTGGTTCCAGCTTTATATGTGGCGCGACAAGCAGATGTCCTACGAGGTCGTCAAACGCGCGGCGGCGGCCGGCTACGAGGCGCTGATCTGGACAGTTGATATCGGGCTTGGCGCCAATCGCGAGCACAACAAGCGCAATGGCTTCAACACGCCCTACAGGCTCAATATGAAAAGCGCTGTGGACATGCTGACGCACCCTGAATGGATGGCGACAGTCATGGGCCGCTACATGGCGACGACGGGCATGCCCAAACACGCCAATTACCCGCCGCAATATCGCGAAAGCATCACCGGCAAAGCCAGCGTCGCCAAGGCGCTGCGCGCCGATCAGGTGAGTTTTGACGATATTGACCGCTTGCGCGATGTCTGGCCCGGAAAGTTGATCATCAAGGGAATCATGCGGCCTGACGATGCGGAAAAATGCGTCGCGCGCGGCGTCGATGGCGTCGTCGTCTCGAACCATGGCGGGCGGAACATGGATAGCGCGCCGTCCACGCTCGATGTGCTGCCGGGAATTGTGCGCGCAGTCGGGAACAAGACCGACGTGATTGTCGATTCGGGCGTGCGGCGCGGCAGCGATCTGGTCAAATGTCTTGCGCTGGGCGCGAAAATGGCGCTGACGGGTCGCGCAACCCTTTATGGCATTGGCGCGGGCGGGCAGGCGGGCGCCGACAAGGCGCTGGCGATCCTGAAAGACGAATTGCGCCGCACGATGAGCTATGTCGGGCGTCCGAACATTTCTGATATTGACAGCGATGTATTGTGGCGCGGCGACAGGGCTCGGCTAGAATCGCCTGATTCGGCAGAAAGAGCCGGACCGGAACACAGTCAATGAGCCAATTGGCGATCGGTAAATATCTGAATGAACTCTCGGATCTGAAAAAGGTCTCTGGGTCGGCGCGCGAATCGGTCGTTCGGGAAGCATTCAAAGACCTCCTGAAAACGATGGGCCGGGCCCGCGATCTCGTGTTCGTTCCCGAACACCACATGGTCACGTCCACCCAAACGAATATCTACGTCGACGGCGCGCTTTTATTCGATGTCCGCCTGCCCTTCGGCTATTGGGAGGCCAAAGATGAGGCCGACGATCTAGACGAGGAAATCGAGAAGAAATTTAAAAAGGGCTATCCGAGAGACAATATCATTTTTGAGGATAGTGCGACCGCCGTTCTGATCCAGAATGGTCACGAGGTCCTGCGCTGTGCAACGGGTGACGCGGGCAGACTGGAAAACCTGCTCGATCTCTTCTTTGCATATGAGCGGCCAGAGATTGCGGAATTTCGGAAGGCCGTTGTGCAGTTCCAGACAGATTTGCCGGCAGTTCTGACGGCCTTGCGCGGCATGATTGAACAAGCGCAGGCGATCAATCCCGCCTTCAAAAACGCTGCGGAAAAATTTCTCACCCACGCGCAAGAAACCATCAATTCGAGCGTAACGGCCGCCGATGTGCGGGAAATGTTGATCCAGCATATTTTGACCGAGGAAATCTTTTCAAAAGTTTTCGACGAGGATGATTTCCATCGCCAGAACAACGTGGCGAAGGAACTCTACACGCTCGAGAACCTGTTCTTCACCGGCGCGCTGAAAAAGAACACGCTGCGGGCGCTGGAGCCCTATTACAACGCCATCCGCGCCACCGCGCACCATCACCAAGGACGCCATCTTTCACTATGTTTACGCCGTCCTGCACGATCCCGTTTACCGCGAGAAATACGCGCAAAATCTCAAGCGCGAGTTTCCACGCATTCCGTTTTATCCCGACTTCTGGCGTTGGGCGGACTGGGGCGAGAAACTGATGGCGCTGCATATTGGCTACGAGAGCGTCGAGCCATGGAAGCTGAAACGCACGGACACGCCCGACAAGAAGGCGAGCGATGCCGGCCAGAACCCCAAGCCCGCGCTGAAATCCGACCATGAAAATGGCATCGTCATTCTCGACAGCCAGACGCAACTTTCGGGCGTGCCGAAAGCGGCATGGGGCTACAAGCTTGGCAACCGCTGCGCGCTCGACTGGGTGCTCGACCAGCATAAGGAGAAGACGCCGAAAGACCCGACGATCCGCGAAAAGTTCAACGCCTATCGCTTTGCCGACTACAAGGAGAAGGTCGTCGATCTCTTAGGCCGTATCACGCGGGTCAGCGTCGAAACCATGGAGATTGTAGAGGCGATGCGGGCGCTGCCAAGAGGGTAAACTTGCCACCTCGCGCCCTTTGGGCTAATCGACAATCCAAGGGACCCCGGTATTGCGCCGGGGTTTTGCTTGCGCGCCCGCTGCAACAGGATCATTAAATCGTATCATGGCCAATGTCGTTGTCGTCGGCGCCCAGTGGGGCGATGAGGGAAAAGGCAAGATCGTCGACTGGCTGTCGATTGAAGCCGATGTCGTCGTGCGCTTTCAGGGCGGGCATAACGCCGGCCACACGCTCGTGATCGATGGCAAGGTCTACAAGCTTTCGCTGCTGCCCTCAGGCATCGTGCGACCGGGAAAGCTCTCGGTCATCGGCAATGGCGTGGTGGTCGATCCCCATCACTTCGTCAAGGAAATTGCCGCTATTGAGGCGCAGGGCGTCGCCGTCACGCCGGACAATCTGAAAGTGGCGGAAAATGCGCCTTTGATCCTGTCGCTGCACCGCGAGCTTGACGCGCATCGCGAGGGCGCCAGCACGGGCGGCACCAAGATCGGCACGACGATGCGCGGCATCGGCCCAGCCTATGAAGACAAGGCGGGCCGACGCTCGATCCGCGTGATGGATCTGGCCGAACCCGATACGCTGGACGACAAGATCGCGCGCGTGCTGGCGCATCACAATCCCCTGCGGCGCGGCCTCGGACTGCCGGAGATCGATCCGCGCGCAATCCGCGATGAATTGATGTCTGTGGCGCCGAAGGTTCTGTCGTTCATGTGTCCGACGTGGGACCTGCTCGACAGTCTACGGCGGCAGGGCAAGCGCATTCTGTTCGAGGGCGCGCAGGGCGCGCTGCTGGATGTCGACCACGGCACCTATCCCTTTGTGACGTCATCCAACACGGTGGCGGGCAATGCGGCGACAGGTTCCGGGCTCGGCCCCAACGCCATCGGTTATGTGCTGGGCATCGCCAAAGCCTATACCACGCGGGTTGGCGGCGGCCCCTTCCCGACCGAGTTGCATGATGAAACCGGCCGGCTGATTGGCGAACGCGGCAAGGAATTTGGCGTTGTCACCGGGCGACCCCGGCGCTGCGGCTGGTTCGACGCGGTGCTGACGCGCCAGACCGTCAAAACCTCGGGCATTGCCGGCATCGCATTGACCAAACTCGATATTCTGGATGGGTTCGAGACCATCAAGGTCTGCACCCGTTACCGACTGGATGGCGTCGAGATTGACCGCCTGCCCGCAAGTCAGGCCGCGCAGGCGCGTGTTGAGCCGGTTTACGAAGTCATCGAGGGTTGGGAAGGCACGACCGCCGGCGCACGCTCCTGGGCTGCGCTGCCCGCGCAGGCCATCAAATATGTCCGGCGCATCGAGGAATTGATCGGGGCGCCGGTGGCTTTGCTCTCAACGAGCCCGGAACGCGACGACACAATTCTGGTTCAAAACCCGTTCCAGGATTAATGCTCCTGCCGCCCGTTGGGCGCCTGACGGGTTGACGTGAGCGGATCAAACCGGTTTTGGTTCATGTGGAATGGGTCTGCGGATGAAGGCGATTTTGGTTTGAATCCAGTTTACGGCGGGGACAATGGCTGAATATTATCCTCTGCTCGCGAAAGCGGTTGCGAACCAGAAGGACTCTACACCCGAACGCCGCCGCGCGCTTTATGAGCGCGCGCGCACCGCTTTGCTGAACCAGTTGCGCAACGCGCAGCCGCCGGTCGCCGACGCGGATATCAAACGCGAGGAAGCCGCGCTCAATGCCGCCACTGCGCGTGTGGAACGCGAGGTTCAGGCGAAATTCACCGACTCCCTGCTCGCTGCCGACGAACCGCGCGCCGCTGCCCCGCCGTTGCAAACCCACGCCTCGCAAGCGCCCGTCGCCCGGCGCAGCCCCTTACCGCCTCCGCCGCCCTTGCGTCCGCCGCTGCGACCGATCGCGGGCCGCGTTCAGGCGTCGTCGCCCTTTGCCCGCCCGCCGCTGGTTGAGCCGGCGACGGCAGCCGACGCGCCGTCAGG
This sequence comes from uncultured Hyphomicrobiales bacterium, assembly GCA_903931945.1. Taxonomy (GTDB): domain Bacteria; phylum Pseudomonadota; class Alphaproteobacteria; order Rhizobiales; family Beijerinckiaceae; genus Terripilifer. The sequence goes on along the minus strand of CAIZEI010000006.1, from coordinate 22,672 downwards.
CGCCTTCGATTCGCCGCAGGTTGCGGCAAATTCGCTGACGCCCCCCGTCGATGCGATCGGCGCTCCCAATGTGGCGACCGAGCGCAAATCGAGACCCGCCGCCCCGGGGCTCGAACTATTGCGTGATTTTGGCCGCTCGAAGGCGGATTCTGCGCCCTCGAGCGAAACCGTCAGCGAAAATGGGTTGGCGACGCGGCTCGAACGCGCCGAATCCATCCGTCCTTTGGCGCCTGTTGCGCGCAAGTCGGGCAATGTCGACCGGCGCGCGCTCATATTTGGCGGCGCGCTGCTTGCCGTCATGGCCGTTATTTTCGCCCTCGCGATGTCGTTGCGGGAAAAGCCGGAAGACTTCGCTCGCGTCGCCCCTCCAACCGAGGAGCAAGGCGATGCGGCGGCGGCCAAGATCGACGGGCGCATCGGTATCGATGGCGCCCCCGCAAAACCGTCCCAGTCGCCAAGCCCGCCGCCTGCACAACCTCTGGCGGTGGCGCAGCGCGCGGCCTTGCTCGTTGAGGCGCCCGACGAGGCCTCCAAGGTCAAGACGGTTGTGGGAACGGTGATCTGGTCGGTGGAGACTGCGCCCGGCGGGCTGCCAGGTCTGCGCGCCAAAGTCGATATTCCCGGCGCCAATTTTGGCGTCGATCTTTTTTTGACAAAGAGCGTGGATCCCGCCAGCGCATCCTCGCATCGCGTTGAAGTGCGGTTCTCCGTTGCGCCGAACGACGGGGTGATGCCCGGCGTCAAACAGATTGCGGCGCTGGAAATGCGCGCCGATGACCGGCCGCAGGGAGAGCCGCTCACTGGCGTCCCGCAGCGGATCACGGACAATTACTACTGGTTCGCGCTTGCGAAAGGAGATGGCGTGGTCGAGCACAATCTTGACCTCATGCGCAGCCGCGGCTGGGTCGACCTGCCGATCCTTCTTTCGACCGATCGCATCGCCAAGATTGCGATCGAGAAAGGCGCGTTTGGCGACCGGTTGATGAAACAGGTTCTCGACGCCTGGGCGAAATAGTGTTCTTGGACAAATCAGGCCGCTGTCATCAGCGCTTCAAAGTTTGCGGGACGCCGTCGCCTTGTCGCGACGTTGAACTTGCGACGGATCAAGGCCAGACCGGCGCAGGCGTGGAAACCTTCCAGTCTGATTTTCTGGAATCATGGCCATGAACACCGAAGTGAATGCTGGCGCGCAAGCGCCCGAAAAGGGTTATTACCGCGAGCGCAACGTGCTTGGCTCTATGACGGGGCGGGTTGTCTGGCGGGAGATCGGCCATCTCCTGCCGGGTTCTGCGCGCGGGTTTACTTGGCTTTTTGTCCGCGATGACGCGGACGACAGGCGCGACTATAGGTTTCATTCGATCAATAAAGCCATCGGCGGCCTGGATAATCAGTCTTGCATGGGCGTATAGGGCTGGCGTGACTGCTCGGTCCGACACCCTGAATTTATTATGCTGTCCCGGTTTCGCGGGAGCGCCGTCCGGCTCGACGCGCCGTTGAAGACATATTCAGGGCCGCGGCGGCGCGAACAAGCGTTTTGAATGCTTCCGTATCGATTTCATCGCCTTCATGGAAATCGATCGCGCGCCTGACGTTGCCCTCAAGGCTTGCGTTGAAAAGACCTGTGGGGTTCTTGAGCGCGGCGCCGCTGGCGAAAGTCGCCTTCACGACGCTCTTGTAGGTCTCGCCAGTGCAGATCAATCCCTCGTGAGACCACACCGGAACACCCCTCCACTTCCATTCCTCGATCACGTCGGGGACCGCCTGCTTGATGAGCGCGCGGATCAGCGCGAGCGTTTCGCCTCTCCAGTCGCCCAAATCCCGGATCCTCGCGTCGATCAGTTGCGAGGGGGATTCGCCCGTGGCTGTAGGGTTATTTTTCATTATTCGCGCAGCTCCATTGGCGCTTTCGCCCAGTTTTGGCGCCATTGTCCACAGCCGTAGCGCGGTCCTGAGCCATCCATCGGGCGATGTATGGAATGGCGGGATGATTTATCTGTCAACCCGGGCGCGCGGCGGCAAAAAAACGCCCGGCTTTGCCGGGCGTTCGCCGCATTGGAGGGGCGCGAACCTACTTGATTCCAAGCAGTTTCTGCGCGTTGCCGTGACAGATCTTGTCCATATCGGCCTTGCTGTAATCGAGCTTTTCCATGATGGCGATGGTTTCGCGGATATAGCCGGGGCCCTTTTCCGGGTCGAAGGGGCAGTCCGAGGCAAAGAGCGCCTTGTCTGCGCCGTAGAAGGCCAGGCCGCAATCGGTCGCCGCCTTTGATCCGAACACGGCGGTGTCGGCGTAAAAATCCTTGAAATAGGCGAGCGGGCTTTTCTTCATATTGGCGCGCAGCGTCTTGTAGTCTTCGTCCGTCGTGCGATTGCCAAGTTGATCCCAACCTGGCCCGACACGGCCTTCGAAATAGGGGACCATTGCGCCCAGGTGATGCGCAAGCACTTTCAGGTTCGGGTGATCGTCGAGCACGCCGCCGAAGACGAGGCGGGCCATTGCAACCGAGGTTTCGTAGGGCCAGCCGAAGGTCCACCAGATCTCGTATTTCGACTTCTTCTCGGTCTTGTAGTCGGCGAGGTCGAAGGCGCCGCGCGAAGGATGCAGGAACACCATCTTGCCCGCCTTTTCGGCGACCTCGAACACCGGACGGAATTCCTCCTCATCGAGCGGCTTGCCGTTAATGTTGGTGTGAATCTGCACCCCGCAGGCGCCATTCCTGAACGCGCGCTCCAACTCCTTGGCGGCGTTGGGGGAGTTCATCGGCAGCGAGGCGAGCCAGCCGCAGAAATAGTCTTTTTCCTTCACGCAGAGTTCGGCCATGCCGTCATTGCCAAGCTTGGCGAATTCCTCAACTTCCGAAGGGGTTCCCAGCGCTTCGAGCGGCGGCATGCCGAGTGATATCACCTGCGTATAGTCATATTTGCCGCGAAACATGTCGCAGACCTGCTTGCGGCGATCCAGATCGTAGATCGCCGGGACACCGCGCATACGCGCGCCAATGTCGGCCACCGCGCCAGGCGTTGACATGATCTTGTCCCAGATACCCTGAGGAAAGAAATGATTGAAACAATCGATGTAACGCATAAGTGTGCCTCCCGTGGTGGCGCGCGAGGTCTGGCGCGCCGGGTCAATCTCCGGGCGGACCAATAAACGGGTTTTCGCCAAGGGCAAGCGGAAATCGTCCGGCCCTTGCATTCACATTACAAAACGTTAATCTTTGCCCACTTGCGCTGGCCCCGATCTGCCGCCATTGCCTGCCAGCTAAAAGATCTAACCGGTTTCGTTCTGGAGAGAGACAGCCATGGGCGTCAAAAGTGTTTTGGGCTGGACTGTTTTTCTGGCCTGCGCGGCTTTCGTGACCGGTATCGAATCGCCAGCCACATTTGAGCCCTATGCGAACGGCTGGACCAAATCGACCGCCGACATCAGGAGCTTTGCGGATGCGCATGGCATGATTTTCTTTGGCAAGCCGCAGCCAGCGGCGGCGAGCGGCGGTCGCCCTCGCGTGAACGTATCGGTGGAGAAAGTCGCGCGGGGCCCCATTCCATTCCATGTTGACACTGTCGGCACGGTGCAGCCGGTCGCCAGCGTCGCCATTCGCAGCCGGATTGATGCGACGATCGCGGAACTCGTCAAAAGCGACGGAGACCGGGTGCAGGCTGGCGACGTGCTTGTCAAACTCGACGACCGCCAGGTGCTGACACAAATCAGGCAGGCGGAAGCCACACTTGAAAAAGACAGGGCGGCGATCGAGCAAAGCACGCGCGACGCCTCGCGCGCCGGCACGTTGCTGAACAGCACGTCCGGACCTTTGCTGAATTTGCAGAACGCCCAGACCGCGCAGAAAGCGGCGCAGGCTGCAGCCCAGGCCGATCAGGCCCAGCTCGATAACCTGAAAATCCAGGAGAGCTGGTACACGTTGAGCGCCCCCATTTCCGGGCGCCTCGGCGTATTTTCCTCCAAGGTGGGCAATATCATCCGCACCGCTGACAGCACCGCCACCGGAAATCTGGTGACCATCAACCAGATGTCGCCTATCTACGTCGCTTTTCCAATTCCACAGGTGCAGCTCGCCTCGTTGCGCGAGGCGATTGCCGAGTCGCCTGTCAAAGTCGTCGCGACCCCGCAGGGCGGCGCGCGTCAGGCTGCGGGCGAGATTACGGTCATCGACAATCTGATCGACCCGGGCACGGGAACGGTCATGGTGCGCGCGACTTTCCCCAATTCCGATGAAGTCCTGTGGCCCGGCCAGCTCTGCAACGTCGAGCTCACGCTGCGCACAGAGCCCGACGACGTGTCTGTCTCCCGCCTTGCCATCGTGCGGCAGAATAACGTCGATTATGTCTATACGGTCGATGACAACGTCGCGCACAAGCGCAAGATTACGCTTGGGCGGTTTCAGGATGGACGATTTGTCGTGACGGAGGGGCTGAAGGGTGGCGAGGATATCGTCGACGACGGCAAGGATTTTCTCTCCGATGGCGCGCCGGTCGCGATCAAGGCGGCGCCGGGGTCGCAAAATCCGGGGACGTGAGGGTCTGGCGTCTGGTTATCGAATGTCGGTTTTTCTGGCCCGGTGTGGCGAGCGCCAGTCGGAAATGCGGGCGGCGCCGCTAATCCTGAAGCCATTTCCAATATCGTTTTTTGTGCTATTGTAACAGCGTCGGCCATAGAGACGAACGCGGAGGGCGAGGCGTGCATATTATCGATTCCCATTTCCACTTCTGGCCCCGCCGGTTTTTCGAGGCTTTGAACAAACGCACGGAAGCCCCTTGCGCGCGTCCAAACGCCAAAGGCGGTTACGACATCAAAGCGCGTGCGGAAGACAAGTTCCAGTCCATGGGCTGGGACGCCTGGCACGATCTGGGCAAACAGTTTGACCATATGGACGGGCTCGGCCATCGCGTCGATGTGGTCTCCTCGCTCGGTCCGATGTCAGTGTTCTTCTCAGCTGTGTCAAAAGAAGAGGGCCGCGATTACGCCCTCGACTGGAACGAGGAGATGTCTGCGGCGCAGAAAAAATATCCCGGTCGTTTCTGGGGCAGCGCCGCCATTCCGATGCAGGACACAAAGATCGCGCTTGAGGTTCTGGAAGATGCGGTGGGCCGCCTCGATCTGATGGGCGTGAACCTGCCGGGCAGCGTTGGCGCGGACCCGCGCATTGATGCGGAACGTCTCGAACCCTATTACGCGCGCGTTGCAGAACTGGGCCTGCCGATGTTTCTGCATCCCACGGACATGATTTTCAGCTCGATGCTGGATGGCTATAATGGCGCGCTGCACCTGTCGTTGGGGCGTGTCATCGAGGTCAGCGTTGCAGCTTCGCGGCTCATCCTGTCGGGCCTGATGGAGCGTCATCCGACATTGAAAATCGTGCTGTCGCATACCGGCGGCGCGCTGCCCTATCAGTCCGGTCGTATGGACAAGAACACCAAGGCCGCCAATCTGCCGCGCCCGGTGAGCGAATATATGAAGCGCATGTACACCGATACGGTGTCGCCGCATTCGATGGGTATGAAATTCGCCATCGATTATTATGGCCTCGACCATGTCATGTACGGCACAGATTATCCCTGCTGGGACCCGGCGACCTGTCTGCAATTGCTCCAGGATGTGCCGCTGTCCGAAGCCGACAAGCGCAAGCTTTATTACGATAATGCGCGCCGGATTCTCGGGTTGCGCGATCCCGTCGGGATGGCTGTTGCGGCGGAATAAGTCTGCGCCCTTGACAGTCCGCCCGCCGGGGCGGAAATACAGAACAACCGCGCGCCGGCCAAAGGGCATGCCCCGAAAAAGTTGCAGACTTTTTCGATAAGGGCATTCCCCAGACGACGGCGCATATCCCTGTCACTTTGGCGATTCCGCCAAAGTGGGATGTGCGCTGCTGGCGTGTTTCATTGAGGCAGGAGCGATCTATGGATGGCGAATCCAGAGTCCAGAAGGGCGGCGGCGCAGGCGCCATCGGCCATAATTCCGAAAACCAGACGCGCGATGAAAAAATCGCGAATCTTTACCATTCCAAGAAAGACCGCGTTTTCGTTCGCGCCATTCAGGGCGAATATAACGTCAAGGCCGAACTCGATCGGCTGCGCGCTGTGCCGCGCGTGAAAAAGGCGAAGGAGACGTCTTTCATCGATGGTCCCCAGTGCTTCAGCCGCCATTATGTCGAGCCGAAGGACGGCATCACCCAGACATTCCACCTGCATCTTGAGGAATATGCGCCCGGCGCGTCCTCGCAGCAGCATGGCCATGTCAATGAGGCCGCTTTCTACATTCTCGATGGCGTCGGCTACGAGATCCACGATGGCGTACGTTATGACTGGCAGGCCGGCGACGTTGCGATCGTGCACAACAATTGCGTGCATCAGCATTTCAACGCCAGCAAGGACAAGCCGGCGCGCGCCATCGTCATCAAGACGAAGCCGATGTATCTCTTCCTCAACATGCTGTTCCAGAAAACAGTGAAGTTGCGCCCGGTCGATGTGACGCCGGAAAGCGAGGGCTTTGAGGCCCGTGAAGACGAGCAGGATTATAACCATCCGAAGGGGGGCTACTGATATGGCGTGGAGTGAAGCCTCCTCATGGCTCGATGGCAAGGCGAATGAGCGTCTCTATCAGCGTCTTCTCGATGATTCGCAGGACGCGGCCTCGCGCAATGCGCGCCGCAAGAAGATCGTGCGCCCCGCTGACATGCCGTGGGAAATGTCGCGTCAGGGTCTTCTCAAACATCTCATCAATGAGAACATGAACACCCGCATGGAAACGGTCGATGCTTACATGCAGATCATTCCGCCGGGCTCGCGCTCGGGCAAGCATAGGCATCTGGCCGAGGAATGCGTCTATGTGATCGAAGGCCGCGGCTACGATCTGCATGAGGATTGCGATGTCGAGATCACCGATGTGTTCGAGTGGAAGCCAACTGGCGAGATCAAGAAATTCGAATGGGAAGCGGGCGACGTCATTTATCTCCCGCCCAACACCATTCATCAGCATTTCAACGCAGACCCGAAAAATCCGGCGCGGATGATTTCCTCGACCAACCGCATTTTCAAGCAGATCGGCCTCAACACGCTCGATCAGTTGGAAGATGCGCCGGAGTTTGATCCGAAGGTTGTGCTGACCGACGACATCGTGCGGCAATATCTGCGCGGCGAGCGGAAGTAACGGACGACAGGCTCGCGCGCATCTATGGTTTGTGCGCGATCTGTCTGACAGAAGCTCGGCCGATAGCGCCGGGCTTCCGGAATTCCGTATCTGAAGGCAATCGCGGCAAGTATCGTTGGCCACATAAGTCAAACCTGTTTATTATGGCCGCATCACAGGATTGGCGGCGGGATGGACAGGTTCAGAATTATTGAGGGCGGCGCGGAAAAGCGCGATGTCAGACGGCTGATGCTGGAGATTGGCGTCGCCGCGCGCAAGGCGGCGCGAACACTTGCGCTTGCGCCGCGTCAGCGCAAAAATGGCGCGCTGACGCTCGCCGCCGCGCATCTGCGCACGAGCGCTCACGACATCGTCGCCGCCAACGCGCGCGACATGGAGACGGCGAGCGCCGCCGGCGCCAGCTCAGCCAATCTCGATCGTCTGATGCTGAATGCCGCACGCATTGAATCCATGGCGCGGGGACTGGAAGATATTGCGGCCCTGCCAGACCCGGTGGGCAAGGTGCTGGCCGTTTACGAGCGGCCTAACGGCTTGAAGATTGAGCGCGTGGCGACTCCGCTCGGCGTGATTGGCGTGATTTACGAAAGCCGCCCCAACGTCACCGCTGATGCCGGCGCGCTGTGCCTGAAATCCGGCAATGCAACCATCCTGCGTGGCGGCTCGGATTCGTTTCATTCCTCGTCCATGATTCACGCCTGCCTCGTGGAGGGGCTGCGCAGCGCCGGGCTTCCGGTCGAATCCATCCAGCTTGTGCCGACGCGCGACCGCGCCGCCGTTGGCGAAATGCTCGCCGGTCTTAGCGGCAATGTCGACGTGATTGTGCCGCGCGGCGGCAAAAGCCTCGTTGCGCGCGTGCAGGAGGACGCCCGGGTCCCCGTATTCGCGCATCTTGAAGGCATCGTTCACGTTTACATCGATGGGGCCGCAGATTTCGATAAAGCCAGAAACATCACTCTGAACTCGAAGATGCGGCGTCCAGGGGTGTGCGGCGCAGCCGAAACCCTGCTTGTGGACCGGGCCGTTGCGCAAACCATGCTTGCGCCTCTGGTGACGATGCTGCTCGACGCAGGCTGTCAGGTGCGCGGCGATCCGCAGACGCTCGCCGTTGACGCGCGCGTTGTGGCTGCGACCGAAGAGGATTGGCGGAGCGAATATCTTGACGCCATCATTTCGGTAAAAGTGGTGAATGGCCTGGATGAAGCCATCGGCCACATCGAAAATTACGGCTCGCATCACACTGATTGTATTGTCACGGAAAATCCAGGTATCGCGGCGCGATTTCTCGCCGAGGTCGATTCGGCGATTGTACTGCATAACGCTTCGACGCAATTTGCCGATGGCGGCGAATTCGGTTTTGGCGGCGAGATCGGCATTGCGACGGGGCGTATGCACGCGCGTGGACCGGTCGGGCTCGAACAATTGTGCACATTCAATTACCGTGTTCATGGCAATGGACAAACGCGAACTTAAAGCGTCTTTTCGGAGGAGCCGCGCATGTTGACGCAAGACCAACTGGCAGCTGAAGCCGGCCGTATCGCGGGATCGCTGACGACGCCCGCCATGAGCGCGACCGAAAAGGACGAATTGCTCGAACTCACGATGATGAAGCTGCTCGACAAGGGCGTCGCCCCGCCGTTTTTCGGACGCGTGGCGCAGCTTGCCACCGGTGGGCCGAAGGGGACAGGCGGCGGGCGCTATCTGATGCATGAGGAGCCACGCCTGCCCCAAATGCCTGAGGCCCCAACCCTGATCGACTTTTTTGAAAAGCGAATACTGCTCAACAATCGCGGCGGCAGCCATCTGCTGCAAAGCGCGCGACTGGCGCGCAAAAACGGTCTGCCGGAAAAACTCGTGCTGGCCTGCCTGCTGCATGACATTGCTGTCGTCGCGCATGTGCGCAGTGATCACGGCTATTATGGCGCGCAGCTCGTTGAGCCCTATGTCGACGAGGAATGCGCATGGGCGATCCGTTACCATCAGGCCCTGCGATTCTATCCCGACGCGGACTATAACTACGAATATCCCGATCTCTATATGCGATCCTTTGGCGCCGCTTACAAGCCGCCGCTCTACGTGCAACAGGCCTATGCGGAAGCGCGCGCGCATAAATGGTATCCGTCCGCGCGGCTGGTCACGTGCAACGATCTTTATGCCTTCGATCCGACGGTCAAGGTCGAAATCCGCGAATTCGAGGATATCATCGGGCGAAATTTCAAAACGCCGGAAGAAGGCCTGGGCTTCGATCGCAGCCCGGTCGCGCACATGTGGCGAAGCATCATCTGGCCGAATAACTTTCTGTGACGTCAAGGGGTGTGAGCCCCGACCCCGATCTTTGGCATGACGCAATCGCGCGGACGCGCCGGCAATGCGTCAACATGCGACGCCATTGATACGGCGCCATGCCGACGAGCGCGATCTCGGTGTGGAAAGGCCCGCTGCGATAGTGTATCCAGCAGGAGTTGGTATTGGGCCGTGGAACGTGTGCAATGAAATTCGATATCGATGGAGATTCAGTCGATGCTTCAGTAAAGCAACGCCTTCGCGCGAGGCTTGCTAAAGCTCAGTCCCGACTGCCTCTCCTCAAGCACCGTTCCTATCGAGAATGGGCGCAATTATACGATACAATTTCCCCGACAGATCGCGATATGATCGGAAAACATCTTGCCGCGCTTTCTCATGCGCCTCTGATTTCCGTTGTCATGCCAGTCTACAACACGCCCGACGCTTTATTGCGCGAGGCGTTTGATTGCGTACGCGCGCAACTCTACCCAAATTGGGAGTTGTGTGTTGCAGACGATGCGTCAACGCTCCCTACGGTGCAATCCACGCTGCAGAATTACGCGGCGCTGGATTCTCGAATCAAGATCACGCGGCGCGAAACGAACGGCAATATCTCGCTCGCCAGCAATTCCGCGCTTGAACTTTCCAGTGGCGAATTCGTCGCGTTAATGGATCATGACGACATACTGCCCGAACACGCGTTGTATGAAGTCGTGGCGCTGCTGAATGAGCATCCAGACGCCGATGTCATTTATTCGGACGAAGACAAAGTCTCCGATGATGGCAAGAGAATGTTGCCATATTTCAAGACGGACTGGAATCCGGAATTGTTCCTCGGCCACAATATGATTTCTCATCTGGGCGTTTACAGGCGAACGTTGCTTGAAATGATTGGTGGCTTTCGTCACGGCTTTGAGGGCAGCCAGGATTACGATCTCGCGTTGCGCGCGACGGCGGCGACGACGGCAGCGCGCATTCACCACATTCCTGCGGTGTTGTATCACTGGCGCCAAAGCAAGGGGGCCAGATCGTTTTCCGAGTCCCAACTGGATCGTTGCATTGCTGCGGCCAGGCGCGCCAAACGTGATTTTCTGGCCGCACGCAAGGAACGTGCGGTTGTCGTGCAAAACCCAAGCATCCCTTTCTGGGAAGAGATTCGGCGGACTGTGCCCGATCCCGCGCCGCTCGTTACGATCGTCGTTCTCGCCAAGAATCAAGCCAAGCCGCTCAAACGGTGCGTTGACGGCCTTCTCAATCGAACCAATTACCCAAATTTCGAGATCATTATCATCGACGGCAACAGCCCCGATGCGAAGATGCGCGCTTTGCTCGACCTCTACCGCCGCGATGACCGGGTCCAGATCATCCCTTACGAGGGCGAGTTCAACTATTCGGATATGAACAACAAGGCGGTGGCAAGCGCACGGGGCGATATCATCGCGCTGGTAAGCAGCGACATCGACATAAAGGAGCCGGACTGGTTGGCCGAAATGGTGTCCCTCGCCGCGTTGCCGGAAAATGGAGTTGTCGGTGGGAAACTGCTGCATCCGAATGGTCGCATCCAGCATGGCGGCGTGATCCTGGGGCTCAGGGGCGTGGTCGGCCACGCTTTTGCCAATACTAAGGGGCACGAGAAGGGCTATTTCGGTCGTCTGGTCATGGCGTCAAACATATCGGCTGTAACGGCTGCTTGCCTGGTCGTACGAAAATCCGTCTTTGAGGAAGTTGGCGGCCTGAACGCCATCGACCTCGCGGCTGCGCTTAGCGATGTGGACCTTTGTCTCAAGGCCATGTCGAAGGGTTACCGGAATGTCTGGACGCCTCGCGCGCTGTTCCTCTATCATGAATCGAATTCAGCCGACCAAGCCGCCTCCGGGCAAGCCCCCGCCCGCTTCGATCGCGAAAATGCTTATATGCGGCGAGTCTGGGGGGAGTTGCTGGACAACGACCCCTATTTCAACCCGAACCTGTCGCTACGATCGCATGACTACGATCTGGCTTTCCCGCCGCGGCGCGTGAAACCCTGGGTGAGGTTCGCGGCTGATAGCAAGCTTGAGTTGCGTTCGCCTGATGATGCAACGACTTGATACGGCAGACTCGAAGCCTGAATTTTTGAGGTGTCTGGCGGAATTGTGATTTTGCTATGGGCCGCGTTATAGTTGCGCTTCGAAAAACTGGTCGTTCCGCGATGGTCGCAAACCAGATTCTACGATCCTGCGATTTGAACGCGGGATACGGCGATGGGAAAATAGGATCGGACATGGCGGGTGTGGATCTTCTGAAACCGTATAGTTTGACATCAAATAAATCCCACATGAAATCATATATTTAATCCGAAACCGCCGGTGGGCGAAGCGTAGGGTGGGTTAGCGTCGCGCGCCAATCAGCGATTTTTCGAGGCGTCCTATTGTTTGGCTGCGCAAGCATGATATGAGGTCTGCTTCAAGCGTGAGCCACTGGCTATTTTGAATCCGCGATTTTGTACGAAATGTCGGGAAAATAAATGCGGTTCATTATCGATTCTGACACGGGCGACAGTATTGTCGGATGGTTGACACCGGACAACCCCAACGAAAAAGCGAGAATATTAGTATGCTTTCCCGGAACAACGCCTGTGGAAATCGAGGCCACGATTTCACGGCCTGATGTTGTCGCCCTGTCCTTGCATGCCACCGGTGTGTGCGGTTTCAGGATCGACGAGACTCAATTTCCAAACCTTCGGCGCGAATTGCAAATTGAGCTTCGAGACGCGGTATCCAACATTTTATTGTATCGACGTTTTGATAGCGCGAGGCACATTGCGCGGAGGCTCGTATTTTTGGACGCAAGCGTATTGATTGCGCGAAACGTTCAAAACATTGCAAAAAAACTATTCACACATGATTATACAAATGTTGAATCGATGACATATGAAACATTGTATTCCATGATTTATTGTCATCAAGGAAATTCGATTTTTATGGCCGGTCGCCCCCATTTCATGCGACAGGTCACAGGTTTCAAGGAGCGCAACTATCTCATCGCCGCCCTGCTGCACGATCCCTTCGAGGAACTTGCCGCGCGTCTGCTATTTTTCAACTTGCTCGCCAAAACCAAAAATCCTGCCCCGTTGATGGGCTTCGCCACGGGGTTGTTGCCCTTGACGGAATTCGCCAGGACGCTTGATTTCGAAAGCGAAAAGTCGCTTACGCGGGCCTTTCGCGCAGCGTCCCCGGAAACCAGGGCGCTGATTCGCGATCCCCAGACGCGCATGATCGCCTGCGAGCCCGAAGAGCGCGCGACGCGCCACCACGTGACCAAGGCTCTCGACCTTCTCAGCTCAATGGACGTTGTGGGCACGCGTGGACGATTCAGCGATTTCAAGGCCATTCTCGCCGATGTGCTGGGCGCCGATATTATTGGCGACGCAACGATGGAGCCCTCGCCGATCGTCTCGAAACTTGCGGATCGGCTCAGCCGCATGAGTCTGGTTCACAATCTTCTCGAGCAGGATCTGGCGTTGTATTCCTATGCCGAGGAGGCATTCGAACTCGGCTTCGCGGCTGCTGCGGCCCGCGCCTGATGGGGACGGGCCTCACAAGGCGCGCCCGCGCGACGTTTGCCGCACTGTTCAGGCTCGTTGCGGCGAACGCCTGTCCGCCACTGGATTTCATCGCAACCTTCCCATAAAACGCGATTGGACTCCTCATTCGCGGCGGAGACGCGCGTCATTGTCTTCCTGTCATTTTCCAGAATGCGCTTCGCGATGTGGCTAACCGCGCTGTTTGCACGACTTCACGCCGGCTGGCGCTATACAGGCGCGTTCGACGCCGCCTATTATTTGCGTGCAAACCCTGACGTCGCCGCTGCGGGAGTCGATCCGTGGATACATTTTATCAATGACGGAATATTGGAAGGCAGGCGCCCCGGACCGTTGCCGCTCTCCCCGGAGGACAAGGCCCTCATCGTCAAATCGGGTCTGTTTGACGCGGCTTATTACCTGCGAAAAAATGCTGACGTTGCTGCGGCTGGATTAGACCCGTTGACGCATTTCCTGGAGCGCGGAGCAGTCGAAGGTCGAGACCCCGGGCCTGGTTTCCGGACCAGGTGGTATCGCAACATCTACATTCGCGACGAAAACACCAACGCGCTGCTTCATTATCTGCGTCTGGGCAAGGCGCATGGCCAACTTCCGTGCCTTCCACCCGAAGCGCTGAGCGCAACACGCGAACTCATCGCCGACCTCAACGGCATAGACCCAGCCTTCGATTCCGATCCCGTCCTGCGCGATCCAGAAATGTTGCCTTACATTTGCAACGAGCCATCAGGGCCGGTTTGGGAGGCGTTTCGCGAATTGTTCAACACGCTTCGGGCCGCGCCCGATCATATCCTGTGTGCGCCCTGGATGAGCCGTGGCGGGTCGGATAAAATTGTCGCATTGATTGCGCGCATGGCGGTTGAGCATGGGCTTGGCGGACATTTTCTGATGTTGTTGACAGAGACGACGGAAGAATCGACGCGCGCGTGGTTGCCACCCGAAATCGAGGTTGTGAGTTTTGCATCGCGGTGGCCGGCGTTGGCGCTTGGACAACGTGCGGAATTCATCGACCACGTCGTCCGGCATTTCCGCCCCAAAAAGGTCCTTAACGTCAATTCGGCGTCGTGCTGGGAGGCGTACCGGCAATATGGCCCGCGAATGGCCGCAAACGCTGATCTCTATGCTTATATTTTTTGTCAGGATTTCGACAATGATGGCTATCCAATGGCGTTCATCGACACGCACATTCGCGAAGCTTTGCCGATTTTGCGCCGGCTCTATAGCGATAACCACACTGCGATTGACTATGTTTGCAGGGTCTATGGCGTTCCCGCATCGCTCTGCGACAAGTTCGGGGTTGCACTAACCCCCGCCATGGCGTCGGTCGCTGTGCAACATTCATCGACAAAGCCTGCCGACGTTTCTCTGCGTGTCTTCTGGACCGGAAGATTTGCACGCCAAAAGAACCTGCCGCTCCTGGCTGCAATATTAAAAAATTGTCCCGCCTCGATGAGATTCGATATTTGGGGCGAAGGGCCCTTGCGCGCTTTCGTGGAGACGTTTGCCGTATCGGATTCCCGGGTGCGATTGCGCGGTCCCTATGGCGACCTCGGCGAATTGCCGCTCTCTGAATACGACGCATTCCTGTTCACATCATTGCATGAGGGGCGTCCGAACGTGCTGATCGAGCAGGCGACCAACGGCTTCCCGATTGTTGCATCGAACGTTGGCGGCGTTAACGAAATTCTCGATAACCGCGCATGGCTTATCGACTCCACCGATGATCCCGCGCCCTATGTCGCAGCCCTCAACGAAATCGCCGCAAATCTTGAGCATGCGCGCGCGCAGGCGCTCGCCCTCGCAGCAACCATCGTCGAACGCGACACGCCAGCGGTGTTTTATAACGCCATCAGTGGTCCTGGCGATTTTCTGGGGGGCGAAGATGCGACCTGATCTATCGGTCATCGTCACCTTCCATCGCGAGGGATTGCTTGCGCACCCGGCGCTGGTCTCTATTCAGCGCGCAATCCAACGGGCCGGGCAGGCCGGCTTTGCCTGCGAAGCTATTCTCACGCTCGATCGGCCCGACGACCTCACGCGCGAGATTGTCGAGGGATGGAAAGGATTCGAGGCGCGCATCCTGACATTTCAGGCGGGCGACGTTGCGCGCGTGCGGAACGCGGCAATCGCAGCGGCGCAAGGCGAATTCGTGGCCATTCTGGACGGGGACGATCTTTGTGGGTCCGAATGGTTGCACACGGCTATTCGTCACGCGCATGACAACCCTGGCCGATCTGTCTGGAGACCGGAACTCGTTTTGCAATTCGAGCGATTTGGCCAGATCTGGGCGCCGCGGGAATTGGACGAGCAAGACGAGACGCTCAAGGTCGCGGACTCCGGATGCTGGCCGGCATATTGTGTCATACGTCGCGATCTTGCTCTCGAAGTCCCATACCCGCCGATTGACGGAAAATTCCCGTTTGAGGATTGGGCGTGGAGCATCGCCATCGTCGAGGCGGGAATCGTGAATCGGATCGTTCCGGGAACCGGTTTGGCATATCGCGGGAAACGGCAGGGCTCCATTCACCAGATCAATTCGGTCAAATATCCGCTCGGACGTCAGCCAACCCAATACTTCCGTCGCCTGCTTGAAGAGCGGATCGCGCGCGATAGCAACAATGTCGTTATGCTCAGGCCATGAGCGCGAAGCCCGATCTCTCGGTCATTGTCACGTTCCATCGCGAGGGATTGCTCGCGCATCCAACGCTTGTCTCGATTGATCGCGCAATCAAGCGCGCAACTCGAGATGGTTACACTTGCGAAGTGATTTTTACGTTGGACAGACCTGACGATCTCACACGCGAAATTGTTGGACGATGGCAGGCCGTCGGCGCGCGCGCGATGAAGCTTGATTTCGGCGATCTCGGTCGCGTCCGAAACGCCGCCATCAATGACGCATGCGGCAAATTTGTTGCAATTATGGATGGCGACGATCTGTATATGTCCAATTGGCTGTCATCGGGACTGGCTATGGCGCTTGCGCATCCTGGACGTTTCGCGTGGCGTCCGGAACTGGTTCTCAGTTTTGGACGTTTCGCTTCGATATGGCGCCCTTCAGAAATCGATATAACGGCGGGCGCGCTGAAGCTGGCTGCAGTCAATCTTTGGCCCGCCTGCTGCATCATTGGCCGGGAATTGGCGTTATCGATTCCTTATCCTGCAATCGATAATAAAAATCCTTTTGAGGATTGGGCCTGGAACATTGCGCTACAGGAGGCGGGCGTAATGATGCGCATCGTTCCTGGTGCGGGCTACGCCTATCGGGTGAAACGACAGGGCTCGCTACTTGCTAATTCCAGCAACTGGCCGTCGGGTCGCGTCCCGACCCGCTTTTTCCGTCGCCTGCTTGAAGAGCGGATCGCGCGCGATAAATTACATCCCGCGCTGGCGTCGGGCGCCAATGCGCCGCACGCCAAATAAACAGGCGACATGGGAGAAAGCGATGGGGAGCTTCGATCGACACAACAATCGGCGCCTGCGCGCGCTGGCGATTGCCGCGTTGACGGCGGCATGCGCGCCCGGCGGCGGCGCGCATTCCCAGGAACTCTTCCGCAACAAATCCATTCGTATCCTCGCAGGCTCGGTGGCGGGCGGCTACTACGACAATTACGCGCGCCTGATGTCCCGGCATCTGGGCGACTTCCTGCCCGGCAAACCCTCGATTGTGGTGGCCAACATGCCCGGCGCCTCAGGCGTGCAGGCGGTCAATTACATACAGGAACTCGCTCCGAAGGATGGCACGACGCTCGCTACCTTCAATAAATCCATGCCCTTTTATGAGGCGATCGAGGCGCCCGGCGTGCGCTTCAAATCGGCCGAACTGACCTGGATTGGCGCGCTTAGCCAAAGCGTTGATATCGTCGCGGTCTGGCACACAACGGGTGTTAAAACCCTCGCCGAGGCGACGAATCGCGACATTGTCATGGGCGCGGTCAGCGTCGTTGGCACAACATGGGTCTATCCGGTGCTGCTCAACGCGCTGGCAGGCACAAGAATCCGCCTTGTGACAGGCTATGGCAGCGGCGTCGCCATCGACCATGGCATCGAGCAGGGCGAGCTTGAAGGACGCGGCTCCAATCAATGGGCCTCCTGGAAATCCGAACATCCCGATTGGGTGCGCGACAAAAAAATTATTCCCATTGTGCAGATCGGCCTGCGCAAGGAAACCGATCTGCCCGATGTTCCGTTGCTAACAGAACTGGCAAAAAACGACGAGCAGCGTGCGATCTATGAGTTTGTCAGCGTCGCAGCGTCACTCGACGGCCCCCTCGCCGGACCGCCCGATATGAACCCCGACGCACGGCAGGTTTTGCGTATGGGCTTCCAGGCCATGGTCCGCGATTCCGCATTCATTGAGGACGCCAAAAAGGTTGGCGTCGATCTTGATCCCCTGAATGCCGATCAGGCATCTGAGATTGCGACAAAAATTGTCTCGGCGCCGCGCAAAATTATCGATAGGATCAAGCTCATCATTGCAGCGAAGGGCACGATCAACGAGATCAAGCCGTCGTCGCAAAAGTAAAATGCCGTCGAGGAGGATATGGTCATGGCGGAAGTTGAACGCACACGCGAGCGCGAACGCCCCCCCATTCAGGACAATCCCTATGAGCGCACACTGAAATACCGCAAGGAATTCGCCGATCGCATGGCCAATGGTCCGGTGGTGATCAGGGACGATGAACGCGAAGTGTTTCAGGCCCGGCAAGGCAAACTGAAATTCTTCCTCGACCCCACTTTCTATCATGATGCGCCGTTGCAGCAGTGGCGCGTGTTCATGCACGAAATCCGCACGTTTTCCGGTCGCCACAAGCATCAGGGCGGACTGGTGATCTATGTCCTGCGCGGGCGCGGTTATTCAGTGGTCGATGGCCAGCGCCTCGACTGGAAAAAGGGCGATGTCGTGTTGTTGCCGTTGCGGCCAGGCGGCGTCGAACATCAGCATTTCAATCTCGACCCGCCCGAAAACCCGGCCAGATGGGCGGCCTTCATCCATATCCCGATCATCGAGCAACTGGCGTCCGTTCTGGAGCAGAAAGAAACCTCGCCTGACTTCAAGGGATAGGGCGCAGCGCCGGCTCCGATCTGATTTCGTCTGCGAGTCAGGCCGGCACAATTTCATTCAGCCGCTCCGCCGGGCGGCAGATCCGCACGCCAGCCGGGGCGACGACAACCGGGCGCTCCATCAGAACGGGATGCGCCTCCAGCGCATCGAGAATGGCGGTGTCAGGCAAATCAGGGTTGTCGAGGCCAAGTTCAACGTGCAATGCGGTGCGCGGGCGAAGAATTTGGCGCGGCGTCAGGCCCATTTCCCGCAGCATCGTTTCCATCCGCTCGCGCGATGGTGGCGTTTTCAGATATTCGATCACCTGAGGCTCGATGCCGCGATCCCGAAGCAGGCCGAGAACTTTGCGCGACGTTCCGCAGTTGGGGTTGTGATAGATCGAAACCTTCATGGGAGGCCTCCTTTGGAGTCGGCGCTTAAGTTCTGGAGGCGTTCATAATGAAGGCATTTCCGTCGGTCAGCAAGTTTTGCGATCGCCGCCGATGTGTTAGAAAATCAATAGAATCATTCGTCCCTGCCGCCGCGCCCGCGCGAGCTGAAGGATTTCATCGATGGCAAGAAAATACTTCGGCACAGACGGCATCCGCGGCAAGGCCAACGGAACCATCACGCCTGAGCTGGCGCTCAAGGTTGGCCAGGCGGCGGGCCTGGCCTTCCAGCGCGGCGAGCATCGGCATCGCGTGGTGATCGGCAAGGACACGCGTCTATCGGGCTATATGATTGAATACGCCATGGTCGCCGGGTTCACCTCGGTCGGCATGGATGTCCTGCTGCTGGGCCCGATACCCACCCCGGCAGTGGCGATGCTGACGCGCTCGATGCGCGCCGACCTCGGCGTGATGATTTCCGCCTCTCACAACTCGTTCGAGGACAATGGCATCAAGCTGTTCGGCCCGGACGGGTTCAAGCTGTCCGATGAGGTTGAAGCTGAAATTGAAGTCATGTTGCAGAAGGACCTGTCCTCGCAGCTGTCCAAATCGCGCGATCTGGGACGCGCCAAGCGCGTTGAGAGCGTCCATGCCCGCTATATTGAATTCGCCAAGCGCACGCTGCCGCGCAACATGTCGCTGGATGGTTTGCGCATCGTGCTCGATTGCGCCCACGGCGCAGCCTACAAGGTGGCGCCGGAGGCTCTGTGGGAGCTGGGCGCCGAGGTTTTCACCATCGGGGATGAGCCCAACGGGTTCAATATCAATCACGAAGTCGGCTCGACGTCACCGGACGCGCTGATTCATAAAGTTCGCGAAATGCGCGCAGATATCGGGATTGCGCTCGATGGCGACGCAGATCGCGTGCTTGTGGTGGATGAGCGTGGCCAGCTTGTCGATGGCGACCAGTTGATGGCCGTGGTCGCCAAAACCTGGGCGGAGGACGGGCGGCTTTCAAAACCGGGAATTGTGACCACCGTCATGTCCAACCTTGGCCTTGAACGGTATCTGGCCTCGATAGGGCTCGAAATGCCGCGAACGCAGGTCGGCGATCGCTATGTGCTGGAATATATGCGGGAGCATGGGTTCAATGTAGGCGGCGAACAATCCGGCCATATTGTCTTATCCGATTTTACGACGACAGGGGACGGGCTGGTGTCCGCCCTGCAACTTCTGTCGGCTGTCCAGCGGCAACAAAAGCCTGTCAGCCAGGTTTGCCATCTCTTCGATCCGTTGCCACAACTGCTGAAAAATATGCGTTACGCAGGAGAGGCGCCTTTGGCCAGTCCTTTGGTCAAGAAAGCGATCGCCGATGGTCAGGACCGGCTCGGCTCAGCCGGGAGGCTGGTGATTCGGCCTTCCGGCACCGAACCTGTGATCCGGGTGATGGCGGAAGGCGACAACCGTGAGTTGGTCGAGCGGGTGGTTGACGATATCTGCTCCGAGATTGCGGGCGCCGCCAACCGTGTTGCGGCCGAATAATCTTCGAACAAACCTGCATTCATCGATTGTCCGGCTGTTTGACAGGGCCATTTGCCTGGCCTTGAAACGTTAACGCTCGCCTGACGGCGTTAATCTTAATTTTTAGTGTTAAACTTGCTTTAAGAGTTTTCCCGCATGCTCCCTTCGAAGTCACGATTTTGGGCGTCCGCGCCCTCATGCGCGAAGGGATTTTGCAGATGGGTCCAATTAGAGCCTTTGGTTTCATGACGGTCGCCATATTGGCGCCATTCAGCGCTGAGGCCGCCGATATATTGCCGCCGCCCCCTGCGATGGCGCCCTTGCGGGGCGCAATCATCGAAGCTCCGGTCGATCCCGGCGGCTGGTATATCCGCGGCGACGTTGGCGTCGAATACAATTCGGTGAACGCCAGCTCCAGATTCGCCAAGGTCAATGTCGCCACGCCCCCCGGGTTGAACCAGGATATGGCCTACTTCGATTCAACAGCCGGGATCACGCTCGGTTTCGGCTATCAGTTCAACAGCTGGTTGCGAGCTGATGTGACAGCAACCCTGCGCACAGGGGCCTCCTATCAGGGGGTTGAATCCTTTCAAGGGTATAATTTTGTCGGCGGCGTGCAGACGACTCCATTTGTCGACGCCAACGGCGTGGTTGTGCGAAACAGCGATAACTACAACGGCACCGTTCAAAGCAACGCCTTCTTGATCAATGGCTATGCCGATCTTGGCACCTGGGTTGGCCTGACGCCCTACATCGGAGCTGGCGTCGGCGTCGCAACGCATCACATCTACGGGCTGCGCGATCAGGGCGGCATCAATTACATCGCCAACGGCATAACAGGCGCCGGGGGTTATGGTTATGCTGCTGAAAGCACCAATGCGAGCCTCGCATGGGCGCTGATGACGGGCGTGGCGTGGGATGTCAACAAACGGCTCAAGCTGGAAATTGGTTACCGCTATCTGAACATGGGCACAGCCAAATCCAATTCGATCATTTGCCAACCAAACCTCACGATCACCAACTGCCCACTAGAACAGATCAGCTTCAAGACCTCATCGCACGAAGTGCATATCGGTATGCGCTGGATGCTCGGCGATCTCGGCGTTTCCTCCTCCTTCTCCGATGGCGCGGTTCTGCCGTCGGCCTATCCTGCGGGCGGTCATACTGTCGGCGGCGGTTATGGCGCCAGCGGCGGCAGCTACGCCAGCGGTGGCAGCTACGCCAGCGGCGGCGCCGGCTCCTATTCAGCAGGCGGCGGGCAAGCCTACAACGGCGCCTATGCGGCGGGTCAGCCAGTCAGCGGCGGTTACGGCGCAGGTCAGGTCGTCGCTCCGAAAGCGCATTACTGATCCAGTTCTTAACTCATCTTAATTCAAAGAGCGCGGGCCAATCCCGCGCTTTTTTTATTGCCGGGAAGTTTAAAGAAAATTTGTTTTTATAGTTAAGCGCCGATTAATCAATGCGCGCCATGATGCAAGGAATCGCTTGTGTTGGCAGTCTGGACAGGAGTTGGAATGATGGGCCTTCGAAGATTGGCTTTGGCTGCTTTGGTCGCTGCTACAGCGGCGAAGCCAGCGCTTGCCGGCGATTGGCTGCAAAATCTCATCCAGCCCCAGCCGGTTGCTGTCACGGCATCCGACCCGGTCGAGCTGGGCACGGGATGGTATCTGCGCGGCGACGCAGGGGTGGGCTTCGATACAATGCCGGCATTCTCCGGCGGATCCAGCAAACCGAACCTATCCACCTGGTCTGTCGATCTGGGCGCAGGCTATCAGATCAACAGCTGGTTCCGTACAGATTTTACCCTTGACATGCGCAAGATGCAGACCAGCACATCAACAAGCGCCAGCCCGATTGTATGCCCGAATGGCAGCACCGGGGGCAACGGCGCCTTGCAGGTGCTGAGCGCGGGATCGTCTGGAGCGACAATCACGGAAATGGACGGTTCAAAAATCAGCTACGCGGCCAGCGCCCCCATCGGCTATGTTTGGGATCAGATTCTCGGCACCTGCAATCAGACGCTGACGTCCCAATTGCATACAATGACGACGATGCTGAATGGTTACATTGATCTGGGCACCTGGCGGGGAATAACGCCATATATTGGCGCCGGCGTCGGCGTTGCGCGGCTGGCGTCACAGGCGTCCATAAATTATTATGACACCAACTCAGGCGCGCTCTATGCGCCAACGGCGGGCCAATGGACCGAGACCAATGGCACCCCGCTCGTCTGGGTTAATTCCTTCGGGCAGATTCTTAAGCCACAACCGACAATTCCAGGCACCTCAACAGTCGTGTCGCTTTCAACGCCGCCCGCCTGGAACAAGACGATCAAGGCCACGCGGTATAATTTCGCCTGGTCGCTGATGTCCGGATTTGCCTACGCCCTGTCAGACCATGCCAAACTCGATATCGGGTTCCGTTACATCAACATGGGGACCTATCAACCTCTTGCCGGCCTGTCGTCTGTTGGCTCCGGGACCTATTCCGCCAAAGAGGTCAAAGTCGGCTTCCGCTACGCGATCGATTGACGGCGCGCAGGACAGATTGCCGGAACTTTAGAGCATCGTGCCTGAAAAAGGAATCGAAAGGGATTCCCGAATCGGCTTGAAAGTGATTCACCGTCATTGGAGGTGGATCATGGGTCACAGCTATTCGATGGACCTTCGCGAACGGGTCGTTGCGCGTGTGAATGAAGG
>CAIZEI010000005.1 GCA_903931945.1 uncultured Hyphomicrobiales bacterium | reverse complement strand
CGATTCTGCGCAAGGCGTTTGACGCGATGGTTGCCGATCCCGCCTTCATCGCGGACGCCATTCAGATGCATTTTGAGGTGCATCCCCTCAGCGGAGAGGAATTGCAAAAGCGCGCAGCAATTATTGCCACAACGCCGCCCGACATCGTCGCGAAATTCAAACAGGCCATTGTGGCCAGGTAATGCGCGCCAGGACGCGCCGGAGAGCAAAGCATGACTGCTAAACATGACGCACAACCCGAAGAACCCGGCTTGACGCGTGCGCCCGTGATGCGTTCGCGTTTCTGTATCGAGGTCGCAGCCGAACTCGTCGCCGCCGATCGCCAGCCCAATCGCCGGGCGCGCGTGCAATTGCGCGACAAGGCGAGCGACGCGGGTTGGGCGATCAATCTTTTCGCATCGAGCACGATCGAGGGTATCGAGGCGGTTGCAAGCGGCGAGGCGACGCTGGCTATCGTCAACCCGGCGGCTATCCTGACGATGGCTGTGCGCGGCACGGGGCCTTTCAGGGAGCCGTTGCCATTGCGGGTGATCACGACCTTTCCATCCCCCGATTCCTGCGCATTTGCCGCCAAAAAGGAACTCGGCCTCAAGAGCGTCGATGATATTCTCGCCCGAAAGGCGCCATTGAAACTGTCTGTTCGCAATGAAAAAGACCATTGCCTGCATGGCGTGCTCGACGATATCGCGCGTTGCGCCGGGTTTTCGACCGCCGATCTCAACGCCTGGGGCGGCGGCCTGCGTTATGACGCCTCGCCGCGCTGGGCGAAAAAAGTCTCCATCGAAAAAGGCGCCAACGCGATTTTTGAGGAGGCGACGCATTCCTGGATCGACGAGGCCGTGGATCTCGGCCTCGATATCCTGCCCTTCTCGGATGCGCTTCTTACGAAGCTCGAAGCCGTGGGCTATCGTCGCAAGACAATCCGCAAAGCGGACCACCCCGGCCTGCCAGCCGACGTGCCGAGCATCGATTTCAGCGGCTGGGCGGTGTATGTCCGCACTGACACGCCGGACCGGCTGGTTGGCCAAATCTGCGCGGCGGTCGAGGCCCGCAAGCATCTGATTCCCTGGCAGGGCGAGGGTCCGCTGCCGGTCGAACGCATGTGCCGGGACACGCCCGATACGCCAATGGATGTGCCGCTGCATCCGGCGGCGGAACACTACTGGAAATCGCGGGGGTTTATTTGACAGCATCGCGCGCTTGAATTTTTTCACGGCGCCGCGTAAACGAACGTCTCTGGACCTGGTCCGGGCGATTAGCTCAGCGGTAGAGCACACCCTTCACACGGGTGGGGTCGCAGGTTCGAACCCTGCATCGCCCACCAGCCAAAACGCCGTCTTTCATGATCTTTACCGGCGTAGGCGCCGCGCCGATAGGGTTTGGTTCCTGCTTCGTCATCCGCACATCAATCGCAAATCGCCGCGTTGACAGCGCTTTTGCAGTTCACAGATCACGAAGTCATTGGCGCGCCACCGGCTCAAGCTATTCCGGGTCTGGAGCATGATGTCGTCTGATTGAATTGCGTGGGAGTTCCAAATCAGTTCTGATCTGACTTGATCTCAGGACTGGATTGGAGGCCAGCGTGGATGGCAATACCCCATTCGATGGATTTGCCGGAACAGGCGATGGCCGGGATTGAGGCTGGCGGGTCGATTGTCTGCATTGCCGTAGCCTCACCGCGCCAGGCGTCCCGGATCGCGATGTCGGCTTCTGGCGCGTCGGTTGTAATCTCGAGACGCCCCAGCACGACTGAACCATCATCGCCATTTAGCGAAATCCAATCGCCTTCCCGGATCGTGGCCGCACCCAGCCTGGCCGTCCGACCATGTCGAAAACAAGAGCATCGCATCCAACAATGCATGGCTTTCCAAGTTGTCTTGCAACAAGCGCGGCGGGCGCGGTTCTCCCTCCTGTGGCGGTGAGAATGCCACAGGCGACGGCAAAGCCGGCGACGTCCGCAGTCGAAGTATCGGGTCGCAAGAGAACGACCGGATCTGTATTCCGGGACATTTTTACCGCCATTTCGCTGTCAAGGGCGACGCGACCGGACGCCATGCCTGGTGCGGCTGAAATGCCGCTGGCAATTGGCTCAGGCTTTTGCTCGAACCGGGTGATGCTCAGGCGCGCGCGATCAATCTCCTGAAGGCGCCTCAGGGCCTCGGCGGTTGTAATGAGACCCTCGGAAACCTGATCCACCGAGATCCGCAACGCGGCGCGGGGAGACCGCTTGGCGGAACGTGTTTGGAGGAACCAAAGCCTGCCGCGCTCTATCGTGAACTCCACATCCTGAACGTCCGAAAACGCCGCTTCCAGCGAGACAAGGGCGGCCGACAATTCCCGAGCGAGTTCGGGAAAGCGCGCGCTCAACCCCTCTCCACGCTCTGGAGTCCGGCGCCCCGAGACGACATCTTCACCCTGGGCATCGAACAGGAAATCCATGACTTGTGTATTCGCGCCATTCGATGGATCTCGTGAAAACGCCAATTTTGCTTTCAATATCGGGGATATTTTGAAAAGCCCGCATGCGCGCGATCTGACTGTCGCAATGCGGTCATTGTGAACGGTTAGCCTCTGCCTCCTTGAGGAGAAACGCCATGTCCGAAGATTCCGAACTCGACAGCCTTCAGGTTGCCTACAAGGACGCCGTTGACACGTGGATTGCTGCGATACAAGAGGAGCGATCGCTTGTCGCCGTCACGCCTCATTCCATCGCCGATGTCGATAAGTGGGAACATGCGCACTTCACTGAAGAAGGCGCACGCAACCTGGCGAAAAAAGCTAAGGAAATATACGAGGAAGCGCTCCGTTCCAGGTTTTTTGGATTTTAGACAGTCATATTGTTTTTTATAATATCGTGTGGAAGCCTTCCTTTTGCGAACGAAAGGCAAAAGCTTGCCCCAAGGCCGGAAGCCAGGTGATTGTGAATGCATTCGCTGTGGCGCAAAAGTCCTCGGGTTCGGGTCTTGGAAATTTGGGGGATGCGCGCATGGACGACGCCCGCGAGCCGTTGCTGAAGCCCGTCAAGATATCTGACTTGCGGCCCACGCAGATCACGGTTGGCATTCAGGAAGTGCAGGAAAAACGGCGACGCTGGAAAGAAAAACACGGGAAAAAAACCTCGGAGTTTCTCGGTCAGCATATGATCCCGGTTATTCTCGGTCCGAAAAATCGCCATTATGTCATCGACCATCACCACCTCGCGCGCGCGTTGCACGAAGCCGGCGTCAAAGATATTTTAACGACCATTGTCGCTGATCTCAGCTCGCTCGATAAGGACGCTTTCTGGGTCAATATGGATAACCGCAGCTGGATGCATCCATATGACGACGCGGGCAAACGGCGCGATCATTCGGATATTCCCAAATCGATCGATAAGCTGATCGACGATCCGTTCCGATCGCTTGCAGGCGGACTGCGCCGGGTCGGCGGGTACGGAAAGGACACAACGCCATTCAGCGAATTCCTTTGGGCTGACTTTTTGCGTCGCCGAATGAAGCGCAAGATGGTCGAGGACGATTACGCTGCTGCGCTTGAGAAGGCGCTCCAACTGGCCAAATCGTCCGAGGCAGGATACCTGCCGGGTTGGTGTGGGCCAGCTGACGACGAATGACGCGCTGCCGCCTGCCCAAGCGTTCGACCAGACATGACTCCGACAAAGCGCAGTTCACCTCGGGCAATGCAGACGTCACTCAACACAATGTCGACCGATCCTGCTCGAATATTGTAAGTTTGGCTCCGCTGGGCAAGGCAGCCCTGTCCCGCAGCCGATGCAGGGTTGATTTGTAAGCCTCTCAATAGTATGACGTTTTTGTAACGGAGATGCCTCATGAGTGTATCTTTGAATCAAGCGATCCGGATACACGCCAAGGTGCTCAAGCGCCGGAATGGCCAGCGGGCTGCTCGAATTGCGTGTGAGCGAGCGCATCATTTCCTGAAACAGGGCGACGTCGAAGGCCATCGAGTCTGGATAGCGGTCGCGGAAGTCACCAAAGCTCTCTTAAGCGCAGAGGCTGGCGGCGGTCATCCAAAGGAGCCGCATTAGCAGCGCTGATGCAATTGGATGTGAGCGCGTTTGTCTTCATCTTGATGCGCAATTCGCCAGAGTGACCAGGAGTTTTTGATTCCCGGTCGACCTGTTGCTAATTTCAAAAGATCGCGTGGAAAATCGCGTAGAGCGTGCCGGAGATCAAAGCCGCCGCAGGCAGCGTCAGCACCCAGGCGAGCGCGATGCTGCGCAAAGTCTCCCACTGGATGCCCGAACCATTGGCGGCCATTGTTCCGGCGACGCCGGAAGACAGCACGTGTGTCGTCGACACCGGCAGACCGAAATTGTCGGCGGCGAAGATCGTGCCCATGGCGACCAGCTCCGCAGCCGCGCCCTGTCCATAGGTGAGATGATCCTTGCCGATCTTCTCGCCAACGGTCACCACAATCCGCTTCCAGCCAATCATCGTGCCAAGGCCAAGCGCAATCGCAACCGCGATTTTCACCCAGACGGGGATGAATTTCGTGGAGGCGTCGAGACCTTTCTTGTAGCTCGCCAGCGTCGCGGCCTCTTCCTTGGACAGCTGATTGTCCTGCACCTTCGGCAGATTGCGCAGGGTTTCAGACACCAGATACATGTCGTTGCGCACGTTGCCGATTGCGGCGGTCGGGATTTTGGAATAGGCGCCATTCGCCTGCACCTGTTCGGTAATCCCCTGCATCAGCCTGGCCAGCGACAGATAGGTCCCGTCCGTAAAGCTCGAGGGCGCGCGAACGAAGCTTTCCAGCGCGGCGTGCGGGTCGGGCGCGCCAATTTCCTGAAGACCGGCGACTTTCGCCTGGACGATTTTCGCCGCTGCGGTTGATGTCTGCACGAAAGCGGCAACATCCTTGTCAGCCATGGAGCGGTTCAGCGCATAGGTCGTCGGGATCACGCCGATCAGGATCAGCATGATCAGGCCCATGCCTTTCTGACCGTCATTCGAGCCGTGAAAGAAAGAAACGCCGGTGCAGGTCAGCACCAGCAGCCCCCGGATCCACAGCGGCGGCGGATTGTTGTCCTTCGGCGCGGTGTAAAGCTCGGGTTTGCGCACAACCAGTTTCATCACATAGACCAGCAAGGCCGAGCAGGCAAAGCCGACGAGGGGCGATAGCAGCAGGGCGTAGCCAACAGTCGTCGCCTGACCCCAGTCAACGCCGGAGGTGCCATCGCGACCGCGCAGAAGGGCGTTGGCGACGCCAACGCCGATGATCGAACCGATCATCGTGTGCGAACTGGAGGCGGGCAGACCCAGCCACCAGGTC
This sequence comes from uncultured Hyphomicrobiales bacterium, assembly GCA_903931945.1. Taxonomy (GTDB): domain Bacteria; phylum Pseudomonadota; class Alphaproteobacteria; order Rhizobiales; family Beijerinckiaceae; genus Terripilifer. Next base: position 40,641 of record CAIZEI010000005.1, on the reverse strand, counting down.
CCGAGGTTCCAGATGATGGCGGCGATCAACAGCGCAAACACCATCGCAAAACCGGCGCTTGAGCCGACTTGCAGGATGAGTTCGACGGGCAGCAGCGACAGGATGCCGAAAGCAACCGCGCCGCTCGACCACAAAACTCCGAGAAAATTGAAGCAACCTGACCAGACCACGGCGACAGGAGCTGGCAGCGAGCGGGTATAGATAACAGTGGCGACGGCGTTGGCGGTGTCGTGGAAGCCGTTGACAAATTCAAAGCCGAGCGCGATCAGCAAAGCCACGCCGAGCAACAGCAGTGGAAGCAGCGTCGTGACCGGCGTTCCCGCAACCGTCATGTCGCTCCAGATGCTATAGGCGGTAAAAAACAATCCGCCCGCCAGAACTGCGAGGAAGATCAAGATCGTCCTGACATCCATTGGATGATCGAGTTTTGGCTTGACGCCCGAGCCGCCGATGCCCGCCGACAAATCGCTCGATGCCGAAACGCTCATACCTACGCCCCCGTCAAAGTCAGTTTAACAAAGGGTTTATGGCGCGACCAGACGACGCTTCTATGACATAGAACGGACCGCTCCGAATGCGCCTCTCCAAGGCCGCATGCTCAGCAGGCCTGAGGGGCTCATGGACGCTAGCCTCCATCGTCATTCCCGCAAAAGCGCGTCCAGTGCGGGCGCGAGACCATCAAAGGAGAGCGGCAATCGAACGGTGCGTCCCGCGCCTTCGACAAACTCAACAATCCCGGAACCGGTTCGGTTGTGCAATTGTCTGGTCTGTTCGTCCGAAAGCGGCGCATCTGCGAAACAGCCATTTTGAATGCAACGTCGCCATGCAAGTTCAAGCGGGTGAGTATCCTTGTCATCGGCGAGAAGCTTGACAATGCTCGGGAACGTTACATTTGTTGGCAGTTGCGCGGTTAAATGCATCGGCTCCGATTTGATCACGCGGCCCAGCGCGATTTGCGCGACAGGCGCCTGTTGCTGCGCGTTCTGGATGGTGTGATTGACCTCGCAGATTTTGACTGCGATGGCGCCCTCGGCGCGCCGTTGGCATCGCAGAACCCAGTCGCCAAAAGCAGCCATTGTGCTCTGCGGCTCGACATTTGCCTGGGTTTGCACGACCGGCTTGACGGGCGGCGTCTGGGCGGCGGCTGCGGAAACAAATGCAGCGCAACCGAGTGTGGCAAAGCGTAAATGCAGGAACATATCGATTTCCTCGGGAGCGACCGGTCGCCGCTCCTTTCGATCACGGGAATGGACATCGCAGGCTCAAAAATTCGGATATTTGCTGCGGCGGCCGATCGCAGGAAGCCGCTGGCTCAGAAATCGTAGCGCACGCCACCCTTGACCGAGCCGGCGTTATATCCAGAGGCAAGCTGGTAATCGCCCTTCAGGAACCCTGACCAGCCGCTTTTCTGGCTGAACAGGTTCAAACCGAGACCAAATTCGCCGTAGCTGGTGAGTTGCGCGTCGTTCATGTTCAGCACCGGGGCGCCGACGCCGCTATTGATCGCCGCGCTGGCGCCGCCGGAGAACCGGTTCCAGTAGCTGGCGGTGGCGATTGCCTCCACCTTGAGATCCGCGTTTTCCAGGAGCGTTGAACCCGCGCGCAGTCCCACCCGGCCGCGCAACGTAGCGTTATTTCCAAAGCTGACCTGTGAGCCGGCGAGCGCAAGACCGCCGACGCGCGAGGAAACCCAGGCCAGCGTCGCCAGCGGCTCCACGAAGCTCGCGCGGCCTGCGTTAAAACGATAGCAGGTATCGAACATCGCGCCAAAGCTTGTCACGGCTGAGGAGCCCTGCGCCGCGCCAAAGCCTGCCGCCGAAGGCGCAGAGAAGTTCAGGTTCAGGACGTCGGCTTTCAAAATGGCGTCGGCAAAGACGTTCTGATTGAGATAGGTGGCGGTCAGCCCCACCGACCCGCCTTCAAATTTTGCTGACGTGGTTGATCCCTTGAAGGCCTGGTTGGAATTGATGTAGCCAGCCGATGCGCCCAGCAACAGGGCGTCGTCATGGCTGATCAGACCGCGCGCCCCGCCATCGATTCCGCCAAAAACGCCGCTGGTGTTCTGATTATATCCGGTCTGAAACGCATAGGTCTTGTTGAGCGTCGTATAGCTTTGCGTTTCGGTCCGGCTGCCCCATTCGCCCAGCGCACGCGCCCAAACAGAAGGCGTCACACCCGTTTGGGCGCTGGCGCCGCCAGAACGCGTGAGATCGCGCAGGTCCGCCTGACGGTCAATCAGGAGGCTGGCCGTATCATACCAAATCGATTGCACGGCTGTCGGCAAAGTTGCGAAGCGGAAGGCGTCCGCAGTCGGCGCGCCAATCAGAACGAAAGCGGGGTCCGCCTGATAGGCGAGGTCATACTGAAATAGTCCCTTCTGGATTGGGCCGCCCGCCAGCGTAAAGGAATTCGGGTTCATCGGGTTGGCCGATACGATCACCGGGATTCCGTTTGGGTTATAGGCCACCGGAGTATTCGGGCTGACATTTGTCAGGACGATCTGGCTGCTGCCCGTCACGCTCGTGAGCATGAGTTTGTCGGCGCTACCTGTCGAGAAGTTCACGCCGATCTGCAACTGGCTGCCGGGACCGCCGTTATAGGCGCCCAGCGACAGGGTATTATTCGCCGAGCCGTTCTGAAGGTTGAGCAGGCCGCCATTATTGTAGCTCGTGACGCCGATCAGGCTGTTGGCCGAAGCGATCACCGAACCATTCTCGCCAACGGCGATCGAGGCGCTCGAGAGCGTCGAACCGTTGTTATCGAGCATCAGGACGCCGCCGTTGACCGTCGTCGATGAGGTCGTCAGTGCGCCTCCGTTCAGGATTGCGAGCGTTCCGCCATTGACGGTCGTCGCGCCCGCAGAATTGATGTTGCCCGTCAGCACAAGCGAGCCAGCCTGAACCGTCGTGCCGCCGGAGTAGGTGCTGGCGCCCGAGAGGATTTGTGCGCCAGCGCCCGATTTGACGAGCGCGCCCACGCCAGTGATGGAGCCTGCGAATGCCGCATTGGCTCCAGACGCAGAATTGATTGTCAGCGTATTGGCGCCGAGGGCCACGGCGGTTGTGTTGCCGACCTCGCTCGTCAGCGCCTGAATCGTGTTATTCGCGGACAGCGCAAGGGTCGCAGCGGGGGATGATGCGCTGCAGGCTCCAACACAGCCGCCGACCCGCCCGAGATCGACTCCGCTGCTGGTCGCCACGGTGTCGACAGCAGCAAGCGTCAATGTGCCAGCTTCAACCGTCGTCTGGCCTGAATATGTCTGCTTCTGCGCGAGCGTGACATTGCCGCCATTGGCGCCCGAACTGTCATCCTTGTCGAATGCGCCGGACAAAACAGGACCCGCGCCCATTTCGGCGGCATCGCTGATAATGCCCGCATAGGTCCCGCTCGTCGCCTGATCAAACACGACCAGACCGCCCGAATTGGCAATGTTGGGATTGATCGCCGGCAGATTTGCGGTGGTGATATCGAGTATCGATCCGGTCTCGACGATGGTGCCGCCGGAATAGGTATTGCTGGTTCCGGTGATCTGAACCGTGCCGCCAATCAGATGCAGTGCGCCGGTTCCCGAAATCGTGTTGGTCAGAACGCTGCCGCCATTTTGCGCAAGCTGCAATTGGCTCGTTCCGTTGAGCGCAATGCCAAAATTGCTTTTGGCGACTTCGCTGGCGGTCACGCGCAATTGCGCTGAATTGTTGACAATAGCCGTACTTCCGGAGGCGAGTGTGATCTTGCCGCCGCTGAGGTCAAACAGTCCTGAACCATTAAACGTCAGCGCGCCTGCAACTGGCGCGCCGGTTTGCGTGATCGTTGCGCTAAGGGTGGAGCCGAGATTGTTGACTGTGTCGCCGAGGGTCAACGCTGCGCTGTTGCTGATCGCCACGGTGCTGTTGTTGCCAATCGAATTCAGGGCCGCCAGCGTGTTGTTTGCAGTGATCGCCAACCCAGCTGCGGCCGGCTTGGTCTTGGTGTTATCGAGCAAAAACCCGCTGCTGTTCGTCGCGAAAACATTCAGGCCGGATAGTGTTACGGTTCCGGAGTCGATGGTGAGCGCACCGCTGACGTTGGCTGCTGTGCTGATATTGACAGCCCCGGAACCCGAGAAGGTCAAGCCATTCGAACCAGTTATTTTCGATGAAATTGTCGGATTTGCGCCGCTCAACCAGATCACGCCCTCGCTGCCGCCAAAGGCGAGCGTTCCACCATTGACCTGGCTGCCGGTGGCAAGGATGAGCCCGGCGGGATTGATGCCATCGCCGACGGTCAGCGTATTTCCGGCGCCCACGTTAGTGATCTTGCCGGCGGTATTCAGGGCATAGACAGTAGCGTTGCCGGTGAGCGTCGCTATGCCGTTCAGCTTGACGACCTGACTGGCGGTTCCAGCGCCAAGCGCGTTTGTCAATGTGTAAAGCGTCGCAACGTAACCATTGGCGCCGTAGGTCACAAAGTCATAGGGACCGGCGCTTTTCGTAACGCCATTGTTGGTCACGATCCAGGCTGGCGCCATGCCATTGACCAGCGAGGATGCGGCGGTTCCGGACATCACCTTTTCAGTTGTCCCGAGCGATGTCGATGTCGACGGGTTGAGCACCAGCGTGTCATTGCCCATGCGACTGACGCCGTTGGCAAACGTCACAGTCTCACCGGCGGCGCCGCCCGCAAGTTGCAATGAGGCGGCTGCGGAGATGACCAGATTGTTGAAACCGATCGAGCCCGCTGTTGTCGTATTGCTGTTCAGAATGTCGAGGGTTCGCTGCACGTTTGTCAGCGTGCCCCAGCTTGTCGAAAATCCGTTGACGTCAATATTGCTGCCGCTGCCAAGAAACATGTTGCGCTCAGGCGCAGCAAAACTCGCTCCAGCCTGCAAGGTTCCGCCATTCAAATTAACCTGGCCAAGGGTCGCCGCTGTGCCCGTCGTCGCGCCAAGAGCGGCGTCGTTCATCACTTCGACGGTCGGGGCGTTGGCGCTTCCAATGATCAGATTGCCATAAAAATTCGGGCTCGCGGTCGACAGGATCAGCTTGCCATTGCTCGCGGCGTTGTCATCGATCGTGAGGTCGGAAACGCCGGTCGCATTGCCAAGACCTGCGCCCCCGGAACCGAATGAAGCGAGCGGTCCGGTGAGTGTCGTGAGATAACCGTTCAGATTGATCGTCGCGATCTCGCCGCTGATGGCTATCGGACGGCTGCTATTGAACGTTGCAGTCCCGCCGCCCGGGGTTGTCCCGATTTGCAGGGTGGCGTTGCCTTCTGTCAGACTGTTGAAGACGATGCCGTTGGCCGCCTGCACGCTGGTTTTAACATTGTTGGGATCGATCGCCGCGCCCGTTGGCGCCGCGCCCAGCGAGGAGTCGCTTGCAACAATGAGCGTGCCCGCCAGCAGGGATGTGCCGCCTGTATAGGTGTTGACGCCGTTCAGTGTGACGGTGTCGCCCTTGTCCGCGCCAAGCTGCATGATAAAGCCGGTGTTCGGCGTGCCGATGGTGATCGGAGAGGCGGGCGTCCCTGCATTGATCGTGGTAATGCCGGTAAAAGTTCCGTTGCCGTCAAGCGCGCCACTGGCAAGCGTCGTATTGCTGATGCCGCCGGAATTGACGATATTCTGGTTCAGGATAAAGCCGGGAAGCTGGGCGACGCTGACCGAACCGGCGACGTTTGGCAGGCCGGTTTTGTTCGCGCCATTCAGATTCCACTGCGTCGCAAGAGCAATATCGCCAGGCGACAGATAGGGCAGTCCGTTGCCGCCATTGGCGGAACGATAGGCGGCCGCCTCAAGGAAATCCGAGTAAAATCCGGTCATCTTGTCAAGACCGGGCGAGGAGGCGCCGACTGCGCCTGTCAGGTTTGAGGTCGTCGTAAAGAGAGCCGCGCTTTTGTTTTTCAGAATGCTGTATTCGAGGCCGCGATATGGATCGTTGGTAAGCGCTGTCAGCGATGTCGGAATAGGCGCGCCTGTATTCAGATTGACGGTCTGCGGTATGCCGTTGTTCAGCGGCAACAGTTCATTGTTCGCCTGTAGCATGGCGAAGAACTGGGCGGCTGTGAGATTTGAGTAATTGGCGATGACGTTGACATAGACCGTCGGATTCGAGGCGCCATAAATGGAATCAATCAGAGCGGTGAACGTATGGTGCCCGTCGGTGAGATAAAGTTGCCCGCCCGGCCCGATGATAACAGGTTCGATAGCGGTCAGGAGATTGGCCTGAAGCTGCGAGGGCGCGAGCAGGTCGAACCCGGCTGTTTTCTTTCCGACCTCGGCAAGCCCTTCATTTATCTGCGTTGCGCGAACGCTTGCAACAGAAGTCGAGTAAAGCGAAAAAGTTCCCGGCACTATACTGGCGGCGTTGGCGCTGTTGTAGGCTTGAAACGCGCCAATTGTGAGTTGTCCCGCTGCGGCCTTCTCCCCCAGAACGGCAAACAGAATCGCAGGCGAAACAAGCGCTGCGTAAAGCAGCGAGTCGAGCCTGGAACGTTTCGAGCTGATCTGCCGATGGCGAATGTTTTGACTATTCATAGTGCTGCTGCGCCCCAACTGATCCTTGACTGCGAGTGGTTAAGCTCCCCGGATGACAGATTTTTGACGTTCCGGACCGTTTGGAGCGCATAGGCTAACGCCAAGCTAAACTTTCGGAGACCGGCGCTGCTCATGGGACGGCTCGCTGGTCCGCGCTGGCGGCGTGTGTGCGAAACCCACCGCCACAAGCAGGGATTGACCCGTTGCTCCCGCGGAGCAAAATTTTCGAGCGCTGAAACGGACATTCGGCAGACCCGGGGGTGGAATTGCGCCCTGGCTCATTGCTGTCCTGCAGCAGCCGGAGGGCCGCGCCACCAGGACGAGCGGCGGAACATCGCCCATGGCACTCTTTTTGACACTGTGTCGCCGCAGCCACACCATCATTGCCCATCGGAAATTATTGCGTTGCAACAAAAGGCTACGGCGAATTTGACCGAAAAACGACAGATTAAATACAAATTTTGTAACAAAATCATCATGTTAATGTTTTGTTAGGTTTCTAGCGTTCCCCGCATCGTGGTTGTCAGGTGGGGTGTTGTGGATGCGAAGCTGGCCGGTGAGACGTCAAAGGCAAGCGCGCATCGAAATCATCCCGATGATCGACGTGATGATGTTTCTGCTCGTCTTTTTCGTACTGATCAGCATCAACGTCCTGCCCGCTCTCGGCCTCAAGATCACGCCGCCAAGTTCCGCAACGCCGGACAAAATGGTCGAGCGAACCCGCGTCACAGTGGGTATCGACCGCGATGGCGCCACATTCATCGATGGCCAGCCTGTCTCGCTTGAAGACATGCCGGACCGGCTGCGCCCGCAACCGGGCGAAGGGCCTGTCACCGTTGTGATCACCGGCGATGAAGGCACGGCTCTGCAAAATCTCGTGGGCGTCCTGACGGCGCTCAAACAGGCTGGCGTTGCAGGCGCCGCCATCGTCACAAGGCCAAAATAGTGCGCGGGGCTCATGCGACCGGACCGGATCGATCTTATCAGCAACGTGCTGGCGTTGTGCCTGACTGTTGGCGCGGTGGCTTTCGCGATGCAGGCGACCCCGCCGTTGGCGCCGCCGCCTCCGCCGCAGGAGGAGATGGTGGAAATTGCGCTGGAGGCCGCGCCCGACGAAACGCCGCCGCCCGAACAGACACAGGAGCAGCAGCAGCCAGATCCGCCTCCGGACGTGACCCCGCCCCCGGACGAGACGCCTCCTCCTCCCCCCGACGATACGCCGCCTCCACCGCCGCCGGATGTGACGCCGCCGCCGCCGTCGGACGCGCCCACATTGCCGCCGGTTCCGCCGCCACCGCCGCCAAAACCGGTTCCGCCCAAGCCTGCGCCTCCAAAACCGCCGCCGCCAAAACCGGTTCCGCCCAAGCCCGCCCCTCCAAAGCCTGCGCCGCAAAAACCAGTGGAACGGCCGAGGCCGGAGCCTTTGGCCCCACGACCGGGACCTGTGGCTGTAGTTGCGCCGAGACCGGCGCCGAAACCCGCGCCGCCGAAGTTCGAACGGCCTCCGGGCGGCAATGTCGGCGCCTTTCGTGGCTGCCTGCAAAGCCACGGCTATCCCACGTCGAAGGAAGCGCGGCTGAACCATCCAACGGGCGTGGTGAGCGTCACCGTCTCCGGCGGATCGGTCTCAGTCAACGGCGGCAATCCCATTCTCGCAGCCCATGCGCGATCGGTCGCGGCGGGCTGCGCCTCTCTCCTAAGCGGCGCCACTTCATCCGGCGTCGTTGTCTATCACTGAACCCCTGTCAATTGAGGACTATGCTATGAATATGCGTGTATTTACCCTGGCTTTGCTGGCTGGCGCCTCGCTCGTGGCGATGGATGTGAGCGCTTATGCGCAAGCCGCCGCCAATAATGGCAAGCCGTTGACGGCGGCGCAGAAACGCGCCGCCGCTGCGAAAGCCAGACAGACGCAAGCTGCTGCGCCAGCGGCGGAACCGGCCAAGCCCACGCGCGACCGTCGCTCGCAAGCCGGCCTGACATCGGCCCCGACCGATTTCGGTCGCGTCGATATCTCGGGCGATGGCGTCAGCGCGCCGACCGGTCTTGGCGTGACACGCAACGATCTCGGAGGCGGCTACATTCTGCCTGAAGAAGCCACCAAGACCCGCTCGACGGTCACCCGCGACGCTATCGCCAAGCAGTCGCCGACCGCCAACCCCTATCAGTTGATCGATCTGTTGCCCGGCGTTGTGCAATCCAGCAACAGCAATACCGGTCTCAACGGCGGCGACATCACCCTGCGCGGCTTCAACAGCAACCAGATCGGCCTCACCATCGAAGGCGCGCCCGTCAACGATTCAGGCAATTACGCGTTGTATCCAGCCGAATATCTCGATGCGGAAAACATCGGCCAGATTTCGATTGCGCAAGGCTCCCCGGACCTCGATTCGCCGCATATCGGCGCGACCGGCGGCGTTATCAACATCTATGCCCGCGACCCCTCGGAAAAGGCCGGCGGCCTCGTCGATTTCTCCTACGGGTCGAATTCAGCGTCGCGTGAATTTGTGCGCGTCGAATCCGGCAAGATCGGCGAATTCCGGGGCTTTGCCTCGTTCTCGCATTATCAGGAAAACCATTGGACCGGCCCTGGCCATGACAACCGCAATCACGCCGATTTCAAGGGCGTTTGGGATCCTGCAAACGGCAACCGCATTGCTCTTTCCCTGATTTACAACTGGGCGGACAATGATTTTTATCGCAACCCGTCGAAGGCCGAATTTGCTAATCCCGCGCTTTCCAATACGGGCCTCGCGAGCGGGTATTTGCCGAGCTTGCCGGCGAGCTATTTCACTCCGCCCGCAGGTTCGCCGCCTGCGGCCTGGGACAAGACCCTCAACAACGCCTCAAGCTATTACGAGTACAAGACAAACCCCTTCCGCAACCTGATCGCGAGCTTGCCTTCGACGTTCGCGATCAACAGCAGCCTCACCTTCGATACGGTGCCCTATTTCTGGTACGGCTATGGCAATGGCGGCGGCACCGCAAGCGTCGCGGAAACGCTGCCCGGTTCGGTTGGCAGCGGCTTTTATTACGGGACAACGAAGATTAATGGCGTCGACTGGAATGGCAATGGCGTCGTGACCAAAGGCGACAAGGCGCTTTTGTACAACCCCTCGATCACCGAGACCTATCGTCCTGGCATTATCAACAAACTGACCTACACGATGGGCGAGCATAAATTCGTTGCCGGTTACTGGTTTGAGTTTGCCAGTCACAAGCAGACGGCGCCCTATGCGTTTCTCGATGCAAACGGCAAGATCGTCGATCCCTTCCTGACCAGTGGCGCGATTTCGATCCCCGGCATTGGAACCCTTGAACGTCGCGACATGCTGACAAAGACCGTCACCAACACAGTCTTTGCCGGCGACACCTGGTCCGCGTTGAGCAATCTCGACATCGAATTCGGAACGAAGGTTTCGAACGTGCATCGCGATGTTTACAACTACCTGCCGGGCGTCAACCCGCAGGTATCCTCAAACGACACGGTCGTTCTGCCGACAATCGGCTTCCGCTACAAGGTGACCGGCGAGCACCAGATCTTCGGCAGCGTCAATACATCGTTCAAATCGACGCCAAATTTTGCGCTGGCGGATTCAGTCTCCAACTCGACGGGCGTCATCACGCCGGCCAATCCACTCAAGCCGGAACGCGGCGTTTCCCTCGAAGTCGGACACCGTTACCAGTCGGCGATGTTGGCGACTTCGCTGTCGTTTTATTACACCCACTACGAAAATCACCAGATCAGCACGAACGCCTTCCTCGGAGTGGGCACCAACGCTCAAAGCACCACTATCAACGCCGGCGCGGCCGACCTCTATGGCGCCGCCTTCGAAATCGGCACCGCGCGACTCTGGGACGCCTGGCGCCCCTATGCGTCGATCAACCTCGAAAAGACCCGCATTGGCTCCAATCTGCGCAATGACGTGGCAAACCCGGCAGGCGGCGGTCTGCCCGCAGTGATCGACTACCTTCCGACCCTGGGCAAGCAACTGCCCAACACGCCGCAATTCACTTTGGCGACGGGTCTCGACTATGACGATGGCCACATCTTCGGAAATCTGACGGCGAAATATGTGGGCAGCCAGTATTCGACCCTCGTCAACGACGAACAGATATCGGGCTACACAAGGGTCAATGCCTCGATCGGTTACCGGTTCGACGATATCGGCTTTGCAAAAAAGCCGGAGTTGAAGCTGCAACTGTTCAACATCTTCAATCAGAAGGCCCTCACCAGCACGTCGTCGATTACGTCGAATGCGTTGGCGACGCCGGGATTGACCACCGGTGCGACAATCGCCGGCAGCACGCCATTCTACTACGTCGGTCAGGGCTTCTCGGCGCTGGCGACGTTCACAGCGGCGTTCTGATCATGGACCTGAACAACATCGATCACGCTTATTTTCACCAGCTCTGCATCAACATTCTTTTTGGATGTCTGGCTCTCCTGGTGTTCGTCGTCATCGAGCGGCTCGTTTATTACGGGCTGCTCGCGCTCCGCGCGGGTAAAATCCGCGCGGCCATCGCCAGCCATGCGATTGATTCGGCGGACGCCTCCAAAAAATTCGGAGGCGACGCCCTGAGCCGGGGCTTTGCAGAATATCTTGACGCGCAGCGCGAACCGGGCGTGTCACGCGCACGCATCGAAGACCTTTCGGCCTCGCTGTTCATGCGGGTCGATTCAAAGATCAGCGCGCGTCTGTGGATACTCGACACGATTGTCACCGCCGCGCCGCTTCTCGGCTTGCTCGGCACGATCCTTGGCATCATGGATACGTTCAATGCGCTGTCGTCGGGCGGCATTTCCGATCCGGCTGCTGTCAGCCGCGGTATCGCCGCTGCGCTGATCGCCACCGCCGTCGGCATTGGCACAGCGTTGCTCGGGCTTGTCGCGCATAATATGCTGCACCGGCAGGCCGACGTCTTGATTGACGGGTTCAAGGGCGCGCTGCTGGCCGCGACGTTCTCGGCGCCGCCGCCATTGCAGAAACCGTTGCAACAGGCGGCGGAATAGCCCGTCTGCGGTCGCGCTGAAGGAGGCCCGATGCGTATCAGCCGACGCAAACTGCTGGCCGGAGCCGGCGTCATGGGCTTCGGCGCGACAGGTGGGCCCGCGCGCGCTGCGCCGCGTGCGCATCTGCGGCTGCTGGAGACCTCCGATCTGCATATGTTTGTGCGGGACTGGGACTATTACCGCCAGCGCACCGATCCGACGGTCGGCCTCGATCGTCTGGCGACAGTCATCGCCGAGGCCCGAACCGCGGCGCCAAACACGCTCCTGTTCGACAATGGCGACATAATTCAGGGCAACCCGCTGGGCGATTATCTCGCAGACAAATCGCGCGCGGGCGCCAGCGCGGTTCATCCCATGTTCCGCGCGATGAACCTGCTGAACTACGATGCGGCCACCGTCGGCAATCACGAGTTCAATTACGGGTTGGAGTTTCTCGAAACGGCGCTGCGCGGGGTCCGCTTTCCCTTCGTCTGCGCCAATCTTTCGCGCGCCGATGGAACTGAATATCTGCCGCCGTTCAAAATCCTGACTCGGGACATCGTGGACGAGGATGGGGCAAGGCACGTGCTGCGCATTGGCGTCATTGGCTTTACTCCGCCGCAAATCATGATCTGGGACAAGACCAATCTCGATGGGCGCGTGACGTGCAGCGACATTCTCGCTTCTGCGCGCAAATTTGTCCCCGACTTGCGTGCGCGATGCGATGTGCTGGTTGCACTCAGCCACTCCGGAATCTCCACGAGTCCAATCAACGGCATCGAGGAAAATGCTTCATTCCACCTCGCTTCCGTGCCGGGGATCGACGTGATTTTTACCGGTCATTCCCATCGGGTTTTTCCCGGCCCGGACTACGCCGGGCGCAATGGCGTCGACGCCGAACGCGGAACGCTCAATGGCGTGCCAGCCGTCATGCCGGGTTTCTGGGGCAGCCATCTCGGCATCATCGATCTTGCGCTGGCCAAAGACGGCGAGCGCTGGATTGTCGATCATTTTTCCGTAGAAGCCAAACCGATTTATCGACGCGACGGCGGCAAACTCAACGCCCTTACAACGCCTGATCCGGCGATCGACGCCGCAATCGAATCTGAGCATACTGCGGTCAACGCCTGGGTGTCCGAGCCCATCGGACGCTTTGCCGCGCCGGTGCATTCCTATTTCGTCTTCGCGGGGTACGATCCGGCGTCAGCCATCGTCAACGCCGCGCAAATCTGGTACGCGCGTCCTCTCTTGCAGGATACGCCCCATGCGGGACTGCCAATCCTGTCGGCCGCTGCGCCTTTCAAGGCTGGCTATACTCCGGACGCTTTTGTTGACATTGCGGCGGGGCCGGTCGCGCGGCGCGACGCCGCCGATCTTTACATCTATCCCAACACTCTGGCGGCTGTGCGCGTCACGGGCGCCATGCTGCGCGAATGGCTCGAGCACGCCGCTCGCGTATTCAACCGGATCGACCCCGTGCGCGTCGACACGCAGGCCCTCGTAGACACCCACGTCCCCTCCTATAATTTCGATGTGATCGCAGGCGTGACCTACCGGATCGATCTGTCGCAAGCCGCGCGCTACGATCTCAATGGCAGGTTGGTCGATCCATCCGCGCGGCGCATCGTCGATTTGCGCATTGACGGGATTGCGATTGATGACGCCCGCGAATTCGTCGTCGTCACGAACAATTACCGGGCCGACGGCGGCGGCAGCTTCCCTGGTCTCGACGGCTCGCGGACCATTTTGCGTGCGCCGGACACGAATCGCGACGCCGTGATCAAGTATATTGGCGCGCAAATGACCTCAGCGCGACCCGCCGCAAGTCCGTGGACCTTTGCGGTGTCGGGCCAGCCGATCAAGTTCTGGTTCGACAGCGCAATTGCGGCGCGCGCGCATCTCGATGATGTCAGGGGCTTGCGGGCGACAGGTGACGGATTGGCGGGATTCGGCCGCTATGAACTCGATATCGGGTAGCATGTCGCCAGCCGACAGGAACGAACGTCATGCTGTTTGCGCCAGGCCGGAGGCCTACAGAGGCGATGCGTGAAGAGTCTGCATTGGGATGCAATCATGACATTCGCCCTGTCCCTGGATGGGGCCGAGGCTTTCACACAGTTCGGGCAACCCACTGCGACGGTTAACAGGCGCCCCCTGATCCGCGCCAGTCGCGAAAACGGAAGTTTCGCAGTCCACATCGGCCGGGACGCCAAGCTGGTGCCTATGGCGAGCGACCCCGCAACCTTTTGGCAAACGCCGCATTAGGAGAGTTGGCCGACGGCGCTGGCGCGCTACGACAGCGCCGATCCGCCGCGGGCGCCGGAAAATGATACGGCGATCCTGCGACTGGGGTTTCAGCGCGCAAGCCACCCAAACGGCGATCGACACCGCGAAAGTGAGCGATCCTGGAAATGCGCGCTTCAAACTCGATATTCAGCGGCAGGCGCGCAAGGCGAAGCCAGCGGCCGGCGAATGTCATTAAATCAACCGCCAGGACAGGCGTTGCGCATACTGTTTCATCGTTGCTCGTGACAAGGATATTTGGTACGGAAAATGTTTGCGAAGCTTTTATGACAAGATGTGGATCGAATGTTAAAAAAAGTTCTATCAACGGCGGCGCCCCGAGATGGGATCGCGATAGCTCTTGGCGCCGGCGGCGCGCGCGGTCTGGCTCATATCGTCGTGCTCGAGGCGCTTGACGAATTGGGCGTGCGCCCGGTGGCGATCAGCGGCTCGTCCATGGGGGCCATCATTGGCGCGGCTTACGCGGCCGGAATTCCCGCCAAAGATATCAGATCCCACATCCAACGAATGTTCGGTAGCCGCCGCCGGACGTATTCGGGCCTGTTGAAAGCTCGCGTTGGACGATTTGCGGATCTGTTTCGCGGACGAAGCGCCAACCCGGTTCTGATTGACGCGGAGATGCTTCTCGGGGCGTTTTGGCCGCCGGATGTCCCTGCATGGTTCGAGGATCTCCAGATACCATTCTCGGCGGTGGCCACTGATTATCGCAATCGCAGATCCGTTGCCTTTGAGAGCGGCTTGCTCACGCCTGCTGTCGCCGGATCGATCGCGCTCCCCGGATTGGTAAGGCCTGTCCTCGTAGACGGGATGGTTCTCGTGGACGGAGGGCTTACCGATCCCTTGCCCTATCGCGCCCTCAGCAGGCGCGCCGGAATTGTCATCGCCTCGGACGTAACCGGATCAATCGCCGCACGACACCGTCGTCCGCCCAGGCCATACCAGGCAATGATAGGGGGAGCGCAGATCGTTCAGTTCGCCCTGACGCAGGAAATGCTCAAATCCGATCGGCCGGATGTCGTTATTCAACCGGAGGTTGGACACTTCAGGGCGCTGGACTTTTTCAAGGCAAACGACATTTTAGCTGCGGCCAACTCTGCACGAGACGATGTCAAGAAGGCGCTTGCGGTATATCTGGAATCCGATCACGTTTCCTCCGCACTCACGATCTAGAACAAGTCCGCCCCGGTTTTTTTGCGCCGGCGATATTCGGCTTTTGCTAGCGGAGGCGAACCCAAATCCTGATGCGTAGCACATCATGAATTTGGTCTGCCGGTTGCCGATGGAGATGCGGAGATTGCAACGGAAACCCGCCGGGCGATTTGGCCATGCCGCATTGTGCAGCAATTCCCGCATCTGACAGGGTTATAATCCAATTTTGGTTCAGGCTTACGAGACCTCGACTTTATACGAAAAAAAGCAATTCGACCAGTCGCGAGATAGTCCATCCAATAAGCGCGCCGGCCAATACGTCGGACGGATAATGCAGACCAAGAACAACCCGAGACGCCGCAATCAAGATCGAGAATGGAACAAGCACCAGAGCCAACTGGGGAAACGCCCTTACAACGATCGTGGTGAATAGCACAGCGTGCAGCGTATGCCCCGACGGAAAGCTGTAACGATCCAGCGGAAGAATGATGCATTCAATTTGGCTGGAACCGATAAATGGACGTTCGCGCACCAACGTCTTCTTCAAAAATTTGTAAAGAACCAGACCGAGGCCCCCCGAGAGCAGCATTTGTGCTGACACGCGAAGGCCTTCAGAGTAACGCCCAGCTCCAAACCAGAGCGGCATACTGGCAATCAGCACGTACCAGAAAACGCCGTCTCCCAACCTACTTACAATTCGGAATGCTTGCCTGATCGCACGACGGGCGCAAACGCTATTGGCTAACATGCAGTACCGGCGCTCAATCTCATCAGCACGGCCGATAAATGAGGCGACACTCATAATGCGGCTCCTATTCCGGACTTTCGACAGCAGGCCAAATTGAATTCGACAAACAAATCAACCGTTCGGTAAACTAAAAATCCCGCCTGGCCCATTTGCGGCGGGGATTTCCTGCTTGAGGCGGAATCATGCAGACAGTCAGCCAAGAAAAGCTGGATAGGGTTCGTCGTTCGCCGTTTGCCCATCGAATCTTTTTCCGAGCGCTTGCTGCCATCACAACAAACTATTTTTGTGACGAAATTATTTCGGATAGGGGCGGCTAGGGGGACCTCTTGACGGCGCGCGCGAGCAATTTGCCCTTTGACGGCTCCTCCGCTCCCACCCCATGCGCAGGAAGGCTGTCAAGGCTCGTGTTGGGGCTTGGCGCTTCTAGCGTGCGCCGCAAGACCATTGCGGCGGCGTTGCATTCGGCCTGTTCGAGCTTACATCTCGCGCAGTTTCCTGGATTGTTCGCTTGTTCCGGCGTGACAGCTCCGGGTTGGATTCGGCCATATGCGGCCAAGAATCTCGGCCCATGGCAATCAGCGCCATGCCCCCGAAAGCGGACGGGAATGACCGGGCGAAGGCAAAAGCGTCAGATTGGCCAACTTCTCTGTAAGAGGAATACTCTTATGGAGTATCAAGCAGTCGCAGCCCCAACCAAAATCATGCGCACGCCCTGGAACAAGGGCAAGTTGACCGGCGCGCCCCCCTCTTCGGGCCAAGCCTGTCTGGGCCATTCGCGCCAAGTTGCGGGTCGAAGGCCGCACACGTGAACTCGCGTTGTTTAATCCCGCCATCGACAGCAGCTTCGTGGTTGCGACGTTGTCGCCTTGAAGTTTGGCGAGGTTGCTCCGCACGGTCCGGCGGCGGATCGCGCGACCGATGGATGAGCACGCGTCAGTATGCCGGGCTTCTGTCAACATGAATCGCCGACATTGGGCCGAGCCAGCGCTATTTCGGCACGTATTCACTTCGCAGGACCAAGGCGACGCGCATCTATCGTCGAACAGAAAATCTGCGCGCGGTGCAGCTATTGCTGGGTCAAACCAAGATTGAAAGCACGGTTCGATATCTTCGCATCGAAGTGGCTGACGCGGCTGCAATCGCCGAACAAGTTGACGTTTGACGGCTCCCTGCGAAGCGGAAACTCACCGTTCGCTTTCCCATCAAGATGGCGGGCTGTTTCAAACAGCCCACCCGTCAACTCCCAGCGCAATCTATGAAATGCGCTCAGCAAACGTTTGTTCTGTCCGGTTTCGGCGGGATCGCCGACATGAAAACCAACGGGAGTTTTCCGCCGGTTTCGTCCATTCGTGACCCTTCGCGTCATTGAAGGCCGAAGCCGAGCCATTTCCATTTGGGAACATAGGCCAGGGCGTTAAAACCGCGCGTGTGTTCTGGGTGTCGGCGATTTAGGATGCCGCATTCACCCAAACGTCTTGTTTGGAGCCGCATGAAGGATACAGGAGTATGGCCGCATCACATCAATCCCAGGTGCTCTTGCATGAGCGGCATGACGCCGTCGCAATCCTCACCTTGAATCGCCCCGAGAAACTCAATGCGCTGAGCAACGAACTCATTGCGGCGATGATGGAAGCGCTGGACAAAATCGAACTCGATCCGTCCGTCCGCGCAATTGTCATCACCGGGGCAGGGCGCGCGTTCAGCGCGGGCGCTGACATTGCGGCGTTTCAAAAGCACATGCAGGCCGGGTCAGAGGCCGCCGTGAAGCACTTCATGCGCCCGGGTCATCAGATGACACGACGCGTGGAGTCATTTCCAAAGCCGATCATCGCCGCGGTGAATGGAATAGCCTTTGGCGGCGGCTGCGAACTGACCGAGTCCACCCACATTGCGCTGGCGGCGGAAAGCGCGACATTCTCAAAGGCCGAAATCAATATTGGCATTATGCCCACCTTCGGTGGAACTCGGCGACTGCCGCGCAATGTTGGAAGGAAAGCGGCCATTGAGTTGATCCTGTCCGGTCGCGCGTTCGGCTCAACGGAAGCGGCGAGTCTCGGATTGATCAACCGCGTCGTGGCGGACGCCGATCTCATTGCCGAGGCCATCAGGTTGGCGGACGAACTCGCCACCAAGCCGCCCCTGACTTTGGCAGCCGCGCTCGCAGCGATCCATCGAGGCATGGATGCGTCGATTGATGACGGCCTCGCCATCGAGGAAGCGGCGTTCGCGCGCATCGTTCCAACCTACGACGCCCAGGAAGGCGTCGCCGCCTTCGTCGAGAAGCGTCGCCCCAAATTTGTTGGTCGATAATTCGTCGTGCGAAACGCGCGGGATGCTTCGATTGCCACGCGCTATTCCGGATTTTGGTGCGAAGGGGCTCCTCCGGCGCAGGGCCGCTCGCGTGAACCATTCGGCGCGTTCGCTTCCTGAGGCGCCGATGCGCGCCTCGCCGACGGCGGGATCGGCCAGATATGCAATATCCTTCAGTCCCTGCTGGATTTCATCGAAGATAGGGCTGCCGCGCTTGATCAGCGCAGGGCCATAAGCGGTGGGTTCGATGCCCCAATAGCTGCGGTCGAGACGCCGGACGCCCATCGCGTGCTCCATGTCGGAAATCGCCTTGGAAACAACTGGATGGGAGACGGAGAGCCGCTTCGCCGCCTTATCCATGGCGCTGCATACGGCTATGATCCGACAAATCCGGCTATCGCCGCGCTCAGACCCACCGGATCGTCAATTTGCGGGAAATGACTGGCATTCACCAAAATGACCTTCCTCGCGCCCTTGACGCCGCTGGCGACCATGTCCGCCAACGCGACGGGAAAAAGGCGATCTCTCGCCCCCCAGACAACGAGCGTCGGCGCCTTGACGTCCGGCAGAACGTCATCGAGCAGCTTGTCTTTGTTATCCGGCGCCGAAAATCCGGCAAAGAGCTTTCCAAGCGTGGCGGCTTCGCCGCTGGCCTTGAAATCAGCCAGGGCCGTGGCGGCGAACTCGTCGGTGTGGGCGAACGGCGAAGCGATCACCACGCTCAGAAGCGCCTTCATGTCCGCGATGCTGTCCGGCGCGAAGTTTACCGGCGGCGGACCGCCCATCGTCGCTTTGAGGCCCGCGGCATCGATCAAAGTCAGGCTCTGCGTGATCTCCGGATATTTTGCCGCGAATGTCGCGGCAACCCAGCCGCCGAGCGAGTTGCCCACCAAGTGGGCTTGTGCGAGTTTCTCGGAGTCCACCAGCGCCTTGATCACTTCGGACTGGGCGGTGATCGATACCGATGGAGACGTCCGTGACGATCCACCAAAGCCAAGCATGTCGAATGCGTAGACGGTCAGGCCTCGTTCGGCGAGGGACGTCATCACGGATTTGAAATCTTCTTTATGTCCGCCAAGTCCATGAATGATGATGACGGCGGGGCCCGAGCCCACCTTCAGCATTGCGATCGCCTGGCCTGAAGCGTTGAACGAGATGGTTTGCATGTTTGGCGTTCTCATGCTGGTTTGCGCGATGGCGTCTAGGGGCCTGTTCCTGATCTCAAAACTCCACATCGTCAGCGCACTTATCAATCCGGACATCGGCTTCCGGTTTTGATCCATTCGTCCGCTGCATGGACGAAGTCCTCGTATTCCAATGGTGGAACGGTTCGTGGCCCGCTCGCGATTGAACTGCCGGGAGCCCAAGCCCAACGCACGAGATTGGTTGAAAGATGGTCGACGACGCCGGCGCCTGTCCGACCGCCATTGCGGGAAGGGTCCAACAGGCGTCGGCATAGATCGCCAACAGACAAATTCTCCCAGCCCATGCTTAAGGGCGCCAGACGCCAATCCTCATCCGCACCGGGCACACCAGAAGCCAATTGATTTTCTCTTTGATGACACGCCGAGCAGGTCAATCCGACGACGCCGTGTCCATCTCGCCCCCTGGCCACGTTCATCGAATGACGGTGGCGGTCGTTTCCCTGTTTCGGAAACGTGGTGACAGTGTGACAATTCATACATCGCGGACTTTGAAAAACCGGCGCGATTTTCGCGAAAAGTTCCGCTGAGTTCGCCTCATCCGAGATAGCCGGCAGAGGGAACGAACACGACATCGCAGTGAAAATGGCCGCTATTGAACGAACCAGCATGAAGCAATTCCCCTAATCCAGGCGTCGATGTTCAATTTCCAGCAGCTGTATGGATCGCCTTTCGAACGCGCGCATAGGTTCCGCATCGGCAAATATTCGTCATCGACGCGTCGATGTCGGCATCCGTCGGATGGGGTGTTTCGGCGAGCAGCGCGGCGGCGGCCATGATCATGCCGGATTGGCAATAGCCGCATTGCGGCACTTGTTCGGCGATCCAGGCTTTTTGCAGGGGATGTGATCGATCGGAAGACAAACCCTCAATCGTAGTCACCTTCTTGCCCGCCGCAGACCCAAGCGGCATTGAGCAGGAACGCGTGGCCTGCCCATTGACGTGCACCGTGCAGGCGCCGCAAAGCGCCGCTCCACAACCAAACTTCGTCCCGGTCATGCCGAGATGATCCCGGATCGCCCAAAGCAGTGGGGTATCAGCTGGGGCATCGATTTCCACCGGGTGACCGTTCACGTAGAGACTTATCATTGCCGGTCCCCTTAAATTTGGGCGAAGGAATAGCCGTGTCGGCTGAGCGGCAAGGAGCGAAGCCTCTCGCCAGTCGCGGCGAAGATTGCATTTGCGAACGCGGGAGGAATCCCGGTTGGGCCAACCTCTCCCAGACCGCCGAGTTTGTTCCCCTCACCGTTCAGGAGGTAGGTCTCGACCACGGGCGCGGTTTCCCACATGTGCACCATGTCGTAGCCATCGAAATTCGTTTGAACAGCAGCGCCCTTCGCGAATGTGATTTCGCTTTTCATCGCGCTGGTCAGCCCCCAGACCACGCCGCCTTCAAGGTTCGAGGTCGCGATGCCCGGGTCGAATATCTTGCCAGGGTCTGCGACGGTCACAATCTTTCGAAGTTTCACGGACTTTTCCTTATCGACCATAAGTTCGACGACCTGCGCCATGATCGTGTCAAAAGCCTCATAAAACGCCATTCCGCGGCCCGCACCCTTTGGAAGCGATTTCGACCAGCCGGATTTCTCAGCGGCAAGATCAAGAACCTTGAGTCCGCGCGGGTCATGCAACAAAAGAGCGCGACGGAACTTATAGGGGTCTTGCCGGGCCTCGTGCGCGAGTTCGTCGATAAAGCTTTCGAAAGCGAAAATGTTGGGCCCAAATCCGGTCGTCCGCAGAACCGAAGTCGGCGCCGCCAGTTCAGGGCGATTGTAATCAAGCCGAAAATTGTCAATCGAGTATCTTGAGCCTTCAAGGCCCTCGGTGCAGCGTGGATCGACATTGGCTGGAAGAGGTCCAGGCGACACGGGACGCAATTGGGTCGATGACACCAGTCGCGCTGTGATCGCCGTGGGGCGGCCATCTGTTCCTCGCGACGCCGACAGTTTGGTCAGGGTCGCGGGGCGATAGAAGTCATGCGTCATATCCTCTTCCCGGGTCCAGATGACCTTTACGGGCCGCCCGGACTGTTTCGATAAAATGACAGCTTGCGCCACAAAGTCAGCGAGAAGACGCCGTCCAAACCCGCCGCCGGAAAAGGTCCAGTGCACACGCACCTTTTCCGGCGGCAGTTT
Source organism: uncultured Hyphomicrobiales bacterium (assembly GCA_903931945.1). Classification (GTDB taxonomy): domain Bacteria; phylum Pseudomonadota; class Alphaproteobacteria; order Rhizobiales; family Beijerinckiaceae; genus Terripilifer. The sequence continues at coordinate 19,286 of CAIZEI010000005.1, read as the reverse complement.
GGTTAGAGCGCCTCCAATAATTTTGGTGAGTTCCTGTCCCTGTGTCGGCGCCCAGATGTCGCATCCGTCCTTCGTGACCGAAGCAGTGCAATTCATGGGCTCCATCGTGGCATGGGCCTGAAAAGGCGAACTGTATTCCCGGGTGATGGCTTCGCGGTCGCCCGCAACCATTTTTGGCGCGTCGCCTTTTGTAAAAATCGCTCCCCAGGACACGCCCGCAAGCGCCGAGCGATATTGGTTTTCAATTGAAGCCGAATCGAACGCCGAGTCCGGTCCAGCCTTGAAGCTCACCTGCAAGGCCTCGAGCGCGGTCTTGGCTTGCCAGAAATGTTCGGCGACAACGGCCACGCCGTTTGGAATTGGAAACGCGCCGATCACGCCTGGACGGCCGGCGATCGAAGCTGCGTCGAAAGTATCGACGCTGCCACCAAACATCGGGGCCTGGCGCACAGCAGCGTAGACCATGCCAGGGACCTTGAAATCAATTCCAAAAACGGCCGCGCCATCGGTCTTCGAGGGTATGTCGCGGCGGGGGATGGAACGTCCGATCAAGCTTGGATTGGTGTCCACGCGCAATTTTGGATGTTCGGAAAGCGGAAGTCGCGATGCAGCCTCGGCTAACTCGCCAAAACCAAGCGACCGTTTGCTTGGTCGATGAACAACTTTATTGTCTTGGGTAAAACAATCGCCCGACTTGGCGTTCGGCCATCGCGCCACCGCAGCGGCGATCAGCATTTCACGAGCCGCCGCGCCCGCTTGCCGCATGACATCCGAAAAGGTCTGAATGCTTTCGCTGTTGCCTGTAAACATCCAGTGAATGCGAGGGTTCTGGTATTCCTTCTCCACGGGAGAGTTTTCAGTCTCGACGCGCGACCAGTCCGCGCCTAGTTCGTCCGCGAGAATGGCGGGCAAGGTGGTCGTAATACCCTGGCCGATCTCCGACTGGGAAAGTCTCACGGTCACCCGATTGTCGGTCGAAATGGAAACCCATGCAGTGAGGCGCGACGGCGCCGACGATTGCGCCCGACCGGGTTTTCCGGTCCACGAAATTCCAACGACAAGCGCGCCGACGCCCGAAAGAAATGAACGCCGATCGATGGTTGTGTGATCGCGCATTGGAGCACTCCTTTGTTCAATTTAGAAAATCCGAACCAAGGCTACGCCAGCGGCGATGAGCGCGAGTCCCGCGAGCCGCTGCGGACTGGCCAGATGTTCCGGAAACCCAAGCAAGCCATAATGATCGATAACGATCGAGCAGACGATCTGGCCCGCCACAACGAAGGCTACGGTTGTCGCCGCGCCCAAGCGAGGAGCGAGCAGAACAAGCAAAACGACATACAGCGCGGAGAGGATACCGCCGGCAAACCAGGCCAAGCGCGGCGCTTCGACGACTTGAGCGGCGGTCGGTATCGGCGTCCGCGTCAGCAAAGCGACGAACAGCATGAAAGTCAGGCCAATTACATAAACCGCCAGAACGGAAATCATGGGGCCATGCATCGCTTTCGCGAGCTGCGTGTTGTAGCCGGTTTGAATTGGAATCAGGACGCCGGCGAACAGAGCGCCAACGATATAAATGAAAGTTGTCAGGTTCACGCGGATATCTCCAGGTTTATTCACTCGCGCGGGCCGCATCCGGAATCGTCATATAAATATCGCGATCCGAAGCGTGCTTTGGCGAGGATGGATCGCGCACGCCGAAAACGTCGTCGTGACCGGAATTGGTCCACCCCTTGCCCAGGGCTGGTCCAACATTGCCGGCTCCAACGATAGCGATGCGCATTGCTTGATCCATTGTGAGAACGGGCAAAGACCTATATCAATCAAGATATCGAAACTAATGAAAAGCATCGATATCTGATATGGACGCGATCGATATTCGTAAGATCGACATGACGCTGCTGCTTGTCTTTCAGGCTGTCATGCGTCAGCGCAAACTCACGGCGGCCGCCGAGCAACTGAGTTTGACGCAATCAACGATCAGTCACGCCATTGGCCGGCTGCGCGACGCGTTTCAGGACGAGTTGTTTCTTCGCCGTTCGAACGGCGTCGAACCAACCAGCCGGGCGATACAGCTGGAGCCGGTCGTCCGCGACATCATTGACATGCTTCGCGGGGCTTTAAATAGCGGGGAGCCATTTCAACCTGCCGATGCGCGCGGAATTATTCGTATCGCCATGCCTGATCATTATTGCGCTTTGATGGCGACGCCCCTGCTGCGCGATATAGCCCAGCGCGCGCCGGGGATTCAGATTTCAATTCGTCCGCTCGTACGGCGCCCTGCCATGGAAGCGCTTGCAGCAAACGACATTGACCTGGCGCTTGGCTTTTTCTGGAAACTTCAGAAAGGCCTGACTGGCAAAATATTGTTCGAGGACGGGCATCGCGCGATTGTTCGCAAGGGCCATCCAACGATCACTAAAGCGCTGAGTTTAAAGGCGTTTCTCGCGGCTGATCACATTCTTGTCTCGCTTGGCGGCGATCTCGAAGGCGTTGTTGACAAAGCGCTCTCCAGGATTGGCAAACAGCGCCGAGTGGTCAGTGGGTTCCCGTTTTTCCTGCCCGCGCTGTCTACGGTCTCGCGTACGGACCTGATTGCGACAGTGCCAAGGCGTCCCGCGCTGGCGTTCGCCGGAACCTTCGGACTTAATGTCTTTAAATGCCCGGTGGAAATTCCAACCTACCAAGCGTCGGCGATCTGGCACAGGCGCAATGAAAATAACGAGTTGCTCAAGTGGGTCCTTGCCAGGATCGAATTGGCGCTTGCCACTGCGGAGTGCGGCGGCCTGAATGAATGACCTGTTTTTACCCGCATATTCGACGGTCGCCGGGCATTGAAATCGAGCGGCGGAGTTTTGGTCACTCCGATCTCGTCCAGGTACGCCCCTACGCCGCCTTCCGCTCGCGCGGGCCGACCCAAAAACGCCTGGGATCGGAGCGTCTTAAGACATCAAAGGCGACCGCGCGGCCTATGACATCGGCGCCCAGCGCGCGCAAGAGGTCGTCAACGCCCAAAATCGTTTTGTTGTCGACCGAGAGCACGATATCGCCCGTGGACAGGCCGGATTCCGAGGCGGGGCTGTCCGGCTCGATACTGGTGATCGACGCGCCGCTATCTTGAGCGAGGCCCAGTCGCAATGCAATGCGCCGAGGGACGGGCGCGGTCGCCGCCGCGAGGCCTATGTAGCCGCGCCGCACCCTGCCATGTTGAATGATTTCGCTCACCACATACTCGGCGGTGTTGGACGAGACCGCGAAGCAGATACCCTGAGCGCCTTGAATGATTGCGGTGTTGACGCCAATCACCTCGCCCGCCGATGAGACGAGGGGACCGCCCGAATTTCCGGGGTTCAGCGCGGCGTCCGTTTGAATCACATCGTCGATCTGGCGTCCCGTGCGCGAGCGCAGGCTGCGCCCCAACGCTGACACCACGCCCGAAGTCACGGTTGCGTCAAATCCCAATGGATTGCCGATGGCGATCACCAACTGGCCTCGGCGCAATTGACTGGAATCGCCAAGCCGTGCGGCGGCGAGCGGCGTGTCCTCCTCGATGCGCATTAGCGCAAGATCGGTGTCGGGATCGTCGCCAAGCAGCCGCGCCCACAGATGGCGCCCGTCAATTGTTATCGCCCGCGCCCGCCGCGCGCCTTGCACGACGTGCGAGTTGGTGAGCAACAATCCGTCGGACGACACAATGACGCCCGAGCCGGAACCAGCCCTGCCGCCATTGGCGCGTATGATATCGAGCCGCACGACGCTGGGAGAGACGTTTTCGACAACTTCGACGAGCAGACTGGAATAGGCGTCTAGAGCTTGTTGCTCGCGCCTTCTGGCGGCGGCGGCAAGCCGCGGCTCGGGGCGTTCAGATTGGGATGATTGGGTCATGGTCCCGAGCATATGGGTTGACCTTCAAGCCCTCGCAAGGCGCCACGCTGCTCGATCGCCCTGCCCGGATGGGGAGTAGGCAATCGCCAAAGCAATGGCCACATTGCCGACATCAACGGAGAGCAACAAAATGACGAACGCGAATGATGATCATTCAATGCCAGCATTCTCGCTGCCAGCCTTTTCGTCGGCGATTTCGGCGCTTGTCTCAAACGCCGCGCCTTTTGTCGTGGGCGTCGTTTCCGACAAATCACGCGCCAGCGGATTTGTCTGGAAGTCAGGTCTTGTCGTCACGGCCGATGAAGCGCTGGCCGAGGAAGGCGATGTCACAATCGTATTCGGGGATGGAAGCAGGGCAAAAGCCGAGGTCGCCGGGCGCGACCCCTCCACGGATATCGCGTTGCTTCGGGTTGATACGCGCGACGCCGCGCCAGCTCCGCTCACTGGACTCGTTCCGGGCGTTGGCGCGCTGACCCTCGTGGTCAGTCGCTCGGGCGCCGCATCCGAGGCCGCCTTGGGTATCGTTTCGGTCGCAGGCGGAGAATGGCGCAGCCTGCGCGGCGGCGAGATTGCCGCGCGCATTGAGCTGGGTCTGTCACTGCGTGCGACGAGCGAGGGCGGCCTGGTCATCGACGCGGCGGGGCAAGCCTTCGGCATGGCTGTGTTTGGGCCGCGGCGGCGTGCGCTCGTTATCCCCACGGCGACCATCGAGCGCGCGGCGCGATTGCTAGAGACGCACGGGCGAATTCCGCGCGGCTATCTTGGCCTCGGGTTACAGCGCGTCAAGGTGGACGGCGGTGAATTTGGCGTCATGATCGTCAGCGTCGATCCCAAGGGGCCTGGAGCGGCCGCGGGCCTTCGGCAAGGCGATATCGTCGTCGCGTGGAACGATGCGCCCCTGGCGCGCGCGCGGACGATCCTGAGTTCGTTGGGTTCAAGCAGCGTTGGCGTGTCAATCAAGCTTTCGTTAATGCGCGCGGGAGAACCAGTGGAATCCCGATTGACCATCGCCGAGAGGCCACGCGATTGAGCGATGAAAACGACCAGGAACCGATCGCGGTTTCAATCGCGATCGGCGTTTCGACTTTGGCGGACCGCGTCGTCGCCGCGCTCGCCAACGCGCCAGGCGTCAGGCTGGTTGGCGCTGACGAGACTGCGGATTTTGTCTTGACGCCGACGGGATTGGCGCGCGCAGGAGTAGACCAGGATTCGCTAACCCCGCGCGAGTTGGAAGTCCTCTCGCTCATGGCCACCGGCGCCTCCAACAAGGCCATCGCCCGCGCCTTGGGCATATCGACTCACACGGCGAAATTTCACGTGGGTTCGGTGCTCGACAAACTCGATGCGACGGGCCGAACCGACGCTGTCGCCCACGCCGCCCGGCTCGGGATATTGCGGCTTTGACGCATATGGCGCTGGAACGGTTAACTGCGCCACGCATTCAAACTCTGATCGAGATTGAAGTTCCCAACCAGTTGGCCCCAAGACATCCGACCTTCGTCTTCAGCTGAAAATTCAGATTCAATGAGTTTCTGGATCTGCGGGAATTTATATCCAGCCCATGCCGAAAATTATCGGCATGTCGATTAAACGCTTGGCTCAGGCTAATAATCAGGTTGAATTTCCCGGTGGTATGGCGCGAACATCGGGGCCCCAGCTTCGGCGTCCAGTTCCTGATTGGCGTGGGAAACACCCTCACACGTGTCGCCAATCGCACCGGCGCGCTGGCCGGAGGCGCTCCTTCCTTATCGGGGAATGCTGGTAGCGCCGGGACAAGTCCCGCCCTGATCCCAGGCGCTGGCGCGCTGTCATGGCGGGCCTTTGGTCTCATGGGTACGGCCTGTCAGCGCAAAGCAATAGCGGACCGAAGACGGTCGCTCGCCGCACGGGTCGCGTAAGGCGCCACGCAACGATCTTTACGCGCATCCTTTGCATTAAACATCTATGCGTTCCGCATTGGTCGCGCGGGGTCGATCGCCGCCTCGACAATCCCGCTTTCGCGTCCTAAAAGGCCGCACGCTTCCTCCCACATTGATGGCCTGCGGACCCATGCGCCTGCAACCTGGCACATTATCCATGACGTGCCTGCTTGCGGCGATGACCAGTCTCGGGCCGCTTTCAACCGATATTTATGTCGCCTCGCTACCGCATATCGGGCAGGCGCTCGGCGCTTCGACGGCGTCGGCGCAAATGACAATCACCTGGTATCTCATCGGCTTTGCGGTTGGCCAGATCGTCTATGGCCCGCTGTCGGACGCTTATGGCCGCAGGCCCGCGCTGCTGACGGGATATGCGATCTATATCGCCGCTTCGCTCGCCTGTCTGTTCGCGCAATCGATCGATGTGCTGATCGTCGGTCGGGTGTTTCAGGCTTTGGGCGGCGCGGGGCCGATCATTCTGGCCCGAGCCATCGTGCGCGATCTTTATTCCGGCCGCCGCGCCGCGCAGCAATTCGGCCTGATGGCGATGATCATGGGCGTTACGCCGATTGTGGCGCCCATTGCGGGCGGATTTTTGCAGGACTGGTATGGCTGGCGGGCGGCTTTCGCCGTCATGGCGGCGATGGGCATAGGCCTCGGATCGATTGCGCTGGCGCTGCTGCCGGAAACCAATACGCACAAACTGGACCATACATTCTCCGCCGCCGGGGTTGTCGAGAGCTACGGCATTGTGCTGCAACATAAGGCCTACCGCGCCTATCTCGGCATTCAGGCCTGCAGTTACAACGGCCTGTTCGGGTTCGTGTCCGCTTCCTCCTACATCATGCAGCGTGTTTACGGGTTGAATTCGTCGCGCTTCGGCCTGACTTTCGCCATGTGTTCTGCAAGCTATGTCGCAGCGACTTTTCTCGGTTCGCGGCTGGTGGGGCGGCGCGGGCTTGACGGGATGATTGGCCTTGGCGTCGCGTTTCAACTGGCCGGCGGGATTGCGCAAGTTGCGGCGCTGGCGCTGGCGCCGGACAATTATCTGTCCGTGGTCGCGCCTTATATGCTGTTTTTCACGGGGGTTGGTTTCCTGCTGCCGCAGACGCAGGCGGCCTCGCTCACGCCCTTTCCCGAGCGGGCGGGCGCCGCATCCTCGATGATGGGTTTCATCCAGATGACGTCAGGCGCCATCGTCGGCACGTTTCTCGGCGCGGCGCTCGATAAAACCGCATGGCCCCTCGCCGTTGTCACGCTGCTGGCGAGCGGTCTGGGTTTTGCGATCTTCCATATGAGCGCAAAAACGCGCCAGGATTATGCGCCGGTTACGCGATCCTTTCCACGGCCCTGAGCAGGCGTTCGATATCCTCCTCGCGCGACAGGCGGTGGTCGCCATCCCGGATCGTCGTCACCGAAACCGGGTCCCAGGCGAGGCGATGCACGAGTTCCATCGCGTGGCGCCATGGCACATCGGGGTCTTCGAGCCCCTGAAGGATGTGCACCGGGGCCGATGTGCGAATGAGCCCGTCGAGCAGCAGATGGTTGCGCCCCTCCTCGATCAGCGCGCGCGTGATTGGATAGGGCTCGGGCGCATATTCGGATTGCCGGAGCCAGCGGCCCTGTTCCATCACTTCGCGCTGGATGTCCGGACTCATGCGCTCCCAGATCAGCTTTTCGGTAAAATCCACAGCCGGCGCGATCAGCACGAGCCCGGCAAGGCGTTCTGCTTCTCCAAGCCGCTGGAGTTCGCGCGCCAGCAACAGGGCAATCCAGCCGCCCATGGACGAGCCCACCAGAATTTGTGGACCTGCGCTCTGCGAGCGCAGCATTTCAAGACTTTCTGCGAGCCATTGCCCGATGGTTCCGGCCTCGAAATCGCCGCCGCATTCGCCATGTCCGGAATAGTCGAAGCGCAGACAGGCGCGACCGGCTTGCGCCGCCCAGGCGTCAAGGCGCGAGGCCTTGGTTGACAGCATGTCGGATTTAAATCCACCCAGCCAGATGACGCCGGGGCTCGCGCCCGCCCGGCGCCGGAAGGCGATTTTCACGGACCCGGCGCCTGCGCCCGCTGTTTGGAAGGTGAGCAGAGGCATCCCGATTTGCGGCGCGTTGTCGCTCACTCTATATCCCGACTGACGAAAGGTTTGCAGGCTTAACCCCTCCGGGAGGCGCCTGCAATGCACCGCACGATCGAGCAGGAGAGGCGCCTTGTGACTCCGGAACTGGAATATCCGCGGCTCTTGTCCCGACCGGCCGCGCTTGCCGGGCGGGTCGTGCTGCAAATCATTCCGGAACTGGATGCGGGCGGCGCCGAGCGCACGACCGTCGATGTCGCCGCCGCTCTTGCGCAGGCCGGCGCGCGCCCGCTCGTGGCGAGCCTTGGCGGGCGCCTCGTCAGCGAATTGCAGGCCAAGGGCGGCGTCTGGATTCCCTTTCCCGCCAAGACCAAGAACCCGGTGGCGATGGCGTTGAACGTGCTGAAGCTGGCGCGGCTGATCCGCGATGAGGGCGTCGATATTGTCCATGCGCGTTCGCGCGCGCCCGCCTGGGCCGCGTTGGGCGCGACCCGGCTCGTCAAACGCGCCTTCGTAACCACCTATCACGGGATTTATAACGGCAAACTTGCGCCGAAGGTTTTCTACAATTCGGTTATGGCGCGAGGCGACGCTGTCATCGCCAATTCGCAATTTACCGCTAACCGTATCGCGGTTTTGCATTCGTTTGCGCAATCGCGCGTGCGCGTCATTCATCGCGGCGCCGATCTGCGGAAGCTCACTGCGGCCACAGTCGACCCGGACCGGGTGCGGGCGCTACGGCAGGAATGGGGCGTTGCTCCCGACCAGCGCATTGTCCTCCTGCCGGGGCGGCTCACGGGCTGGAAAGGTCAGCGCGTGTTGATCGAAGCCGCCCGCCAGCTGCGGCAAAAGGGTCTGGATGACGTGCGCTTTGTAATGATCGGCGATGACCAGGGGCGTTCTGGCTATGTCGAGGATTTGAAACAGCGCATCGCGGCCGCCGGGCTTGACGGCGTGGCGCGGATCGCGGGCCATTGCACGGATATGCCGGCGGCGTTTCTGGCCGCTGCGGTCGTGACTGTCCCCTCAACCGAGGCCGAGGCTTTTGGCCGCGTGGCCGTGGAGGCGCAGGCGATGGGGGTTCCTGTGGTTGTATCGGACCTTGGCGCCGTGGGCGAAACGGTGCTGGCTCCGCCGCAGGTCGACGACGGCAGGCGCACCGGCTGGCGGGTTGAGGCTGACAATCCGGGGGAGCTTGCCGCCGGGATCGAGTGGGCGCTCTCGCTTGGGGCCAGCGCCCGCGATCAGCTCGCCCGCCGCGCCCGCGCCCATGTCGAAGCGCATTTTTCGCTTGAGCGGATGACGGGAGACACGCTTGACGTCTATGCTGCGCTGATGGAGAGGCAAAATCGGGCGTGATTTTTTGTCCGGGCGGGCCGGAAAAAGAAAATTGTTCAGGTATTTGGGAGTAAACGATGGGAGGGAGCTGGCGCGCGGTCGCCGGCTCACATGTGCGAACGGTCGCTTGACTGCCTTAACGTGTCCATTTTCAGGATTTACCGCAAGCTGTTAAAGCACCCTCGATTCTCAAGGCGCGGAACTGGCGCAACCGCAGGCGATGGACACAAGCGGAATGACATTGGCCGACCCCATAGACGCAACCGGCGCCAAGCCTGCCGGCCAGCCCGCCATATTGCGCGGACCTGTCGATCCTGGCTTGCTGCGCGATGAATTGCTGTGCGAGATCTTCGGGGCCAGCGCCTCCCGCCTGCCGGACAAGCCATGTCTGGTCACCGTCGGGGCGTCTCTGACCTATTCCGAGGTTGACGCCCGCGCGACCGCCATTGCGCGCGGCCTGGTGCGCGAAGGCATTCGTCCGGGCCATGTCGTGGGGCTCTGGATGCCGAGGGGTCCGGATCTGCTGATTGCGCAAATCGGCATCGCCAAGACCGGCGCCGCCTGGCTGCCTTTTGACGCCGATGCGCCACTGGAGCGGATCGCGACCTGCCTTGCCGATTGCGAGGCGCGGGCCCTTCTGACCGGCGCCGGGCAGGTTGCAGGCGCCGAAGGCCGCGTCAATTGCGATGTCGTCTGCGAAGGCGATCTAGTCCATTCTGGCGATCATTCGGTGGTGAATCCGCGCGCGATGGGCGCAACCCCTCATTCCCCGGCCTATATGATCTACACCTCGGGGTCGACAGGCACGCCCAAGGGTATCGTTATAACAGGCCGCAACATTTGCCATTTCCTGCGTTCAGCCAATGCGCTTTATGGCGTGAAGCAGGATGACGTGATGTTTCAGGGCGCTTCGGTCGCCTTCGATCTGTCCATGGAGGAAATCTGGGTCCCCTATCTGGCTGGCGCCACCCTGTTTGTTGCGACGCCCGCCATGATGGGCGACCCTGACGCTTTGCCCGATTTGATGGAAACGGCAGGGGTTACCGTTCTCGACACCGTGCCGACGCTGCTGGCCATGTTGCCGCGCGATATCGCCTCGCTGAGGGTGATCCTGCTCGGCGGCGAGGCCTGCCCGCCATCTGTGGCGGAGCGCTGGGGCAAGCCTGGCCGCTCGATCTTCAATACCTACGGTCCGACCGAGGCGACCGTGGTTGCGACCGCTTCGCTCGTGCAGGCGGGCGCGCCTGTCACGATCGGCCGGCCAATATCCAATTACACCTGTTATGTCGTCGATGAGGCGTTGAATCTGTTGCCGGCGGGCGTCGAGGGCGAATTGCTGATTGGCGGCCCCGGCGTCGCGCCGGGCTATCTGCGGCGCGATCAACTGACGGCGGAGAAATTCATCGCCAATCCCTTTCTTGCCGACGGGCCCGAGGGCGCGATTGATCCGGTTCTCTACCGCTCGGGCGATGCGGTCGCGATCGATGCAAAGGGCGATATCCTGTTTCGCGGGCGCATCGACGATCAGGTGAAGATTCGGGGTTTCCGTGTCGAGCTTGGCGAAATCGAAGCGAAGCTGATGGACTTTCCGGACATCACGCATGTCGCCGTCGTGTTGCGCAATGACGATGGGCTCGATCAACTCGTGGCGTTTCTGGTCACGAAAGGCGGCGCCGATTTTGACGTCCGGGAGACGCGGCTTGCGCTGCGGCATAAACTGCCCCCCTATATGATCCCTTCGCGATTCGAGATGCTGGAAGATTTGCCGCGTCTGCCCTCCGGCAAGATCAACCGGAACGCATTGAGAAAGGCGCCGCTTGCCGCCCCCGCCGACGCCAGCGATGAGCAGGAAGACGCGCGAACGCCGATCGAGGCGAAATTGCTGGACGCCGCCAAAGCGGTGTTGCCGCCACAACCGATTCCCTTCGACGCAGATTTCTTCACCGATCTTGGCGGACACTCGCTGCTTGCAGCGCGCTTTCTGGCGGCGGTGCGCCAGCACCATGAACTGGCGTCGCTGACGTTGCACGATGTCTATGCCGCACGCTCGCTGCGGGCGATGGCGGGCGTGCTTGAGGGACGCGGCGCCAGCGTGCGCGCAAAGCGCGATCTGTCCTTCACGCCGCCGCCGTTGTTGCGGCGGTTCATCTGCGGCCTTGCGCAAGCGGCGGCCCTGTTCATCATTCTGCCTGTGATGACCGCGCAATGGCTCGGCGTTTTTGTCAGCTATATGCTGCTGACGGGGCCCAACGCGAGCCTGATGCAGGAAACCGCTTCCTTGCTCGGGGTTTACGCCTGCATCAATCTGGCGACGATCGCGCTCGGCATAGCCGTGAAATGGGCCGTGCTCGGGCGCATGAAGCCGGGCCGATATCCGCTCTGGGGCGTCTATTACTTCCGTTGGTGGTTCGTTCAGCATTTCATTGCGCTGACGCATGTCAAATGGTTCCAGGGCACGCCCATCATGCGGCTCTATCTTGCTGCGCTTGGCGCGCGCGTGGGGGATGACGCCATCATCGGCGAGGTTGAAATTGGCGCGCACGATCTGATTTCGATTGGCGAGGGGGCGTGTCTCGGTTCGAAATCAAAATTCGCCAATGTGCGCGTTGAAGGCGCCGATTTCATTGTCGGCTCGATCGAGGTGGGCGCGGATTGCTACATCGGCACATCCTGCGTTGTTGAAGAAGATGTCATCATCGGCGCCAGCGCGGAGCTCAAGGACCTCACCTCTGCGGCTGCCGGAATGCGCATTGGCGCGCGCGAAATCTGGGATGGCTCGCCGGCGCGCAAAACAGGCATGGTCGATCTCTCGGAATTGCCTGCGCAATCGCAGGCCTCTCCCGCCCGGCGGGTGGCCAATGCGTTTGTTTACACAGTGTTGTTGCTGACGATTCCGCCGCTCGGCCTGTTGCCCATTCTGCCAGCGTTCTGGATTTTCGATCGCATCGACGATTTTATCGGCGTGGTCGATGTGGAAAGCTGGGACTATCTGGCCTCGATTCCGCTCATGACCTGGCCGACGTCTTTTGCGCTGGTTCTCGTAACGGTCGCGTTTATCGCTCTGGTGCGCTGGATCGTGCTGCCGCGGGTGACCGAGGGCGTCTATTCCGTGCACTCGAGTTTCTACGTTCGCAAATGGTGTGTGGCGCTGGCGACAGAGGTGACGCTGGAGACTCTGTCGTCGCTGTTTGCGACCATTTACATGCGGGCGTGGTATCGCCTGATGGGCGCGACCATTGGCAAGGACGCGGAAATCTCCACCAATCTTGCGGGTCGGTATGACCTTGTTGAAATTGGCGAGAAATGTTTCATCGCCGATGAAGTGGTGCTCGGCGACGAGGATGTGCGGCGCGGCTATATGTATTTGCAAAAGGTGCGCACGGGGCCGCGCGTCTTTATTGGCAATGATGGCGTTGTGCCGCCGGGCGCCGATATTCCCGAAGGCGCGCTGATTGGCATCAAGTCGAAGCCGCCGGCCAATTCTGAGCTCTCGCCTGGCGACACATGGTTCGGTTCGCCGCCGATCAAACTGCCGGTGCGGCAAAAGTTCGATGCAGGAGGATACTGGACCTACGAGCCGCCGAAATGGAAAAAATTCATGCGCGGCGTTTTTGAGGCTGTGCATATTTCGCTGCCGACCATGCTGTTCATCACCTTCGGCACGTGGGCCACGCAATGGCTGGCGCCGCCGCTTTACGCCGGCCACTGGCTGACGCTGCTGTTGCGCTTTATCGCCTGCTCGGTGGGGATTTCCCTCACGATGGCGGCCATTGTCATCATCATCAAATGGGTGACGATGGGCCGGTATGAGCCGATCGTAAAACCCATGTGGTCGTTCTGGGCGATGCGCACGGAATCGGTCGCGGTGATGTATTGGGGCCTTGCGGGCAAGGTGCTGCTGGAGCATCTGCGCGGCACGCCCTTCCTGCCGTGGGTGCTGCGCCTGTTTGGCGCGCATTTCGGCAAGGGCGTTTACATGGACATGACCGACATCACTGAATTCGATTGTGTAACGGTTGGCAATTTTGTCGCGCTGAATTCGCTCTGCGCGTTGCAGACGCATCTGTATGAGGATCGCGTGATGAAAGTCGGGCGCGTTCATGTAGCCGACGGCGTCACGGTCGGCGCGGGCTCGACGGTGCTTTACGATACCCATGTCGGCGAATTTGCGCGGCTGGGGCCGCTGACGGTCATCATGAAGGGCGAGGAAATCCCGGCGCATACCGAATGGATTGGCGCGCCGGCGCAACCTGCGTTCACCAGCCACTGACGCGCAATGGCTGCGCGTGCGCCATCGCTTGAGATCTTTGAGCATCTCCTGAGCGTTGGCGCGCTCGATGACGCCTTCGCGGAGGCTTGCGCGCTGCTGCAATCCATCAACATGCGGCATGGAAGGATTGACGCAATCGCGTGGAAAGCCTCCCCGGTCAGCGTGACCGAATCCGAGCGGCTTGTTGAGTTCGCCACAAGGATTTGCGCTGGTTTCGGCGCGCTTGTCGGGGACCGGCTGTTCAACCCGGGCGTTGAAACGTTTGCGGCCTTTTGCGGCGTGAAGCGCTGGGTCGATACGCTGTTTCGCGTCAGCGCCTTTGGCTCCAGCGCGAATTTGCTTGAATCCATCGGTCGCAGCGCTGCGGGCGAGGCCTGGTGTTTTGAGGGTTCAGCCCCGCAAAGATTTTTGATGGCTTGGTCGCCGGAATCGGGCCTCGCCATTGAACCTTCCGAGTGGCTGGCGGGGCAGGGCGGCTTTGCCGTCTCCGCATTTCTTGCGCATGTTGGCGCGCGGGTCTGCCTGAGCCCGGTCGCGTCCGCGTTCCGGGAAAAGCTGCTGCAAACCATGGGAGACGACGCCTCGGTCTGGCAGCTGGAGCGACCACATCTCGACTGGATCGTGGAGCCCTATCTCCATTGCTCCTATGCTTGCGGGCCGCATAAACATGCGATCAAAGCGCGGTTGATCGGTGACGTGCGACGCGCATTGCTGGGATTCGGATGCCGGGAGATGGCTCGCCGACCCCAGCCGCGCGCCGCCGGGGAAAAGCCCGTCATTCTCGTAACAGCGGAATATTTCGCACAGGGCCATTCCGTGCATCGAACGCATTTTCGCGCAATCAGAGGCCTTCGCCAGCGCTTCCGTGTGATTGGTTTTATCAACGCGGATCAGCGCGGAGCCCATATGGACGAATGTTTCGACGAGATCATGGAAGCGCCGGGCGGCGACATCGTGTCCGGCGCCAGATTGGCGGTGGATTTGATTCTCGCCTGTCGCCCGGATGTCGTCTTTCATACGGGCGTTGGCCTTTCAGGCCGGATCATTGCGTTGGCGGCGCTGCGACTGGCGCCCCTGCAATGCGTGTCGTTCGGCCACACCGCAACAACCATGAGTCCGCAGATCGACGCTTTCATTCTGCCGGAGGATTTTATCGGATCGCGCGAGGCTTTCAGCGAGAGCGTTCTTGGTCTGCCGATGGAAGCTTTTCCCTATGAGCCCCGCGCTGAGCGCCATGTGACGCAGGACCGCGCGAGCCGAAGCGCTGTCCACATTGGCGTTCCCGCCTCGTTGCCGAAACTCAATGCGGGGCTGCTGACAGCGCTGGGCGAGATCGCCGCGCGCGCGTCAAAGCCGGTGGTGTTTGAGTTTTTTCCGCTGGGCGCGGCGGGGCTCGCCGGCCTCGACCTGACGCTGGCGCTGGCGGCAGCCTTGCCTGGCGCCATTGCGCATCGCGAAATGAGCCACGAACTTTATCTTGAAGCGCTGGGGCGCTGTGATTTCTTCCTCAGCCCGTTCCCCTACGGCAATATGAACTCGATTCTCGACGCGATGGAGGCAGGGCTTCCGGGCGTCTGTCTCGATGGCGCCGAGCCTCATTCCCACGCGGACGCCGCTTATTTTCACCGATTGGGGTTGCCCTGCGGGTGGGTCGCGCGCGATGTCGGCGGCTATATTGCGGCCGCGCTGGCGTTCGTCGACTCCGCCGATTGTCTTGGGGAGGCGCGGGCTCTTGTGGCTGGCCTGGATTGGCGTCGCATATTTTGCAACGGCGATGAGACCTTGCTGGGGCAGGCTTTGCTGGCGGAGCTGGCCCGGCGAATTGACCCCGCCGGGCGCGACCCCTAGAACACGCGCTCAATCGTGTGGAAGCCATGTCGCACAATACCTTCGGCCATCTTTTCCGTGTCACCACCTGGGGCGAAAGTCACGGGCCGGCGATCGGTTGCGTGGTCGATGGGTGCCCGCCAATGATTCCGCTCGCGGCGGACGATTTGCAAATCTATCTCGACAGGCGCAGGCCCGGCCAGTCGCGCGTCACGACACAGCGCCAGGAGCCCGATCAGGTTAAAATCCTGTCAGGCGTGATGCTCGACGAGGCGACAGGCGTTGAAGTGACGACAGGGACCCCGATCGGTCTTTTCATCGAGAATGTCGATCAGCGCTCCAAGGATTATGGCGCGATCAAAAATCAGTACCGGCCCGGCCATGCCGATTACACCTATGACGCCAAATATGGCGTCCGGGATTATCGAGGCGGCGGCCGGTCTTCGGCGCGCGAAACCGCAATGCGGGTGGCGGCTGGCGGCGTGGCGCGGAAAATCATTCCCGGCGTCGCGATTCGCGGCGCTCTCGTGCAGATGGGGCCGAATCACATCGATCGCGCCAACTGGGACTGGAACGAGGTCGACAACAACCCGTTCTTTTGCCCCGATGCAAAGGCGGCAGCGGGATGGGAGACCTATCTCGATGGCGTTCGCAAGGCGGGCTCGTCCTGCGGCGCTGTGATCGAACTTGTGGCGGAGGGCGTCCCGGCAGGCTGGGGCGCCCCCATCTATGGCAAACTCGATGCGGAACTGGCCAGCGCCTTGATGTCGATCAACGCGGTGAAGGGCGTTGAAATTGGCGATGGCATGGCCGCGGCGTCGCTATGCGGCGAGGAAAACGCCGACGAGATGCGGATGGGCAATGACGGTCGTCCGCTGTTTCTGTCCAACCACGCGGGGGGAATTCTGGGCGGCGTCTCCACCGGGCAGGCGATTGTTGCGCGCTTTGCGGTTAAGCCGACGTCCTCGATCCTCACCCTGCGGCGCTCGATCGACCGGTTTGGCGCCGAAGTGGACATTCACACCAAAGGCCGTCACGATCCCTGCGTCGGCATCCGCGGCGTCCCCGTCGGCGAGGCGATGATGGCGATTGTGCTGGCGGATGCTTTTTTGCGCCATCGGGCGCAGATGGGCGCGGTGCCGGTCTGGCCGCACGCGCGATGAGCGATTTCTGGAAATTCGGAGGCTGAGACTCCGGTGTTCGACAAATATCTCTATGCCCTTGGGCGCGGCGTTCGCGGCGCGAAACAGGCGCTTGACGAGGCGAGCCGCCTGCCTGACCCTGCGGCGGGCGCGCGCGATATTACGCCGCAGCCGGAGGCGGACGATGCAACGCCCGATGCGCCCGCCTTGATTGCGCCTGCCGCCACGATGCGTCCACGCAAAGCCCTTGTTTTTGGCGCGCGCCCGCTCGTGATGGGCATTGTTAACGCGACGCCGGATTCGTTCTCGGACGGCGGCGCCTATCTGGACCCTGCTGCGGCCATTGCCCATGGATTGAAGCTTGTCGCCGAAGGCGCCGATATTCTCGATATCGGCGGTGAATCGACCCGGCCGGGCTACAGGCCTGTGGGAGCGGCGGAGGAGATCGCCCGCGTGGTTCCTGTGATTCAGGGGCTCGCCACCGCTTGCGACATCCCCCTTTCCATCGACACGATGAAGGCGGAGGTCGCCAAAGCCGCGCTCGACGCGGGCGCTTCCATCATCAATGATGTCTGGGGGCTGAAACGCGATGCTGACATGGCGCGGCTCGCAGGGGAGCGCAGCGCTTACGTTATTGTTATGCACAACCGCGAGGCGGAGGACGGTTCCATCGATATCGCCGCCGATGTTCTGGACTTTTTGCGGCGCTCGATTGATATCGCCCTGGCGGCGGGCGTCGCTCGCGAAAAGATTGTCGTCGATCCCGGCATAGGTTTTGGCAAAACACCGGCGCAGAATCTTGTCTTGCTGCGCGATATCGCGCGCCTGAAGGAACTGGGCCACCCCATTCTGCTGGGCGTTTCACGCAAGCGCGTGATTGGCGCCGCCACCGGCCGGGCGAGACCTGTCGACCGTCTGGCGGGTTCGCTGGCGGCTGGACTTATGGGCGCTGAACGCGGCGCGTCGATTTTGCGCGTTCATGATGTTGCTGAACACGTAGATGCGCTAAAGGTTTTTGCAGCCGTGGTCGCGGCCCGGAATTGAAAGAGGCGCTGATGCTCCCCGGCAAGGTATTGATCCACGATCTTGAATTGCACGCCTATCACGGCTGGCACAAGCATGAGGGCGAATTCGGTCAGCCCTATCTGATTCATCTCGAACTGGAGACAGACCTGTCCCGCGCAGCGGGGACCGATCATCTCACAGACGCGCTGGACTATGGCGATATTGTCGCGACCACCAAAGACATTTTCACCACCAAACGCCACAAACTGGTTGAAAGCGCGGCGGTGGAGCTGGCGCGCGGATTGCTGGCGCGCTTTGCCCCGGTCGACGCGGTTTTCGTGCGGGTGATGAAATTGAAGCCGCCAATACCCGAGCGCATTGCTGCGGCAGGCGTGGAATTGCGGCTCACGCGAACGGATTTGGACGCCTGAAATGAAAATTCAGCATGTTGTTTCGGGTGTCCTTGCGCTTGTGTGCGCGCCATTGGCCGCGCAGGCGCAGGGCGCGGCGGATTTCTACAAGGGAAAGAACGTCGATGTGCTGATCGGCTACAGCGCCGGCGGCGGTTACGATGTCTACGCCCGTTTGCTGGCGCGTTATCTCGGGCGACATATTCCTGGCGCCCCGACGGTCACGCCCAAAAATATGGAGGGCGCAGGATCGCTGCGCGCCGCCAATTATCTCTATAACGCCGCTCCCAAAGACGGCCTGGCGATTGCGGCGCTGGCGCGGGGCGCGGCGTTTGATCCGCTGTTCGGAGAAAACAAGGCGCAGTTCGATGCGGCGAAATTCAACTGGATCGGCAGCGCCAACAATGAAGTCAGCGTTTGCGTGCTGTGGACCGCCAGCGGGTTCAAGTCGATGGACGATATTCTGACAAAGCAGATTGCCATGGGCGGCTCGGGCGGCGCTGCCGACACGGACCAGTTCGTCTACATCATGGACGGGGTGCTCGGCGCCAAAATCAAGCTTGTGCAGGGCTATCCCGGCGGCAATGACATCAATCTGGCGATGGAGCGCGGCGAAGTGCAGGGGCGCTGCGGATGGTCGTGGTCGAGTGTGAAATCGACGCAACCGAACTGGTTGCGCGACAAGAAAATCTCGGTGCCGGTGCAATTGTCGTTGACGCGGCATCCCGAACTTCCCGATGTGCCGCTGATCACGGATTACGCAAAAACCGACGAAGACCGGCGGATTTTCAAACTCGTGTTCTCACGCAACATCATGGGTCGGCCATTTGTCGCCGGGCCGGGGGTCCCGCCCGAGCGCATCGCCATGCTGCGCAAGGCGTTCATGGAGGCCATGACGGATAAGGACCTGATCGCGGAGGCGGACAAAATGAGTCTGGAGGTCAATCCGGTGTCCGGCGAAGACTTGCAGGCGCTGGTTGCCGAGACCTACCTGACGCCTGCCGCTGTCATTAAAAGGACCGCAGAGATGCTCAAGGGGCCGCAATAGGCGTTTGAATCTGAATTCCGCCCCACGGCGGTTTGAAACCCGCCGCAGAATATGCGACTCGTTTCGCCAACCGTTCGTCGCCTTCCCTGAAAATACAAGAGAGGAAATCCCATGACCGACGAAACTCCCGCGCGAACCGTGGGCGAGGATTACATTGCCGCCCTGCACGCCTGCGGCGTGAAATATGTCTTCGCCAATGGCGGCACGGATTTCGCGCCGATCATCGAAGGCATTGTGCAGATGAAGAAGCGCGGCGAAGCCATGCCGCAGTTCGTCACGGTGCCGCACGAAAATGTCGCGACCGCGATGGCCCAGGGCTACTGGAAAGTTGCGGGCGAGCCCGCCGCCGTCATGGTGCATGTGAATG
>CAIZEI010000004.1 GCA_903931945.1 uncultured Hyphomicrobiales bacterium | reverse complement strand
CAATATGGAAAAGCAGTTGAAGGAATGCCACGAGGCCCCCTTCTACACGCTTGGGCCGTTAACGACGGACATCGCGCCGGGCTACGATCACATCACGTCGGGCATCGGCGCGGCGATGATCGGCTGGTTCGGCTGCGCCATGCTGTGTTACGTCACGCCGAAGGAGCATCTGGGACTGCCCGACCGTGACGACGTGAAAACCGGCGTCATCACCTATCGCATCGCCGCCCATGCGGGCGATCTCGCCAAAGGCCATCCGGCGGCCGCCCTGCGCGACGATGCGCTCAGCCGCGCGCGTTTCGACTTCCGCTGGGAGGATCAGTTCAATCTTGGTCTCGATCCGGACACGGCGCGCGCCTATCACGACGAAACCCTGCCCAAAGACGCGCATAAGGTTGCGCATTTCTGCTCGATGTGCGGGCCGAAATTCTGCTCGATGAAAATTACGCAGGACCTGCGCACCGAAGTGCTGGCGATGGGCGAAAACGAGCGCGCCGCGATCGAGGGCATGGCGGAAAAGAGCCGCGAATTTCTCGATGGCGGCGGCAAGTTGTATGTGAAGAGCTGAGGGGAGCGGGGCGGGCCGCTTCGGGGCGAATTGGCCTGGCCTGAAATTCGGGGTATTCTGCCGCCATGAACGCCATTCCGCTGGAGACGATGACCGTCGAAACATTTCTCGCCTGGGCGGAGACAATTCCGCCAGAAGCGGGCCGCTTTGAGCTATGGGACGGCGAGGTCATCGAAAAGCGGGGGGCGGCAGGCAGTATAAATTCGGAACGATCACAGCACTGGGAAACGAAGGCTGCGATTTACGACGCCTTGCGGGACGCCTTGAAAACGGCGGGCCTCCCGGGACGCATCGCGATGGACGGTCCAACCGTGCGATTTAGCGCGAAAAGCGCCGTCGAACCCGACGTGCTCGTTTATTTTGGCGCGCGGGTAAAACGCGGGTCGCTCGAAGTCCCCAACCCGGCGATTGTGGTTGAAGTTCTATCCCCGTCCACAGCGCGCCGGGACCTGTCCGAAAAGCTCGAAGGCTATTTCCGCCTGCCGAGCGTGGCGCATTATCTGGTGATTGACCCCGACAAGCCCATGCTGATCCACCATCAGCGTGGACAGGACGGAGCGATTTTAACGCGGATCGTCACGGGAAAAACATTGCGACTTGAGGGGCTGCCCGGTGACAGCGCGCTCGATGTCGACCTGACCGAAGTGTTGGCGCCGGTTTGAGCGGCGCAGCGCCGTCCTCAACCCTCGACATGCTCAAACCGCGCGAAAACCAGTCGTGACTCGCCGTAGTCGCGGCTTTCGATCCGGGTGAAGCCCGAAGGCAATTCAACCTCCTCCGCCTCTTCGACCACGCAAAGCGCGCCGGGCGCAAGCCAGCCGCCATCGCGCAGGCCAATCAGAGCGGAAGGCGCGAGGCCCTTGCTGTAGGGCGGGTCGAGAAAAGCCAGCGTGAACGGCTCCTGCGGCGGCATTTCGCCGAGCTTTGTGGCGTCCCGGCGAAGAATGCGGACCTCGCCGCCGAGCCCCAGAGCCTCCACATTGCTACGCAAAAGCGCCCGCGCCTCTGACCCGTTGTCGACGAAAAGCGCGAGCTTGGCGCCGCGCGAGAGCGCCTCAAGGCCAAGGCCGCCGGTCCCTGCAAACAGATCGATGACACGCGCGCCGCTGACGGGATCGTCATATGCGTGCGCAAGAATATTGAAGATGGTTTCGCGCAGGCGATCCGATGTCGGACGAACCGCCTGGGACGAAGGCCCTGTCAGCACGCGTCCGCGCAATCGCCCGCCGACAATGCGCATGGCGCGTCAGGACTCGCGGCGTGGCGGGCGGGGACCGCGCGGTTTTCCGGGCCCCCCTGATCGCGGCCCATCAGATTTAGGTCGGCCGGGCCTCGATCCGCCGGGTTTGAAGCCACCAGGTCTCGATCCACCCGGTCTCGATCCACCGGGCCTTGCGCCGCCGGGGCGGGAACCCTCAGGCTTTTCAAACCGGCGCGCGGGGCGTTCGCCGTCACGCTTCTGGAATGGACGTTCCGGGCGTTCCCCTGCCTCGCGCGGTCGCGCGAAGGAACGCGGGCGTTCGTCCCGCTGCGGTCTCTCGCCATCGGGCTTGTCAAAACGCCGGGGCGGGCGGACATCGCCTGTCGCCGGCGGTTTGCGGAACGGGCGGTCCGAGCCACGACCCGGCTTGTCGGAAAACTCCCGGCGCGGCGGACGCTCCTCGCGTGAAAACGCCTCGCCGTCCGGCTTTTTATAAACGCGGCGGATGGGCGCGGCCTCGCCGCGCTCATCCGAAAAACGCCTCGCGTTGCGCGTGGAACGGTCGGGTTTGACTCCGTCGACAGGGCGCAGACGCTCCACTTTTACATCCCGGCCCTTGCGGTCCTGCGTTTGCGCGCGTTCGATCCGCACGCGTTCCGGACGGGCTTTGGCGGCTTCGCTCCGCAAGGCGGAGACGTGTTTGCGGGGCGCGCCAGGCTTTGAGCGTTCGCCGCGCGGCTGTGCTTCGCCGCTTGCGTTGGCGCGACGTTCGCTCACCGCGCGCCCGCGTGGGGCGCCGGGCCTTGCCGGCTGTTCCGCGCGTTCGCCGTCGCTGTTGGCCGTTGGCTCCTCAAAATCTGCATTCGATTCGGCAATCAGCTTTTCGCCAAGCTGGTCGCGAATGATGCGGGCCGGAATTTCTTCGACCAGGCCCTCTGCAAGATCCCCCAACTGGAAGGGGCCGAAACTGACGCGGATCAGTCGGTTCACTTCGAGGCCGATATGCTCAAGCAGCCGTTTGACCTCGCGGTTCTTGCCTTCGCGCAATCCGATGGTCAGCCACACATTGGCGCCCTGCGTGCGGTCGAGCCGGGCGTCCACTCCGGCATATTCGACGCCTTCAATCGTGACGCCTGCCCGCAACGAATCGAGGCGCGCCTGATCCGTCTCGCCATGCGCGCGGGCGCGATAGCGCCGCAGCCAGCCCGTGGCCGGCAATTCGAGCACCCGTGCAAGGCCACCGTCATTGGTCACCAGCAGCAGGCCCTCGGTATTGATATCCAGCCGCCCGATCGTGACAACGCGTGGCAGTCCGGCGGGCAAGACGTCAAAAATCGTTTTGCGCGCTTCCGGGTCGCTTTCCGTCGTCACATAGCCAGCCGGCTTATGGAACATCCAAAGCCGTGTGCGTTCGCGCTGTGGCAAGGGGGCGCCATCGACCGTCACCCGGTCATTGGGGCCGACGTTGAATGCTGCCGAGGAAATTGGCGCGCCATTGACCGAAACGCGCCCCGCTTCAATCATCGCTTCGGCATCGCGGCGGGAACACACGCCCGCACGAGCGATCACCTTGGCGATTCGCTCCTCGCCCTCGCCGCGCTCATGGGTGCGCGGGGTTGGCCCTGCCGGTTTGCCCTCCCGTTTGAAGCGCTCGCGTTTCTCCAGTTCGCGCCATGGCCGCGCCTGCCCGTGGCCGGGCCTCTCCACGCCTGCCCTGGGCCTCTCGGCGCCGAAATCGCGACGGGGGGCATCCTCGCCTGCGCTTCGCCGTCGCAAGGGCTGTTCGCCGCTCGCGTTGCGCGGGGGGCGCTCTCCACGGAAAGGTCCGCCTTTGCCTGGCGGGCGTCCACGAGAGCCGCCGCCCGGTCTTCCGCCACGGCGCTTGCCGTCATCCGATTTGTCATTCATGGCTCCTGATATCAGAGCCGCAGCCAAAGGGGGAGCGGAACTTTGACTGTCGCACCGGGGATTTCCGCCGTAGATCCTTTTTCCCTCGCCTTCGATGAGGCGCGGGCCGCCGCCGCGCGTGGCGAAACGCCCGTCGGGGCGGTTATCGTCCGCAATGGCCGGGTCATTGCCTCGGCTGGCAATCGCGTCATCGGCGATCGCGATCCAACGGCGCATGCCGAGGCGCTGACGATCCGCGCCGCAGCGCAGGCGCTCGGCAGCGGACGCCTCACAGGCTGCGATCTCTATGTCACGCTGGAGCCCTGCGCGATGTGCGCGGGCGCCATTTCGTTCGCGCGCATCCGGCGCCTGTATTTTGCTGCGAGCGACCCCAAGGGCGGCGCGGTGGAAAACGGGCCCCGCTTTTTTTCGCAGCCCACCTGCCATCATGCGCCGGAGGTCTACAGCGGCCTGCGCGAAAGCGAGGCGAGCGCTTTATTGAAATCGTTTTTCCGCGCGCGGCGGAAATAGACGGGCCCATTCATCCAGCCGCCGAAATCTTCAGTGAATGGTCTGCCCGCCATCCACGAGCATCGTCGCGCCTGTCACAAACGATGCTGCGTCCGAAACGAGAAAGGCGATGACGTCGCCGATTTCTTCGCATTCTGCCGGGCGGCGCAACATGATGCGGGCGCGCACGGCGTTCATATCGACCATGCCCTTGTCGACATAGCCTTTGTAGCGCGGCGAGAGAGTCGAGCCGGGGCAAACAGAGTTCACGCGCAGGCCTTTTTCGCCATAATCAATCGCGAGTTGGCGGGTGAGGTTCACGACGGCGCCCTTGCTCGCGCAATACACCGGCATTTTTGGATTGCCGATCACGCCAAATGTCGAGGCGACATTCACAATGGAAGGCCCCTGCGCCCGCAGCAGCAGCGGAATAAAATCGCGGCACATGTAAAAGACGCTGTCGAGATTGGTCGCCATCAGGCGGCGCCAGTTTTCGGTCGACAGCTCATGCAGTTGCGATGAAAAATTATCGCCGGCGTTGTTGACGATCGCTTTCACGGAGCCACAGTTTTCGGCAGCCCAGACCGAGAGGCGCTTCACATCCGCTTCGTTTGACACATCCGCAACAAAGGTCTCGCATTTCCAACCCTTGGCCCGGAACTCGGCTTGCGTGGCTTCAAGCGTGGCGGCGGTGCGTCCGACGATAACGCCTGTGGCGCCCATTTCGCAAAGCGCTGCGGCGGCGGCTTTGCCAATGCCGGCGCCGCCGCCCGTCACTACAACCGCCTCGCCATTCATTTTCAGCTTCGACAACATGCCCGATTTCCTCCCGAAGTTTCACGGACAGGTTAGGTGAAATCCGCAGGCGTTGACAACATGGCCCAATGGGCCGCATGAAAATCTGGCGGAGAGACGCCATGATCAACCTCGACGACATCATCGCCATCGATTTCCACACGCACGCTGAAGAGCCCTGCGGGACGCATGCGGACGATGGCTATGACGATTTCCAGAACGCGATGCAGGCCTATTTTGGCGCCAAACACGATATGCGCCCGAGCGTTCCGCAAACCGCCGCCTATTTCCGCGAGCGCAAGATTGCTGCCGTGATATTCCCGGTGGATGCTGAACGCGAGACCGGGTTCCGCCGCTACAACAATGAAGAAATGGCCGCGCTCGCCGCAGAAAATGCGGACATTCTCATTCCATTTGGTAGCATCGACCCTGCCAAAGGCAAGCTTGGCGCGCGCGAGGCGCGCCGGCTGGTGAAGGATTTCGGTATCCGCGGGTTCAAGTTTCATCCAACGATGCAGGGCTTTTACCCCAATGATCGCATGGCCTATCCGCTCTATGAGGCGATTGCGGAATGCGGCGCGCCGGCGCTGTTTCATACGGGCCAGACGGCTGTGGGCGCCGGAATGCCCGGCGGCAATGGAATGCGCCTCAAATATTCCAACCCGATGTATCTGGATGATGTCGCCGCCGATTTTCCCGAGATGAAAATCATCCTCGCGCATCCGTCCTTCCCCTGGCAGGAAGAGGCGTTGTCGGTCGCAACCCACAAGCCGAATGTCTATATCGATCTGTCGGGATGGTCGCCAAAATATTTTCCGCGCATCCTTGTGCAATACGCCAACACAATATTGAAACGTAAAATGCTGTTCGGGTCCGATTGGCCGGCGATCACGCCCGACCGCTGGCTCGCCGATTTTGCCGGGCTCGACATCCGGCCAGATGTGCGCCCGCTGATTCTGAAAGACAACGCGGCAAAATTGCTTGGGCTGGCTTGAGACCGCCGGTCGAAACGTTTTCAAGCGAAGTGGGAATCGGTTCGCGTGAAGACAACGCGAAAATACCAGGAATCTGGAGCCAATTCCAATCAGATTCCAACAGATCGGAATTGGCTCTAGAGGTCGCGGGGCCTGTCCAGCCGGTCGGCGCGCTTTTCGAGAAAATCACGCAGCCGTTTGACAGCTTCCGGACTTGTTTGCGTCATGGCCGCCATCAGCGATTCTGTGAACAGGCCGTCGTCGTGCGACATGTCCTGAATGCGTGGCAGGGCCTGCACCACCGCAAAATTCGACATGGGCGCGTTGCGGGCGATGCGTGCGGCCAGAGTCCTGGCCTCGGTCAAAGCCTGCCCGGCAGGCACAACATATTGCACGAGATTGACGCTTTCGGCCTTAGCCGCCGACAATGTGCGTCCGGTCAGCATCATATCGGCCATGCGCGCCGCCGACATCAGCCGCGCGATCCGCACGGAGCCGCCGCCGCCGACAAAAATTCCACGTTGCCCCTCCGGCAATCCAAAGAACGCAGTTTCATCCGCCACGCGGATTTGCGCAGAGGCTGCAAGCTCCAGTCCGCCGCCGACAACCGCGCCATGCAGGGCGCAGACAAAGGGAATGGCGCCGCGTTCGATATCGTCGAATATCCGATGCCATTTGCGCGAATGCAGCACGCCGTCAAATGGCGAGCGCTCGGCATGTTCGGCAAGATCCAGCCCGGCGCAAAAGTGTTCGCCATGGCCATAGATGACTCCGACGCGGGCCTCGCGACTGGCGCGTTCCACCGCTTCGTGCAGGGCGCCAATCACATCCTCATTGATCGCATTGCGTTTGCCTGGACGGTTCAAACCAATGAGGGCAATCTCATTGTCGAGTTGATAGGCGACCGTTCTAGGCTCTGTCATAGGTTCGACCCGCATTCGCAATTCGGCTTGCCAGCAACGGCGCCGGGGCTACAATGCGCAATGAATAGCATGAAGCGCCAGCCGCCAAAACAGACAGCGGCGCCCGGATGGAGGAAATGTGAGCGCCGACCCGAATACGCCCGCGCCCATCAGGACCGCCGATATGGGAAACTGTCGCGCTGAATTGCAACAGCGGGCCGATGGCTCAATGCTGGTGCGCAATGTCAACCCGCTTGGCACCTATCCCGTTCGAATCACAGAAAGGCTCGATTTCTGGGCCTCAAAGACGCCTGACAGGACCTGGCTCGCCGAGCGGGACAGTGCGGGGAACTGGCGAAAAATATCCTATGCCCAGGGGCGCAAAACTGTTCGTCGACTGGCCGCAGCGCTGTTGGCGCGCGGCCTTTCAGCCGAACGACCGCTGATCATCCTTTCTGGCAACAGCGTCGATCATGCCCTGCTCGGCACAGCGGCGCTTTATGCCGGCATTGCCTATGCGCCGGTTTCGCCGGCCTATTCGTTGATCTCAAGCGACCACGCCAAACTAAAGTACATTTTCGATCTGCTGACGCCGGCCCTCGTCTTCGTTGAGGATTACACGCCTTATGCAAAGGCGATCGGCAATGCCGTTCCTGCCGGCGTTGAAGTGGCGACGAAATCGAATCCGCCCGCAGGCTTTCGCGCAACGCTGTTTGAAAGCCTGCTGACGCCGGGCAATGAGGCGGCGGTGGACGCCGCCCATGCCGCCATTACACCCGATACGATCGCGAAGTTTCTGTTTACGTCTGGCTCGACAGGCATGCCCAAGGCGGTCATCAACACGCAGCGCATGTTGTGTTCGAACGCCCTGATGTCAAGCGAACATTTTGCCTGGCTAAAGGATGAACAGCCGGTCACGCTTGACTGGTCGCCGTGGAACCACACGGCTGGCGGCAATCATGATTTTAATCTCATTCTCTACAATGGCGGCACGCTCTATATCGACGATGGCAAGCCGACAGCCGGCGGAATTGCAAGCACCGTGCGCAATCTTCGCGAGGTCTCGCCAACCTGGTATTTTAATGTTCCCAAGGGCTATGACGCCTTGCTGCCATTTTTGCGCTCTGACGAAGCGTTGCGAAAGTCATTTTTCGGTCGCTTGAAAGTTATGTGGTACGCTGGCGCAGGCATGGCGCAGCATGTGTGGGATGCGCTTGACGACCTTGCCATCATGACAACGGGCGAGCGCGTTCTGGTGCTGACAGGACTCGGAGCCACCGAGACGGTGCCCTTTGCGCTGGCCGCCAATCACACCATGATTGGAGCCGGCGTGGTTGGAACGCCTGCGCGCGGCGTCGAGATGAAACTCTTGCCGGTGGAAGGCAAGCTCGAAGCGCGGCTGCGCGGCGACAACATCACGCCCGGCTATTGGCGTCAGCCTGAACTGACCCGCCAGGCTTTCGATGAGGAGGGCTTCTACCGGCTTGGCGACGCCCTGCGGTTTGTCGATCCTGCCGATGTCAATCAGGGGTTCATTTTCGATGGCCGCATTGCCGAGGATTTCAAACTCTCCACGGGCACCTGGGTCGCGGCCGGTCCCTTGCGCGCGTCGCTCATCGACGCCTGTGCGCCGCTGGTTCAGGATGTGGTTCTGGCGGGGCTCGACCGGGATTTCCTTGCCGCGTTGATATTTCCTGATCCTGTGGCTTGCGCGCGCCATGCCGGCGCTGAAAGTCTGTCGATGCGCGAGGCTGCCGAACATCAGGGCATTCGTGATGAAATCGCCGCGCGCCTGCATTGCCACGCCGAGCGAAGCACAGGCAGCTCGACGCGCATTGCGCGCGCAATTTTGCTCGGCGAAGGACCTTCGATTGACAAAAGCGAACTGACGGACAAAGGCTCAATCAACCAACGCGCCGTTCTGACCAATCGCGCGGGTCTTGTCGAGGAACTCTATGCCGGAATACCGCACTCCGGTGTCATCTCGATCTGAGTGCTGAAATCCGCGCCACAAGGAAAGCCATGCCAGCCACGATTATCGATTCGGTCATCTTTCGAGACATGTTCAGCGCGGACGAAATGCGGCATGTCTTTTCCGACGCGTTCCGAACGCAACGTTATCTCGATATCGAGGCGGCGCTGGCGCGCGCGCAGGCGCGACTCGGAATTATCCCGCAGAAAGCCTGCGACGAAATCGTGCGCCATTGCCATGTCGAACAAATCGACATGGCGAAACTGAAAGTGACGACAGAACGGATCGGTTATCCGATCCTCGGCGTGGTGCAGCAGATTGTCGCACTATGTGACGGAGACCTTGGGGAATGGTGCCATTGGGGCGCTACGACGCAGGATATCACCGATACTGCGACGGTCATGCAAATTCGCGCCGCGCTTGAACTGGTTGAGCGGGACATTCTCGCCATCGCTCATTCCCTGGCCGAACTTGCGAAGACATACCGCGACACGCCGATGGCGGCGCGCAGTAATCTGCAACAGGCTGTGCCGATTACCTTCGGGTTCAAATGCGCTGTGCTGCTGGCGGCGTTTCACCGCCATATCGAGCGCCTTCGTCAATTGAAACCGCGCGCGCTTGTCGGAGAATTTGGCGGCGCGGCGGGCAACCTCTCCTCGCTTGGCGGTATGGGATTGAAAGTTCAGGAAGAACTGATGAAGGAGCTCGGGCTGGGCCAGCCTGAAATCGCCTGGCACACGACGCATGATCAGATCGCAGAGGTTGGCTGCTTTCTGGGGCTTGTTTGCGGCACGCTTGGTAAAATTTCAATGGATGTGAAATTGATGATGCAAACCGAAGTGGAAGAGGCGTTCGAGCCGTTCCACGAAGGACGCGGCTCCTCAAGCACCATGCCCCAAAAGCGCAATCCGATCGCCTCGGCCTATATTCACGCCAATATTTCTGTCGTGCGCCAGCATGTCGCCGCCTTGCTCGATTCGCTTGTCGCCGATCACGAGCGCTCAACCGGTCCATGGGAAATCGAATGGATTTGTCTTCCGGAAATTTTTTGCCTTGCGGCTGGCGCATTGAAGCAGACTCGCGACCTTGTGGCGGGTCTTGAGGTCAATGCCAAGGCTATGCGTAGAAATCTCGATATCACCGGGGGGATGGTTGTTTCTGAAGCTGTGATGATGGGTCTGGGGCCGGCGCTCGGCCGTCAGCGCGCGCATGATATCGTTTATGATATTTGCCGGGATGTCATTGCAACGGGCAGACCGTTTCTTGATTTGCTCGCCGCCAATCAGGAAATTGCGCTGCATATGACGCGCGATCAATTGGCGCCGCTCGTCGATCCCGCCAATTATCTCGGTCAGTGCGGCGAGATGGTGGATCGTGTGTTAAAGACTCACGCCCGCATCACGGCATAGCGAGGCCTTATGTTCCCTGTCGATATCGATCAGCTGAAATCATGGATCGGGCGCACGGAACGCGCAGACGACATTGTCACGCGCATTCCGGTCAAAGCCCTGTCTGCGACTCTGGACCGCGACGATCCAGAGCCTGACGACGGCGCGATCCTGCCGCCATTGTGGCACTGGCTGTTTTTTCTACCGATTGTGCGGCAGTCTGGGATTGGCGCTGACGGGCATCCCGAGCGCGGCGGCTTCCTTCCGCCAGTCCCCTTGCCGCGTCGCATGTGGGCGGGCAGCCGGTTTCATTTTGACGCGCCCCTGCGCGTCGGGGAGAGGATCAGGCGCGTCTCGACAATTGCCGATGTCACGATGAAGGAAGGTCGCACGGGGCCGTTGATTTTCGTGCTGACGCGTCACGAAATCACCGGCGAGAGCGGCGGGGCGCTGACTGAGGAGCACGATATCGTTTATCGTGGCGCTGCAACGCCCGACGAGCCTGTCCCGCCGGCGCAAATGGCCCCGGCGTCAGCGGGGTGGCGGCGCGATATCCAACCGAACGATGTTCTGTTGTTCCGCTATTCCGCGCTGACATTCAATGGTCACCGCATTCATTACGATCGCCGGTATGCGACGGAAGTTGAAGGCTATCCCGGCCTGATCGTGCATGGTCCATTGATCGCAACATTGCTGACTGACCTCATCCGCCGCAATTGCGATGCGCCGTTAAAATCCTTCAGTTTCCGCGCGATCAAACCCGTATTCGATACTGCGCCGTTTGCGGTGTGCGGCGCCCCCGGCGAAGACGACAAGATTGACCTTTGGGCCATGGATTGCGACGGCGCGCTTTGTATGCGCGCGCAAGCAACAACGGGCTGAGGAGGCGCTGCGATGAATGTCAGTGCCGCAAGCCGTCGACCCGGTCCGCTTTCAGGTATGCTTGTCGTCTCGATGGAACACGCGATTGCGGCTCCGTTTTGCACACGGCAGCTTGCTGATCTGGGGGCTCGCGTCATCAAGATCGAGAGACCGGGCGTTGGCGATTTTGCGCGCGCCTATGATAAACGCGTGCATGGTCTGTCCTCGCATTTTGTGTGGTGCAATCGCTCCAAGGAAAGCCTGACGCTGGACGTCAAACATCCCCTTGCGCGTGAGATTCTGGAGCGGCTTGTCGCGCGCGCAGAGATTGTTGTGCAAAATCTTGCTCCGGGCGCATCGATGCGTCTTGGTCTTGGCGCTGCTGAATTGCGCGCCAGACATCCACGCATGATTGTCTGCGACATTTCGGGCTATGGCGGCAGCGGCCCTTATCGCGACCGCAAAGCCTATGATCTTTTGATTCAAAGCGAAGCCGGTTTTGTCTCGACGACGGGTTCTGTCGATGAGCCCGCAAAAGCGGGCATTTCGATTGCCGATATTGCGGCTGGCATGTACGCGTACTCGGGCATTTTGAGCGCGCTGTTGCAGCGCGGCCGCACCGGCGAGGGCGCGCATGTCGAGGTCTCGATGCTTGAAGCGTTGACGGAATGGATGAGCTATCCACTCTATTATGCCTATGAAGGCGCGACCCAGCCGCCGCGCGCGGGCGCCGCCCACGCCACGATTTATCCCTATGGCCCGTTTCAGGCGGGGGATGGCGGCGTCGTGATGTTTGGGTTGCAGAACGAACGGGAATGGGCGGCGTTTTGCTCCGGCGTGCTGGGCGATGCGGCTTTGGCGCATGACGCGCGGTTCGCATCCAATGTTCAAAGAGTCGCCAATCGCGATGCGTTGAAGGCTGTGATCGACGCGCGATTTTCGGTGTTGCAAACAACCGGGGTCATCGCGCTTCTCGACGGCGCCGGCATCGCCAACGCTCGCGTGAATGAGATGGCTGACGTATGGGCGCATCCGCAACTCCAGGCGCGCAAACGCTGGCGCGACATTGGTTCGCCATCCGGCGCCCTGCGGGCCTTGATTCCGCCGGTGACGACGGATTCATTCGATCCTCGCATGGACGGCGTACCGGAGCTCGGCGAACATACTGAGTCTATTCTCGGCGAACTCGGGTTTGCGCCTGAGGCGATTGCCGCGCTGCGACGTGAGAAGGCGATCTGAAGACGCTGGCCCCCTTGCTTCAGAGCGTTCCCCGCGCCATCATCGCCCAAAGTTCGGGGAGGAATGTGTGGCCCGCCATATCCTGAGGCGTAAGTTTTTGACGCTGCTCGCAGCCGCTTTCTGGCTATCCACGAGCGCTGCGCAGGCCGCAGATGCTGTGCTGATAGAAGCCGCGAAGAAGGAGGGCGAAGTTGTCTGGTACACAACGCAGATTATCAATCCGCTTGTTGTCAATCTTGCCGCCGATTTCAAGTCGAAATATGGCGTGACGCTGAATTACGTGCGGGCGAATTCAACCGAACTTTCCCTTCGCATTGTCAACGAGGCGCGCGCGGGAAATTTGCAGGCCGATGTCTACGATGGCACGACGTCGGCGGAAATCTTCAAGTCGGAAAAACTAGCGCTGCAATGGGTTCCCGATGTGGCGAAGTCATTTCCGCGCGATTATGTCGATCCTGAAGGATATTGGGTCGCGACCAATTATTACATCAACACCGCCGCATTTAACACGGACCTCGTGCAGCCCGGGACAGAACCCACAACATGGGACGCGCTGCTCGATCCAAAATACCGCGGCCAGATGGTCTGGGGCAATTCGGCCTCAGTGTCGGCCGCGGCTGGATTTATCGGAACCGTTTTGAAACAACTCGGCGACGACAGGGGGATGGCGTACCTCCGGCGGATTGCCGGACAAAAGCCGGCCAGCATTGGCGCCGCCGCGCGCGTCGTCATCGATCAGGCGATCTCGGGGGAATACAAAGTTGCGCTGCAAATATTCCCCGAACATGCCGATCAGGATTCGGGCAAGGGCGCGCCCATCAAATGGATTGCGATGCAACCAACGATGTCTGCGATTGTCTCGACGACGGGCGTGCTCGCAAATTCGCCGCATCCCAACGCTGGGAAATTGTTGCTGGATTATCTCGTATCGGCGGACGGTCAACGTTTCTACCGGGAGGCCTTCTACAGCCCCGCAAATCCTCTGGTCGAACCGATCAATCCCGCGTTCAAACCAGGCAAATATTCCACGCTGTTCCTGACGCCGAAGGAGGCGATGCAGGAATTGCCGAAATGGATGGACATTTACCGAAAGCTTTTTTGACGGAGATTGCCGTGAGGGTTTCGGTTGAAGATCGAGCCGCCATCGATGACTTGCTGATGGATTATGTCTGGGCGTCGGACACGGCCGATGTCGAGGCCTATGCGCTGACATTCGCGGGGGATGGCGTTCTGATCGATTCCAGCGGCGGTCGGCATGAAGGGCGCGTTGCGATTCAGCAATATGCGCGAGAGTTCTTTGCGCTGCCGGGCGGTCGCGGCAGGGTGCATTTCTTTCAGAAAATGCGGATGTCCGCAGAAGCCGGAGGCATTCGTGTGTTCTCGTTCTGGCAAGTCGTGCAGAGCATTGCCGCCACACGCGAAGGCAAGCTGCGCTCGGTCGGGACCTGTGACGATTTCTGCGTATGGACGCCCGAGGGATGGCGTTTTGCCGAACGCCGGATTGGCCGCTGGAACGATGAAACCGCGCCCTGGAAAACAGGCGGTTAACGCGCTGGAGCCCCGATCTGATGGAATCAGATCGGGCTTCGAAGTCCGTATTTTAGAACGTTTTCTTAACGCGAACCGGTTTCCACTTCGCTGGAAAACGCGCTATATCAACCAAACACCGAGCGAATGGACACAGTATGGTCATCGATATTTTCACCCACATTGCGCCGAAAAGTTTTCTCGACAAGCTGGTCGACCTCGGACCCAGAATGGGCAACATCGTCAACCGCCTTCTGGCTGTGAAGCCGCTATACGATCTCGATCTGCGATTCAAGGCGATGGATTCGGTCCCGGATTACCGCCAGTTGATCTGCCTGCCCAATCCATCGCTGGAAGAAATAGGTCCTGCCGACACAGGACGCGAGCTTGCCAAAATCGCAAATGACGAACTGGCGGAACTTTGTCGCAGGCACCCCGACCGTTTCGTCGGTTTTGCGGCGGCGGTGCATCTTGACGATGTCGATAACGCCATCCGCGAGGCGGACCGCGCAATCCATCAGCTCGGCGCCACGGGCGTCCAGACCTATAATCATATTGCGGGACATCCGCTCGACGAGGCGCGGTTCCGGCCCTTCTTTGATGCGATGGCGAAATGGGATCGCCCGATCTGGCTGCATCCCACACGCACCGCAGCGACGAAGGATTACGCGAGCGAAGAAAAATCCCGCTTCGAGATGTGGTGGTGTTTCGGCTGGCCTTACGATACGTCGGTTGCGATGGCGAGGCTGGTTTTTGATGGCCTGTTCGATCGTCACCCGGATATCAATATCATCACCCACCACATGGGCGGCATGATTCCATTTTTTGACGGGCGAGTCGGTTCGGGTCTGG
Source organism: uncultured Hyphomicrobiales bacterium (assembly GCA_903931945.1). Taxonomy (GTDB): domain Bacteria; phylum Pseudomonadota; class Alphaproteobacteria; order Rhizobiales; family Beijerinckiaceae; genus Terripilifer. The sequence goes on along the minus strand of CAIZEI010000004.1, from coordinate 17,987 downwards.
AGGTGCTGGGGTCGCGCACCAGCGATGAGGATTATTCGGGGATTCTGCCGTCGCTGAAACGCCCGCATCTCGAATATTTCAAAAAATTCTACGGCGATACCGCCATGTTCGGCGCGACAAATGGCGTCAAATGCGGTCTTGATTTTTTTGGCGTCAAACAGGTGCTGTTTGCAACCGATGCGCCGCTCGGCCCGATCCGGAAAACCTTTGACGGGATCGACGGCATGGATCTCGACCCCGCGTCCAAACGCGCGATCTTCCATGATAATGCGGCGCGATTGTTGAAATTGTAAAAGCTTCACCCGGTCTTGCGTTCGGCAAGCAAAGGCCTTTCCTCCATCAGCGCCAGCGCCAGGAAGGATACAAAGAACGCCGCCGCCGCAATGGCGAATACGAGACTGAATCGTGTTGCAGCTGTGTCAGGATCGGCAAAGACCGCAGCGCGATTGATCGCATTGCCGCCAAATACGATGACGCCAAACGCGGCGACAAGGCCGGTCGAGGTTATGCTGCGGATGAAGCTTGTGACGCCGCCGGCAATCCCCAGTTGGTGCAGTTCGACGGCGTTTTGCAGCGCGACCGTTGAAACCGGCGCTGTTGGTCCAAAGCCGAGTCCGATCGCCAGCAGCACCAGTTGAAACTCGATGGGCCCGACATCCCGCGCATGCCAGGCGAGCCACGCGCAGGCGGCGACGCAAATCAGGATGGTGAGCATGGGCGGATATTTATAATGCTTCACATGGCTCGCGATTTGCGCGCCGATCAGCGCGCCGCCATTCACGGTCGCCATCAGCATCATCATCCACGCGCCGGATGACGACGGCGAAAGGCCCCGGACGGCTTGCAGGAACATCGGCATATAGATGTTCAGGGCGACAACGGCGGCCCAGCCGACGCCATTGGACACGGTGGCGCAGAGAACAATTTTGTTGCGCAGGACGCCGAGCGGGATCAGCGGTTCCGGCGCTGTCAGCAGGCGGATGACAAACGCAATCCAGACCACGACCGAGAGCGCGCCAAGCGACAGAATTTCCGGGGAGTCCCAGGCAAAATCATGGCCGCCGCTGTTCAATACGAAAATCAGCAGCGAACTGGCGACAGCGAGCAATCCGGCGCCGATGAGATCGAGCCGGTGCGGGCGCTCGTGGCGGGGCAGTTTCCTGAGCAGCGCTCCCACACACCACAACGCAAGGAACCCCAACGGAATATTGGCCCAGAATATCGCGGAATAGCCGAGATGCTCCGCTGCAAAGCCGCCCCACAAAGGCCCGAGCGCGCCCGACGTGATGTAGACGATCGAGAAATAGGTGTAGTATTTTCCGCGATCTTTCGGCGCGGCGATATCGCCGAGCACGGTCATTGCGACAGTTGTGAGACATCCGCTGCCGAGACCTTGCGAGCCACGCCCGACGATGAGCATCGGCAGGTTTGGCGCCGTCGCGCTGATCAATGAGCCCACCATAAAAACCGAAATGCCCCAGAGGAGCGTTTTGCGTCGGCCGATGATGTCGCTGATCTTGCCATAAAGCGGAGTCATGACCGACATGGTCAGCAGGTTGGCTGTCGCGACCCACGAAAGGTGATTGACGCCGCCAAGGGCGCGCCCGATGGTCGGCAGGACCGTCGCCACGACAGTGCCATCCATCGAACCCATCAGCACAGGCACCAGCGCGCCAGCGACAATCCACATGCGCTCGCGATGGGTCAGGTCTTTCTGGGAGTTGGCGGGCGGCCGTCCCGGGGCGTTCATGTCTGACGTTTCCTTCGTTTGTCTTTGGGTCCTCAGTAGCAGCCGGCGGCGCGGCGCGAAAGCTGTCCGCACGTTGACGCGCCGGGCGTCTCCGGTGCAATGTCCGCCAAATCAGAGCCCAGAGGAAATCATGCCGCGCATTGCCATACTTGACGATTACCAGAATGTCGCCAAATCCTTTGGCGACTGGACAAAACTCGACGCCTCCGCGCAGGTGACGATTTTTCACAACAACCTGGCGAGTGTGGACGAGGCTGCATCGGCGCTGGCGCCATTCGATGTGGTCGTGCTGATGCGGGAACGCATGCCGATGCAGGCGGCGCTCATCGACCGCCTGCCGAATCTGAAGCTCATCATCACAACCGGTCACGCCAATCGCTCGCTCGACAAGGATCACGCAAAGGCAAAAGGCATCGTGTGCTGCTTTACGCGCGGCGGCGATTCGACAGCGACAACTGTCGAAACGGCATTTGCGCTGCTGCTCGGTCATGGCCGTGGCCTCGTTTACGAGGACCGCATGATGCGCGAAGGCAAATGGCAGACGACAATTCCTGAAACGATCGCGGGCAAGACGCTGGGTGTGGTTGGCCTCGGGCGTCTGGGGTCGCGCATGGCGCGGATCGCCAAGGCATTCGAAATGAATGTGATTGCCTGGAGCACGAATTTGACCGCAGAAAAAGCGGCCGCAGCCGGCGCCGAACTCGTCAGCAAGGACGATCTGTTCCGTCGTTCCGATTATGTCAGCATCCATCTGGTGCTGAGCGATCGCTCGCGCGGGCTGATTGGCGCGAAAGAGTTTTCCTCGATGAAAAAGACCGGCGTTCTGATCAACACGTCGCGTGGTCCGATTGTCGATGAAGCTGCAATGCTTGACGCGTTGACGCACAAGCGCATTGGGGGCGTCGGTCTGGATGTCTTCGATGTTGAGCCCCTGCCTGCCAGTCACCCCCTGCGCAAGCTCGACAATGCGACCTTGAGTCCGCATCTCGGCTATGTCAGCGACGCCACCTACAAGGAATATTACGAAGACATTATCGATAATATCGCCAACTGGATGAAGGGCGCGCCAAGCCGCATTCTGGCTTAGGCGCGAGTGTCTGTCGCTTGAATTGTCCAGCGTCTTCGGGCACTGTCAGGCAAGCTTGCAACCAAAGCAAAAGGGGAGGCTCTCACGTGCCAAAGTTTGAACTCAATGTCGATGGCAAGCCGCACGCGATAGACGCGGACGCTGATATGCCGCTGCTTTATGCGCTGCGCGACGATCTTGGATTGAAAAATCCGCGCTTTGGCTGCGGCCTCGCCCAATGCGGCGCGTGCACGGTGCTGATCGATGGCGAACCCCAGCGGTCGTGTTCGATCCCGGTGGAGTCGTTGAAGGGCAAGAAGATCGTGACACTTGCCGGCATCGAGAAAGATGGCAAGCCGCACAAGGTGCAGGCTGCATTCATTGAGGAGCAGGTTCCCCAATGCGGCTATTGCCTGAATGGCTGGGTGATGACCTCCGTCGCGCTGCTGGAGAAAAACCCAAGGCCGAATGATGCGCAGATCAGGGATGCGTTGTCCGGTTTGAAGTGCCGCTGCGGCACCCATGTTGCGATCCTGCGCGCTGTCAAGCGCGCCGCCATGGCTTGAAAGGGAGCGCGAACATGAACATTCAAACCCATCGCCGCGGGTTTATCGCCGCCACAGGATCGCTGATTGTTTCGGTCGCCTTGCCGGGCGTTGTTGTCTCCGCGCAGGCGCGCGCGCCTGCTGCGCTCGACAAACGACCCGCGCTCGATCCATCAAAACTTGCGTCCTATCTGAGCGTCAACGCCGACGGCACGATCAATGTCTATCTCGGCAAGCTCGATATGGGGCAGGGAACCGATGTCGGCATTGCGCAGATGGTGGCCGAAGAACTCGATGTCGCCGTCGATCAAGTTCATATTCTGCAAGGCGATACCAATACATCGCTCAACATGGGCGGCGCCACGGGATCCAGCGGCATCTGGAAAGGCGGCGCTGCATTGCGCAATGCAGCCGCCGAAGCCCGCCGCATTCTTGTCGAGATGGCTTCTGACAAGCTTGCCGTCCCGGCCGAGAAACTCGCCGTCGAGAATGGCGTGGTCAGCGTTCAGGGCGCGGCCGGCACGAATGTTACTTATGCCCAGCTTATTGGCGGCAAGTGGTTCGACGTTCCGCTGGAATGGAACAAGCAGATCGGCATCATGCTCGGCGTCAAGGGCGAAGCGAAACCAAAATCGCCGAGCCAGTACAAAGTCGTTGGCAAATCCATCCGCCGTCGCGATGTCGCCGACAAGGTGCTTGGCAACATGGAATATGCTGTTGATGTGAAGCCGGCGGGCATGTTGCATGGACGCGTTGTGCTGCCGCCGGTCGCGGGCGCAACGCCTGTGAGCGTTGACGACGCTTCGATTCAAGCGATACCCGGCGCGCGCATCGTGCATCAGGGTGATTTTCTTAGCGTCGCCGCGCCGCGCGAATGGGATGCGATCAAGGCGCGCAAGGCGCTGAAAGTCACCTGGTCCGACGCCAAACCTGCACTGCCGGGAAACGCGGGCGTCTATGACTGGATTCGCAAGGCGACGCCCAATAAACGCTCGGTCGAAGTCGATACCGGCGAACTCGACAAGGCTTTTGCCGACGCGGCAAAAATAGTTGAAGCGAGCTATGAATGGCCATTCCAGTCGCATGCCAGCATGGGGCCGGGCGTTGCGGTCGTCGACTACAGGCCGGAGGAGATCACCACGGTCTGGACGCCAACGCAGAAGCCGCATTTTGCGCGCGAAGGCGTTGCCAACATTCTGGGCCTGCCGATCGACAAGGTGCATGGGCTCTATGTGATGGGCGCGGGGTCTTATGGGCGAAACGACTCGGGCGATGCGGCGATGGCGGCGGCGCTGATGTCCAAAGCGCTCGGCAAACCGGTGCGCGTGCAACACATGCGTGATGAAGGCCATGCATGGGATCCAAAAAATCCTGCGTCAGTGCATGTCTCGCGCGCGGCTGTTGACAAGGATGGCAATGTCACAGCCTGGCATTTCGAGACCAAGGCTTTCTCGCGGCTGGATGTGGACAGCAACGAGAGCCAGCCTGCCCACACATTGCCCGGACAGATGACAGGCGCGGCGTTGAAATATACCGCGGCCTTCGGCGTGCCAGAGGAGAGTTACGGTTTTGCCGCCAAGCGCAAGGCGTGGGAGACGGTGCCGCCGATCCTTGAACGTAGCTCGCCGCTGCGCTCATCGCACATGCGAGACCCCACGGGACCGCAGGTGCATTTCGCCAGCGAGTCCTTCATGGATGAACTCGCCTATGCCACCAATACGGACCCGGTCGCATTCAGGCTGAAATATCTGAAAGACCCGCGCGATCACGCCGTCGTGAAAGCGGCTTCCGAAAAGGCCGGCTGGACGCCGCGGACCGGCGCACGCAAGCAGAAGCAGGGCGATATTGCAGTGGGGCAAGGCATCGCCTTCTCGCAGCGTGCTGGCACGCGCGTCGCCGTTGTGTCAGAGGTCGAGGTCAACACCAAAACGGGCAAGGTCTGGTGCAAGCGCTTTGTCTGCGCGCATGATTGCGGGCAGATCATCAATCCCGGCCTGCTCACCATGGGCATTGAAGGCAATATGGTGCAGGGCGCCAGCCGCGCTGTCTGGGAAGAGACCAAATTTGATGACAAGATGGTGACATCTGTGGATTGGGTCACCTATCCCATTCTTGATATGAAGGAAGCGCCTGCGTCGATTGAGGTTGTGCTGATCGATCATCCCGAGATCGAGCCGACCGGCGCCGGCGAGCCCTCGATGCGCCCGGTTGCGGCGGCTGTCGCCAATGCGATCTTCGATGCGACGGGCGTTCGATTGCGGCAGGCTCCCTTCACGCCCGAGCGCGTGAAAGCAGGCATGGCGTAAACAATCGCGGTCCCGTCAGAGTTCCTCGCCATATGCGGTGCGCCGCATACGGCGGGTGTAATCGTTGATGTTCGCGCCGGTGGCGTCGCCAGGTCGCCATGTCGGGTATTTGTGGCGCAGGCCGGCATCGACCGGGATATCGATGCCGGTGATGCATTGCGATTCATCTGACGCGAGAAACACCGCCGCCCAGGCGATATCGGATGCGCGGGGAAAACGCCCCAGCGGCAGGTTCTTCAAATAATCGTCGCGCGAATATTGCGGTCTGCCGGGCTTCAGCGTGAATGTTTCGGTGACGACCTCCTCTTTCATTTTTGTCCACAGTTGATGCTCGACCGAACAGGGCGTCACTGTATTCACCCGAATTCCGTACCGCCCGAGATCCATCGCCGCCGAACGCGCAAAATTCATCAAGCCAGCTTTTGCTGTTGCATAGGCGGAAGCTTCCGCCTGACCAAAATGCGCTGTTGTGGACAGCAGGTGAATGATGCTGCCGCCATGTCCGCCCGAGATCATCGCTTTGGCTGCATATTTCGTTGTCAGGAGGCCAGCCGTAGGAAAGCTGCAGATCGCCTCGCGAAATTCCGCTGTGTCCATGTCCAGCACCGAGGACCAGTGCACTTTGCCCGCCATGTTCATGACGATATCAACGCGACCATAGGTTTTCACGGCGCAATCAACGATGGCGATGACGTCCGCTTCATCGAGCGCGTCGCCAACTGCGGCTGTGGCGGCCAGACCGCGCCCGCGAATGAAAGTCGCAGTGTCTTCAGCGGCTTTGGGCGCAACGTCGCTCACCACCACCTTTGCGCCCTCACGCGCCATGAAATAGGCAATGGTCCCGCCGATATTTGGCCCGGCGCCAAAGATGATCGCGACCTTGCCGGCCAACCTGTCCATTGTTCAATCCTTTGCACGGGTATCGTTCAACCCGCGACGGGCGCCTCGGTCTGAATGGGCATATCGATATGTTCGTCGATCTTGCGCCAGCGTTTGGTCTGGCGGCCTTCCCGCATGGCCTGCATTTCGCGCCAGAACAGTCGGCGCAGCAGCACAATCCCGGCGTCCGATGCGCCCAGATACTCGTTGCGGCGATCGACGGTTTCTCCCTGACCGCGGATCGCCACATAATCCTGCGCCGGCGTCAGTTGCAGCGAGGGGTCTTCCGGCCATTGTCGTCCATAAAACAGGGCGTCGTGGTGATCGGCAGGATTGTAGCCTGCGTATTTATCAAAATGCGCCCGCGTCTGCGCATCGATTTCCGGCCCCTGGGAGGGGATCGCGTAAACGCCCATTTTCATCGTGAGGCGATCCGTTGCGGGCACGTTCCACACGCCGCGATGCACCCAGGGCGACTCCTTGGTGCGCCCTGGCGTCACGATGTGATTGTAATTGGGGAAGGTCCAGTCGCTGACCCGAATATTCGAAGGGCCGCGCGTGGCGACCTGTCTGATGCCGGCGCTGGTTTCACTGTATGCGAGTTTTGGCAGGGCGTCGCTGACCGCCGCGCCAAACGGGCCGATCTTGCCAGTGCGGTGCACGAATCCAACATGCGCGGCATCCAGCGAATTCTCGATTTGTTGAAAAAAATTGCAGGGCCAGTTCTGCTCGCGCGCGATAATGAGATTGTTGGGGTCTTCATATTCCGGCTTGCGCTGCAAATCGAAGATTGCGTCGCGATCGGGGTTATCGCCCATGAAAATAAAGACAAGCCCGGCGTATTCGCGCGCGGGATAGGCGGCGATCTTCACATTCTTCTCGAAACCCGGAGCCTCGACAGGCGCTTCGGTGCATTGGCCTTCGCTATTGAATTTCCAGCCATGATAGACGCAGCGCAACTCATCGCCGGTCACTTCGCCTGTATGCAGCACTGTGCAGCGATGCGCGCAACGTCCTCCAATGCAGTGGACCTTGCCACCCTCGCCCCGATAAAGCGTCAGCTCTTCGCCCAGCGCGGCAATCGGGCGCGTTCCGCCGGGCTTTAATGTCGCGGCAACGGCAACGGGATGCCAGAACCTGCGCAGCAGCCGCCCCATGTCCGATTGCGGTCCGCATTGTGTGAGCTCATCGAAGCGCTGTTCGATCCGGGCGTTGCGCGTGAGTTCGTTCATCCCCATCTCCTGTTCAACGATTGTCGTTTATTTGCCAGCAGCGATATAGCGTTCGAGAAACGCTTTCATGGCGGGCGTTATTTCAAGCATCCGGCGCACCTGTTCGTTCAGGCGCGGGTTTGTCACATAATCGGGCGTGAAGCCAAGCACGCTGGCGGAGTCTGCGATAAAATCGCGGTCGTCGGCAAGCCCGGCGAGCGCGACGCGCAGGGCTTCGACAGCCGCTTTTGGCGCGCCCGGCGGCATGACAAGGCAGCGCAGAAATGAATTGTTGGTCGCCAGAATGGTCTTGTAGGCCTCCCACAATTCGCCCGCAGGCGTCGCGCCTTTGACCGATTTGTAGAATTCATGGAATGGCTTGACGGGGAGATCGGCGACAGATTGTGCGATCGTGAGGGTCTCGCCATCATAGCTTGGATCATAAAAGATCGGCAGCAGAACGCCCGATTTCACCAGCGGCGCAATGATGGTTTGATAGGCGGGGCGGTTTTCCGAATAGAGCCCAATCTCGCCCTTTTCCAGGGCCAGTCGCGCGCCGGTGGTGCCGGCATAGCCGGGAATATAGCCATACCTGACGCCAAGCATATCCAGCGTCAGGCGTTGCGTCATATCTTTTGAAGAGGCCGCGCCGACGCCGCCAACAAAAATTCTGTCCACATTCACAATGTCTTCCGGTTTGTTCAGGCCGGGCTTGACGTCGGCGCGGGCAAAATAGATCGACGCGCCGGGGCTCAGGCCCACCATCTCAAAGTTGCGGAAATCCACCTGAAAGGTTTCCGGCGATAGACTGGCGCGCGAGCCGACGCCGGTGAGGTAGCCCATCAACAGCCCATCGCGGGCGGTGTCGCGACCGATCAGATTGGTTCCCGCCATGCCACTGCCGCCGTCAAGATTTTGCACGGTGAGTTTGGGCTCGCCCGCGATATGCTTGCCGATGTGGCGCGCAAAAACACGCGCTTCAAGGTCAGCTGCCCCGCCTGCCGGAAAATTCACCAGCACGCGGATCGTCTTGCCCGCGTAGAAATCTTCCGCGCAGGCAGGCGCCGCCATCGTGGCGGCGGCCAGGGCCGCCGCAATCCACCTTCGGGTCATATAATGCAGCCTATTTCGTGGCCGGCAAGGCAATTGCAGTCGCTGCAAAAGCGCCGGGGTCCTTGTCCTTGAATGCGGGGTCGTTGCGGTATTTTGATTTCATCTCGATATACCAGATTGTATGGCCGACCACGGTCACGCCTGGCGGATTTTCGAGACCTTCTTTCAGAGTTTCCATGCGCAGCATGTCGCCGTCAAACGTTCCCACCGAAATTTTTCCGCCGCGATTTTCTGCGAACACAAGGCGTCCGTCGCCGGTTGGCCGCATCCCGTCCGGGCCTTCCAGCGGCCGCGATGTTTTGAGGTCTGAAATGGCGCCGGCCGAACCATCCGCCTTCACCTCAATCCGGTAGAGCAGATTGGATCGCACATTGTTGACGATCACACTGCCGGAAGGCCCGATGGCGATGCCATCGGCGCCCTCAAATCGCGGGTCGGCGGACCAAAGCTCCAGCGCTGCGGCGCCGGGCTTCAGTCGAAACACATGCGCGCCAGATGTGTCTGTGACATAGGCGACGCCATCCCCGGCGATCGCGACATCGTTGCAAAGCCCCTTGCCCTCGGGGAAGGGATAGTCCGCCTTCAGCGCGCCGCTTTTGAGATCGAAGGTCTTGAGCGACACGGGTTCGCCGATGCGATTGAGATCGGTGGAGCAGACAAACAAAATGTCATGCGCGGCGTCTGCGACAACGCCCGTCACCGCTGATATTTTATTTGGCGCTTTTTCGATCCACATCGTGGCTTTGGTTGCGCCCGGCGCCGCGCGGAAGATCGCGCCCTTGCCGATGCTGCCGATATAAAGCGCGCCATCAGGCCCCGAATCGAGGCTTTCGGGGAAGATTCGCTCGCCGTCAATCACGACCGACTGTGTTTGCGCGCGGGCGAGGCTCGCGCAGCAGAGGAAAGCTGCGGCGCTCAGGACATGCGACAGGATTTGGATCGTTCTGGACATCGGGCATCCTCCGGCAGGCGCGCTTTGCGCGGCGCCTTGCCGGCAGCTTCGCTCAAAACGCGCCGCGTTGGAAGCCCTGTTCAGCCAAGCAGACTGCGCCTGGGTCGCGCGCGCTTTTTGGGACGGACAAACACGCCGACGGTTTCAACATGAGGCGAGTGCCGGAATTGATCGACGGGCGTCGCGCGCTTGAATTCGTAACCGCCCTCGACCAGAATCTTCGCATCGCGCGCAAATGTCTGCACATTGCAGGAGACGGCGACGACGGTGGCGACACCCGAGGCTGCCAGCATTTTCGATTGCTCCTGCGCGCCTGCGCGCGGGGGGTCGAAGACAACAGCGTCGAAACGGTCCAGTTCAGCCGCAAGCAAGGGGCGACGGATGAGGTCTCGCCGTTCGACGCTCACCCCATGCGCGCCGGCGGCATGATGCGCAGCGCGCTCCAGCGCCAGCAGCGCCGCCGCATCGCTTTCAACGGCATGAACCTCCGCCCGCTCGCATAGTCTCAGCGCAAACGTCCCAACGCCTGCGAAGAGATCGGCGATATGTCTGGAGTTGCGCGTCGCCTCGTCCACAAGACGCGCCAGCGTTTCCTCGCCCGCCAGCGTCGCCTGCAAAAAGGCGCCGGGCGGCAAAGCGACGCGCGCGCGACCCATCGCCAGCAGCGGAGCGCGCCGTTCAAGGACGACGTCGCCATGATTTGACACGCGAGCCATATCGAGCCGCGCGGCAAGCGCAGTCAAGGCGCGGGTTTGCTCCTGATTGAGAGCGCCGGCGCCGCGAATGTCGACATCAAAACCTTCAAGCGTTGCTGTGACGACGATATCGAGCGGCTTTAACAGCGGCGACAGCGATCTGGCGAACGCGCGGGCGATATCGGGGGCCGCCGCCATGCCGGGGGCCAGCACCGGGCAAGCGTCAATATCGATAATGTCATGCGCGCGTGCGCGCATGAACCCGACGTCCATATGCAGGCCGCCGATGGCGTCGCGGTCGAATCGCGCGTGAAATGTTGCGCGCCGCCGCCCCTCTCCATGCGCGTCCACAAGCGGCGCAATATCCGTGGTAAGCCCGACATGGAGGAGCGCTTCGACGAGCAGGCCGCGCTTCCATACGGCATAAGCGGGCGCCGCCAGCGTCTGGACAGCGCATCCCCCGCACTCCCCATACAGGCGGCAGAACGGCGCGATACGGTCGGGGCTTGGCGTTATGGCTTCGATAAATTTGCCGCGCTCGCCATCGACTTCCGCGATGATGATTTCTCCAGGCAAGGCATAGGGCACATAGACATTGCCATGCGCGCTTTCAGAAATGCCTTCGCCGCGCTGGCCAAGGCGGGCGATGGTGAGTTCCGCTCGCAGATTGATCACAACGCGTTTTTCCTTGCCGCGATCAGGAACTCGCGATTGCCGTCGCTCCCGCTTATGGGACTGGGCTCCAAGCCTAGCACGCGCCAACCGCTAGCGCCGAGAAAACCTCTGATGTCGACGCAAACATCGTAATGGACATCGGGGTCGCGCACGATGCCGCCTTTGCCGACGCGTTCACGGCCCGCTTCGAACTGGGGCTTGATCAACGCAATGAGATCGGCGCCCGGCGCAGCAAGCTCCAGTGGTTTGGGGAGCGCCAGCTTCAATGAAATGAAACTGGCGTCGCAGACAATAAGATCAAGCGGCGCCTCGAACATTGCGGCGTCGAGACTGCGCGCGTCGCAGGTCTCCATCGAGACAACGCGGGTATCCTCGCGCAGGGATGGATGCAATTGTTCCCGACCGACATCGACCGCGTAGACGCGCGCTGCGCCGCGCGTCAGCAGCACCTGCGTGAAGCCGCCGGTGGAGGCGCCAATATCAAGGCAGGTTTTGCCCCGGGGATCGATATGGAACAGTTCCAGTCCCGCTTCGAGTTTCAATCCCGCGCGCGAAACCCAGGGATGCGGCGCGACGGCTTCAATCTTGCCGTCGGGATTGACGAGGTCGGCCGGCTTGAGGATGACGACGCCATCGACGGACGCCAGCCCCGCCTCAATGGCGGCGCGCGCCTTGTTGCGACTTTCAAAAAAGCCGCGCTGGACAAGCACGAGATCGGCGCGGCGATTCATCTTCGGTCCGGATTCAGATGCGACTGGCGCACACAGGGTTGCAGCGCAGCGGCGTGCCACATCCAGGCGGCGCAATCAATCTGTAAAGCGCGCGGGCGTTGTGCTAGCCATATGGCGGATCGCGCCAGCGCAAGCCAAACCGGGAGACTATTTGATGCAACCGCTGTATTCCCTGTCCGATCATGCGATCGTCGCGCTCGATGGCGTGGTGGTGAATGTACGGTGTGGTTTGCATCCCTGGGAGCGTTTCGCCGCGAGGCCCAACCGGCTCAGCGTTTCGGTAAAGCTCTTCGCGCCGCTCGGGACGTCCCGTCTGGCGGATACGCCAATCATCGATTACGACCCTATTCGCAACCATATCCGCAGTCTTGAACAGGCCGATCACATCGATTTGCTGGAAACCATCGTCGATAGCGTGACCGGGGCCTGCTTTGCTGATCCGCGTGTGCAAGCCTGTTTCGTTTCGATCCGCAAGCTCGACATTTTTGCTGAAACAGCCGGCGCCGGCATCGATGTTTTCCGAACGCGGGCGCAATGGAGCGGGGCTTGAAAACCTGCCTCGTCACTGGCGCCGCAAGGCGGCTTGGCGCTGATCTTGCGCGTTGTTTTGCGCGCGATGGGTTCAATGTGGCGCTGCATGCCCATTCCTCCGTTGCGCAAGCGCAGGCATTGAGCGAGCAGTTGTGCGGGGAGGGGCGTCAAACCAGTGTTTTCTCTGGCGATCTGTCCTTGCCTGGCGGCGCGAAATCTTTGCTTGAAAACGTTGCGGCGGAAATGGGGGCGCCCGACATCATCGTCAATAACGCGTCGCTGTTTGCCTATGATTTTCCCGGCGCTGCGGACGAAGCCCTGTTGCGCAGCAGTCTGGAAATCCATTTACTCGCGCCCGTTGCGATTCTGGAGGCGGCGTCGCGGTTAAAACAAGCCGCCCAGCGGATTGCGGTGTTCAATATCCTTGATCAAAAGCTGCTCAATCTGAATCCGGATTTTTTTAGCTATACGGTCGGCAAGGCAGGCCTTCATGCGGCAGGGCGGATATGGCGCAGCGCGGATCGCGTGGGCGTCAGGGTGTTTGGAATCCTGCCCGGCCTGCTGTCGCCCAGCGGCGCCCAAAGCCAGCAACGCTATGAAGAAGACGTACGGAAAAGCCCGCTGCAACGTGGCGTTTCATCGCGCGACATTTATGACGCGATCGCGTTTTTTGCGCGCCATGAAAACCTGCCGGGGCAGGATTTCGCAGTCGATGCAGGCGAAAGTCTGACGGGCCGCAAACGCGATGTTGCATTCGAATGAGCGATGGGTTCTTTCTCGCGAATGCTTGCAAATTCGCGTGAAGCAACAGCGCCAGCCAAAATCAGCGATACATTCGCAGTTCAGTCTTGCGCTCTGCCTTGCGCGCCTTGCGGGCGGCGTAGCGGGCGTCGCGTTCGGCCTTGCGTTCGGCCTCAAGCATCGCCTTGAGTTCGATTTCCTCCGCCTTCTTGCGCTCAGTCTCAAGAGCTTCGAGCTCTGCGACACGCGCGCGCTCTTCCTCTTCCGCTTTCGTGCGGGCTGCCAGCGCTGCAGCCTCCTCCGCATCGCGGCGCGCCTTTGCCTCGGCTTCAGCGATACGCTTGGTCTCGCGTTCGGACGCACGCTGTTCCCGCGCTTCGACGATTGCGCGACGCTCAGCCTCGCGTTGCCTGACAACAGGATCGTCAGGCGAAGGGCGGGCTTTGAATTTTTCCAGCAGGGCCCGGCGGGCTTCCTCGGCGGCTTGTTGTCTGTCCTGAAAATTCGAACCTTTGAACGCCGGCATTGCTTTCCAGTGATTTGAGGGATGGAACACCCGCCGCGCGGGTGACTCGAGCGGGTGACTGAGGTGGCGTTGCCATGCCAGAGGACAGGGCGGCAATCAACCCCCTGATTGGTTTTCAGGTCGATTTAGCTCATTTCTCGGTCGAGCGTGTCTTTTTGAGCATGTAGATTGCCTCGAGCGCCGCCTTTGGCGCGAGTTCATCCGGGTCAATGTTGTCCAGCGCCTCGCGAACAAGGTCGATGCGCGGAGATGGCGCAGGCAAAGGAGCGGCCGAAAGGGCCGCGAACAGCGGGAGATCGTCAATCATGCGCTTGACCGGCGCCTGCCGGTCGCTGGCTTCAAGTTCGGTGAGAATTTTTTGCGCTCGCACGATGACATCGACAGGCAGGCCGGCCAGCCGGGCGACATGGATGCCATATGAGCGGTCCGCCGCGCCCTGCGCGACTTCATGCAAGAAGACGATATCGCCGCGAAAATCCGTCACCCGCATGGTCAGATTGAACAAGCGCGGCAACTTTTTTGTCAATTGCGTCAGTTCATGAAAATGCGTGGCGAACAGCGCACGCGACCGATTCACATTGTGCAGGCGTTCGATCGCCGCCCAGGCAATCGAGAGACCGTCGAAGGTCGCGGTTCCCCGACCGATTTCGTCCAGAATCACCAGAGATTTCGGCGTGGCCTGATTGAGGATAGCGGCGGTTTCGACCATTTCGACCATGAAGGTGGAGCGGCCCCGCGCAAGATCGTCGGCCGCGCCAACGCGGGAAAACAGGCGATCCACAACGCCGATGCGCGCGCGCGCGGCGGGCACAAAAGCGCCCATCTGCGCCAGCGTCGCAATCAGGGCGTTTTGCCGGAGAAAGGTCGATTTGCCCGCCATGTTCGGGCCGGTGACAACGGCAAGCCGTCCTCCTGCGCCGTCTGGATCGGTCAGGTCGCAATGATTGGCGACAAAGGCCTCGCCCCGCGCGCGAAGCGCGGCTTCGACGACTGGATGGCGCCCACTCTCGATTTCGAAGGCCAGCGAGGAGTCGACGTGGGGACGCGTCCAGTCTCGTAAAGCCGCCAGTTCGGCCAACGCGCATTCGACATCAAGCGTCGCCAGCGCTGCGCAGCCGGCTTTGAGACTGTCGGAATATCCGGCGGCAAGGGTTCGCAACCGCTCGAAGGCGTCGAGTTCGAAGGCCAGCGCCCTGTCGGCGGCGCTGGCGATCCTGGCTTCGAGTTCGCCGAGCTCCATTGTTGAAAAGCGCATCGCGCCCTGCATGGTTTGCCGATGCATGAAGGTTGTATTGAACGGCTCCCGCAACAGGCGTTCGCCCTGCGCTTGTGGGACCTCCAGAAACCAGCCAAGAAAATTGTTGTGCTTGATGCGGAGCGTGCGAGTTTCAGTCTGCTCGCAATAGGCCTGTTGCAGCGAGGCGACGACGCGCCGGCTTTCGTCGCGCAACGCTCTGGCCTCATCGAGCCCGGCAATAAAACCGTGCCGGATGAAGCCGCCATCGCGCTTGTTGAGCGGCAATTCGTCCGCTAATGCGGCGCTCAATTGCGCCGCAAGGTCCCCCGGCGATTGCTCAAGCGCGGCGAGCGCGTCCAAGATTTCGATCGGAGGGTCGCTCGCCTGCCTGAGGCGTTCGGCAAGACGGGTGGCGGCGTGGACGCCATCGCGCAGAGCGGCCAGATCCCGCGGCCCGCCCCGCTCAAGAATCAATCGGGCGAGAGCTCGCTCCATATCCGGCGCTGCCGCCAGCGCCTTGCGCGCATCGGCGCGCAACAGCGGATCGACGATCAAAAACGCAATCGAATCCAGTCGCAGGCCGATCGCCCCGGGTTCAGTGAGCGGACTGGACAGGCGGCTTGCCAGCAATCGCCCGCCGGGAGGCGTTACAGTCATGTCAATGGCGGCAAGAAGCGAACCGTCTCGCCCGCCGGCCAGAGTCCGGGTCAATTCGAGATTGGCGCGTGTCGCGGCGTCGATTTCCATCATTCCGCCGCGCAACTGTCGGGTGGGGAAGGCCAGCGGCGGTCGCGCGCCCAGCTGGGTGCGCTCCACATAGCGGATCGCCAGCGCAGCGGCGGCCAGTTCCGCCCGGCTGAAATCGCCAAGGCCTTCCAATGTGGCCAATCCATACCAGTCGCAAAGTACGCGTTCGGCGGCGCCTGCATCGGCGGCGTCCCGCGCAAAGGGCGTCAGCGGCGCCCGGGCCCCTGAAAGCGCGCGCGTCACGACGGCTTCGTCGCAGAGCGGCACGGGGGCAATGATTTCATTGGGATCGATACGCGCGATTTCTGCGCCGAGCGTTTCCTCGCTCGCCTGGGTCAAAGCGAAGGCGCCGGTGGAAATATCGAGCGCCGCAACCCCATAGCTCCAGATGTCAGCAGCTTCCCTCGCCCGCGCGACGGCAAGCAGGATGTTGGCGCGGGCGGGGTCGAGCAGGCGCTCCTCGGTGATTGTGCCGGGAGTCACCAACCGCACGACATCGCGGCGGACGACGGATTTCGGGCCGCGTTTGCGCGATTCCGCAGGATCCTCAAGCTGCTCACAGACAGCGACCCGGTGGCCAAGCGCGATCAGGCGTTGCAAATAATCGTCCGATCGCTCGATCGGCACGCCGCACATCGGGATATCCGCGCCCTGATGCTTGCCGCGTTTGGTGAGGACAATGCCGAGCGCTCGGCTGGCGACTTCCGCATCGCCGAAAAACAACTCGTAAAAATCGCCCATCCGGTAAAACAGCAGGCAGTCGGGATTATTGGCCTTGA
The DNA here is from genome assembly GCA_903931945.1 of uncultured Hyphomicrobiales bacterium. Taxonomy (GTDB): domain Bacteria; phylum Pseudomonadota; class Alphaproteobacteria; order Rhizobiales; family Beijerinckiaceae; genus Terripilifer. The sequence goes on along the minus strand of CAIZEI010000004.1, from coordinate 1,503 downwards.
TTTCAATATATTGCGCCATCATGGGAGAGGGCGCATCGGCGCGGGAAGGGGCTATCTGGTTCATGGGCGAGACCCTAAAGCGGTTCAGCCCCAGGGGGAACCGGTCCAACCGGAAAAGACGCTGCTAAAATTCACATCAAAAACCCGCCCAGCCTGTGACGACTGGACGGGTGAAATCAGCCGATGAGCGATGTTCAGGCAGCCTGGACAACGACTTCGAGTTCAAGAGCAACGCCTTCAACAGCTTCTGTCTTGCTGCCGCGCTTGGGCCCCTTGAGCAGATGGCTCTCAATGAGCTTGAGCGATTCTCCGTCGGTCAACTTATGAACGACAGCGATTTCCCGCGCCATACGATCGACCGCAGCTTCATAGAGCTGGCGTTCGGAATACGACTGTTCCGGCTGGGCGTCCGAGCGGAAGAGGTCGCGAACCACTTCGGCAATTGATGGCAAATCGCCCGAGTTGATCTTGGTCTCATATTCCTGCGCGCGACGCGACCACATCGTCCGTTTGATGCGAGCCCGGCCTGTCAGGATATCCAGCGACCGCTTGACCATTTCCGGTTCCGCAAGCTTGCGGATGGCGCCAGCCATCACTTTGGGCATCGGCACCTTCAGCGTCATCTTGTCCTTGATAAAGTTGATTACAAACAGCTCCAGTTTGAAGCCGGCGACTTCCTGCTCCTCAATGGCGATGATCTGCCCAACTCCATGCGCCGGATAGACAATGAATTCATGTGTCTTGAATCCTGTGCGCTGGCTTAGCTTGGCCGGCGCGACCTTGGCGGCGGTTGCGGCGGCAGCCGGACGCTCGACGGGGGCGACCTTTACTGCAACGGGGACGACGGCGGGCGCAGCGGGTTTGTTTTGCACGATGGGGGCGCTCTTTTCCTGGGTTTTGGCGACGGGCGGAACAACCGGCGCGGCAGCGGGAGCTTTTACAACGTCGCTGACGACCGCCGCAGGGGCGGCGATCTTGACGGCTTCCTTGACGGCTGGCGCCTTGGGCGCGCTCGCCGCTTTTTTACTTTTGGCGACAGCAACGACCTTCACAACCGTCGGCTTTTTGACTGCCGACCTGCTCTTTGCGACCTTTGCGGAGACTGCCGTTCGGGACGCCGGCCTGGAGGCAGGCGATTTAGCCCTGGCCGTCGTGACTGCGGGCTTTTTCACACGGCTCGACTTCACGCTGCTTGTCCTGGCGGTTTTTGGCAGAGCTGAAGTCGATTTCGGTTTGCTTTTACTCCCCCTGGATTGCTTCGACTTCGTGGCGACAGCTTTTGTAACCGGCGCCTTCCGCGCCTTGACCTTCTTGGAAGCCATATCCAGGGACTCCTGATATGCTCTGGCCTACGCCAGCGCTGATGGGCGGCGCGAACAGCGCCAATACTCTCCGGCGAACATCGCAATTGCGATGTGTGCGCCTGGCAACCGAAGGCCCCTCAGACATAACCTATCCACAAGGCCCCCGGACTGGAGGGTCAAAACGACTCCGTGTCCCCCT
>CAIZEI010000003.1 GCA_903931945.1 uncultured Hyphomicrobiales bacterium | reverse complement strand
GCAAGCGCCTTTTCAAGCGACTGTTCGAAATTGTCTTCGACGGCTTTGCGTTTGATCCTCGAACGAAGAAAATCCGCCCAGAGGAATTCGCTGAAAGGCGTCGTATCCTTGGCAAAACCGCCAACACGCCGCAATTCGCCGGCCAACGAGCGGTAGGGATCGTCGATAAGTTTATCAACAGATTTTGGAATTTGCTGGTGCTCACGGCGTTTGCCCGCATCGTCGTAAGGATGCATCCATGAACGGTTGTCCATATTGACCCAGAATGACTCTTCAGTCAGCGAACTGAGATTTGCGACAACGGTTGTCAGCACATGCTCGACCCCTTCTTCATGCAAGGCGCGCGCGAGATGGTGATGGTCTATGACATAGCTGCGTTTCTTCGGACCGAGGATAACTGGTATCATATGTGTGCCCAGAAAGCCGCCGGCCTTTCCGGATTTGAGCGCCTTCCAGCGCTTGCGCTTTTCCTTCACCTCGCGCATTCCAACCGTAATCTGCGTGGGACGGAGATCGACAATTCTGATGGGTGTAAGCAGCGGTTCACGTAGGTCATGCATGGCGAATTCCATGATTCGAATGGTCTGAACAATTTATTACATTTTTATGACGCCGTGCAGCCAAGAAAATGGCGCATCGTTCGAAGCCCTCAGCAACGCTCGCACTTGCGATAGAAATCCATCGCCAGTTTCAGCGCCCGCCGGGACTCGGCGAGCCGCGCGGTCTGCTGGATAAAGCCATGATGCAACCCCTCATGCACTTCTACGGCAAAGACTGTTCCGGCTTCCTCCAGCCTTTCGGCAAATTTGAGGGTGTCGCAAAGCAAAGGGTCCAATCCTGCAGCATTCAGATAAAGCGGCGGCAGCTTCGCCAGCGCAGATGTGCTGGCCCGAACCGGGCATAATAACGGGTCCTGGCGGGGATGGCCGTGCGCATCGGCAGGCGCATACCACGACCAGAATTTCATCATGCCCGGGCGTGCAAGTCCGTAGCCCATCGCGAAACGCATGTAGGACGGACTTTCCGTGTCGTCGTCATAGACGCCATAAAACAACAGACCGACATCCGGGAGCCGCCGCCCCAGTTCGATCTCATGCAACATAAGAGCAACAGAAAGATTCGCGCCCGCGCTATCGCCTGACACGCTCAACGGACCTTTGAAATGCGGGTCGCTTTCGCTTCTGGAAACGATCCAGCGCCAGGCGGCAATGGAATCGTCCAGTGGTCCAGGATAGGGCGTCTCCGGCGAAAGCCGATAGTCCACGTAAAGCACGCGCTTTTTGGATTCAACCGCCAGAATCTTGGCGAGCCGGATATGCGAATCAAGATCGCCAAAGGCCCAGCCGCCGCCATGCAGGTAAAGGAGGCAGCCCGGCTCCTCATTCAAGGGCGTGATGAGTTCGCTGGCGATATCGGGCGCGCCATTGAGGCCAGGAACGTGAATGCGCTCGACTTTGGCGACTTCAGGCGCATCGGCGTTCGTGCGCAATGCCTGCCTGGCGCGCCACGGTCGTGACTCCTGAATGGAAATTGTATTGAGATCGGGCATTCCTTTGTCCTGTTCGATGTTCCAATCGAACAAAGCTTGCATTTCGTCGCTCCGCCTGGTCTCGGGCGAAAGGATTTTTTTAAGATCGAAACGACTGCGGACATTCATGAAATCTTCTCCCGTCTCTGAATCAGTCGATCCTGACCTTGTGCTTGGCGACCGGAATCATGGCGCGAACTTTTCTAACGCGAGCTGGATCGACCCGTCCCGCGACCCAGCCAACTCCATCCGACGCGCTGGCCGTAACATGGCCCCAGGGATCGACGATCATCGAGTGGCCCCAAGTCGCGCGAGATTCGCTGCCCTGCATATGCGTCCCGGTTTGCGCCGATGCACAAAAATAGGCCTCGGTCTCGATGGCGCGCGCCCGGATCAAGACCTCCCAATGATCCTTGCCGGTTTGCAAGGTGAATGCCGCGGGCAAAGCGATCATCTCGGCGCCCCGCAACGCCAAGGCCTGAAACAGATCGGGAAAGCGCAGATCGTAGCAAATCGAGCATCCCACAGTGACGCCCTCGCAGTCGTAGGTAGCGACGGCATCACCGGGCTTGAAGGCCGCAGACTCGTTGTATTGCGCGCCATCAGGCGCGGTAATATCGAACATGTGAATCTTGCGATAGCGCGCGCGCTCTTTGCCTTCGCGGTCGAACACTATCGTCGTATTGCCCAGCCGGTCGTCACCCGCAATCTTTTCCAGCATCGATCCCGCATGAATGAAAACGCCATGATGACGCGCAAGATTGGCCATCATTGTGTAGGCTTGGCCGCCGGGCAGCTCTTCCGCAGCCGCGTGCTTTTGAGCGCGCGAGCCGCCCATGAAGTCGAACACTTCGGGCAGGCAGATCCAGTCGGGTCTTTCGTGACGCACTACGTCCTCGATCAGGCTGCGGGCCTGTTCGAGATTCGCAGGCTTGTCAGCGCCGGAATTCATCTGAATGAGCGCGACTTTCATGAGCCCGGTCTCCGTTCAGCCAACCCGTTCCAACGCCAGCGCTATGCCCTGACCGACGCCGATGCACATCGTCGCCAGCGCGCGCCTGGCGCCGCTGCGCTGCATTTCGAGCGCAGCGGAATAAGCAATTCGCACCCCCGACATGCCGAGGGGATGTCCAATTGCAATAGCGCCGCCATTGATATTCACATGCGCTGCATCGTCCGCAAGGCCAAGTTCACGCATGCAGGACAGAGCCTGCGCAGCGAAAGCTTCGTTGAGTTCGATAACGTCGAACGCGCCAATCGTCAGTCCCAGGCGGTCCATCAATTTGCGCGTCGCGGGAACCGGGCCGATCCCCATGATGCGCGGCGGGACGCCGGCCGTCGCCATGCCAGTGACTTTGGCGAGGGGCGTCAGACCATATTTGTCAGCTGCGCTGGCCGAACAAACCAGCACGGCGGCGGCGCCGTCATTGATCCCGGAAGAATTGCCTGCCGTGACCGAACCGCCTTTGCGAATATAGGGCTTGAGCGCCGCAAGCTTGTCGAGCGACGTTGCGCGAGGATGCTCATCGCGATCGACCGTGATAACGCCCCCTTTGCGATCAGTGATTTCAATCGCCACGATTTCCTGTCCCAAACGTCCATTTGCGATAGCGGCGGCGGCCCGGTTCTGGCTGCGAAGCGCAAAGGCGTCCTGATCTTCACGCGCAATATGCCGTTCTTCCGCCAGATTTTCTGCGGTTTCGCCCATGGCGTCGACGCCAAATTGCGATTGGAACGCCGGATTGATGAAACGCCAGCCCATGGTCGTGTCTTCAAGCTGCGCGGCGCGTGAAAAGGGCTCGGACGTCTTGCCCATGACGAAGGGCGCACGGGACATGGATTCGACCCCAGCAGCAATGGCTAAGGCGATTTCTCCTGCCTTGATCGCACGCGCGGCGCTGCCGATCGCGTCTAGGCCGGATCCGCAAAGGCGGTTGAGCGTTACGCCGGGAACCTGCATTGGCAGTCCGGCCAGCAAAAGCCCCATCCGTGCAACATTGCGATTGTCTTCGCCCGCCTGATTGGCGCAACCCGCATAGACTTCATCGACAGCTTCGCGAGGCAGGACGGGCACGCGGGCCAACGCAGCCCTGATCGCATAGGCAAGCAGGTCATCGGCGCGCACCCCGGACAGAGCGCCGCCATAACGCCCGACCGGCGTACGCGCCCCGGCGCAAAGATACACATCCGTCATATCCAGGGGCTCCGCAGCGGGGGATCAGAGATTTTCCGATTGATAAGAGGCGGCGTCCGGGGGGTCAAGGCGAGCCCGCGCCAAGTTTTGGACCGTAGTCAAAAGGGAAAAGTCGTGCCATCGTCATATCTATTCGTCAATAAACATTAATGAGCGCGACAGCGCCTAAAACTGTCGAGGAGAACTTGATATGTCAATTGAAACAGAAGTTGTAGCAGCGCTGGCCCCCGCAGGGGACAAGCCGGACGATCATTTCTTTCGGTTTCACCGTCCGCATCTTCACCTCAGCAATGTCTTTGGCAATGACTGGTTTGCGCTGAAGGCGGAAGAGTTTGCACGCTTTTTTGGCACCCCCGTCTTTCTGGTGTCGCAGACTTTTTTCGTTGCGGTCTGGATTTTACTCAATGTTTTCGGCGTGACTGATTTCGACGTTTACCCCTTCATTCTTCTCAATCTCGCCTTCAGCTTGCAAGCAGCCTATGCCGCGCCGTTGATCCTGCTGGCGCAAACGCGACAGGCGGACCGCGACAAATGCCATGCGCAGGCGGATGCCCAGCACCGCGAAGATTTGCATCATGAAAGCGAGGCGCGGGAAATTCAGGCGAACAAGAACATGGATCTGTTGATGGAAATGATGCGCCAGAACACCGTGCTGACCGAAAATATCAAAGCGCTGACAGAGCGCGTGGAAAGGCTGACCAGCGATGTGCATAAATGCGTTGCTGAGGCGAAGAGCTGATAGATGCGGCGCATCAGGCAAGCGCGTCGCATATGGCGCTGGTTAATGTTGTCAGCTCATCCGGGCGAATGGTGAGCGCAGGCGTCAGATAGACGATCCTGCCAAAGGGTCTGATCCAGACGCCGCGATCGATAAATGCTTTCATCAACGCTCCACGCTCTGCCGGACTGTCGAGCTCGACCACGCCTATCGCGCCCATCACCCTCACATCCCGCACGCCTTTGAGCGTGCGGCAGGGTTCGAGTTCGCGCGCGAGCTGCTTTGCAATTGCGGTCGCCTGTTCCAGCCGCGGTTCGCGCTCAAAAAGGTCGAGCGAGGCGTTGGCGGCGGCGCAGGCGAGTGGATTGCCCATGAACGTCGGCCCGTGCATCAGCGCGTCTTCCGGCCGGTCCGACCAGAAGGCGTCGAACACAAGCGACGACGCCACTGTTGCGGCAAGCGGCAGCGTCCCGCCGGTTAGCGCTTTCGAGAGCGTAATGATGTCGGGAAGGACGCCCGAAGAGGCGCAGGCGAACATGCCGCCTGTGCGGCCAAAGCCGGTAAAAATCTCGTCGAAGATCAGAAGCAGGTCAAATTCGTCCGCCAGTTTGCGCAAGCGTTGCAGAACCAGCGCGCTGTGGAACACCATGCCGCCTGCGCCCTGAACCAAAGGCTCCACAAGAATCGCTGTGAGTTCGCGCCCATGGCGTTCAAGAACGGCGCGCAGCGCGGCATGGCTCTCGTCATCGCGCGGAAGGTCTGCAATGATCTGTTCGGGCAGAACGCCCCGAAACAGGCTATGCATGCCCTCTTCGGGGTCGCAGACCGCCATGGTTGCGAGTGTGTCGCCGTGATAGGCGCCGCGAAAACTCAGGATTTTGCTGCGGCCACGCTCACCAGTATTGAGTCGATACTGAATCGCCATTTTCATGGCGACTTCGACAGCGACAGAACCCGATTCGGAATAAAACACCCGGTCGAGATTGCCGGGCAGAATCTTTGCCAGTCGCGCAGCCAGTTCGTAGGCCGGTTCATGCGCCAACCCGCCAAACATCACATGCGGCATTCGCTCAAGCTGCTTGCGGAGAGATTCGGCGATATGTGGATGATTGTAACCGTGGCAGGCGGTCCACCAGCTTGCGACGCCATCGACAAGTTTCCGCCCGTCAGCCAGCATAATCTGCGACCCCCGAGTCGCCACAACGGGAGCAGGGAGCGGGGCCAGTTTCATCTGCGCGTAAGGCAGCCAGACGTGCTCGAGCCCGCGCGTCAGCCAGTCGGGTTCAGAGGGTTTTTGCGGCGCCATCGGTTTTCATGCCAAGCCGCGCCAGAAGCGCACTATCGCGATCGTCGCCCGGATTGGGAGTGGTCAGCAATCTCTCACCGCTGAAAATGGAATTGGCGCCTGCCGCAAAACAGAGCGCTTGCATTTCGTCGCTCATGTCCTCGCGACCGGCCGACAGCCGAACCATCGAACGCGGCATGACGACCCTCGATGTCGCGATGGTGCGCACAAAATCGATCGGGTGAACGCGTGCGGCGGCATCGAGCGGCGTGCCCTTCACTTGCACAAGCAGATTGATCGGCACGCTCTCGGGGTGTTTGGGGAGCGTCGCCAGCGCATGAATCATCCCGACGCGGTCTTCCACCGTCTCGCCCATGCCAACAATACCCCCGCAACAGACGCTCATGCCGGCGTCGCGCACATGTTCGAGCGTGTCCAATCGCTCCTGATAAGTACGAGTCAATATTACCTTGCCGTAAAACTCCGGCGACGTGTCGAGATTGTGGTTGTAATAATCAAGCCCCGAATCTTTCAGCGCCTGCGCCTGTCGACCCGTCAGCATCCCCAATGTCATGCAGGTCTCAAGGCCGAGCCCTTTCACATCCCCAATAATTCCGCTGAGTTCGGCGATATCGCGATCTTTGGGCGAACGCCAGGCGGCGCCCATACAAACTCGTGTTGCGCCGCTGTCGCGGGCTTCGCGCGCCGCCGTCAGAATAGCGTCCCGATCCAGCAATTTGGTGGCTTTCAATCCGGTGTCGTGATGCGCGCTTTGCGGACAATAGGCGCAGTCTTCGGGACACCCGCCGGTCTTGATTGAAAGCAGCGTCGAAAGCTGCACCCGCGATGGATCGAAAAAACGACGATGAATCTCCTGAGCGTGAAACAGTAATTCGGGAAACGGCAGGTCATGAATTTTGCGGATTTCCGCGCGGGTCCAGTCGCTGCGCGGCCCGCCGGCCAGGGATCGATCATACGCGTTCATCAGAGGTCCTCGGTTGCGAAGGCCTAATTGCCCCTTTATGCGTGGCAGAGCAAGCGGGCTGGAAGCGCGCCGCGCGGTTCGATACTTCGGTGGAATATGCAGTCTCTGGACGATTTTGCACGCGGGAAGCTGCAGGACCTCGAAGCGCGCGGTCTGCGCCGCCGGTTGAACTCAACCGCCCGGGTCAGCGGCATTCACGTCGAACGCGACGGAAGGCGACTGATTTCCTTCTCCTGCAACGACTACCTTAACCTCAGTCAGGACCCGAGAGTCCGGGCGTCCGCCAAGGCCGCCATCGATAGCTACGGAGCCGGGGCTGGCGCGTCCCGTCTGGTGACGGGAAATCACCCCCTGCTGGAACAACTGGAACGGCGGCTGGCGAAATTCAAAGGCGCTGAAGCCGCCTGCGTCTTCGGTTCGGGTTATCTTGCCAACGCGGGCATTATCCCGACGCTGGCGGGCAATGGCAGCCTCATATTGATAGATGAGCTCGCGCATTCCTGCATTCGCGCGGGCGCAAGGCTGTCTGCCGCCAGGTCACTGATGTTTCGCCACAATGACATGGACAATCTCAAGGCGCTGCTGGCCGCCAACCGCGCCAGCGCCAAAAGGTGCCTGATTGCCACAGACGGTGTTTTTTCCATGGATGGCGATCTTGCTCCCTTGAAGTCGTTGAGCGAATTGGCGAAGCAATACGACTGCTGGCTGATGGTGGACGACGCCCATGGTTTGGGCGTTTTGAATGGCGGCCATGGCTCGACGCTGGGCTACGACGTTCCCCTGCAAATGGGCACGCTCTCCAAGGCGATCGGCGGTTATGGCGGCTATATCTGCGCCTCATCGTCCGTCATAGACCTGATCAAAACACGCGCCGGCAGCTTCATCTATACGACAGGCCTGCCGCCTTCGTGCGTTGGCGCGGCGATAGCTGCGCTGGACATTGTGGAAAGCGAACCGGAGTTGACGGCGCTGCCATTGGCCAAGGCCCGAGAATTTACCGGTCTGATGAATCTGCCGGAAGCGCAAAGCCCCGTTGTGCCGCTGATTGTCGGAGACGCCCGACGCGCCATGCAACTCGCCGCAGCGCTGGAGGAGGACGGATTTTTGGTCGTGGCGATCCGTCCGCCAACCGTTCCGGAAGGCGGTTCGCGGCTCCGTCTGACTTTTTCCGCTGGCCACCCTGACGATGAAATCGAGCGACTCGCAAGCGCCATTCGGAAGCAATTGCGCAGGGCTGTGGCGTGAAAGCGCTATTTGTCACAGGGACTGGCACGAGCATTGGTAAAACCTTTGTTACTGCCGGCCTTCTGGCGGCGCTGCGAACGCATGGCGTCGTTGCACGCGCAATTAAACCCGTAGTGAGCGGTTATGATCCGGCGGAAGCGACAACGAGCGATCCCGGGCGTCTGCTTCTGGCGATGGGCAGGATGCCTGCCCCGGACGCCGTTGCGCAGATTTCCCCTTTCCGTTTTGCCGCGCCGGTATCGCCAGATATGGCCGCACGCCTGGAAAGGCGGGACCTGCGGGTGGCTGACATCGTCGCCTTTTGCCGCCAGTCGATTGCGGATGCGAATGGACAATTGCTGATCGAGGGCGTCGGCGGATTGATGTCGCCGATCGCCGAGGACGCAACGGTCCTCGATCTGATACGGGCGCTGGATTTGCCTGTTCTCCTGATAGGAGGCACCTACCTTGGGGCGATCAGTCATGCGCTGACGTCAGTTTCGGCGTTAAATGCCGCCAATCTGGAAATGCGTGCGCTTCTTATCAACGAATCGCCGGTGGGTTCAGTCGGACCAGGCCCAACGCGCGAATCCATCGCTCGGTTTCTGCCGTCCATTCGCATTGCGGAATTGGCGCAGGGCGCAGGACCGGATGCATTTTTTAGCCTCGCGCAGGCGTGTGGGCTCCTGCCCGTGGCGCTTTAACCAGGCTGGCAGCGGCTCGCCGTCGAAGCGCCCCGCGCCAACGATCGATCAGGTTCCGCTTGAATGGCGCACGCGCACGTGCAAAAGCGGTTCAATAACACAATCTGGAAAGCTGCTCATGCCCGACGCGCATTATGTCCTCGCCCTGTCCTGCCCTGACAAGCGGGGCATTGTCGCAATTGTCTCGACCTATCTGTTCGACCGCGGCTGCAATATTCTGGACGCTCAGCAATTCGACGACACAGAAACATCCGTTTTCTTTATGCGAATGGTGTTTGACCGCGTTCGCGATGAAGAAACTTTTGCGGCCTTGCAGACCGGTTTCGCAGCCATTGCGCAGACTTTCGGTATGAAATGGCAAATGGCGGCGCGCTCCGAACGAAAGCGCGTCATGATCCTCGTATCGAAGTTCGACCATTGCCTGTCGGATCTGCTCTACCGTTGGCGTATTGGCGAATTGGCAATGGATATTGCTGCGATCGTGTCAAACTATCCGCGCGAAACGTTTGAGCACCATGACCTCACCGGGATCGACTTTCACCACCTGCCTGTGAGCAAGGAAACCAAGCTGGAACAGGAAACGCAGCTATGGGAACTGACCAAAAAAACGCAGACGGACGTGGTCGTGCTTGCACGCTACATGCAGATATTGTCAGATGGCCTCAGCGCAAAGCTCGCCGGTCGCTGTATTAATATCCACCATTCCTTCCTGCCCGGATTCAAGGGCGCAAGCCCCTACACCCAGGCCTATCGGAGAGGCGTGAAGCTCATTGGCGCGACCGCACACTACGTTACTGCCGATCTCGACGAAGGCCCGATCATCGAACAGGATGTCGAGCGGATTTCGCATCGCGATACGCCGGATGACCTCGTCCGCAAAGGCCGCGATATCGAACGTCGGGTGCTGGCCCGCGCGCTCCGTTTCCACCTCGACGACCGTGTCATGCTGAACGGACGCAAGACCGTCGTATTTGCCGACTGAACCTCAATCATGGCCCGGAGAGCGCCGGGTCTTGCAGAGAAAGCCTAGTTCGCAGCGCCTGGATTGTGCAGCCACTGATGCAAAGTCTTGTGGTGGCGTATCGGCGCATAGGCCATCGCATGACCGGTGTGATGGTGATGGGCGGCAAATTGCGTATGGCTCTTCTTGTGGTGCGCCGCGTAGACGTGTCCGCCGCCTGGAGGCGTGCCGCTGATGGCGATCCGCGCGCCTTCCTGCTTCACGAGATTGAAAAGCGTTGTTGCGTTTGCAGGCGCCAGGCGAACGCAACCGTGCGAGGCGGGGCGTCCGAGTTCGGCAACCGAATACGTCCCATGAATCGCGTACCCGCCGAGAAAGAAGATCGAATGTGGCATCGGCGACATATGGTATTTGTGTGAATAGTGCATAACTTGCAGACTATAGGGTTTGAAATAGCCTCGCGGCGTAGAATAGCCGCCGCGCGCGCTCGAAATCGGCCAATCGTATGTGCCGCTATTGGACGTCACATGCATGGTTTGCGAGGACAGGTTGACATCGATCGTGACAGCGCCCGCAGGCTGGGCCGCAGCAAAAAGCCCACAAAACAGGGCAAAAAGGATCGCTATCTTTTTACACATGACGCAACAACTCCGCACACAAATTGGCACATAAGCAACTTCAGTACGATTATGGATTTTTTTCGAACGCTCGTAAACGGTCGGGTTGCAGGTCTTTGCAATCTCGGTAAATATCTCAACCCGACCGGCTGAGCTTAAAGTAAAGCTTAAGGTTGCGGGCAGTTCAGGCAATAATCGCGGGAGTTCATCCGCTGGCTCCGCTTTCGTGATCAAATTCACAATTTTGCCCTGTTCACGCCCATCCACCGCCCCAGTGGTCCTGCACAAGGTAATCATCGCTTCGAAGGTCCGGTGAAATCGCCTTTCTGGTTTTGTCAGCCCCCCAGCCCTCCGGGAAGGCAAGCTAGCCGGACCAAGTCTGAATAAGGCCGAAGTTGATCTGGACCGGCGTGAGGCCTCGGCCTCCGCCGGTTTTTTTTCGTCCGACGTTAGCCCTTGAAACCCGACGCTCTTGCGGCGATATGAGCGGCGCGGGCGTTGCCCGCACGGATCCGTTAAATCAAACCAGATGAAGAGGTTCGCCTTGTCCGAGAGCGCTGAAACGAGCGTCGCCCCGAAATCGCATCATTTTCAGGCCGATGTCGCCCGGTTGCTGCATTTGATGGTGCATTCAGTCTATTCCGAGCGCGAAATTTTCCTGCGGGAGCTCATCTCGAATGCGTCTGACGCCTGCGAAAAGCTGCGTTATGAAGCTCTTGCCGCGCCGGATCTGCGCACTGGCGACGAACCCTTTAAAATTGTTCTGGAACTGAACAAGGATGCCGGAACGCTTGATGTCGTGGACAACGGCATTGGCATGAACCACGACGATCTTATCGATGCGCTTGGCACAATCGCCAATTCAGGAACCCGCGCCTTCCTGGAAAAGCTGGGCCCGACACAAGTTGCAGGCGAAGACAGGGAAGAGGACGGCGGTTCAGGAAATTCCGCGGCCGGTCTGATTGGACAGTTTGGTATCGGATTTTATTCCGCATTCATGGTGGCGGACAGGGTGCAAGTCGTTTCGCGACGCGCCGGCTCCGCGGAAGCCTGGGTTTGGGAGTCGAATGGAAAGGGCGATTACACCATCGCTCCGGTGGAAGCGGCCATCGCTCCGGCGCACGGCACGCGCGTCACGCTCCATTTGAACGAAGCTTCAAAATCCTATCTCGAACCCTGGCGGATTGAATCGATCATCCGGGAGCATTCCAGCGGCGTCGCCATACCGATTGAGCTGAAAGATACGCCCGATGCCGAAGCGCGCGCGTTAACGGACGGCGGCGCGATCTGGACCAAACCCAAAAGCGCATTGACGGAGAAAGATTACACTGAATTCTACCAGAGTCTCGCCAGTCAGTTTGACGAACCCGCATTGACGATTCACTGGCGCGCGGAAGGGCGTCACGAATACACAGTGCTCGCTTTTATCCCGGGCTCGCGCCCGCTCGATCTGTTTGACCCCGCGCGAAAATCACGTGGGCGTCTCTACGTCCGGCGCGTGCTCATCTCGCAGGACAGCGACATCCTGCCGGGCTGGTTGCGGTTTGTCCGGCTGGTTGTCGATTCGGCCGATCTGCCATTGAATGTTTCGCGTGAGATGATTCAGGAAAGCGCAGTGTTTGCGGCAATCAAACGCGGGATCGCCAACCGGATCATGCAGGAACTCACAAAACTCGCCGAAAACGATTCCGAACGATTTGCAAAAATCTGGGAAAATTTCGGAGCGGTCCTCAAGGAAGGCCTCTACGAGGACCCTGAACGACGGGACGCAATATTCAAATTCGCACGATTTGCATCGACAAAATCGAAGGAGCCCGCACGCACGCTGACGCAATATGTGGCGGATCTGCGCCCCAACCAGACCGCGATCTATTATCACACTGGCGAGGACGTCGCCCGGATTGCGGCAAGCCCGCAACTTGAAGGATACCGCGCGCGCGGAATTGAAGTGCTGTTGCTCAGCGACCCCGTCGATCCCTTCTGGATTTCAAATACGGTTGGATTTGACGGAAAACCGTTCAAATCGGCCAGTCAGGGCGCAGCCGATATCAAGCTTATTCCTTTCGCCGATGGCGCCGAAGCGCCCTCCAGCGATGCGCCGAGCGCCGCAATCGCCACTTTCATGACCTTCGTCAAGCAAACTCTCGGCGATTCGGTCTCCGATGTCCGCGCCTCGGACCGGCTGGCGGAAAGCCCGGCCTGCCTTGTCGGAGCCGAGAATGCGCCTGACAGGCGGATGGAGCGGCTTCTGGCCGAACACGGGCGGGTCCAGGATGTTTCGAAACCGGTCTTTGAAATCAATCCCAATCATGCGCTGGTGGCGGCGTTGGCTGAAAAATTCAAAAAGAGCCCCGACAAAACATTCATTGAGGACGCTTCCTGGCTCTTGCTGGACGAAGCGCGCCTGATGGACGGCGAAAAACTTGCGGACCCCGCCGCGTTTGCCGCGCGGCTAGGCCGCGTTCTGGCGATTGCGGCCGCTTGAGCGCTTCAATCCAAATGGAGTTCGACGCGGGCATTTCGCGCCGGGCTGCGATGGAGCGGCTTATTCACGCGTTCCGGAAGGCTGGAATCGATGAAGCCGCCTATGATGCGCGGCTGTTGCTCTGCGCAGCAGCGCAGATCGATCATTCCTCGTTGATACGCGATCCCGATGAACCGTTGGGAGATTTGGCCGCCGTTCGTCTCGACCGCTATGCAAGCCGGCGTTTGGCGCGTGAGCCTGTGACGCGGATCCTCGCCTCACGGGGCTTCTGGAGTCTCGATATTGCTGTCGAACCGGACGTTCTCGATCCCCGCCCTGACTCCGAAACACTGATTGACGCGGCGCTCAAATATATGGGCGAACGTCAGGATGAAGCCCTGAGAATTGCCGATCTTGGGTCGGGCTCAGGCGCGTTGGTATGCGCGCTCCTCGATGTGTTTCAGAAGTCCGAAGGACTGGCGGTCGATATTTCGCCGCACGCCTGTAACCTCACGTCGAGAAATCTCCGCCAATGCGGCTTTCAAAACCGCGCGCGCGTCTGGCATGGCGATTGGCGCAATCTTGATGCAGCACGCTTCGATCTGATTGTATCAAATCCGCCCTATATCCCCTCTGCGGATATCGCGACGCTCGATCCCGAAGTGCGGAACCATGACCCGCGCCTGGCGCTTGACGGCGGAGCCGATGGACTTGACGCTTTCCGGTCGCTGGCTGAAGTCCTGCAGCGATTGCTCGGGCCTGCCGGGATCGCGATCGTCGAATTTGGCATTGGTCAAACAGAACCTGTAACGCGCCTGTTTGAAGCCGGGGGGCTTGAACCAAGCGGCGTCTTTTGCGATCTCGCCGGTATTGAACGGGCGCTTGTGTTGAAGCGCTCGCATTGAAGCTCCCGCAGTGCATTCGGATATTGGCCTAGTCCTTGACCCGCTCCAGAATATGCAGCCCTCGCACGCGGTCGAGCAAATAGATCAAGCCGCGATCATCTACAAAGACATCATTGCTCGATACGCGCCGCGACCCCTGCGGGACGTCGGGCAGGTAATGCGCGACTTCCTTTGGAGCATGCGGTTTTGAAATATCGACAATGCGCAACCCATTGGCAAACCAGGCGACTGGCACCTCCGTGCTGGCGATCTTCTCAACTGTCTGATGACAACCTGTCATCGGCGGCGCCTCCTTGTCGCCGAGATGGTCGAGCTGGAAGCTTGAGAAGGGAATCGGCCTCGTCTCATCTGTGATGTCCACAAGCCAGAGAAACGCAGGCGGTCCCGAACCGATCTTCGCGACGTCTTCGTCCGCCACGAGCATCACGCGGCGCCCATGAAGCGGAAATGGAACAAGCACCGCGCTGTGGGTTGGGCAAGCAAATGGTGGGCTCCAGTTCAATCCGGAGATATATTTTGGGTTCGACATGTCCGAAATGTCGAGAATCACAAACCCGCCATGCCAGTAGCTGGTGAATAGCCGGTCGCCAAACCGCAAGGGATGGTGACACCGGTGATCGTCGATTGCGCCCCAGGTTGGCTTTTCTCCGCCGGCGAGCCATTGGCCGGGCATATGCCAGCGACCGACTTCACGCGGTTTTGCCGGATCGATGAGATCGAGAATCATCACGATGGTGCCATGATAACCCGCCTGCGTCGCCGACCCGTAGAAATAGCGCCCGTCAAAATCGAAGCGATGCACACCCTTTCCGGGCGCTTCCCATTCATGGATGAGTTTGGGCTGAAATGGATTGGTATTGTCATAAATGCCAAGGCCGCCGCCAGAACAGGCGTTGGGATCGATTGTGTCAGACATGATTTCATGGTTGACGAGCATCAACCCATTCCCGACGCGCACTTTGTGCGAATGGATATGCGCAGGTATTTGAACGGTGGCTGCGAGTTTGGGATTTTTCGGATCGCGAACGTCCACAATGCTCGTGCCATCCGGGGCCTTCATGTGGCCAATATAGGCAAAGCCATTCTCAACGGTGATCTGACCGCCGCCAATATTGTCGAAATAGCCGACTTCCCTGACGCCCATGGCTTCGCTCAAATCATCCTCCCGGTATCGACACGCATTGACAATTGCATGTTCGGTCAAAATCAGCATGAATCGCGTGTGGACGCCAGACCGGGAACGATTCAATGGCAAAGAAAATTTGTATTTACGGCGCAGGCGCGATCGGAGGACATCTGGCGGCGCGCCTGATTGCGACGGGAGGCCATGACGTTTCGATCATCGCGCGCGGCGCGCATCTCGCCGCCATTCGGGATAATGGCATTTTCCTTCGTGCAGGAGACGACGTGATTGGCGGTCGGCCCCATTTGGCGACGGACGATCCCACTGCGCTCCCCGAGCAAGATATTGTGCTCGTCACGTTGAAAGCCCCGTCGCTGCCAGAGATCGCCAAGCCGCTCGCCCGTTTGCTCGGCGCGCGTGGCATTGCTACCTTTTTGATGAATGGCATTCCATGGTGGTGGAATTTTGGCGCCGGCTGCGATGAGCCGCTACCCCTGCTCGATCCGGAAGGCGCGCTCTGGCGTGAAGTCGGTGGCCACCGAGCTTTGGGCGGCGTTGTTAATTCGTCGAATCAAGTGATTGCGCCGGGCGTTATCCTCAATACCGGCGGCAACCGATGGATGATCGGCGAACCCGATGGGTCGCCTTCGGCCCGCGCCAATGCGGTTGTAGACCTGCTCAGCCGCACAGGGCTCAACGCCAAAGTCTCGAAGGACATCAGGGGCGATATCTGGCGCAAGATATTTGTGAATATCAGTTCGAATCCATTTGCCGCTCTTACGCGCCTGCCCTCGCGGGACGCCGCTGAGGTTCACGGCCTCGACGAGATCGCCATCAAAGCAATTGACGAGGCTATGACGGTGGCTGCGGCGATGGGACGGGATCTGCGCAGTGAAATCGATCCGGAAAAGATCGTCCGTCCAGCGGGGGGACGCTCCGCAGGGCGTTCATCTATGCTACAGGATGTTGACGCAGGCCGCGCGCTCGAAGTCGATGGCATCGTCGGACAGGTCCGCGAATTTGGCCGCGTGCGCGGCGTCCCCACGCCCGTGCTCGATGTTGTCCTGCCGCTCTTGCGCGGCCTTGATCGATCCCTGCGGATGACCCGCGATAACGCCAATGGCGCCAGTTCAGGCGCGCTTCCATGACTGAAGCCGGCCTTCCAGCAAAGCGCTCGCTTGGTTGATTGCAACTCCAAGCACAATCAGAGTCAGCAGCGGCACAAAGACGTCGGCGGTCTTGAGTTGAGCGGCGTAGCGCGTGATGGAATAGCCCAGTCCATCGTTCGATCCAAACATTTCGCCCAGCACAACCCCATGCAAAGCCCGCCCGAGCCCGATCCGCGCGCCTGCAAGAATATGCGGGACTGAAGACGGCAAAATGACCTTGAAAATGACATCGCGCCGGGTTCCCCCGAAAGCAAGAACCGCGCGCATATGACTGGCGTCAACCGCATGGACGCCGGCCATAGCGTTGATAGCAATCGACACAAACGACAGCAGGAACGCCACTGTCACTACGGTGACAAAACCAAACCCAAGCCAGACGATCAACAGGGGATAGAAAGCAATCAGCGGGGAAGCATAGATGAACCAAATAAAGGGATCGATGCAATATTCAGCGATACGGTTCAGACCCATGGCAAGACCGAGAACAACGCCCACCACGATGGCAAGTCCATAGCCGATCGCAAACTCGATTGCGCTGGTTTCAAGGTCGGCAAACAAATCGCCGCTTGCCCATTGCCGCGCGAAGGCCGCTGCAATGCGCGCCGGGCTGGAGACAACCACCGGATTTGCGAGCCCGTTGCGCGCAGCCAATTCCCACGCGCCAATCAGCAAAATGAACCCGAGCGCGCCGAGCGCGACTTGCGCGAATTTCTCGTTCATGCGCGCGCTCGCCAGGGCGCGAGGCGGTTTTCAAGACGGCGCAACAACCAGACGCACATAAATCCAAAACCGGACACCTCTCCTACCAGCACAAAAATTTCGGCCGCCCGGCCAGCCGTGCTGTATGTCTGGATCATGCGTCCAACGCCTGAAGTCGAGACGTACATTTCTGCGGCGATCACCCCGACAATTGCGCGCCCGATGGCGAGTCGGAGCCCCGCCATGATGATGGGCATTGCGCCCGGCAAAATGGCCTTTACGATAATTTGCCCACGCGTTGCTCCGAAAGCCCGCAGCGCGCGGACCCAGCTTTCCTGTGTCTCGCGCACGCCTGTCGTCGTGTTGATCGCGATGGGGACAACGGCCGCCAGAAATGTTGTCACCGCCTTCGACGTCGATCCCACGCCAAACCATACAACCAACAGTGGAACGAAGGCGATCAGCGGGGCGGTGTACATAGCGACAAACAATGGCTCGAAGAGCGAACGCGCCAACCGACTCAAGGCAAAACCCAATCCCAGCAAGATTCCAGCGAGGATCGCAGGCGCAAAACCCTGAGCAAACTCGCGCAGGGTTGTCAGGGCGTTGGCCCCCAGTTCTCCCGACGACGCCAGATCGTACGCCGCGGCAGCGATTTCGCCTGGATAGGAAATGAGATCGGATCGCACAATTTCATTGGCGCCGATCACTTGCCATGCCGCCAGAAACAAGACCACGCTAACGCCGCCGATCCACGTGCGAGCGTTCGGCGCTTCGGACAGCCTGTCACCCAGGGATTTCGACGCGTTGATCGCCATCTCACCGGTCCCCGGTCGCTTTTGCAGCCGCCCATGAACCGGATGCGCGAACCTGCTCTTCCAGCAGATTCCAGAGTGTTTCGCGATAGATGTTGAATTCGGGAGACGTCCGGATGGCAAGCCCGCGCGGTCGCGGCAGTTCGACCTTGATTTCGCGGATTACGCGACCTGGCGATGCGCTCATCACGACAATCCGGTCAGCCAGATAGATGGCTTCGTCGATATCATGCGTGACAAACAGAATCGTCTTACGGTCGCGCTCCCAGATGTGCAGTAATTCCAGGCCCATGACCTGCCGGATTTGCGCGTCCAACGCGCCAAAAGGTTCGTCCATCAAAAGTACTTCAGGATCGACGCTGAGTGCGCGCGCGATGCCCACCCGCTGCCGCATTCCTCCAGACAACTGGTGCGGATAGTGCATTTCGAAGGCGCTCAATCCCACCATTTCGATATACTTACGCGCAATATCGCGACGGCGCGCCACCGGAACCCGTTGCAATTCGAGGCCGATCTCGACGTTTTTGAGGACTGTTCGCCAGGGCAATAACGCAAAGTCCTGAAACACCAGAGCACGGTCAGGCCCCGGCGCCGCCACTTCCTTTCCATTCAGCTTCACAGTGCCATTTGTGGCGCGGAGCAGGGATGCAATCAACATCAGAAGTGTGCTCTTGCCGCAGCCAGAGGGGCCGACAATGGTGACAAACTCACCACTTTCGACCGCAAGATTGGCCTCGCTCAACGCGAGATACGGCTTCCCTCCCCGTGCGGCGGGATATTCCAGCCTCAGGTTTTCGACGACGAGCTGGGTCATTGGCAAAGATTCGATGTCATGGCGCCCAATCATCGAAGGTTTCGATAAAGCGACGATCGATCAGGCGATCTTTCGGTATCGCTGTTTTTACAACGCCCCCCTCGATCAGGATGTTCCAGTACACATCCATCGAAGCAACAGGCAACTCACCGCGTTCATTGTATCCATCAATGACTTCGCGATAGGCCTTGTCCGCATAACGCGCAGGGAATTTAAGCGCTGCCGATAGTATGCGAGCGGCTTCGTCCGGATTCGCCCGCGCATATCGGATGGATTGAACATGTGCGCGCAAAAACGCTTTGATAACGTTGGGATTCGCGTCAAGAAACTTCGAAGGGGCAAGGAAGGCATGTTTGGGCCATTCAGGTGCCACGTCGATCGATTGTGCGCCAAGCATGGTCATGCCCGATTCCTCTGCAACCCATTTGTCCGGCGGAGACATAATTGCGCAGTCGAGCCTTCCGGATTTTAACGCCTGCATCCGGCCCGGCGCCGGTCCGGACTGAATAATCTTGACATCGCGCGAGGGATCCAGCCCGTTCTTGATCAGAACGTAGCGTGTAAGCTCATCGGTCAGCGAGCCAAAGGTCGAGACTCCGAGCAACTTGCCTTTCAGATCGGACCATTTTTTGATCGCCGGTTGCGCAGCCCAGGCAAAATCCGCCTGATAAAAGCCGGCGTAGAAACCAATGACGGGTTGCTCCGCCAATATGAGATTGATCAAGCCGTCGAGCGACTGGCAACTGACGTCAATCGAGCCGGCCGCAAGCGCCTGCGCGACCTCCGCATCGCCACGAAAGCTCACCATCTCTATGTCGAGACCGCTTGCTTTCCAGGTCTTTTCCGCTGCAACGTAAATTGGCAGAAAACTTGAACCGGGGACTGGGAGACCGAATCGAAGCTTTGTTGTTTCAAGCGGCCCGATCGCAGCGTTTGCCATACGCGCCTTTGCGGTCATCAAACTGACTGCGGCGCCGGCGGTGAAGGCCCTGCGCGTCAAGCCGGATTTGTAATCCATGTGCGACTTCCGTCTCCGTATGGAGGGACTTAATTGCATTCGGTCAACGTTGTTGCGCCAGTCAGGCTTTCAACCTTGCCTCCGCTCCACAGGAGCGTTTCAGCCAAAGCGATTCCTGTCCCGTTAGCATGTCCGATAAGGCGCAGCGCCAGCGTCGAATGATCGGCGATCATATCCGGGCTGCCCACTTCGATCCGGGGAAACTCATCGGCGTCAAGCCCGACGCCATTACCGAGGCCGTAACCGCCTGCGCTTTTCATGAGTTCAGCATCGCCAAGTGTGGCAAGTCCCGCCGAAGCGATTTCAGAGCCCGTAACCTCAGATCGAAAAGCCATTTGCATCACGCGCATCGCAGCGTTTGCGCGCGCATGAGCTGCGCGGATCGCGTCGCCAGCTTTCCCGATCACAAAAGTTCGGGCGCCTTCGGCCCAATAGCGCTGCGCTTCGACGGCAAGGTAAATCTGTATGACATCGCCATTCTGTAACATGCGATCGTCGCCGGGCCGAAGCGATTGGCCGGTCTGTTCTCCACTGGCGACCATGACCCGCACATCCTCTGCAGCGGCGACACGGCATTGCCGGTCAATCACTGCAGTCACTTCCCGCATTTTCCGGCCAGCCCGGATTTCTGCGCCGATATTGTCAAGCGCGCGGCGCACAATTGTGGCGGCGGCGCGGATGGCTGCTATTTCGCAGGCGGCCTTTCTGGCGCGCAACGGCGCAAGGTTCTGCGCGCGATCTGCCAACTTCAGCCCAGGCATAGCCGCGTTGAAATCATTCCAGTGCTTGACCGGCAGAAGCTCTTCGACTCCGGCAAGCCCTATGCGCCCTTTGGCCAGCCCCTTTTCCTCGATCAGAGCAGCAAGGCTGCGCGGCAGGTTGCTGTAAGGACGGACATCATCGACCCATGTCAGCGTTTTTGCCGCTGGCACATCTCGCAGACCAACCGCCAGCAATAAAACAGGTTCGCCTTCACGCGGCACAAAGGCCAGCGCGGCACGCGTGCGGGGCAGAAAATTGCTGAACCATGCAACAGCGCCGTAGCGCTCGACATCGCCGTAAAATAGCCAGGCGTCATCGCCGCTCTCGACAATCGCCGATTGAATACGCGCGAAACGCTCCTTGTAGGCCTCGGGCGGCAGGAGGCTTTGATCCCAATAAAGACCGCCGCGCTTCAGTACGGGGTGCATCGTGCGCATGTCAGGCATTCCCCGAAAAAAGGCGGCGCGCCGTTTTCGTCAATATGCGGGGTCCTTCTGGCTCGATCGCGACAGTATCGCCCAACATCATATATCCGGTTTCCGGGATGTACTGATTGGGATGGATGATCATGGTCATATTGGTTTCGAGAACAGGGCTTGCGCTTTCCGTTACATCATAGGGAACCACGCCTCCAAAACCGAGCCCATGTCCACGCGTGCGCATATACGGCTGTCTGCAATATTCCCCATAACCCTGGGCAGAGATCACGTCATTAATGGCGCGCGCGATACCGCTGCTGGGCGCGCCTGAATACGCCACGGAAAAACCCGCGTCCTGCGCCGCGATTAACATGTCATATTTTGCGCGCTGGAGGTCGCTGGGTTCCCCCAGAACATAGGTGCGACACAATTGCGCGAAATAGCCACGATAGCAGGGCGTGATTTCCCCAACGATCAAATCGCCTTTTTCAAGCCGGCGATTGGTCGGCGCGCGGATGGCCTGATTGTGCGGCCCGGCGCCGATCAATCCATAATTGTCGTCCGAGCCCAGGGCCTGCATTGCCGCTTCAACTTCTGCGGCAAGCTCGTATTCCCACATCCCCACGCGAGCCCGAGCGCAGAGCGCTTCAAAACCGGCATCCGCAATTGTGGCGGCATATGCAACACGCGCGAGTTCGATCGGCGTACGCGCCACAGCAAGCGACGACACGAGGGTCTCGGCGTCACGTGGCTCCGCGCCCAGCGCGCCGTAGAGCGCACGCGCTGCATGAACCGTCAGATCTTCTCGCCCCGCGAGCGCCACAGCGCCCCGATATGTTTTGGTGTACAAGGAAATTGCTGTCGCCAGTTCTCCCGGCGACACCGACACTATTTTGGCAACGCCGACGCATTCATCTTTCGCCCGCGGGAGATCCCATTGCGGGGTCAGGACCAACGTTGGCTCTCCTTCCAACGGCATAATCAACGCTGCCGGACCGAGCGCCTTAAAGTCTGTCAGATACATCAATTGGTTCATCCGCAACATGTAGTGCTGGCCGCCAAAATAGATAATCACAACGCCAATGCCACGTTGGCGCATCAACGCCTGAACGCGCGCGCGCCGCGCAGCTATGTCCATTTCCACCATCGGACGTTCGCTCATGGCGTCGCCTCGCTCGTCGCGCGCGCCAGACGCATGTCATGTCTAAGTTTTGTCGTCGCGCCAATATCCACCCTTCCGCTGGCCGGATCGATCACCGCGCCATAAAGCTTCGCGGCGGATTCGATCGTAACCAACTCATCGGCAACATCGCGTTGCACCGCCTCTATCGCACGATCGAGCGGATCGCCCCATCCGCCACCGCCTGCGGTCGCAACCATAACGCTCGAACCGGGTTCACTCTGCATGCGAACGGGGTCAAACGGTTTTAAATCGTGTTCGTCGGGTTTGCGCATGTAATTGACCGAGGCTTGTCCCGCCTGCCCGCCAGCAATGCCCCAAGGCGGGCACTGCCGCCGTCCAGCATTGCTGAGGCTCCATTTGCCCTCACGCAGATTGGTCATCCGCGTTTCAATTCCAAGTCCGCCACGAAACTCGCCGGCGCCGCCAGAATTTTCGCGCAATGCGCGCCTTTCAACAATGACCGGCGCCTTCAATTCGATGGTTTCGACAGGCGAATTGCGCACATCGCCCTGACACACCGAAACGCAAGTGGAAACGCCGTCTTCGTAGGGGCGCCCACCCCATCCGCCGCCCTCAATCGTTTGTAACACATAAGGTTTGTTCGTCATTGGATCGACGCCATAAAATGTGAGTGACCCCCCAAGATTACCCATATGCGCTGCAGGAATCCGGTCGGGCAAAGCGGGCGCCAACGCCTTTAAAATCGTATCCACGACTGTCGGCAACCCCCTGCTCCAGGCAGCCATCGGCGCTGGATAACGCGCCATCATGAAATTACCTTCCTGAATCTCGACTTCGAGAGCGCGGAAACTGCCTTCATTCACATTGTCGAGCGGCCCCGTCAGACCTTTATACGCGATATACGCGCCGGCGAGTGTGCGTCCATTGATGCCGCTTTTGCGCTGCATCGAACAGCCGGTGAGATCGATGGTCATGATCTCCCCTTTCACGATCACCTTCACCCTGATCGGAATAACGTTGGTTTTATCCGGGGTGTCTGCGTCCAGAAAGGAATCGGCTTCATAGATTCCGTCAGGGATAGCAGCGACCCTGCGGCGGCATCTGCGTTCTGTCTCATCAAAAATATGTTCAATTGCCCCGAGAATGACTTCGCGCCCATAGCGTGCAAACAATTCATCGAAGCGGCGCGTCGCCATATTGCAGGCGGCAATCTGCGAGCGCAGATCGCCCATCGACGCTTCCTGAAAACGGATATTATCCCGAATAATCCTCAACACTTTCTCATCGGCAACGCCTGCGTCATAGATTTTAATCTGGTCGAGCTGCAGCCCCTCCATCCACGGGTCGCTAACAAGACCAGGGGCGCTCGTTCCAGTGCTCATACCGCCGATATCGGCCCAGTGCGCGCGCACGATGGCGAAGCCCTCAAGCACGCCATCGAAGAAACACGGCGTATAAACACAGACATTGTTGAGATGCTGACCCGCAACGCGTTGATGGTTCATAATCAAAACGTCGCCAGGCCTGAACCCGTCCTTGCCATAACGGGCGACAGCATCCTTGATGACAACGCCGAGATCTGCGACAAAATGCGAAACGCCGCCGATGTTCTGACAGATGAGCCGACCATCGGCGTCGAGCAGGGCGCAACAATAGTCCTGCACCTCATAGATCATCATATTATAGGACGTGCGTTGCAGGTCCGTCGCCATGTCGGCGGCGATCGCGGGAAGCGCGTTGCGTAGCACTTCGAGGGTGACTGGATCCAGTTGCGCTTTTGTCGTCATGACGATGATATCTCAATCACGAGGTCGCCGGTTGCAGCAACAGTCAGCCGACAGCCTGGGGGCAGAAGCGTTGTCGATGCATATTCAGCTATGACAGCTGGACCGTCGATTGCCTGCCCCGCATACAGATTTTCACGATCGAAGATAGCGCACCGGATGGGATGATCAGGATCGTCGAAGACAACGTCCCGATATCCAGCGACCGAGCCCTCCGCGCCCTGGACAATTTCGGGAAATTTCGATCGCTCGCGCTGGCCCGCCGCGGTCAGGCGGAGATTTACAATCTCGACGGGCTCATCAACCGCCTGATGGCCGAAGCGCTTTTTGTGCGCCCGATCGAAAGCCGATCGAATGATGCCGCGATCATGCGACTCGAGTTGGCTGGCGTCCAGAGCGGTCTGGATTGGAAACTCCTGGCCGGAGTACCGCATATCGAGATAGCGTTGAAAGTGTATAGCTTCAGGCGGCGTCCCTTCGCTGGCGAGCAATTCGCCAGCTTCGTGCGTCAACTCAGAAAATATGCTCTCGATTTCATGAAAATCGGAGTCTTCCAGAGCCTTGTAGTAGGTGCGCACATAATCATGGCGATTATCGGCAAGCAGCATACCCAGCGCAGAGTAATGGCCTGGCGCACGTGGAATAATTAATTTTGGCACATGCAATTCACGGGCGATTGCGGCGGCATGCACAGGCCCTGCGCCCCCAAAAGCGACCATTGAAAAGTCTCTGGGATCGTGACCTCGGCCGATCGAAACCGACCGCACCGCGAGCGACATTTCCGCGATCGCGATACGAACGATGCCTAGCGCCGCCTCATTCACAGACATGCCCAACGGGCGAGCGATTTTTGTTTCAATCGCAGCCCGCGCCGCCGCAACGTCGAGCGGCATTTCACCGCCGAGAAACTTGCCAGCCCCAATGCGTTCCAACGCCACATTCGCGTCTGTCACCGTGGGTTCGACGCCACCCCGCCCATAACAGACCGGGCCTGGATGCCCGCCGGCGCTACGCGGGCCAACTTTCAAGGCGCCGTCTTCATCGAGCCAGGCGATACTGCCGCCTCCTGCGCCGACTTCAACGATATCGACAACGGGCAACATCACTGGATGACCGCCGCCGACACCTCCGACAAAATAGCCTTGGGCAATATCGGGCTGATTGTCGCGCACGAGACTGACCTTGGCGGTGGTCCCTCCCATGTCAAATGCGATCAAATCCGCAATGCCGAGCCCGCGCGCCGTTTCGGCAGCTGCGATAATCCCTCCAACCGGGCCTGATTCCATTGTTGCAACCGGAATGCGCTTTGCGGTTGACGGCGACATGCTGCCGCCGTTGGATTGCATGATCAGCAATTGTCCGCGAAAGCCTAACCCTTCCAGCAGCGTCTCAAGATCGCCGATATATTTTGAAACACGCGGACCGACATAGGCGTTGAGAACCGTTGTCGACGTCCGCTCGTATTCGCGATATTCGCGTAGTATTTCATGACTGAGCGACATCTGGATATCGGGCGCCACCGCGCGCAGAATATCGCCCACGCGAGCTTCGTGGTCCGGGTTGCGCCAGGAGTGAATGAAGCACACCGCAACGGCTTCGATCTTAAAATCAGAAAGGCGGCTTGCTGTGGCCTCCGCGCCAGCTTCGTCGAGAGCAATGATCACTTCGCCGGTGGCATTCAGCCTTTCGATAATTTCAAATGTGTGACGACGGGGAACATAGGGCTCCGGGCGTTGAAACAGGAAATTGTAGGACTCCGGGCGGTTGCCACGCCCAATCGCATAGACATCGCGCATGCCTTTCGTCGTCAACAACGCCGTACGGGCGCCGGTGCGCTCGATGGCGGTATTAATAGCGACGGTGGAGCCATGGATGAACGTATCCGCACTGTCTATGGCCAAACCGCTCTTGAGCAGTGTTTCACGAATTCCAATGGCAAGATCATGCGGCGTGGTTGAACTTTTCGCCTGAAGGATCGAACCCGAGGCAAGATCGAACGCAACCAGGTCCGTAAATGTCCCGCCGATATCCAGCGCAATGACCAGGGACATTCGTTTTCACCGGTTGATTGAGTTAAATCAAAGTATCGTGCTCTGTAACCCGCCCGGAATGGCTCTGGCAACCCGCTCAGAGCCCCTCATTGCTGGAAATCAACGACCGAACGCGGGCCAGCGCGGCAGGAGAAGCGGTGAAGATCTCACCGAGTAATTCGTCCATTCCCGCGCCTTGAAGCGGCGAAATTTCAATTCTCGCTGCACGCGCATCTTCAAGAAAAGCAGGATGACGGACCAGTGCGCCAAAGGCCTGACGCAGTGCAGCCAGCCGCGCGACCGGAATGCCTGGCGGTGCGGCAAACGGGCGGCCAGCTGCAACCGGCGCCAATATGATTTTCAGGATGTCCCGGGCTTCCTCGCTATTGACCAGCTCGGTGATCGCAGGCGTTCCCGGCAATTCTGAATTCGGGCTGAGGCCGATATAGACCAGCGGTTTGACAAAACCGGTCGATATCCAATCCGGACGCGAAATTCGCAGGCTTGAAAAAGTCTGGCAAAGCATATCCACCTCGCCTCGTTCCAGAGCCAACGCCACCTGGCTGCCATCTGTATAGCCAGACACAAACTTCAACTCAGCGCCGAGCAGGCGCTTCAGGAGAAGTGGAAAGAGGTACGTGGTCGTGCCTGGCGCCGTTGTCCCCACCGTCAGGGAGCGGCTTTGCAGCATTTGCCATTGTCCCACCCCGGAACTGCGGGAGGCGACGCAAACGCCCTCTTCCCGGCTGAGGCTGCCAAGCCACCCAAAGCGCCGCGTATCGAATTTGATGGTGCTCGCCCCGAACAGTGGTTCGGTCAGCATTGCATTGCTGAAAGCGCCCAGAAACAGGCCGTCTTTTGGCGCCGCGTTATAGAGATAATTCGCAGCGACAATACCGCCGCCGCCCGGCATATTATTGACCACAATATTGGGCGCGCCCGGCACAAAGGCCCCGAGATGCCGGGCCAGCAAGCGCGCATTGGCGTCATAGCCGCCGCCTGGTCCCGTCCCGACAGTTATTTCGACGGTTTTGCCTCGATAGAACTCGGCTACGCCTTGCCCATGAACAGAAACGCTGCTGAGCGCCAAAGCAAGTCCAACGCCCGGCGCCCTGAATCGACGGAGACTCATGCCTTCACCGACGAAAATGCGCCGTCCATCTTCACGGCTATCCCCCTGCCCGCTAACTCCCGACAAAAGATATCATGGACCCTGGGATCCTGGTTGGCGTATTCAATCTGATTGCCGCCGCTTTTAACGTCAACATCGACCCCCCGATAGACCTTCCACATGTTCTGCGTGAAGGGATAGCGCACGCTGCCATGCCCGATCGCAATATAGCGCGTACGGTCTGCGCTCGAATTGAAGTGTTGATGATACATCATATCCGGCGGCGCAAAAACCCAACCCCTGTTCCAGTCGACCCGGGTGAAGTCCTGGTCGCCTTCGTACCAGAAGAGCGAATAACCCTCGCCCGACAGACAGAAGACATGCACATCAGGCCCGTGCCGATGGGCCTTTTTGTAGGTTCCGACCGGCATTTCCGAAATATGGGCATGCAGAATGCTGTCAGCCAGTATGAGCTGAATATGTGAGGAGTTTCCACCCCGTGCAGCCCAGCTTTTGAGTTCAAGATGATTTGCGTCCTGAACGAAATTGGTCTCCCACATATGTTTTCCAGGGCGCACTGGAATAAACTCGCCTTCGCCCTTGAAATGATCGGGATGGCCCTCACGATCGGGGAAAGAAAATGAATTATCGAACACAAACTTTTCGTTGCGGAAGAGATTGTAAACCGCCGGCATATTGCAGGCGATCGCCAGCCGCGCGGGTTCACGGCCCGATGCGTTGAAATATTGATGCACACAATTCAACGGCGGCGCAAAGACAGAGTTCACGCCCCATTCGAACGAATGCCGCGCGCCGTCAGCGCCCGTAACAATCGTACTGCCATGCCCGGAAATGACAATCACGGCTTCTTCATAAAGATGCCGCATCGGCGCCGATTTGCCGCCGGGCGGAATCTCAAGAACAAAAATGGTCATGAAATCGCCACGTCCCCTGACGTGTGCGATGCAACCCCTGACGCCGAAACGGTCCCAATTCCCGGTGGGGATTGTCTTTAGATCGAAACCGAAATCGTCATGCACGGGCACGCCCTCACGCTTGCTCCATTCAAGATAGGGGTCGATCATAAATTTGCCGGGCGGCGGGGGCGTATCGTTCATGACTGCAGGCGTTCCATATCTGGACGATTCAATGACATCAGGTGTATTTGACCATCGGCGCGCCAAACGTTGGCGCAAATATATCCTCGATTTTTGGTTTGAATGCGATCATACCCTGTTCGTGAAGATAGGTAACAAGCGCTTCAAGGCTCGGTCGGTTCGCCTCGATTCCATAAGGCCAGGGGTCGCCATTAAAAATGCGATCTCCTTCTTCGACGTGATCTGGTAGCCAGGGCAACATGCACCGCAGCGCGCCAAGGCTGCGCATGTTGACCAGCGCTCGCTCTTTGGCGCGAAACAGCCCATCGTAAAGGCTGGTCGCAACAAACGGATAGCGCTCGTAGAGGTCGCGTCGAATTGCAACGAGATGCATAATCGGAAACAGCTTTGTTTTTGCGTAGTAAGCTTTTTCAACCTTCACATAGTCCGGGAACAGGCGAACGACGTCGGGATTGTGAAAAAGCGAGTCCGGCAAAAGGCCGCCGATCATCGCATCGATATCGCCATCCTCAAGCTGCTGACTGAGCGATTTGTCGAGTCGGTCAACAATCCGGGCCGGCTTTAGCAGAGCCGGCACATTGGGATGGCCGTGCGAGCCTGCCGAATTTGCGGCGCCCTGAACCCAGGTAACTTCCGATAAATCGACATTATATTCGTGTTGCAAAAATCCGCGAATCCATACCGCTGCGCTCATGGTGAAAAGCGGCACGCCGATACGCCTCCTTTCCAGATCCCTGGGCGTCTTGATTCCAGAACGCTTGTTCACAATCACAAATCCGTGTCGAAAAACACGCGAAACAAATACCGGGATCGCCACAAAGGGCGAGTCGCCCCGGCAATGGTTCATGATGATTTCCGCGCTCGACATTTCGCAGGCGTCAAACTCAAGGCCGCCAGCCATACGGTCGAATGTCTGCCGCTGGTCTTCCATGACAATGAAATTGAGATCGATCCCATCCATGCCGACTTCGCCGGTCAGGAGGGGAACCACGCGGTCATAAGCTGCGCAAGCAAAGGACAGGGACAAACGCGACATGGTCGTTTCCTCAAGCTGGCCGCGCCAACTCTAAAGCTTTTTGCCAAAATCTTCATATCGCAGCTCTGCGCGGGGATAGGAAATGCCGCTTTGCGACATCTTGTTGCGCACGCACATTTCGGCAAAGGCGATCGATATGGCTTTGGTGTTCAGGACCTGCGCCCCGGTCGCTGCGGCCAGATCATCCGGGTTGACAACATAGGGAATCAAGGCGCCGCCAAGCGGCAGGATGATTTCGGCGCCTCGCTCGATCATTTTTTTTATGAGCTTGACGGTCGTTTCAAAAATTTCGTCTTTCCGTTTGTGAAGATCCACATAGACGCCGATGGGCATCATATCGCTGACAAACTGCTCAAGACCATGCGAGCGCAGAATGCGTCGTGTATAGGGAATATGAGACGCCAGCGGAACCGTCACGCCAACCTTGTCGGCAAGCGTCAGGGCCGCATGCATGGTCGTTCGCAGCGGTCCAATGACAGGAATTCTGACGGCCAGACGTCCGCCATCGACCCCTGGATCGAACGTATTGCTGGAAATCACAGCATCGTAACCATTCTCCTGAGCCCAGAAGATTTTCCGCACAATGGCGGGAACTTCCATCATATGGTGCAACCCGTTCAGAACGCTTTGCTGACCGATCGCGCCATAGAGCGTTGCGCCCTCGAAATTGTCCGGAAACCCGATTTCGATAATCGTTCCCGGCGAGGCGTACGAATTCAGCTGGGCTGTAATTTTATCAACTTCATAGGCTGGCCCGGATTTTTCCGTTCGCGGCGCATGATTTATGACGAGAATTCTCATGGCGTTCCTGTCCTGCATTGTTCTGACGCACGATTTCAGAAAGACTCCCGCCGGGCAAGTCCGGCATACCGAATTGACCGCGCGCGCCCCGCCGCTAAGATCATCGCAATGCGCCAATCCCTGGAAGCGCCCAGACAGCGGGAGAAAGCCGTGAACCGATGGCTTTACATATTGGCCACAGTTCTCATTTGTCGCGCCAGCGCCCGTGCGGAAGAGGACTTTTACAAAGGCAAAACCATTGTCATCATCAACAGCACGGGCAATGGAGGCAGTTATTACAATATTGCGCAGGCCGTCGCACGTTATATGCCGCAATATATTCCAGGGCATCCGGCGATTGCGGTCAAGAGCATGCCGGGCGGCGGCAATGTCCTCGCCACCAATTTTATGTATCAAAACGCGCCGCGCGACGGGACTTTTATTGCAACCATCAACAATTCAATCCCCCTGAATCAGGTTCTGGACGGGCGCGGAGCGCGCTATGACGCCGCCAGATTCAACTGGCTGGGTTCGACGGGAACCTATAATTCGGTGGCCTATGTATGGGCGAGCGCCGGCGTTACCTCGGCAAAGGACATTTTTCGGCGTGAAATCACGCTTGGCGGAACCGGACTCGGATCGAGTATCGTGATTTATCCATCGGTGGCGAACAATCTGCTGGGCGCGAAGTTCAAGATCGTCCTTGGCTATAACACAACCACAGAGCTCGATCTTGCGATGGAGCGGGGGGAAGTGCAGGCGCGCACCGGCAGTTACACCGGATTGCAGGACGATCATCCAGATTGGCTGCGCGACAAAAAGGTCAATATCATTTTCCAGATTGGCGGCAAGCGCGATATCGCGCTCAGCGAAACCCCGTTGCTCACCGAACTGGCAAACACCGAAGAGCAGCGCCAGATTCTGAGTCTGGTTTCATCGCCGATTGCGCTCGGAAGGCCCTATCTCGCGCCACCCGAGGTTCCCCCAGCCCGCCTCGAATTGTTGCGCGCAGCTTTTGCTTCGACCCTGCGCGACAAAAATTTCCTCGCCGATATGGCGCATATGCATCACGAAATTGCCCCCGCCAGCGCTGAAGAGGTCGCGCAAATCGTGATGGATACGGTTCTCGCGCCACCCGATATTGCCGAGAAGGCGCGCGCGGCAATGGGCGGCGCTTTACCGCAATAACTTATGCCACGGAAGCAAGGCTATTGTTCAGCCATTAAAATATTTCTCCATCGCCGGCCTGACCCCCGCCTTGCGCATTTCTTCGAGCCAGATCTGATGGATGCGCTTGTCCTGATCTTCGTACTCGATCTGATTGCCGCCATCTTTCACGCTCATTGAGGACCGCTGCTTTTTGCCCTTTTCGCCGACCATCGAATGACGTTTCGCTGTCGTGAAGGGATAACGAACATTGCCAACGCCGGTGGCAAGGTAGCGAGCCGGTTCGTTGCTCGTATTGAAATGCTGATGGAATTGCGCCTCGCAGGGCGGAAATGCCACGCCATGCTTCCATTCAATCCGGGTAAATTCGGTTTCGCCAGCGAACCAGAGCAGCGAATAACCGTGCCCGGTCACGCAAAGAACATGCGTGCCAGCGCCATGCTTGTGCCCTTTTTTGTATGTGCCAACGGGCATTTCCGACATATGGCCGGACATAATGCCATCAGCGAGCACAAATTTGATATTGCTCGATCCACCGCCACGGTCAGCATAGGATTGCAGCCCAAGCGTTGACATATCCGGAACAAAATTTGTTTCCCAGATATGGTTGCCCGGGCGAATGGAGATCAGATCGCCTTCGCCCTGATAATATTTTTCAAGACCCGTCCGCTTGGCAAAATTGTACGTGTTGTTGAAAATGAAGCCTTCATCGTGAAATGTATTCATGATCAGGGGCAAGTTCGTCGTGCTGACAATGAGAGCGCGTTTCTTGCCGTCGGCGTTGAAGAATCGATGCGTCACATTGACCGGCACGGAGAACATCGCCTTTGGCGACCATTCGAAGCTGCGCTTGGTGCCATCCGGGAATTCGATCTGCGTGCTGCCGTGGCCATCGAGCACGTAATATACGTCTTCGTAAGTGTGGCGCATGGGAGCGGTCGCCTTGCCCGGCGCAACTTCAAACAGGAACATATTGCAGAAGTCGCCTCGGCCTTTGAAATGCACGGTTGCGCCTTTGGCGTCGATACGGGGCCAATGTCCGTTCTCGACCCCGAAAAGATCGACGGCATAGTCGCCCTCGATAACGGGCATGCCTTCCGCATGAACCCAATCGAGATAGGGATCGATTCCGTAACGCGGCAAAGCTTCTTCGGTCATTCTTGCAATTCCTCCATTCTGATCGATTTCCCGTCTCCCGATTCGCCAAATGACAAGGCCGGGCTCCGGATGTTAGGTTACAAGTATCGGATAGATTTGACAGTCGCGCAACCGCGCCGGGACAGGATAGAATTCGCCATGGGGACCTTGAAGATTGCCCTTGCGTTGGCCATCGGTCATGGGGCGGCGCTCATCGGCGCAGGGGTCGCCCGCGCGGAGGACAGCGCGTTGCTCTACAATGGCGGCGATCGACAGGAGCGGTTGATCGAAGGCGCGCGACGTGAAGGCGAGGTCACGCTCTATTCGTCAATGATTGTCAACCAGACCCAACGCCCGATTGCCGAAGCGTTTGGACGCAAATATCCCTTTCTGAAAATGAGCTACTGGCGGGCGGAATCTGCCGGAATTTTTGCAAAATTATCGGCGGAATCGCGCGCCGGAAATCTCGTGGCTGACCTTGTCGAGGGAACCGGCGTCGGGGAAGTTGCGGTTGAAGCCGGTCTCGCTGAACCCTATTTCACGCCAGAAGTTGACGCCATTCCATCCATCTATCGTGACGCCAATGGCGTCTGGACCGCTACGCGGCGCAGCTTTTTCTCCGCCGCTTATAATACCCGGCTGGTCGCTCCCGAAGCGACGCCGAAGCGCTATGAGGACCTGCTCGATCCCAGATGGAAAGGCCGAATTGCCTGGCATATTGGCAGTTCCAGCGGCGCAGATTTGTTTGTCACCAATCTGCGACTCAGCTGGGGCGAGGAAAGGGCGCGGACTTATCTGATGCAACTCGCGCAGCAAAAGCCGGTCAGCATTTCCGGCGCCAGCGCGCGCGCGCTGGTGGATCGAGTCATAGCCGGCGAATATGCAATTGCACTGAATATTTTTGCGCATCACCCGCTCATCAGCCATGCAAAAGGCGCGCCTGCCCTGCCAGCGCTGATGGAGCCTGTGGCGACCACTGTGGGCACCATGATCGTCCCCAAAGGCGTGCATCATCCCAATGCCGCGTTATTGCTGGCTGATTTTATTCTTTCCGCCGAAGGACAGGCCATTCTCGCAAAGGCCGACTATTTTCCAACTCGGGTCGATACGCCGTCATCGCCAGCGCTTTCACCCATAACCGACGCGCTTGCTACGACCCATGAACAGTTTGTATCCCCCGACGCGCTGGTAAAATACACGCCAACGTCTGCGGCGATGATTCGCGAGATTTTTCAGTGAACACGCAGATTTCGATCCTGACAGTTCTGATCGCATCGGCTTTCACGGCAGTGACCGCGCTTGCGCAAACAACGGATTTTTACGCAGGCAAAACGATTTCCCTGATCATCGGTTCAGGCGAGGCGGGCGGCTATGATATGGGCGGGCGTCTGATGGCGCGTTATCTCAAGACGTATATCCCGGGCAATCCCACGATCCTGCCGCGCAACATGCCAGGCGCTTCAAGCGTTGTCGCGGCAGAATATCTTTACAATGTAGCGCCACGCGACGGCCTGACTCTTGGCACAGTGCAACCCGGAATTGTTCTGAACAAAAGTCTCGATCCCAAAGCCAAATATCTTCCCGAGCGATTTTCCTGGATCGGCCGCATTCAACCCGCCACGCTGATCGGCATCGGCTGGACTGCTGCAGGTCTGAACACACTCGAGGATGCGCAAAAACGCGAATTTGCGGTCAGCGCCAGCGGCGCGGCGGGACTTGCTGCAATTGTTCCCTGGGCGCTCAATAAAATGGCAGGAACCAGGCTGAAAGTCATTCGCGGCTATGAGTCGGTTCGACCGCAATTTGTCGCGATGGAGCGTGGCGAGGTCATGGGCATCGGAAGCGTCAGTCTCGCCGATGCGCTGGCGCGCCCAGAATGGCTGCGCGACCATTTGATGTCGCTGCTTTATACGATCGCCCTGAAGCGCGTTAAATATGCGCCTGATACGCCCGCGATCGTTGAACTGGCGTCCGGCCCGCTTGACCGGGAGGTGATGGCGATGCTCGGCAGCTCAACCGATATCGGGCAGATGTTAATGGCGCCGCCCGATGTGCCTGGCGATCGAGTCGCAATCCTGCGCAAAGCCTTCGATGCGATGATTGCAGACCCTGATTTTGTCGAAGAGGCAGAAAAACTCGGGATCTTTGTAGAGCCATTAAAGGGCGCCGAACTCACTGCAATGGTGTCGGCCGCAAGCGCCGCGTCGCCGGAAGCACTGGCAAGGCTTCGCGAAGTCGCGCAACCTCCGGATTAAATGCACATGACGTTGCGTCGCAAACTTAAAGTCGCAATTATTGGCTCTGGCATCGGTGGTCTTACGGCAATGCGCGCCCTGCGCCAACGCGGGTTTGAGGTCGATATTTACGAGCGCGCGCAATCGCTTGGCGAAGTCGGCGCCGGGTTGCAGATTGGTCCCAACGCCTACAAAGTTCTGAGGGCGCTGGGGCTTGAGCACTCTTTGCGAAACGCGGCGTTCGAACCCAAAAGTCGCATTGTGCTGAACTGGAATGACGCCAGTCTGCGCGGCCGTGGCGCGATGAACGGCGAAGACATCGCCCGTTTCGGCGGACGATATATGACGGCGCACAGGGCGGATCTGCACGCGATGCTGCAGGAAGGCCTGCCTGAATGCAACATACATCTGGGTCAGCATTGCGTCTCGGTTGGCGCGCGTGGCGGCGCAGGCTACGCGCGGTTTGTCGGCGGTGGAGAAATCGAAGCGGATATTGTAGTTGGCGCTGACGGCATTCGTTCGATCGTGCGAGAAGTCCTTTTCGGCGCGGATAAGCCCCGATTTACCAACTCGATGTGCTGGCGATGCATTCTACCCATGTCGAAGTTGCCTGCCAGAGTTGGGCCAGGAGGGTCGATCACGCTCACACCCGGCGATCATCTCTCCTGGTACGGACCGGCAGGCCAGGTCATCTGCTATCCGCTCGGCGATGGCTCACGATTGAACATTTTCGCCGGCCACGTGAGTGATAAATGGGTTGAGGAATCCTGGTCGACGCCCAGTTCAAGCGAAGAACTTGTCGCCGCCTACGCCGGGTGGAACGAGGCCTTGCTGGGTATGTTCGCGGAGTCCGGCGATTGCTACAAATGGGGCATTTTCGACCGCGATCCCCGGAAGCACTGGACTGTAGGGCGCGTGACCCTGCTTGGAGACGCAGCGCATCCCACCATGCCCAATCTTGCTCAGGGCGCAAATATGGCGATTGAAGATGGTTATGTGCTGGCCCGCGCACTTGATCGGTATGAAGAGGATGTCTCAACCGCGCTGACGCAATATGTGGCTGAACGGCAGCCGCGCACGGCGCAAATCACGCTGCAAAGTCGCGAGAATTTTCGCCGCACGCGCGAATGGCCGCCTGCGCCGCCGCTTGATCGCTCGTGGATATTCGAATTCGACGCGACGCAGGAACCCGAAAGATCGGCCCCATGAAACGCAATGTGCCCTACGACAACCTGCGCGACTTTCTGGCCATCATCGAGGGAATGGGCGAGTTGCGTAAAATTTCCGGCGCCAATTGCGAGGAGGAGATTGGCGCGCTCACCGATGTTGCGCAACATGATGAACATGCGCCGGCGCTCCTGTTCGATGAGATTCCCGGCTATCCCAAAGGCCATCGCGTGCTTGTCAACGCCTTTGGCGGCAAGCGGCAGAATGTCATTCTCGGGTTTTCGCCGGAGCTTTCGAAGGTCGAACTTTCCTCGGTTTTTCTCGACGAATACCGCGACGCCAAATCCAGACGCGTACCCTGTGAACTCGTCAATGACGGCGCGATTTATGAGAATATTCTGGAGGGCGCGGAGGCAGACGCGTTGAAATTTCCGACGCCATTCTGGCATCCCGGCGATGGCGGGCGATACATCGGCACAGGCTCGTTCAACGTGACAATGGACCCGGAGGACAAATGGATCAATGCAGGAACCTATCGCATCATGATCCACGATTCACATTCGCTGGGGTTTTACATCTCGCCGGGCAAGCATGGCCGCATCCACCGAGACAAATACGCCGAGCGCAACGAGCCCATGCCGGTCGCCATGGTGCTGGGCGTCGACCCCCTGACGTTTCTCATCGCGTGCAGCGCAATTCCTTCTGGCACGTGCGAATATGACATCATCGGCGCCTATCGCGACCGTCCGTTGAAAGTGGTGAAAGGCCGGAATACCGGCCTGCCGTTTCCTGCCGATGCTGAAATCGTCATCGAAGGATTCGTTCAACCCGGCGCCGCGCGGCCCGAAGGTCCGTTCGGCGAATGGACGGGCTATTATGGCAGCCCGGGCGACGATGCGCCGGCGCTCGATATCAAGGCGATTTATCATCGCAACGATCCCATTCTTGTGGGCTGCCCGCCGCAACGGCCTCCAGGCGAGAGTTCGCGTTCGCGCGCAATTCTGCGCTCTGCGCTCATTCGTGAAGATATGCAGAAGGCCGGGGTTCCCGACGTCACTGGCGTCTGGGCGCATGAAGTTGGCGGCGCGCGTATGCTGGTGGGCGTCTCCATCCGCCAGCGATACGCAGGCCACGCAAAGCAGGCGGGCCATATCGCCGCGCAATGCGCAGCGGGCGCCTATGCCGGAAAATATGTTGTGGTCACCGATGAGGATGTGGATGTCAGCGACCTCGGCGATCTCATCGGAGCAATGGTCTTTCGGTCAGACCCAGCGACCTCGATGGATTTCATCACCAATGCCTGGAGCACGGCGCTCGATCCGCGCATTCCACCCGAGCGAAAGAAGGCCGGCGATTTCACCAATTCGCGCGTCATCATCGACGCCTGCAAGCCGTTTCACTGGAAAGATCAGTTCCCCAAACTCTGCCTGCCGGACCCAGACGCGGTCGCGCGCGCCATGAAAAAATTCGGACATTTCATGAAGCGATAGGCGCGCGATAGAAAAACGGGAAACGCAGGTCTTATTTCAGGACCTGCGCAGCCGGGGGGCCGAAGCTCCGGTCCGTCAGGGTTTGCAGAAATGCGACGATATCATCAATTTCAGCATCCGTTGCGCGCGGGCTCTCGCCGGGCCGGCGATCGTACGGGACCTGTCTGACATTCACATTGCTGCGGTATTTTTCAGGCAAGTCATTGAATTTAAGCACCAAACCATCAGGCGTTCTAGGGTACCAGCGCTCAGGATTGGTATCGCGCGTGAAGTAGAAAGCAACGGCGTCGCGCAGCGTTTTAAAAACGCCGTTGTGCATATAGGGCGCGTTGAGCGCGACATTGCGCAGACTTGGCGTCTTGAATGCGCCACACAGGGTTTCGCGATCGAAATCCTTGGGCGCAACCTCAGACAGTCCCGGTCGTCGACACAATCCGAGGTCGAAATAGTCTGGGTTTGCATTATCGGGAATCGCCATGTTGCGGGGCGCGCCAAGCGTGTCGTACGTAAAGTCCGTAAAAATCCAGTTTTTCGGGTTCCGGGACAGTTCCGCTTGCGGCAAGGTCGGCGGGCCCTCGTTTTCCATGGCCTCGTTGATATGCCCTCCTTCATGACAGGAGAGGCAATTGCCCTTCTTGGGATCGATAAAGCTCTGGAAGCCGCGAAACTCCTGGTCGGTTAGATTGGTTTCGCCTTCGAGCCAGGCATCGAATTTCGATGAAAAGGGCTTGAAGCGGGCGCTTGCCTCATACGACGCAATGGCCGAGGAAAGCTTTGAAAATGCGCCAGGATCGTCGAAAAAATCCGTGCCATAAACTTCCCGTGCGAGGTCCGCATAGGGTCCGTTCCGCACTTTGTTGACGACCGCCTGTATCGATGGATTGTTCATCTCTCGCGGGTTGAGCAGCGGTCCTTCGACTTGTCGTGAGAGGTCGACCGCGCGGCCATCCCAGAACTGTCCGCCAACCGGGGTTATCTCTGGAACGCCCGTGATATCGCTTTTCATCATTATGAAATCGAATGGCGGGCTATAGGCCATATAAAGCACGGAGGGCGTTTTGCGATTGCCGAGAA
This sequence comes from uncultured Hyphomicrobiales bacterium, assembly GCA_903931945.1. Lineage (GTDB taxonomy): Bacteria > Pseudomonadota > Alphaproteobacteria > Rhizobiales > Beijerinckiaceae > Terripilifer. The sequence continues at coordinate 15,295 of CAIZEI010000003.1, read as the reverse complement.
TTCCCGGACGCGCGCCAGCGGCGACCGCTGCGACTGGCGAACGATTGTTCCCCCTATAGGCCGAGGAGGGATCGTGACAGGATGCGCAGGAAACGCCCTGTGGCTCTGACAACCGCGTGTCCTCAAAGAGGCGTTTGCCCAGAAGATCGCCGGACAAAAGCCGGCGTTCGTCCGGAGTAACGGGATGCGAAAGGTCAGGCGAAGGCTCGGCAGCCGTTGCCGGGAGGCAACCTGTGGCGACGATCGCACACGCAACAACGCACACCTGCCGAAGCATCGTCTGGTCTCCGGTCCCGGCAACGGGAACGCGGCCTTCTAACTCAATTCGCACCAGGCAGGTACTTCTTCATCACGACATTTTTCATGTTTGCCTTGCGCTCGCCCGTGACGCCGTTGATGAGACCCAGCGCACGATCGCGCGTCGCTTCCGGGGACTGGAAATCAAGATAGCGCTCAAGGCGATCGCCTTCCCCGCGGATGGCGGGGTCCGTGGCGATCGTTTTCATCATCCCCTGCAAATAAGCCATACGCTCGGGATTGACATTGGGGCCCGCGATGATGATGCGGCCAAGCGCATCGACGTCAGCGCGCAAATCAAGCCACCATTTTTGCGAATCCGTCAGCCCGCCCTGTTCGAAAATGGTCGGCATATCAGGCAGGAAACGCGATCGTTCGCGCGAGATGACGGCTATGGCGCGCGCCTCGCCATTTTTGATATAACTGTTCGCCGATGTGTCGGATACATAAAGCGCATCCATTTCGCCGCGTTCAACCGCCAGCGCGCCTTCGCTGCTCGATTTGTATCCGAGCACGACGCGGCATTTCATTTCGTACGCCTCACACAGCATTGAGGCGCCATCGGAGAGGCCATCGATAGGCCCGGTCGCCGGCCAGCGAATTGTGGCGCCGGAGCGCACAAGATCCGCCATTGTGAGAAAGGGCGACTTCGGATTGACGAGCACGATCCAGGGCGATGAACTTACGGTTGCCAGAAAATTCACCCTGGCAAGATCGTATTGCACTGTCGGCAGATCGAAGAGTTGCGACATGACGGCGCCGCCGCCATTCATGATAATGAATTGCAGTCCGTCAGGCTCGTTGGCGTAGATGCGGTTGAGACCGACAAGGCCGCCTGCCGCCGGCTGGTTTTCGACAACAACGTTTGCGCCCATGGCAATCGCCAGATGCGGCGCCAACAGACGCGCGTAATTATCGTAGCCGCCGCCAGGTCCCCCGCCGGAAATGAAGCGGACGGTATGGGCTTTATAATAGGCGGCAGGGTCAGTCTGCGCGCGGGCAAACGGTACTTGCGCCAGAAGCGCCAGGGCCACAAGCCGGGCAAGGAATTTGAGCATCCAAGTCTCCCCAGGGAAATTCATCAACTCGATATGACATTTCAAGTCATTCGCGAATCGCGCCACGCTTCACGTCCACCGGAGACGTTCAAGAATTGATTTGCCCATGACACAATCCTTGTCTTCCTCCGTCAGGAACGGGAGTTCCTCGGTGAAATGCGTCACGCGCTGCATGTAACTTGCCTTGGCGTAGGAGTTGGTGACGTCCGTTCCCCAGAAACAGCGTTTCGGACCAAAGGCGTCAAACAGGCGATGAATATAGGGCGTCATATCGCGCCAGGGATAGGCCTCCTTCGAAAACAGCGGTGTCGATGAGAGCTTGACTGCGACATTCGGGAATTTCGCGAGACTCACGCCTGCGTCGATTGTCTCAGTCAAAAGGCCCTCTTTCAGCGCTTCGGAGGATATGCCCATGTGATCGATGATCAGGCTCAGGCCGGGGAATCGCGCTGCAACAGGTTCAAACAGCGGCAATTGTCCGCGCGTCAGAAACATGACTGGCACGTTGTATTTTTCTGCCGCCGCCCAGAACCAGTCTGCTGTGCCATCGCGTAGCCATTTCTCCTGCTCACCGACGATGTTGAGACGCACGCCAAGCAGCGCTGGCTGATCGCGCCATGTGGCGACCCGTTTGGCCTCATTGGGGTCTTCAAGCCGGATATGTCCCATCGTGGCGAAACGACCGGGGAATCGCCGCGCGGCCTCCTGTCCGTAGTCGTAGCGCTCGCCTTCCAGCGTTGGCGGCACGATGACAACCCGGTCAACGCCCGCTTCGTCCAGCATCGGCACAACGCGCTCGATCGTCATAGGCTCAGGAATTTGCGGGCGTGTGCCAGGAACCCACGGGCGATCGGGCGTGTTTGCTTTCCACATATGAATTTGAGCATCGACAATCACACGTTTTTTGGCGCCCGTCTGGGCCAGGGCCGGCAAAGCGGCCAGCGCGCCGGCGCCTGTTGCGCCGGCCAAAAACTCGCGACGATTGAACATTTGCCTCTCCTCCCCCCGAAGCTGGCTGCAGACCGCCGCCGCCTTCATATTTTTGTAGCGCATTCCATCCAATCAGAACAGGTAGCCGGAGCCTGTTCTCATGACCCGAATCCCGATCGCATTGGCGCCTGAAATGAAACCGGTCGCGATAATGATTTTGGTATGCTCCCTGACGGTCGCGCATCCTGGCTTTGCGCAAACTCCCGCATCGAGCGCGCCATCGGCGGCAGACTCCAGGATCCAATGCCACGTCACGGCAAAGGTTCGAGGCCTGCGCGGCGCCGATCGCAAGGCCTTCGTAGCAGGTTGCATCGCGTATCTGCGCCCCGATCTGGCAAGAAAAAACGCCTGCCACGCCTCAAAACCGTCTGCTGAAGTTTCAAAAATAGTCGCTCGCGCCTGCTCCGGCCAACCGCGCTGACGATCGAATTTGCCGGCGCTGGACTTTAACGCGTAGGGACTGGCGATCCGCTGCGATAGTCGTAAAATCCGCGCTGGGTTTTCCGCCCAAGCCAGCCCGCTTCAACATATTTCACAAGCAGGGGGCAGGGGCGATATTTCGAGTCGGCAAGTCCCTCGTGCAGCACCTGCATGACGGACAGGCAGGTATCCAGCCCTATGAAGTCAGCCAGTTGCAGCGGTCCCATGGGATGATTCGCGCCAAGCCTCATGGCGGTATCAATCGCATCGACGGTCCCCACGCCTTCATAAAGCGTGTAAATAGCCTCATTGATCATCGGCAGCAAAATTCTGTTGACGATAAAGGCTGGAAAATCCTCTGCAACAGTCGAGGTTTTGCCAAGTTTGGAAATGAAGAGTTTCGCTGCTTCAAACGTTGCGTCTTCCGTGGCGATGCCGCGAATCAATTCAACCAGTTGCATACGGGGCACAGGATTCATGAAATGAATCCCTATAAATTTCTCCGGTCGCCCCGTCGTCGAGGCGAGGCGGGTAATCGAAATGGATGATGTATTGGTTCCAAAAAAGGCTGAAGGTTTGATAATGGGGCCGAGGCGCGTGAAAATCTTGCGTTTGATATCTTCGTTTTCGGCTGCCGCCTCGATAACAAGATCGCAATCGGCCAGCGCCTCGTATTCGACCGCAGGATGAATACGGGCCATGGCCAACTTGCGAACATCCTCGCCAAGGGAACCCTTGGCAATTTCCCGTGCGATCTGGCCATCGATCTTGGCCAGCGCGGCGTTAATCCGGTCAGCGGTGACATCATTAAGATAGACATCGAGCCCGGAAACGGCGCAGGCTTGGGCGATGCCAGACCCCATCTGCCCGGCGCCCACAATCCCGATTTTGCAAATTTCGAGGGTCATGCCTTGTCTGGTCCCGATGCTGCATTTCGTAGCAGATCATAAGCGATGCGACGGCAACGTCCAGTAAATTAGCTGGCCTTGAGCTTCGCGAGTTCCAGATCGAGTTCCGGCAGCGCCTTGTAGAGGTCTGCAACCAGCCCATAATCAGCCACCTGGAAGATTGGCGCCTCCTCATCCTTATTGATGGCGACAATAACCTTGGAATCCTTCATGCCCGCCAGATGCTGTATCGCTCCGGAGATGCCAACTGCGATGTAGAGCTCGGGAGCAACGACCTTGCCAGTTTGACCGACCTGCCAGTCGTTCGGAGCGTATCCTGCGTCCACTGCGGCGCGCGAGGCGCCCATCGCGGCCCCCAGCTTGTCTGCGACCGGTTCGATATAGGTCTTGAAATTTTCGGCGCTTTGCATGGCCCGTCCGCCAGAAATGATGATCTTTGCTGCGGTGAGCTCCGGCCTGTCGTTACTCGCGACGGCTTCTTCCTTGAACGAGGACAGGACCGCGCAATCAACCGCAGCGATGCCTTCAATGGGCGCCGAGCCGGTGGCGGGCGTGGCGGCGAAGGCGGTCACACGCACGGTGATGACTTTCGTTGCATCTGTCGACTGCACGGTCTGGATGGCGTTGCCGGCATAGATTGGCCGCTCAAATGTATCGGAAGAAATAACTTTAATAATTTCAGATATTTGCATGACATCAAGGAGAGCCGCTGCGCGCGGCATAATGTTCTTTGCCGAGGATGTGGCGCTGGAGACAATCGCCGAATAATCGGGCGCAAGGCTGACAATCAACGCCGCGACAGGTTCGGCCAGTTGATGGGCGTAGGCAGGCGAATCCGCCAATAGCACCTTGTTCACGCCATCCAGGCTTGCGGCGGCCTCTGCGGCTGACCTGGCGCCGGCGCCCTGTCCAGCGACCAGCACATCCACCGGCGAGCCCAGCGCTTTGGCGGCAGTCAGGGCTTTGGCTGTGGCGTCGCCCAACCCGCCCTTGGCGAGGTCGGCAAGGAGCAAGGTTTTCATCACAACACTCCAGCTTCATTTTTCAGTTTTGACACGAGTTCGGCGACCGAAGCGACTTTGACGCCGCCCTTGCGTGCCGGAGGTTCGGTCGTTTTCAGGACCCGCAGGCGCGGCGCTATATCGACGCCAAGATCCGCAGGGGTTTTTTCGTCAATTGGCTTTTTCTTCGCCTTCATGATGTTGGGCAGCGATGCGTATCGCGGCTCGTTCAAGCGCAGATCGGTCGACACAATGGCAGGCAAAGCAACGGTAAGGGTCTGCAAGCCGCCATCGACCTCCCGCGTTACATCGGCGGAGTTTCCATCAATCACAATTTTCGAGGCGAATGTCGCCTGCCCCCAACCCAGCAGCGCCGCAAGCATTTGCGCCGTCTGATTGCAATCGTCGTCAATCGCCTGTTTCCCGAGAATGACAAGGAGCGTTTGCTCGGCTTGCGCGACCGCCTTGATGATCTTGGCGATAGCGAGCGGTTCCGTGGGAGCGTCGGTCTTTACAAGCACGCCTCTGTCCGCGCCCATCGCGAGGCCGGTGCGGATCGTTTCGGCCGCTTGCGCCGGTCCAATGGAGACAAGGATCACCTCGCTCGCCTTGCCCGCTTCCCTCAGACGCAAGGCCTCTTCAACCGCGATTTCATCAAACGGATTCATCGACATCTTGATATTGGCCAGCTCAACGCCGGATCCATCCGATTTCACCCGGACCTTCACGTTGTAATCGACGACCCGTTTAACCGGAACAAGAATTTTCATGGCCAAAGCTCCTGCTGCTGCGGCTTGCGTTTTTGGTAATTGCGTCGGTACGGCAAGTCAACGTAATCAAAGGCGGGTTCATATTTCGCGTGAACTGAACAACGGCGCCTCGACGCGGTGGAACACCGGCGTCAGAATCGCGCCACAGACAATTCCGCCCACATGCGCCCAAAATCCGACGCCTGTCTCTTCGTTCGATAGGGCCGACACAATTTGCAAAAAGGCCCACGCGCCAAGACACCAGACCGCTGGCATACGCAAAGGAATCAGATTGAGTAAAAGGCCAAGAATCCTGATGTGCGGATAAAGGAGCATATAGGCGACGACAACGCCGGAGATCGCGCCGGACGCTCCAATGAGCGGCGCCTCGGACGCCGGATCGGCAAAAGCGTAGAGCAACGCGCCCGCTATGCCGCAGGCAAGATAAAAAACGAGGTATCGCGCAGAACCCATGGCGTCTTCGACATTGTCGCCAAAAACCCACAGGAACAGCATATTTCCGATGATATGACCGTAGCCGGCATGAATAAATAGCCCGGTTAGCAAAGTAAAGGGTTCGGGTATCAGCGCCAGACCTTTTGCAAGCGAAGACTGGCCCATTAAAACAGCCGGAATGGCGCCAAACGCGAGGTCGAGACGTTCAACATCGCCCAAAATCCCCGCGTTCATGGCCAGAAACACAGCAACATTGATCGCGATCAGCGTGCAATTGACCAGGGGCCAACGCATAAAACGCAAGGGGGCGCCGTCGTAAAGGGGCATGAACATCAAAATCACCCTATAGAACGCACTGACGATGGGTCGAGCAAGCGCCAGGAGTCAATGCCGGACGCGTCAACGAGTCTGGCCGGGTTTCCACAGGACATCGCCGGCGCCATTTTGATTTGCCGCTCGCGAAGCGACAAACAACAGGTCAGACAATCTGTTGATATAGCGCAGGGCGGGTTCATTTACAGTTTCGCCGGGCTGGCGCGACAACGCGACCATCAGCCGTTCTGCGCGACGCGCAATGGTGCGGGCCAGATGAAGGGCCGCCGCTGCAGGCGAACCGCCCGGCAAAACAAACGACAACAAGGGCCCAAGCCCCTCGTTGAGCGTGTCAATTTCATGTTCGAGACGATCGACCTGCGATTGCACGATACGCAGAGGCTCAAATTTCAGCTTTCCGGCGGCGTCGGGTGTGCAGAGATCGGCGCCAAGATCGAAAAGATCGTTCTGGATGCGCGCCAGCATCGCGTCGAGTTCCGGTTGTCCACCCGTTGAAAGCCGCGCCAGACCGATCGCGCTGTTTGCCTCGTCAATCGTGCCAAACGCATCGATGCGAAGGTTGCATTTAAGCCGCCTCTGGCCATCGCCAAGCGAGGTTTCACCCCTGTCGCCGCCGCGTGTGTAAATACGATCAAGTTTAATCATGGCCGCCTATTTCCGGAACCAGAGCACGCCGACAATGACCAATATCGCGACAAATTGCAGTCCGACGCGCCAGCGCATGAGTTTTTGCGAGAGATCGGGACTACCGCCGCGCAGCATGTTGCCGAGGCCGAGCAGGAGAACAATGAAGACGGCGCCGACAGCGATGGCGACGAGGAGATTTGATGAAATGGGCATTGGAACGTCTTTCAGGAGACCGGGACAAATCAGATTGGTTCAATAACGCCTGTCAATAGCGTTTCATCAACCGTTCGAGATAATCGATCTCGTCTTGCGGACGGTTGGCGTCGCCGAGCCGTTTCCGCAGCTCCTCCAGCACGCGTTGCGCGCGCTGGGCGAGTGGCGTCCCAAACGGGTCATAGCGTTGGGTTCCCGGATCTTTCTTGCCAAAGCTATTGCGGCCCAGCGGATCCGCATTCGCATTGTCCTGCCCTTCGCGTTGGCGACCGCCGGGATCTCCGGGTCCACCTCCTTGCCCCGCCTGCCGACCTTGCTGCTGCATCTGTTGGGCGAGTTGTTGCGCGCCTTTACGCAACGCCTCGATGGCCTTGCCTTCCGCGTCTACCGCCTTGCCGCGGCCCGCATCGCCCTCGCCAAGCTGATTTTCAGCCTCGCGCATGGACTCTTCGGCAGAGTCGAGCCCTTCCTTGCCGTCCAGGCCAAATTGCTGCATCCGCTTCTTGAGATTTTCCAGCCGCTGGCGGAGCGATTTCTGGCGCTCGGCTAACGTTTCCTGATCGCCGCCGGGATTGGCCGCCTGATCTCCATCTTCGTCATTGCCCGAATCAGCCTGATCGCCAGGCTGCTGCTCGCCCTGCTGGCCTTTTTGACCTGGTTGCTTCTGTCCCTGCTGGCCGTTTTGGGGCCGGTTCGGGCGCGACTGCTTTTGCTTGTTTTCATCGCCGCGAAAGGTCCGGTCGCGAAGTTCCTGTTCTTCGCGACTCAATTGGTCGAGTTCATCAATGGCCCGGTTCATTTCCTGAGAACGTGCGTCCGGTCGGCGAGGACGCTGCGCTGTTTGCAGATTTTCCATCAAATTCTGAAGCTGATCGAGCAATTTCTGGGCTTCGGCCATATCGCCGTTTTTCATCATCTCCTGCATTTTGTCGAGCATGGATTGCAATTGGTCGGGCGTTACCGAGCGCTGATCGCCATTCTGGCGCTGGTCCTGCTGCGCATTCTGGTCGTTCTGCTGACGGCGGGCCATTTCGCTCAGATATTTGTCCATAGCTGCGCGCAACTGATCCATCAGCTGTTTGATTTCCTCATCCGGCGCCCCCCGTTGCATGGCGTCGCGCAATTGCTGTTCGGCGGCGCGGAGGTCTCGCTCGGCTTGCGGGAGGTCGCCATCTTCAATACGAAGCGCCATTTCCCACATGAAGTCTGCGGTCTCCAGAAGGTCCTGATCTGTTCGCGCATTCTCGAGCCGGATAGCGATTGTGTGTAACCCCAGATAAACCGCGATCGATGTGCCGAATTTCTCCGGCGCAATTGTCAGCGCATCAATTGAAGCGACAACCCGGGTGCGGTCATCAGGGGATAGAACAAGATTCCGGCGCTGTTCGACGAGCGCGCGCGCCAATGGTTTTGTAAATGGACGCTGCGGAAGCGTCACGCCAATCGGCTCGCTTCGTCCTTCATTGCCGCCCTCATCCCTGGCGGAAAGGGTCATGGTCACGCGAGCGCCTGCCCAGGGAGTTTCAGAGAGATCGGCCGTTGTCTCGGCCTCGCCCAAACCGCCCGGTCCGGAAGGCAATGTGAGCTGCATTTTCGGAGCTTCGGCCAGCGTCCGCCCGGTCACCGGCTTGCCCGCAACAACCGGTTTGTCAAACTGGGCTTCAGCGCCAGTCACCCCGTAGTCATCCGAAATCTTGTAGGCGAGCGTTAACGACCCGCGGGCGTTCGATTTGGGGTCGCCCTTCAGAGTGATGACGGGCGGCAGGTCGGGGATAGACGTCAGCGCAAAGGTTGCAATGACCGAACCAAAACGCTTGATAATCAACTTTCCGTCGCCGTGAAGCGAAAACCGCAGGGCGCTGTCAGCGCCGCCAGCCTGCTCGGGCGCGGAGATTATAGGCTTTTCCGTCGTTTTCGAGTCTGTGTTCAGAGCCGCCAGACCGCCTTCGGCCTCGGCTCCAATATTGCCTCCGGCGGACGCACGAACGATCACGGTTGAGCCTTCAGGCGCAAAAAACTCCCGTTTTGCGTCCCGACCGGCATCGTCACGTAAATTGAGCACAATAGGCGGGCGTCCGGTGTACGCGGGCGGATCGATCCAGGCGTCAAGACGATACCCTGCCGAGAGGACGCCTTCGGTTCGCCAGTCAAAAGCGGCGAGAACGCGGGCATATTTTTCGGGGCCTGCAACAAACCCTGCCGCAACGACAGCAAGCATAGCCGCCGCTCGCAATGCATAGACGTCGCGACCCGCCAGATGGGGAGACGGCGGACAAATTTTCAAAGTTGAGGCCGCTTGTTCAGCGCGCTGACGGTGAAGTCTCCAAAGCGCTTGCGTCACCGGATCGGCGCCGCCATTCGCCACTTGATCTTCGAGTGTGGTAGCGGGTTGGTGCGCGAGCCCGGAATCCCGATCAAGCCGCGCCAGACGCTCGGCGCGGCGCGCGATATGAAGCGTGGCCAGACGCGCGAACGCTGCGGCAATCGCCAAGGCAAATAAAACCGAGCCGAGAATACGACCCCAGCGCGGCGTCTCCAGCCATAGACCGAGGAACGAAACGGCGAGAAAGAGAGCGAAAATAACCAGCGCCAGCGCCAGAATCGGCCAGACGCGCTCCCAGCCGATAGCCAGCGCCGCTCGCCGGGCAAGTTCGTCCAGTCTTTGCCTGGTTGCGTTCGGGGTCGGCGCCGCCTGCTCCGTCAATCCAATCTCCTTCGCAAGTCCGGAAGATTAGCACGGGAGTTGACGATTGGCATTCCCGATTTTGCCCGCCAGCGGGACAAATTCCCGGTCAATCCAACCAATCCGGAAGTTTATCGAGGCCAATCAGATCCTCGTAGCTTTGCCGGGGCCTTACAATCGCCCATTGCGACCCATTCACGAGAACCTCCGGGACCAGCAGGCGGGAGTTATAGGTCCCCGCCTGCGCCGCGCCATAGGCGCCCGCGGTCATAACAGCCAGCATTTCACCCGATGCAAGCTCTGACAGGTCTCGAGCCAACGCCAGATAGTCGCCGGTTTCGCATACCGGGCCTACAATATCCGCGATAAATCGAGCAGCGTTCGGAGGCGGAGCTACGACCGGTTTGATGTCATGATGGGCGTCATAAAGTGTCGGGCGGATGAGGTCATTCATGGCTGCATCAACAATGACGAAGGATTTCGCCTCGCCGCGTTTCACATAAATCACGGTCGTGACAAGAATGCCCGCATTCCCGACAATCAGGCGACCGGGTTCAAAAATGAGCCTGCAATCCAGTTTTCTGGCATGCGCTCGCACAACCTCTGCATAGCGGGCAGGATGATAGGCGGAGGGGTCCTCGCCCTCGCGGTAGGGAATGCCAAGCCCGCCGCCAAGATCGACATGTTCGATCGAATGGCCATCGGCCCTTAATTGACCCACGAACTCAGCCAGCAAGGCGAAGGCTTCGTCAAAGGGCGCAAGATGGGTGATCTGCGAGCCGATGTGCATATCAACGCCTGTGACCTTGACGCCCGGCAACCCAGCCGCATGCGCATACACATCGCGTGCACGCGAAATAGGAATGCCGAATTTGTTTTCCGCTTTGCCTGTCGAGATTTTGGCGTGCGTTCTGGCGTCAACATCCGGATTCACGCGCAAGGCGATATGCGCCGTTGCGCCCTTTTGCACAGCAATTGCGGAAATGGCTTCAAGCTCTGGCTCAGATTCGACATTGAAGCAAAGAATTTTTTCATCCAGAGCGAAAGCGATTTCCCGTGCTGTTTTACCGACGCCAGAAAACGTGATTTGCCCCGAAGGAACCCCTGCCGCGCGCGCCCGGCGCAATTCGCCCTCCGAGACCACGTCCATCCCCGCGCCAAGCCGGGCCAGAGTTTTCAAAATGGCCTGATTGGAATTTGCCTTGAGCGCATAGCAAACCAGTGTCGGCAACCCCTCGAACGCTTTTGAAAAAACCTCGAAATGCCGGGTCAATGTCGCTGTGGAATAGCAATAAAAGGGGGTGCCGACCTCTGCTGCGATCTCCCGGAGATCACACGCCTCAGCCAACAAAACGCCATTCATATATTGAAAATGATGCATCGGTTTCGGAACCCTTCACAGAAGGGGGTCAAGAACGAAGGATTGATTCGGGCCGACAGATCTGCCCGATTTTGTAGGCGTCGGAGCCCTGCCGCTGCTCGGATACGCCGCCGTCTGCCCCGCTTGGGCCGGGACCGATGGGTCGGGCGGCGCCTCCAAAGGCCCACGGCGACCGCAGCCCGCGAGCGTCAGCAGGACGGCGCTGGCGACCAGCAAAACGACGCGTGAAATAGTCCTTTTCATCAGCAAGGGAATACTCCTTCGCGGACACTATAGACGATCCCGTCCTAACGGGAACCCGGTGGGGCGTGGCTTTCTTTTTCAAGCCGGGCCTTCCAGCGCCGCGCCTGCGCACGGACATTGGCCGGCGCGGTTCCCCCGAACGATGTCCGGCTTTTGACCGATTTTTCAACGCCGAGAACGCCAAAAACATCTGGCGTGATCCCGGGTTCGACCGCACGCATATCCTCCAACGTCAGCTTTTCCAGACTGATATTGCGTTCTGCCGCAATCTTCACCAGCGCGCCGGTCACATGATGCGCCTGCCGGAACGGGAGACCCAGCGCCCGCACCAGCCAATCTGCAAGATCCGTCGCAGTAGCGTAGCCAACGCCAGCTGCGGCTTTCATCCGTTTGAGATCGGGCCGTAAATCCTTCGCCATGCCTGTCATCGCTGCAATGCAAAGCGACAAGGTATGCAGGGAATCAAAAGCGCCTTCCTTGTCTTCCTGCATGTCCTTGGAATAGGCGAGCGGAAGGCCCTTCATGACAATCAATAAGCCCGTCAATGCGCCAATCACGCGTCCGGCCTTTCCACGCAACAGCTCCGCCGCATCGGGGTTGCGCTTTTGCGGCATGATGGACGACCCCGTTGTGAAAGCGTCCGACAGGGCGACAAAGCCAAATTGCGGTGTCGTCCACAGCACGATTTCCTCTCCGAAACGCGAGAGATGGGTGGCGCAGATCGCCGCCGCCGCAAGAGCCTCCAACACGAAATCCCGGTCCGAAACGCTGTCAAGCGAATTGGCGGTAGGACGGTCGAAACCGAGAGCGCGCGCGGTTTGCTCCCGGTCAATCGGGAATGAGGTCCCCGCAAGCGCAGCCGCGCCAAGCGGGCATTCGTTGAGCCGCCGCCTTGAGTCGGCAAACCGGCTGCGGTCACGCCCGAACATTTCAACGTATGCTAGGAGGTGATGGCCAAAGGTGACGGGCTGCGCGGACTGCAAATGGGTGAAACCGGGCATAACATTGCTTGCATAGGAAATGGCGCGATCCGCCAGGATTTTCTGCAAATCCCGCAATTGTCCATCAAGATGGTCGATTGTGTCCCGGATCCAGAGCCGGAAATCCACCGCGACCTGATCGTTGCGCGAACGGGCGGTGTGCAGTCGACCCGCTTCGGGGCCGATCAATTCGCCCAGGCGCGCCTCGACGTTCATATGAACGTCCTCCAGCGCGTGCGAGAAGGTGAACACGCCCCGCTCGATTTCTCCCTTGACCTGGTTTAGACCTTCCGAAATTGCAACGGCGGTTTCAGGGGTCACAATTCCGGTTGCGGCCAGCATCGCCACATGGGCCAGCGAACCCTTGATATCCTGGGCCGCAAAACGGTAATCGAATCCGATGGATGCGTTGATCTCGGCCATGATCGCATCCGGGCCTGCAGCAAACCGGCCCCCCCACATCTTGTTACTCATTGGTCATCCTCGAGGCGTGTTCAGTTATGAGCTCTGACAAAATTACCGCTCCTGCATCCGTTTTATGGCGCTTTGGCTCTGTTCTGGCCGTGGCTGCGCTGGCAGGCGTCGCGGTCCTATACGGGTTCTCCGGGGGCGGCAAGGAAGCTGTCAGCGAGCAATGCGCGCCGGCGGTAGAAGCAGTGGCGCGGGTCGCGCCGCTGGCGCATGGGGAGGTCGCAGCGCTCCTTGTCGCCAAGCGACCGGCGCCGCTCGTCGATGTCGCCTTTCAGGCGCCCGGGGACAAGATTGTGCATCTCTCGGATTTCCGGGGGAAGACGATCCTGTTCAACCTTTGGGCGACCTGGTGCATCCCTTGCCGCGAAGAAATGCCGGCGCTCGACCGCCTGCAGACGCGTTTGGGCGGTTCGAACTTTGAAGTCGTGGCTGTCAGCATCGACACGACCCGGCTTGAACGCCGTCAGATCTTCCTCGACAGCATTGGCGTAAAGGCGCTTTCATTTTACGCAGATCCGAGCGCGGATGTCTTTCAAAAGCTGAAGCAGGCGGGAAAAGTTGTCGGTTTGCCCACCACGATCCTGGTCGACCCGCAAGGCTGTGAACTTGGAATCATGCCCGGCCCGGCCGATTGGGCCTCGGACGACGCCATGAAAATGGCGACTGCGGCGATCGGAAGGTGAAGCCGGCGCCTGCTCGCATGTTGCGCCCATTCGCCACATCCGTTAGTGAGGCAATGCGTTCCCCTTTAGAGGTCGATCAGATGGCAGACGCCAATCCAGTCTCGGGCAGTCCTGAATCGCGCAGGCCGCTGTCGCCACATATTGGCATTTATCGTCCAATGCTGACGATGATGATGTCGATTGCGCATCGGATCACCGGCGGCGCTCTGTATGTAGGGACCCTGCTGCTCGCGTGGTGGTTGATTGCGCTTGCGTCTGATGCAGCATCGTTCAATCTGGTGAACAATTTTCTCGCGTCCATTATCGGTCGCCTGGTCTTGTTTGGATTCACCTGGGCTTTATTTCATCATCTGCTCGGCGGGCTCCGTCATTTTGTTTGGGAAACCGGCTACGGCATGGAGCATCCCCAGCGCGAATATCTTGCTTGGGCCACTTTGGGCGGAGGCCTAGTCCTGACTATTCTGGTCTGGGCCATAGCTTACGCCGTTCGCTGATCGCATTCTACGGAACAATATCGTCAGGGATATCGGCATGTCCAGCAATTCAAGTTCCATCCGCACACCGCTCGCCAAGGTGCGTTATCTTGGTTCAGCGCATTCAGGAACACGCGAAATCTGGATGATGCGCCTCACATCGGCTGCGCTCGTTCCTCTGACAATCGGCTTTGTCTGGTTGATTCTCGGTGTCGTTGGCAAAGACTATAAAGCTGCCCGTGATATGATGAGTAATGTCGTTCCGGCGATTGTGCTGCTTTTGTTTATTGTGACCAGCATTTATCACATGAAGCTCGGGATGAAAGTCATTATAGAAGATTATGTGCATGGCGAGCATGCCAAAGTCTGGACACTCCTGGCCAATGAGTTCTTCTGCTATGCGATCGGACTGGCGTGCATTTACGCAACCGCTCGCATCGGCTTTGTTTAATCCGCAAGAGGCGAGACAATGGCGAATTCTGACAACGCGAGCGCCAGCAAGGCGCCGGGCGTTAATGGCAAGGCCTATCCGATTACCGATCACACATTCGATGTGATCGTCGTCGGCGCGGGCGGCGCGGGATTGCGCGCAACTGTCGGTTGCTCGCAGGCCGGATTGCGGACAGCCTGTATCTCCAAGGTCTTTCCGACCCGCTCGCATACGGTTGCGGCCCAGGGCGGCATTTCCGCCTCGCTCGGCAACATGGGGCCAGACGACTGGCGCTGGCATATGTATGACACCGTAAAAGGGTCAGACTGGCTCGGCGATCAGGATTCCATCGAGTATCTCTGCCGCAATGCGCCCGCCGCCGTCTATGAGCTGGAACATTGGGGCGTGCCGTTTTCGCGCACCGAAGATGGCAAAATCTATCAGCGCCCGTTCGGCGGCATGACGACCGAATACGGCAAAGGCACCGCGCAACGCACCTGCGCCGCCGCCGACCGCACCGGCCACGCGATCCTGCATACCCTTTATGGGCAGGCGCTTAAGAACAACACGGAATTTTTTATCGAATATTTCGCCATCGATCTGATCATGGACGCTGACGGCCGCTGCCGTGGCGTCGTCTGCATCAAGATGGACGATGGCACGATTCATCGCTTCCGTGGCGCGCAGACCATTCTGGCGACGGGCGGCTATGGCCGCGCCTATTTCTCTGCGACCTCGGCGCATACCTGCACCGGCGATGGCAACGCCATGGCGCTGCGCGCGGGCCTGCCGCTTGAGGACATGGAATTCGTACAAGTCCATCCCACCGGCATTTATGGATCAGGTTGTCTGATCACCGAGGGCGCGCGCGGCGAGGGCGGTTACGTCACCAACGGCCT
>CAIZEI010000002.1 GCA_903931945.1 uncultured Hyphomicrobiales bacterium | reverse complement strand
TGGCGCCAGACTGTGATCCCGCTTGTGGCGCGCACGCAAAAAAGTTTTGGCGCCTGGCTGCAACCGGCCTTTGGCGATGTGAAACTCGATTACGATGTCGATCGCATCGACGCGCTGGCGGACGAACGCGCAACTGAATGGGCGCGCATCGACGCTGCGAATTTTCTCACCATCGACGAAAAACGCGAGGCGGTTGGCTATGGCAAGGCGCCGGAAAACGCCGTGACCGCAATGCCGAAAACGGCGAAGAAAAAGCCGCCGGTCGAGATGCGTTATGCGCCGGGCCAGCCGCGCGTGCCGGCGGGCAATGGACGGGTCAGCGGGCGGTGGGGCGACGGGGGAGCGGGTGGCGTGAAGCCTGCGACCGTTGCGCCAGCCGCGAACAATTCCGCGCCGGTTGACCCGCCCGCGCCAAAACCTATCCGACTGGCGCTTGACGAGACCACCACAAATTTGACGAGCGATGCAGGGCCTGAAGCGTCAGTTATCCCGGCTATGGCCCGGGTTCCAGCGCCAAGCGCCGAGGATGCGCTCGCACAAACCCAGGAAGCGCGAGCCAAAATCGCCGCAAATGCGCAAAGCAACGTAGGTTCTGAAAAATGGTCTGACGATGTTGCGAATGGCAACTATCCCAACCCGTCGAACAAGTGCAATTTGTTCGTTTATGATATGACTACCGCTGCAGGGGCAAGCCCAGGTTTGCCGAATGGCATGCTCCACGGGTATCCGCCGTTGGCCGAGCAATGGGCAGACCCCAATTATTCGATCCCAGGCTGGACCGTACTGGGTCCAGGGCGGGCCCCGCAAGCCGGAGATGTTGTCGCGCAAAAAATCGCTTATGGTGATGCAAGTGGGCACGTCATGATCGTGGGATCGAACAATACGGTGATTGGAACCGGAACGGGAAATCCGGATGATACACATGGATTGATTGTGTGGAAGGCAATGCCTGAAAATTTGGGCCCGGCAAATTTGGTGAGAGGTCCACTGGTGTTCCGGCGGTGGTCGCCGCAGCCCTGAGGAGATACGATGTTCCGAATGCTATTATCGTTCATGGCGGTAATTGTTTATAGCGCCATATCCATGGACGTTCGTGCGCAGGAAAATTCTTTGCAGGACCGCGTGAGTTTCGCGGAACGTGTCCTGCGCACGGATAGTGAGTTTCAGGGATCCCTTTCGAAGAGTTTTCTTTTGGCTAGCCCGGAATTCCAGACTTTATCGAATCGGGGCAATGCGAACCTGATCGATTGCATCGCCTATTTGTCGGAATCCGGACACACCTATCAACAACGGATGATCTCGATCCTCGCGATGCATAAGTCGGATGTTCCGGGATACCTTGCCTTCATCGGTGGAATGATGGGCCTGTTGCGCGCGGGAAAGCTTTTGCCACATGAAATTGATCTGGCTATTGCACCAACGCTCGAATTTTCCAGCCTACTGATTGAACATTATGACGATCCTCGCATTCAAGCAGCGCTCCCGCCGTTGACCACTGCGCCAGAACTCAGTTCAAACATTAAGGACTTTCTAAAAAGAGTTCTAACCGGCCAGGCGCTTCTCGACGTCGATGTCTTCCGGGATAATTGTTGCACACCACGCAAGTGAGATCTCTGAGGATTTGGTGAACCGAATTGGGCGCGGCGCAGACGCCGGTCGATGTGCACAACGCGGCCTCCGGCTGGACCAAGGCGCTGCTCGACAATTCAGCGCGGCCCTCGGGCGCGCTCGTCTATGCCGGGCCGCAGGGCTCAACGCTGAGCGATGAACAATTCGAGCGCCTGAAGGCCGAACTTGAGGAGAGTTTTTCGGGCCCGCGCAACGCCGGTCGGCCCTTGCTGCTGGAAGGCGGGCTCGACTGGAAAGCGCTGTCGTTGACGCCAAAGGATATGGATTTTATCGAAGCCAAGGCCGGCGCGGCGCGGGA
>CAIZEI010000001.1 GCA_903931945.1 uncultured Hyphomicrobiales bacterium | reverse complement strand
CAGTCACGGCACGTGATCCGGTTGCCGGTCCAGTTGTGGAAGTATTCATGTGCAATGACGCTTTCGATTCCCGCATAGTCGGCGTCTGTTGCGGTCGTCGGCGACGCCAGCACATATTTGTCGTTGAAAATATTCAGGCCCTTGTTTTCCATTGCGCCCATGTTGAAATCCGACACGGCGACGATGTTGAAGACATCGAGATCATATTCGCGACCGAATTTTTCTTCGTCCCATTTCATCGATCGTTTGAGCGCATCCATTGCGTAATGCGCCCGGGCTTCCTTTCCGTGCTCGACATAGATGGCAAGTTGAACCGAACGCCCGCGCATGGTTTGAAAATGATCCTGGATGACGCCGAGGTCGCCACCGACAAGAGCGAAGAGATAGGATGGTTTGGGGTGCGGATCGAACCAGACGGCGTAGTGTCTGGATGTTCCGGGAATGTCGCCGTGAGCGACACGATTGCCATTGCCTAGAAGAATTGGCGCCTCCCCTCGTTCTGCTTCAATGCGCGTTGTGAACACGCTGAGCACATCCGGGCGGTCGAGAAAATACGTGATGCGGCGAAACCCTTCCGCCTCACATTGCGTGCAATAGGCTGAACCTGAACGATAGAGACCGCTGAGTTGCGTATTGCCTGCGGGATTGACCTGCGATTCGATGACGAGTTCGAAAGGCCGGGCCGGCGGGGCTTCGATCGTGAGGCTCTCCGGGCGTGCGAGCGCCAAATCCAGAGGCGCGCCATCCAGTTCAATACGAAGCGCCGTGACGCCGTCGCCATCGAGCCGAAGCAAGGCGCCGGGAATTCCTTTGGGGTTAGGCCGCATAGACAGGCGCGCGACCACGCGTGCGGCGGTTGGATGCAGGCGAAAATCGATATCAACCTTGTCGATAAGATAATCGGTCGGGCGGTAATCCGCCAGAAGAACCGGGGCGCGGGCGGGCGTAGCTGTCATTGCGTGATCTCTCATGGATAGGGCGAGTTTGCATGAAAAGCGGGGTGTCGTCGATTCTTCCGCCAGACAGGATCATTGTGCGCTCTGTTGTCGCGCATCGATTCAGAGCGTCATGCGACGGCGGGATTTTTGGCCGGCATCATCATGGTGAGAACCAGCGCCAGCAACGATCCCAGGCACGCGATGGCGAAAGCGGCGTCGTAGTGGCCGGTTCGATCGAAGACAGCGGCGCCAAGCCACGCTCCGATGCCGCCAAAAATGTGATGAACCATCGTCACGAGGCCAGCTATGGCCCCAAGATGAGCAATGCCGAAGGCATTGCGGACAAAAAGCACCGTGAGCGGCGCCGTCATGAGGAACGTCAAGCCAAACACGAGGGCGAAAATGGTCGCCGAAAGCGGCGACTGGTCCATGTAAACCAACGCAAAGACAGCTGTTCGCGCCGCAAAAGCGGCGATTGTCGCGGGCGCCGGACCCGACCGGTCTCCCCAATAGCCCGCCGCGATGACGCCGATCAATCCTGTCACCCCCATGATTGCGAGGAGATTTCCGGCGACCACGGGCTTCAGGCCGCTGTCCAGCGCAAACGCGACGACATGAGTGGTGACAAAAAAATCATCGAATCCGCAAACTGCATATACGCCAGTCAATATCCAGAAGCGTCGCGTGCGCATCGCATCGCGCATTGTCAATCCGATGGCGGCGGCTCCGACTTTGATTGCAGTGTCGCCGCCGCCGGGAATCGCCCAGAACAAGACCGGGAGCGCAAGCAAATGAGCGGCTCCCGCCCATAAGAAGACGTCGCGCCAACCGGTGGTGGCAAGCGCGTAGGAAAGAGCGCCGATGATGAAAAACTGGCCCGCGCTCATCCCTGAGATGCCGATGCCGCTGGCCGCGCCCGCGCCAGCCGGATAGGCGCGCGAGACCATGACAGCGACGGGCACGACACCCGACACGCCATTGCCAATGGCGTAAAGGACGCCGAACAACACAAGGACCTGCCACGGCTGCGTGACGAAACTCATGGCGCCAATGGCGAGTCCGCAGAGCAGCAATCCGCCGCATAACACCGTGCGTGGACTCAGCGCGTCAATCGCCCGACCCGACAGAAACATGGCAAAAGCGGTGAAGACCTGAAAAATTGCAACCGCTGAACCAAGATCGCTCCGTAGCCAGCCGAGATCCTCGACCATAGGCCGGAGCGTCAGGCCGATCGCGTGGCGCGCCCCGCCGTTGATAAAGAGCGTCAGAAACGCCGCCGCCAGAATAATGGTGGGCTTTCGCTGTTGCGCTGGCGGCATTCCGGGGACCTGAAAATAAAGAATGATTGACAGTCGAGCGGATCAGAGAATCCGCCCGGAAGCAAATTTAATGTCCGGGCGGTTCAGCATGGCCCACCACGCGCGCGATCTCGGCAAAGCGCCGGCGCATGCCATGATCGACACTGTCGACAGCCTCATGCACCTCGTTGACCGTCAGAGTGGGATCGGCGTGGCAGTGGTAATTGACGACCAGCCCCTGGGACGTCACCCGCGAACGAATTTCATGCACGTCGCGCAGAACGGCGCCCTTGGCGGCAAGCGCAGACAACTCCAGTGCGATTGCACAGGCAAGCGCGGGATCGGCGTCCTGTCCTGTCAATTCCTGGACTTCCAGAGGTTCGATGTGGCTGTCAATTTCCACAGCGCCGCCGAGTTCTGCACGGAGCGTGTCCTCAAGGGCGCTGGCAATGTCGTGGGCGCGACCAAGAGGCATTTGCCCATCCAGTTCGACATCGAAGCTGATGCATTTGACGCCGTCGATTTCCTGAATGGTGACATGATGCACGGGGACGCGGCGACGGGCGGCAATCAGAAGAACCTGTTCAAGCGCGCTTTCATCGTCGAGCGCCACGGGATTCGCGGTGATGACAATGTCAGCCTCAGGCGCCTCGCGCTGGATGGCCAGCGTCACATCCTGCCTGATCGCGGTCACACGTTCGAGCGGAATCGTACGGGGCACGTCGATACCCAATTCGCCGATGATCCGCCCGCCTGCCGGGCGCAACCGGAGCGAACCCACGCCCACAACGCCTCCGACCGCCTCAACGCGCGATCTCAACCGATCGGTCAATCCCTCCGGAGCGCGGTCGAGCAAGGTGTCGATGGTGCTTCCTCCCAGCCGCCATCCCGCTATTGCGATAAACACGGCGACTGCAATCGCTGCGACTGTGTCGCCCTGGCTGAACCCATAGGCGCTGGCGATCAGGCCGAGCATGACGCAGGTCGACGCGATCAGATCGCTGGCAAAATGCAGGGCGTCCGCAGCCAGAGCGTCGCTGCCGGTCTCCCGGGCTATTTTGCGGAGCGAGCGGTAGCGGATGAAATCAACAACTATGGCGATCGCAAGCACGATGAAGACTGGCCAGCTGGCGTCAATGTTTCCGGACTCGTGACCCATCAGCCGGCGCAGCGCCTCGATCAGCACGCCTGCCGCCAATACGATCAGCAGCCCCGTTTCCGCCAGCGCAGCCACGGCCTCGATCTTGCCGTGCCCATATTGATGTTCTTCATCTGCAGGCTCGGACGAGGCGCGAATGGCGAAATAGGTCATCAGCGTCGCGCCGGTATCGATCAGGCTATGGGCTGCTTCAGACAGCAACGCCAGTGAGCCGGACAGAAGTCCGGCGGCCAGTTTCCCCAATGTCAGAAGCGCGCTGGCGAAAACGGAGGCCAACGCCGCGCGGGATTTGCGTTCATTGTCGCTCAACATGTCGTTTCCGTGGAAGCGCAAGACATCTGAAGTCAGGTCTGCGGACGGTCTTTAGCGCCCGCAAAGCCTGCGGTCGAGAGTTGTATTCCAATCGCTTCATCCGGTCGCTTGCGCAGCAAGCCCGCAAGGCGCTATCAAGGGGCGATTTAGGCAACTCAATTCAGGCGCTCGTAGCTCAGCTGGATAGAGCATCGGACTTCGAATCCGAGGGGCGGGAGTTCGAATCTCTCCGAGCGCGCCATATATTGATATTATTGCGAATAATATCAATAACTTGAGATCATTTGAAGATACCAGCCCCACATTTGCGCCCACACCTAGCTTGGCCTTATCATTTTGGCCTCGCGCGAGGCGAGATGCATTCGGCCCGGCTCACGGGTGGTCGTTTATTGGGTGAACTGGAGCGTCAAAATATCCCACACACGGCGATTTGCGCGGATAACTCACCGCGCCGACGCCTGGCCGTGACGCCGCAGTCCCGGAATGCGCGTCGATTCCACCATTGAAACCCAGCCCCATAGCGCGCATCAGGGCAAACCATGCCGCGCTTTGGAGCACTCATTGGGATGGATCTTCGTCGTCGGCCACGGGATGTCTATTTTGCGCCGTCCCAGCGTTTCAGCAGGGTCGGATCATTTTTGTGAATTTTGATGAGTTCGATCAGATTTTCTATTCCAAAGCCGGTCAACGCCATCACGCCGCCGTCGCCGATCCATGGACCCCAATCAAGCCATTTTCGGACTCCATCGCGTTGGCGACGTCCATGAGCCAGTCATCGCTCTCGCCAAGCGCCATTATTTGAGCAAGCTTGTTGCCACGCATGATAACGTCTCCCGCCTGGTGGCAACAGGAGCAGGCAGCATCCAATTCTATGGCAAGGTTTCCGTCAACCGATGAGCGGGATGGACTGTCGCGCGTTGGTCAGGGGGACTCGCAACAACGGGGACGCGCCAGCGCCTTGCCGCATATCGGGCAGACCGGAACCCCGTCCGGAATGGACTTCCAAAGGAGCGGAACTTAATCTTAATCATTATATAATTCAGTCTCTTAGAAAGACTTACGCTAGGTGAACTGATGACCAAGGGAATTGCGACGATGAACGCCTGCGTGAATACTGCCGACCACGCGGTTTTACGGCGTTTTATCCTGTCGATCTTCCTGCCTATCGTCCTGGCGGCAATGCTGCTTGCCTCCGCGATCATAACGGCAACCGTCTTTGTCTTTGATTCCATGCTGGTTGTTTTTATTGCGGCGGCGGCGCTTGCGGTGGTTGTTTTGCTGCGGCGGGCATATCTGACGTTTTGCGAATTGGTATTCGCACAAGCGAGGGCCATGGAGAGCGAAAAACTTAAAGAGGCGCTGGCGACGTTGGACACCGCCCTGAACACAATGCCCCAAAGCGTGGCCCTCTATGACAAACGCCAAAAGATCGTTATCGCAAATCGCCAATACGTCGCGTTATACAAATTGAAAGATGGCGAAATCATACCCGGTATGACAATGCGCGAAATTCTGGAAATGAGCGCCAAGCGAGGCGTCTATCTGGGCGAGGACCCTGAAAAATACATCGCGGAGCGTGTGAGAGCGATGGAAGCCCCAGCAGACGAACGGGTTATCGAGCGGTTCCCGGATGGACGAGTGATCAGTAAGACCCGCAATCTCATGCCAGATGGCGGATGGTTAAGTGTTCACGAAGACATCACCGATCGTCAGCGTGCGGAGGACAAGATTGCTTACCTCGCGCGCAACGATGTTTTGACAGGGCTCTTCAATAGAACAGTACTCCACGAAAGAACCGAGAGAGCCCTTGCGCATATGCGGCGCAGTGGACGGGAATGCGCTATATTTCTGATCGATCTTGATGATTTCAAAGTCGTCAATGATAACTTTGGCCATCAGGTCGGCGACAGGCTCCTGCAAGCTGTCGCCGGTCGCCTTCACGCCGCCGTCCGCGAAGTTGATACAGTTGCTCGCATCGGGGGCGATGAATTCGCGATCCTGCTGGATTGTGGAGACGGCGCGAGAGATAGCGCAGACCGCCTCGCACAGAGAATTCTGGAATCGCTTCAAGAACCCGTCGAAATCGATGGGTTCATAATCCATGCCTACGCAAGTATCGGCGTCGCGATAGCGCCAGAAGACGGCGCTGACAGTCCCGTGCTGCAGCGACACGCTGATCTGGCGCTTTATCAGGCCAAAGAAGCGGGACGTGGCTGCGTGCGCTTTTTTAATCCTGAGATGGATTCCGCGTTGCGGGTCGAACGCGCACTGGAGTTTGATTTACGCCAGGCGCTCATGGCGGAAGAATTCGAGCTCCACTATCAAGCTGTCGTGAACGTGAAGACGCTGCAGACCGTAAGCGCCGAAGCATTGGTCAGGTGGCGTCACCCGCAGCATGGCATGATTCCGCCTGACCGCTTTATCAAAATAGCTGAAAAAACGGGCCTCATAAATCAGCTTGGCGAATGGGTTTTGAACACGGCGTGTGCGGAGGCAATGCGATGGCCCTCGAACACCAGTGTCGCCGTCAACCTTTCACCGACTCAATTCAAGAACGGTCAGGTCGTTGAAATTGTACGCAATGCTCTTGTGACAACACAATTTCCGGCAAACCGTTTGACCCTTGAAATCACTGAATCAACTCTCCTGGAGCATACCGACGAGAACCTGATGGTTCTTGAACAGTTACGCGCGCTCGGCGTGCGGATCGCCCTTGATGACTTTGGCACTGGTTATTCCTCGCTGAGCTATCTGAGGACCATCCCGTTCGATGTTGTCAAAATCGATCGGTCCTTTGTTGTCGCCATGGCGACGAGTTCTCGCAGCGAATCCATTGTCGCTGCGGTTGTGGCGCTTTCGCGGAGCCTCAACTTCACGACCGTCGCAGAGGGTATTGAAACGCAGGAGCAATTTGAACTTATTCGTGCGGCAGGATGCACAACAGTTCAAGGCTACCTGTTTGCTCGACCCAAGCCGGCTTCGGAACTCGACTTTTCAACACATTGCGGCGGCGCCATGAACAGGGCTGCATGAGCGCATTCACCTCGCCATAGCAAGCTCGCGCCTCCATGCAGGCATCGAGACCTACCTCGGCATGGGTTGGCGGTTGAGCCCAGTCGACACTCAAAAACCTGGCTATTGCGTTCGGCGAACAGGTCATCGTGCGAGCTTGGCATCAAGACTCTGAACGAGGATGGGAAGCGGGGGGACGCCGCTATAGCCACCTTTTGAATCCGGGAACAGGCTGGCCGATTCAGGGGCTTGCATCGGTGACTGTCGCGGCAGAGACGTGTCTGGCGGCGGGGATGATGTCCACGATCGCCAT